>NZ_CP069396.1:3649285-4262142 GCF_016887565.1 Archangium violaceum
GTCGGTGGGACCGAAGTGCAGCATGTAGCTCCGGTTTCCCATCGCCGCACTGAAGCGCGCCCGGTGGGTGATGCCAGCACAGGCCGGAGGCGCGGCACGGAGCTCCACGAGAACCTCGAAGCCGTCCAGATCGTCATAGGCACCCACCTGGAGCTCCTGGCCGAGGTACAGCACGATGTCCTCGTCCTCGGCGGGCTTGGAGATGAGCTCCGTATAGCCCTCGTGAGGGCCCTCTCCCGGGAGGGTCAGCCGGTAGCGCGTGTGGCCCACGCCCGTCGGGGGCGGGAACCCGAAGGGAGGGCGCGCGGGAGCGGCCGTGAGGGCTTCCGCCGTGCTGGCGAGGGTATGGGTGCAGGCGTGCTCGAGGTGGCCGTCGCGCTTGCCGGTCGTGAAGTCCAGCTTGCCGTCACCCAGGACGGGGGTGGCGTCCAGTCGGTTGCCCACGGCGGCGCTCCTCAGCGCGGAGAGATCCAGCGTGTACGCGGACTCCTCCTCCAGCGGCGGTCCTCCCTCGTCGGGGGCGGAGACGCGGACGGTCAACGTGAGGCCATCGGGTGACCACTGTCCCGTCAAGGCGCGCGGCGGGAGGCTGGAGTCGGTGCGGTTCACCAGCTCCACCTGCGCGAAGGCCGGGTTCATGGCCTCGGTGAACGTCACGGTGAGCACCTTGTGGAAGTACGTGCCCGGACGGCTCGCCGAGGCGTCGTAATACATCTCCACGGGGTACAGCTCCTGGGTCCCCTCCGCCGGGCTCGCGGAGGCGACGGCCGGGCGGGGGCGATCCGAGGTGGTGCGGAAATCCAGCCGGCCATCGCCCAGGAAGGCCGTGCCGTCCAGTGCGTTGCCCGCCACGTCCCGGAAGCCCTTCAGCTCGAGGGCGTGGGCGTCGTCATGGCGGATGCTCGTGACGGGCACCTTCAGCGTCCTGTCCGACCAGGTGGCGGTGCCGAGCGTCAGCCCTCCCGACGGCACCAGGGTGCCCGCCTCCGGGTTCATGGGCTCGCTGAAGGTGATGGACACCTCGGTGGTGGCACCCGGGAGCAGTCCCTCCGCGCTCTCGGCGGGGGAGGTGGCCGTCACGGTGGGGGCCTCGGTGTCCGCCGGGAAGGGGCGGGGAGGCGGTGGATCGTCGTTGCAGGCCGTCAGGGCCAGGGCACAGGCGGTGAGCAGGGCATTGCCAGGGAAGGAGCGCATCGTTTGGAATTCCTCGCGGGAAATGGCACCGGGGCGGCCTCGGAAGGAGGCCGCCCCGGCTCGCGGGCACTCGCCCGCTGCTTCAGGAGTGACTAGTTCGTCAGCGAGCCATTGCAGTTCTCGTCCACGCTGTTGCCGGTGATCTCCGCGGCCGAGGGGTTGATGCTGGCGTTCGCGTCGTTGCAGTCGTAGCGCTGGGTGATGTAGCCGGCCGGCGGCACGCACGCGGTGAGGACGGAGACGCTGCTGTTGCCCCAGGCGTCAGCATCCGAGTCCTGGTAGTAGCGGACGGTGTAGTCCTCCACGCGCTCGGCGACCACGCCCACCAGGTTGCCCGACGCGGGCCCCAGCACCACCTGATACGCGGTGGTGGTGCTGCTCAGGTTGAACACGGCCACCTTCGTCAGCGCGCAGCCGCTCACGGAGTGGGTGAGCGCGGAGCTGAGCGTATTGCCCGCGCTGTCCTTCACCGTGATGGCGGTGTTCTGCGTCAGGAAGAAGGCCCACGAGCCCGCGGTGGCCGGCTGGAACTTCACCGTTCCCGCGGCGCTGGCCGGCAGGGTCACGTCGAACTGCTTGTGCGCGGTGTTGATGCTCGGCGTCGAGGAGGTCAGGCCGCTCGTCGCCGTCACGCTCACGTGGTCCGCGCTGTTGGTCGAGTGCACGCAGGAGTGCGAGCTGATGGTGGAGCCGAGCGCCGTGCAGCCGGCCTCGAGCCCCTGCTCCTGCCACGAGGTGTCCTGCTCCTCCTCCAGGCCCGGGCCGCAGGCCGCCAGCGACAGGCCGATGAGCGCACCGCCGATGTTTCGCATCGTCATCTTCATGGTTTGTCCCTTTCAGGTGAACCGGGAGCGGCGCTGTGCCTCGCACGATGGCCGCGCGCTCCTCGGCATCTCCAGTGATGACGCATGTGCAACTGAGTTGCAATAGCTGCCTGGCTTTTCGCCGCGCTCGATTACTGCAGGTGCTCGATGACCAGCCCCAGCTCGGGCAGGGGGGTGGGGCCGAACGTGACGGTGTATTGGACCTTGTCCGTCAGCTCGTAGCCCACCATTCCCACCAGGCCGCCCTGGCAGACTCCGTCGCGGATGTCCTGGGGGATGGGCGCGGTGGCCACGGGTTGCAGGACGCTCGTCCCCTCGCGCACGGCGACGGGGACGCTGGCGTCGCTCAGGTAGAGGACGAAGTCGCCCGTGGCGTAGCCCTTGAAGTTGAAGGTGCCCACGTACTGTCCGTTCTCCGGGCGGAGCTTGACGGTGTAGTACGTGTGGAAGGCGTCCACGCGGGGCTGCCGGTCCAACGCCGCGGTCACCAGGGCGAAGGGCCCGTTGGTGACGTGCCAGCACGCGTGCTGGCCGTTGTCACCGAAGTCGAATCCATCCCGGGGGACGTAGTTCGGATCCTGCTGACATGACAGGCCCTGTGCCGCCGCCAGGTAGCCGCGATCACAGTGGCACCAGTCGCCCGTGGGCTCGCGGTGGATGTGTCCGTGGGGCGCGCACGGGTCCGTCTGCCCCTGCGGTTGCGGCGGTTCGGTCTCGGGCCCGGGGGGCTGGCCACAGGCGGCGAGTGCCACCGCACAGACGGCCCGAGCGAGGAAACGTTGGGTCGATCGCATGACGGATTTCCTACATGCATGGGCGTATCAAATGCAACTCGGATGCATGTGTGTCGCGAAAGGAAATGGGGCGGAGGGGTCCGCGGGCGCGCCGGCCCACGGACCCCGGCCGGGCCTTGGTGGCCCGGGGAGGGACTACTCCTGGTGATCGTGGTGGGCGGCTTCCTCGACGACGAGGGTGAACTGGGCGTTGCTCTGCTTGAGCGTCTGGAACTCGAGGCGGTACTCCACGCCGGCCTCGAGGTCCGCGATGATGGCGTTGCGCAGGGCGCCGCAGACCTCCGTGGGCACCTGGAAGCGGCACTCGAGGCCCACCTCGGTGGTGCCGTTGAAGATGCGCAGGCCGGGGTAGCGCGACAGCAGGAAGGCGAACTCGCCGGACTCCTCCGGGATGAAGTTGACCGAGCCGCCCCAGCCGCAGCTGGAGCTGTTCGCCGGCAGGGTGATGACGTAGCCGGTGTGCGGCAGGTTGACGTCCACGAAGGGAACCGTTCCCAGCGCGGCGGCCGTCAGGTTCTGGAAGGGTCCGAGCTCCGCGTGGATGCACGCGTGCTCGACCACCTCCGTGAGCTCCTCCGTCTCGGTGCAGGCGGCCAGCAGGCCGCTCTGCTGCGTCTCCAGCTCGCCGCGCGTGGGCTCCGCCTCCGTGCCACCGCAGGCGGCGAGCAGCAGGGACACGCCTGCCAGGAGCAGGCTCTTCTTGAACGGGTTCTTCATGGTGCGACTCCTCGGTTGAGGGGGGAACTGCCTGGTGCGAACGGAAATGTGCCACGTGGATTCAAATGCAATCAAGTTGCATTTAATGGGTGTGGTGCTTTTCCGGGCGGAGGCTCCGGCCTGGCTTTCCGGAGCCGCGGGGAGCGGTGGGCCCGGAGGGGAGGGCGGCCGGCCAGGCGGGCGGTCGCCGCCCCGGCGGAGTGCACTGCCGTTCGGGTCGACAGAGACCCAGCTTTCGCGGAGCCCATGTGTGAGGAAGGGAGGGGGCGTGGATTCAGACAGGCCCGTTCGACCGCCGGTCGAGCCGGTGAATGATCGCGAGCCGGTGCCGGTGCCGCGTTCTCAGGTGACGGTGAAGACCGTGCTCACCATCTGCGCCACGGTGGTGGGGGTTCTGGCGGCCATCTACCTGCTGATCCACGGCATCGTCACCCTCACCCTGTGCGTGACGGCCATCCTCCTGGCGGTGGCGGTCAACCACGGCGTGGAGCGCCTGGAGAAGTGGGGGCTGAAGCGGTCCCTGGCCGTCGGGGTGGTGATGTTCGTGATACTGGGAGCGCTCGTTGGAGCGAGCTTCCTCGTCATCCCTTCCGCGGTGGCGCAGGTCCGGGAGCTGGCCGCGCGCCTGCCGGAGCTCAACGCGCGCATCCACGAGGCCAGTCTCTTCAAGTGGCTCGACGCACGCATCCAGATCGATCAGCGGCTGGGGGCGCTCGGCCAGGGGGGCTCGGGGCTCTTCCAGCGGGCGGTGGATCCGGCGTTGCGCGTGGTGGGAAGCGTGCTGGCCGGGGTAGGCGCCTTCGTCACCGTGCTCTTCCTCGTCATCTTCATGCTCATCTACGGTGGCAGGGTGGTGCGGGGGCTGCTCGCCGAGTCCCTCCCCGCCCACCGGGAGCGCTACGAGCGGGTGCTGGGCAAGGTGTACAACTCCGTGGGGGGCTACATCGGCGGACTGGGCCTCATCGCCGTGGTGAACGCCACCTGCACCACCCTCTTCCTGGCCATCCTCGGCGTGCCCTTCTTCCTGCCGCTCGGCATCCTCTCCGGACTGGGCAGCCTCGTTCCCCTGCTGGGCGCCACCATGGCCGGCGCGGTCATCTGCCTGGTGGCGCTCGCCTCGGGGAGCGGCTGGGACGCGGCGGCGGTCTTCGTCTTCGCCGTGCTCTACCAGCAGTTCGAGAACCACGCGCTGGCGCCCATCGTCTACAAGCGCACCGTGGCCCTCAACCCGCTGGTGACACTGCTCGGCATCATCCTCTTCGCCGAGCTGGCCGGGGTGCTCGGGGCCTTCCTCGCGGTGCCCATCGTGGGCACCTGTCAGATCGTCATCCGCGAGCTACTCCTCCTGCGGCGCGAGCGTCTCGGCCTGCCCTTGAAGGGGGATGTGGCCGCGCAGCTCGAGAAGCGCGGGCACTGGCGTCCACCTTTCTGGCGCCGGCCCCGGCACGTGTGAGGCGCTCAGGGCTCGGGGCGGTAGAGGGCCGCCGTGCGCTGGGCCAGGAAGCCCCGCGGGAGCATCCTCGCGGCCAGGGCCAGCGTCTGGTTGAGCAGCCCGGGCACGTACAGCTCCCTGCGGTGGATGAAGGCCCGCACCGCGTGCGCCGAGGCCTGCTCGGCCGTCATCATCCCCAGCTCCCCCGCCTTGAAGCGGTTGGACAGCCCCGTCCTGTCCAGCATCTCCGTGGAGATGCCGCCCGGTACGAAGACCGTGACGGACACGCCCGTGTGCCGCACCTCCTGCGCCAGCGCCTGTCCATAGCTGGTGACGAAGGCCTTGGTGCCGCTGTAGGCCGCCTGGTACGGCACCGGGATGATGCTCGCCATGCTCGACACGAGCATCAGCCCGCCCTTCGTCCCCCGCTCGACCAGGTAGCTCATGAAGAGCGTGGACAGGCGCACCATGCTCGTGACGTTGGTGTTCAGCATGGCCTGGAACTCGCTCCAGCCCAGCTTCAGCGCCTCGCCCCAGTACGTCACCCCGGCGTTGAACACGACAGCGTGGATGTCCCGCTCGTGCGTGGCCTCGGTGAAGACACGCTCCACGTCCTCCGGGCGTGACAGGTCGGCCGTGATGCAGGCGGCCTGTACCCCATGGCGCGAGCGCAGCTCCTCGCACAGCGCCTCCAACCGGTCGCGCCTCCGCGCCACCACCAGCACGTTGCCGCCATGGTCCCTGGCAATCGACCGGGCGATCTCCACGCCCAGCCCCGACGAGGCTCCGGTGACGAGGGTCCACTTCCCTCGAAGCTCCAGCTTCTGACTCATGTCTCGCACCCTACAGGAACACCCGGGATGTTGAAGGACTCGTTCCGGGCACCGGCCGCACCCGCCCGCTCCGAGCCTCCGGGCAGGCCCGCTTCGCTTCCCGCCGCCGGGTGGCTCCCCAGCGAGGCGATGACCGCCGCGAGCACCGTGGCGCCCACCTGGTAGTAGTAGTTGCAGAACGCCTGCCGGCCCAGGAAGAAGAAGACCCCGAAGGCGAGGGCGCTCCCCAGCAGCAGCACCTCCGGCCCCCGGCGGCGGTGCCGGAGCGCCAGGGCCCAGACGCCCAGCGCCCCCGCGAACCCCAGCCAGCCCGGCAGCGACTGGCCCCGGTGGAGGAACCACGCCGTCAGCGACAGCGAGTCCGGCCGGAAGGGGTTGGTGAGGTGGTGCACCACCAGGTCCCTCCACAGCCCTCCCGGCGTCCACGCCAGGAAGGGGACGAAGGTGGCCGCCGCCGTCCCCACGGCGAGGGCCGCGCCACGCCAGGTCGGGCCGGGCAGCAGCAGCACCAGGGGCAGGTACAGCACGAAGTGCTGCTTCGTCGCGCACAGCAGGCCCAGCGCCACCGCGGCGGCCGTCTTCCGGCCCTCTCCCAGGTAGTAGACGAAGGCCCCGAGGAAGGGCAGCGCGAGCGGCTCGCCCCAGGCCTGCTCCAGGGTGAAGAGCCCTCGCGGGTGGAAGACGAGACAGGCCACCAGCAGCTCGGGCAGCGGATTCCCCGCCTCCACCCGGCGCCGCGCGGCCCGCCAGAAGAAGAAGGCTCCCAGCAGGAGACAGGCGAGCTGCGCGTGCCGCGTCTCCCCCGTGACGGCATACGCGGCCGTGGTGAGGAGCAGGTTGAGCGGCGGGTAGGCGTAGGCGTCGATCTCCCTCGCGAAGCTGTAGGAGTCCACGGTCCGCAGGGCCCCGCCGTACACCGGCTGGCCGCTCAGCAGGGCTCGCGCGCCCTGCTGGTGGACCTCCCAGACGTCGATGTGCGGCGCCGGGGACGCGGCGATGAGCTGCCACCCGAGCAGGAGCGGAAGGACGAAGACGCCCACCGTGCGCACCCTGTGCAGCCGCCGGGCCGTCCGTGAGTCGGAGGTCGCCGGCACCGCGCAGCTCCCCACGAGCAGCACCGCGAGTCCTCCCAGCAGCGTGAAGGGCCGGAGGTCCACCCCCGCGCTCAGGTTGGTTCCCGGCTCGAGGACCAGGTTGTACAGGGTGAAGAAGGCGGCGACTCCCCACGCCCAGGCCCGGGTCCGCGCTCGGGCTACCTCCGCCCTCGCCGGACGCGAGACGCTCAGTCCCACCAGCCAGAGCAGCAGGATTCCTCCGACCAGGAAGATGAAGTCGCCGTTGTAGTGCCCTCGCGTCCGCGCCAGTGCCAGGCCCAGCAGCGCATGGCCCGCCAGGGCCATGGGCGCGAGCCATCCTTCTGACTCGGAGGCGGGTGTCGGGGAGGGGGCCAGCGTGAGGGGCGCGGTCATCCGGTGGGCTCGCACCCTATCACCCGGCTCCCGCTCCTCGATGCCCGGTGTCCTCCTCTTCCACTCGGAAGGGGAGGACGGTGACTCATACCCTCACCCCGACCCTCTCCCAGAGGGAGAGGGAGAGGGAGGGGGTTGGGGCGGGGGTGTTTGCCCGCGTGCTTCTCTTGTTACGGCGCCGCCGGATCCAGCAGCGACATGATGTAGCCCGCGCGCTCGTGGCCCCACTTGTTCCACTGCGGGTTCTGCCCGTTCACGATCTGCGCGTCCGTGAAGTCCGCTCCGCCCGAGCCCGAGCCCGTTCCACCGAAGAAGCCCACCGACACCGTCGACGACAGGTAGTACGTCGGGTGCGTGTTGTCCGACTGGATGTAGTCGTAGCTCGTGCTCGAGTTGGCGAAGTGCGTGTTCGCGTCGCGCAGCGTCGAGGCCAGCGTGGACGTGATGCGCGTCACGTAGGCCGCCTCCGTCTCGCCCGTGCGGTAGCGCAGCGCGTCCTGGTCGATCTGCCCGTCACCGTTCGAGTCGTAGTCGGCTCCCATGTACTCGGCGAACGCATCCGCGCACTTGAAGCCGTACTTCTCCGCCAGGTTGCACGTCCGCCAGTTGCTCTTGGCCAGGTACGGCAGGAACTTGCCGCGCTTGTTGATCTTGGTCCCGGTCGTGGGATCCGTGCAGTTGGTCTGCACGTTGTCCGCGTCGAAGCCCGGATAGTAGATGTTCATCACGATCTTCGACTTGGCCGCCGTCGCATACGTGTTGATGGCCTGCATGGCCTTCTCCGTATACGAGGTGCAGTTGGCCAGCGCCGTGTCCAGGCCCGAATAGCTGCAGGTGCCCGTCTGGTCCGTGAAGGCAGAGCGCGCCTGCAGGTAGTCGTTGCCGCACATCTCGAACATCACCACGCGGGTGTTGCTCGTCTGCATGTACGAGCGCTCGGAGACGATCTTGTTGTTGTAGATGTCGCTGGCCACCGCGCCCGACTTCGTGCGGCGGTAGATCTCGATGTTGGAGTTGAAGTCCTTGGCCAGGTACTCCGCCTCCACGTTCGGCGCCGAGCGCCGCGCCACGCTGCTCAGCGAGCCGTTGTAGCCCGCGAAGATGGAATCACCATACGCCACGACGCGGTACGTCGAGGTCGCTCCGCTGCGGTTGAGGGTCCACGAAACGTTCTGGTTGATGGTGCTCGCGAGTGCGTCGCTGCCCACCGTGAGGCTGGCCGCGAGCGCAACGGCAAGGGAGACCCCTTGCCCGTTGATACGAGAGAACATGACGGCTCCTGGAATGTCGGGATTACTTCGTGAAGCGGGGGCTCGGCTGATTCGCCGGCAGCGTGGATATAACAGAAAACTTGCAGAATAAGAAATGATTGGGAGGCCTGTAATCCCAATAAGCCCACGCCCAAGTGTTTCCTGGTGAAGACTTACGGAACACAACGCGGTGCGGCAGAAGTGCGGGCCCGGGTCGGTGGCGTCTCCCATGCATCAGTCGTGTCGTCCCCCTGTCGCATGGAGGTGGTGCGCCGTTTCGCGGTACGAGCGTGTGGGCACCGTTCGTGTATCCGTTGTCGAAGGGGGGGCCGGGGGCACGACGCCTGGCCGGAACATGTACCGATTGGTTTCCACCACCGCCGCGATGGTGCTCATCCCCGTGTTGATCGCGGTGGCGGGGCTCGTGGTGGTGCTCCAGGTGGTGCAGCGGGAGCGAGACGCACTGCGTCGTTACACTATTGCCGCCGAGCGGGCCCTGGATGCCGAGCATCTGAAGGCGGAGCATGCGTTCGCGCGCCAGGAGATGGACGAGGAGCTCCAGCTGTTGGTGCGCTCCCGGCGGGAAGAGATGGAGTCCGCGCGGCACGAGGCCCGCCAGTGGATCGACCGTGCGGTGCGGGTGTACCTGCTGGGGGTGCCTTTCGCCATGTCGGTCCTGGTGGCGCAGGCGGTGTTCGTGGTGCGCGAGGTCCGCCGCACCCGCGAGGCCCGGGAGGTGGCGGAGCGGAACGCCGCGGAACGCGCGGCCTCGGAGGCCCGGTTCGCGGGCATCGTCTCCATCGCCGTGGATGCCATCATCTCCATCGATGAGGCGCAGCGCATCACCATCTTCAACTCCGGGGCCGAGGCCATCTTCGGCTACAGCGCGTCGGAGGTGCTCGGACAGCCGTTCGACAGGCTCATCCCGGAGCGCTTCAGGGCCAACCACCATCGGCTCGTCGAAGCCTTCGCCGCGGGGCACGAGCAGGCCCGGGGGATGGGGGAGCGCCGGCTCGTCCTGGGCCTGCGCAAGAATGGGGAGGAGTTTCCCGCCGAGGCGGCCATCTCCAAGCTCGAGGTGGACGGCAGACGCATCCTGACGGCCATCCTGCGGGACGTCTCCGTCCGCAAGCGGGTGGAGGAGGAGCAACGCTTCCTGGCGAGGGCTGGAGAAATCCTCTCCTCCTCCCTGGACATCGAGCGGACGCTCTCCAGTGTCGCCCATGTCGCGGTGCGGTCACTCGCGGACTGGTGTATCGTCTACCTGCTGGAAGGCGAACAGGTGCGCCGGGCCGAGGTGGCCCATCGCATGCCCGAGCAGCAGGAGCTGGCGGCGGCGGTCCAGCGCATTCCCCTCGGGATGCACCAGCCCCGTCTCGTGCACGAAGTGATGATGCGCCGGGAGCCGCTGCTCGTTCCCCACGTGTCGGCGGAGCAGCTCACGGCCATGTCGCAGGGCCCCGAGCACCTCGCACTGCTCCAACGATTGGAGCCTCGCTCGCTCATGTGCATTCCGCTCGTGGCGGGCGAGCGTCCTCTCGGGGCCCTCTTGTTCATCTCCTCCGCGCCCGGGCGCGCCTATGACGCGGTGGACCTGGAGTTCGCGCGGGGGTTGGGGCGGCTCGCCAGTCTGGCGGTCGAGAACGCGCGCCTGTACCAGTCCGCGCGCCGCGCCACCCAGGCGCGTGACGAGGTGCTGGGCATCGTGGCCCATGATCTGCGCAGCCCCTTGAACGCCATCGTCCTCAGCACCCAGTTGATGCAGCGCCAGGTGGAAGCGCGCGGTGGCGGGAACGGCGATCGGAGCCCGGAGCTGCTGGGGACGATCCTCTCCTCCGCCCGGCGCATGAGCCGGTTGATCGACGACCTGCTGGACGTGACCCGGATGGAGGCGGGGCAGTTGTCCATCCACCCGAGTCCACAATCCACCGGGGCCCTCCTCCGGGATGCCGTCGAGGCGGCCCGCCCCCAGGCCGGAGCGGTCCAGCTGGTGCTCGGGGAGACTCCAGGGTTGCCGCCCGTGCTCGCGGATCGGGACCGGCTCCTGCAAGTCTTCTCCAACCTGCTGGGCAACGCGCTGAAGTTCACCCCGCCTGGAGGTGAGGTGCGGGTCGGGGCCCGGGTGGAGGACGGGGCGGTCTGCTTCTTCGTGCGTGACACCGGTCCGGGCATCTCCCCGGAGGCGGTCGAGCGCATCTTCGATCGCTTCTGGCAGCTCGACCGGGCGGACCGCCGCGGGGCGGGGCTCGGGTTGTCCATCGCCAAGGGCCTCATCGAGGCACATGGCGGGAGGATCCGCGTGAGCAGCGAGCCGGGTCAGGGCAGCACCTTCTTCTTCACCGTGCCCCTCGCCCATTCCGGAGCTCCGGCCTGAAGCTCACACGGGGCGCTCAGCGCACCAGGCGCAGTGCGCGATAGCCCGGTACCTCCGCCGCGCGTGCCTGGACCTCGAACCAGTTGTCCCGGTACGGATGGCGTCCGCGCGCGAACTGCCACAGCGAGGCGAGGCCGTAGAGGGGAAGGAACAGCGGGCCGAGGAAGAGGGTCTGCACCACGTGCGCGCGCTCGTGACGCATCAGCCGGACCTGCCTGGGGCCGTCCGCTCCCGCGTAGGCCACCACCGCGCCCACCGCGAAGGCGGTGATGCGGAAGTGGCGCATGTACCAACCGATGGGACTGCCCGGCACGACGACGAAGTGGAGGATTCCCTCCTCGTCCACCGAGTCGAGCTGCGCGAAGGGCAGGGTCAACAGCAGCCCCACCATCGTCACCGGGAGCGCCCAGAGATAGCCCGCGAGCCAGAGCACCTTCCTCATGCCGTTCATGATGCCAGCTCGCGGGGTGGGAGTTGCGCGCCATGTCCACTCCTCGGGACGGAGCTGGCGTCTTCCTGACAGCTGGCCGCGAAGGCGGGTCCACCGGACAACCCCCCCGTGTATGACGTCCGGTCATGGCCGATGGTGAAGACACACCTTCCTCGCAGCCGACCCTGGTCCGGCGCATGGGACTCGCGGCGTTGATGGTCTACGGCGTGGGGGACATGCTCGGGGCTGGCATCTACGGTCTGATTGGCAAGGCCGCCGGCATCATGGGCAACGCCGTCTGGTTGGCGTTCACCCTGGCGATGGTCGTCGCCCTGCTGACGGGGTTGAGCTACGCCAACATCGGCTCGCGCTATCCCCGCGCCGCGGGCGCGCCCTATGTCGTTCATCGTGCCTTCCGGGCCCCGTTCATCTCGTATGTCATCGGCCTGGGCGTGGCGGCCTCTGGCCTGACGTCCATGGCCACCGGCTCGCGCGTCATCGCCGGCTACGTGCAGTCCCTCGGCGCGCGGCTGCCCACCGGAGTCCTGGTCGTCGCGTTCCTGGTGCTGCTGTCGCTCGTCGTCTTCCGCGGCATCCGCGAGAGCATGTGGATGAACGTCGTGTGTACGACGGTCGAGCTCACCGGGCTGCTGATCGTCATCGGGGTGGGGGTGCGCTACTGGGGCTCGGTGAACTACCTCGAGACGCCAGCCGCGGCGGGGGAGGGGAGCGTGGCGGCCGGAATCTCCGCGGGCCTGTTGCTCCAGGGCGCGGTGCTGACGTTCTTCTCGTTCATCGGCTTCGAGGACATCCTCAACGTCGCCGAGGAGGTGAAGCGTCCCCGGACCACCCTGCCACTGGGGCTGCTCCTGGCGCTGCTGATCGCCACGACCCTCTACATCCTGGTGGCGATCTCCGCCGTGTCGGTGCTGCCCTACCAGGAGCTGAGCCAGTCGAAGGCCGCGCTGGTGGACGTGGTGCGCAAGGCGGCGCCCGTCTTTCCTCCCATCCTCTTCACGGCCATCAGCATCTTCGCGGTCGCCAACACGGCCCTGCTGAACTACGTCATGGGCTCGCGGTTGTTGTATGGCATGGCCCGTCAGGGATTGCTGCCGGCCTGGCTGGGCCGTGTCCACCCCGGCCGCCGCACGCCCCATGTCGCCATCCTCGTGCTGCTGGGAATCGTGCTCACCCTGGCCCTGTCGGGGGACATCCGCCAGCTCGCCGACGCCACGTCGCTGCTGCTGCTGGGCGCCTTCGTGCTGGTGAACAGCGCGTTGCTGGTGCTGAAGCTCCGCCCGGGCGAGCCTCGGGGCGCCTTCGAGGTTCCGGTGTTCGTCCCCGCGGCCGGCGTGTTGGTGTGTCTGGTGATGATCGGCGGCCGGGTCCTCGGCCCCGAGGCGGATGTCCGCGCGCCGCTCATCGCGGGCGGCATCGTCGTGGGAATCGCCCTGCTGTATGCCCTCCGGCGGCCACGGCACGTGGTGCTGGACGAGGAGCCGTGACGTCCGGCCGCCTGCTCCCCGGGCCTGGGGCCAGCATGAACGCGAGGGGCACGTTATAGATTTCCCCCGAATGACCGCCTCCCTGGAACGACCGTCCGCCCTCGCCGAGACCGAGGGAGCCGATGCCCTGGCCTCGCTGCTGCGGGGCCGCCGTCTCGTGGTGCTCACCGGCGCCGGGTGCAGCACCGAGTCGGGCATCCCGGACTACCGTGGGCCCGGCACGCGTGCCCGCGCCCGCAACCCCATCCAACACCGCGAGTTCCTCACCCGGCCCGAGGTGCGTGCGCGCTACTGGGCCCGGAGCCTGCTCGGCTGGCCGCGCTTCTCGTCGGCCCGTCCGAACGCGGCGCACGCGTCGCTCGCGGCCATGGAGCGCCAGGGCCACGTGTCCGGCCTCATCACCCAGAACGTGGACCGGCTGCACCACGCCGCCGGCAGTCAGCACGTCATCGAGCTCCACGGCGCGCTCGCCCGGGTGCGCTGTCTGGATTGCGACGCCATCGAGCCCCGGGTGGAGCTGCAGGAGCGGTTGCTCGCGCTCAACCCCGGCTTCTCGGAGCGCGCCGCCGAGCTGCTGCCGGATGGGGATGCCGAGCTGCCGCTCGAGGCGGTGCGGGCCTTCCAGGTCGCCGGGTGTACCCGCTGTGGCGGGACGCTGAAGCCGGATGTGGTGTTCTTCGGCGACAACGTGCCTCCGCCCACCGTGGAAGCCGCGTTCGCGATGCTCGAGCGGAGCGATGCGCTGCTGGTGGTGGGCTCGTCCCTGGCCATCTACTCGGGCTTCCGCTTCCTCCAGCGCGCCGTGGATCGCCACATGCCCATCGGCCTCGTCAACATCGGCGAGTGCCGTGGGGCGGAGCTGGTGGACGTGCGCGTGGAGGCTCGCGCCGGCGAGGTGCTTCCCCGGCTCGCGGCCGCGCTCGCCGGGGGCTGAGTCCCGAGTCCTGTTGTCTGGCACGGCGCTCCGGGCCAATCTCCCGGCGCCCCCGAAGCCCCGAGAGGACCGAATGCCCGCAGTCATCCGTCCCGCCACCCCGGAGGATCTCCCGGCGCTGGCCGCCGCGCTGGCGCCACTCCCGCTCTTCAAGGCCTATGGTCTGGACGCCACCGCCCTGGCGGGCCGCTTCCGCGGCGCGCTCGAGCGGGGCGAGGGTCTGCTCATGGCCTCCGACGAGAGCGGCCCGGTGGGCGTGTGCTGGTTCCTCACCCGGGGCACCTTCGGCATCGGCGCCTACCTGCGGACGCTCGCCATCCGGGAGGATCGCCATGGCTCGGGCCTCGGCGCCCAGCTGCTCGCGGCCTACGAGGCCGGGTGTGGAGAGCCGCCCGGCGGCTACTTCCTGCTCACCTCCGACTTCAACGAGGGCGCGCAGCGCTTCTACCAGCGGCACGGGTACCAGCAGGTGGGCCAGCTCCCGGGCTTCGCCGCCCCGGGCGTCAGCGAGCTCATCTTCTGGAAGCCCCGCGTCAGGGGATGACTTCCGCCACCACGGGACGAGGCTCCGGCTCGTCCGAGGGCTTGCACGTGGGCCAGGCCGTGTCCTCGAGCAGCGTCTCCACCGTGACGAGCTCGAAGCCGCGCTTGCGCAGTCCCTTGATGACGTCCGGCAGCGCCTCGGCGGTGGGGAAGCGCTTGTGGTTCATGTGCATCACCACGATGCCTCCGGGGCTCGCCTTCTTCACCACCCAGTCCACCAGCCGCTTCGGGCTGATGGTCACGTCCGGATCTCCCGAGGGCAGGTCGAAGTTGAGCGTGACGAGCGACGCCTGGGACGCGAGCCAGGCGACGCGCCTGTCCACCTCGCCGAAGGGCGGGCGGAAGTACCTGGGGATGCGGCCCGTCAGGTCATACACGACGCGCTGCGTGCGCTGCAGCTCCTCCACCACCTCCTGGTCATCCTTCACCTGGGGCATGTGAGGGTGCGAGAAGGTGTGGTTGCCGAATTCGAAGCCCGGGTACTGCGCGAGCTCCTGGAGGCGCTTCGGGTTGGCCAGGGCCCAGCCGCCGCCGATGAAGAGGGTGGCCGGGGTGCTGGTCTCCAGCAGGGTGCGGATGACGCGCTCGTCGTACTCGTTGCGGCGTGTGGTGCAGGCGTCGAAGGTGAGGGCGATCCGCATCCGGTGGCGGTCACCGTTCGTCACGATGGGCGCCGTCAGGCACGCCGGAGGTCCTTCGGGCGCGGGCGCCTGCGCCACCTCCTGGGCCGTGTCGGGCTCCTCGGGTGGAATCCATCCGCAGGCGCTCGGCGCGAGCGCCACCAGCGCCAGGAAGAACTGCACGGGAGACCGACGAGCCATGGATGCGGGGCCGCTCCTGTCGTCCGCCCGAAGGCGGAGCCAACGGCGCAGGTATAGCGCGGATGGCTCGGGTCTTGTTGAGTGTGCAACGAGCAGTGCACCCGTGTGACGGGCCGTGTGGTAACGGCGGCGGAGATTTACGGACTCCTCGAATTCGGATGCCTCCACGGCACCCGCGGGGAGTCTTGACGCGCGAGGCGAAGCGCGTCCTTCCGGTGGCCCCGGCCCCGTCCGTGCTCAGGGACGCGCGTCGGCGAACAGCGTGAGGCTGAGGGAGAGATCCTGGTGCACGTTGCCCAGGCCCGGGATGTGGCCCTGTTCGCCGAAGGTGCACAGACCCAGCAGGGGAACGCCGGGCAGCAGCCGCGAGAACGTCCGCAGGCCCTCGTCGATGCGAGGCCCCAGCGCGCCCGCGCACCCGGCGCAGAAGATGAGCGCCGCGCCCTTCACGTCCCGCGCCGTCAGGTCGCCCTGCGCCAGCGCCATGTCGATGAGGTGGGCCACGTCACCCACCAGCCCCTCGGCGGTGCCGCTCATCAGACACACCTCGTCGTTGGGCTCGATGCGGGCGAAGATGTCCACCGTTCCCTGGTCCGCGTGGACATGGGCCGGGTGCACCGTCACGTAGTGGTCCCGGGAGTCCAGGCCCCGGCGCACGGCGATGGGCCGCAGCGCCGTCTGCGCCAGGATGTTGCCCCCCGAGCGCACCTGGTCGTCGATGGAGCCCTCCATCCAGCGCCCCAGCACCTGCGCGGCCGGCTCGCCATCCAGCGTCAGCAGGGTCCGGCCTTCCGTCCCCGTGGCCCGGGCGTGCACCCCGGTGGGGCTGTAGGGCGTGGACAGCGCCGTTCCGATCCGCACCTCGCCGAAGAGGCCCAGCAGGGACACCCCCGAGGGAACCGCCCCCTTCTGGGTGAAGACGCTCCACTGTCCGGCGATGGCATGGTCCGCGGCGCTGCCGCCCTGGCACGGCACGTCCGGGCAGACGCTCGCGATGCCCTCCAGCATCGCCTCTTCCACTCCGGGCGAGGCGTTGAAGAGGATCATCCGCGGCATCTTCCCGCCCGACTGGCGCACAAGCTCCCGCGCCGCGGCTTCTCCGGCCCGGCGCCCGTCCGCCTCCGTGGAGTAGGCCACGAAGGCCGTCCCCGGTGCACCTCCCACCAGCATCACCGCCACCGCGCCGAGACCCTCGTTGCGCACGCCCGCCGGGGTGAGCACGCCCAGCGACGTGGTCACCCCGTGCAGGGGAACACCCTCCAATGCCTCCCGGAAGGCGGCGTGCACCCGCGCGGCGTCGTAGTCCACCGTCGAGGTGATGTAGGCCGCCTGGGCGGGTGCTCCTCCGAGCTGTGCTCGTGCCTGTTTCACCGCGGACTGGACGGCTTGCTTCACATCCGCCGCGTCTCCGACTCCGACTCCAATCGAGACCGTCATGTTCATGCCTCCGAGAGAATCTTCTGGAGCTCCTTCAGCTCCTGGATCGTCAACAGTTGAGGCAGCGCCTGCTCCAGACGCCGCAGGGCATCGGGCGGATCCGGATCATTCGGACCGAAGCTGCGAACATTCACGCCGCTCATCATGATGAGGCGCGCGACACCGAAGCCGAGCTTGTGCTTTTCGACGAAGGTGGTGATGCGGCTGATCCTGTTGGCCATCGGATTCTCTTTCCTCGTTCGCCGGAAGCGCACCGCGAGGGCACTCACCGTGAGCGGACGACAATCTCCGTGAGCTCCTCATCCGTGAGGGGCAGGGGGTTGGCCTTCATGCTGCTGGCCGCCTTCGCCCGGGTCACGAGCATGGGGACGTCCGCCTCCGTCAGACCGTAGCGCCCCAGTCCTGGAACGCGCAGCGCCTGGCACAGCTCCCTCACCCAGGAGATGCCGTCCTCGGCCCGAGCCTCCGCTCGCCCGGTGAGCAGGACGGCCACTTCCTGGAAGCGCGGCAGCGCGGGGTGCGCGGGAGCACGGGCCCTCAGCGCGCGCAGGTTGACCTCCAGCACGGCCGGGAGCAGCGCCGCGCACACCGCGCCATGGGGTGCCTCGAACATGCCTCCCACCGGGGCCGCGAAGCCGTGCACCGCGCCCAGGCCCGAGTTGGCCAGGCACAGGCCCCCGAAGAGGCTCGCCAGCGCGAGGTCCTCCCGCGTCGCCGGGTCCGTGTCCTCCAACACCGCGCGTCGCAGCGAGCGGGCCGAGCGGACCATGCCCTCGCGGGCGAGCGCGTCGGAGAGCGGGTTGGCCCGCGCCGAGAGGAAGGGCTCGATGAGCTGGGAGAGCGCGTCCAGCCCGCTGGCGGCGAGCACCCCGGAGGGCGCACCCGCGAGCAGGTCCGGATCCACGATGGCCAGCCGGGGCAGCATGAGCGGGCTGCGCAGGCTCGCCTTCACCTGGGCGTCCTTCACCCCCAGCACCGCGTTGCGTGTCACCTCGGAGCCGGTGCCCGCGGTGGTGGGAATGGCGACGAGGGGCAGCGAGGGCTTCGTCAGCGGCAGGCCCCGGCCCACGACCTCCAGGTAGTCGAGCGGGTCTCCTCCGTTGGCGGCCAGCGCGGCGATGGCCTTGCCCGCGTCCAGCGCGCTGCCTCCGCCGAACGCCACCACCGCGTCACACCTCTCGGAGACCGCGGTGGCCGTTCCGTCCCGCGCCAGCTCCACGGTGGGCTCACCCTCCACCGCGAAGGTGACGCTGGAGAGTCCGAGCTGGTCGAGCCCCTGGCGCAGGGGTCCAGCGCGCGTGGGGTCCCTGCCCGTGACCAGCAGCACCCGGGTTCCGCCCAGGGCCTTCACCTCCCGGGGCACCTCCGCCAGCCGGCCCGCCCCGAAGAGGATGCGCGTGGCGGTGGCGAACTCGAAGCCGCTCAGGCCCATGTCACCACTCCCCGTCCTCGGGGAAGCGGTTGACGTACTTCCGGGACGTGCGCGGCTCGGCCATCATGGGCGCCACGGTGTCGCGCCAGGTCAGATAGTGGGCCGTCTCCTTGTGCGCGGCCGGCGCCTGGGGCGTCTTGTAGACCTCGACGAGCACGAACCGTGTCGGGTCCTCGGTGTCCTGGATGACATCGAAGCGGGCGATGCCCGGCTCCTTCACGCTCGCACGCGCATTGGCCAGGGTGGCTTCACGGAAGGCGTCCACGGATTCCGGCTTGACGTGGACGTGGACGTGGACGACCAGCAGGCTGTTGGACATGCGCCGAGGATACTAGAGAGGCTCCCCTCCGAGGGGGTTCTCCGTCAGCAGCGTGTCGAGCCGGATACGCTCGCCCCGTGGGGTACCCCGTGCGTCCGCATGGGCCGCGTCCAATACTCCCAGCATCGTGGACAGGGTTGTCTGATCGAGCACACAGTCCGGGGACACCTCGGGCAGCCCGGCTCCCCCGTCGAAGTTCTTCTCGCACGCGGAGACGGCCGCCGCGCCCCCCGGTTCCCGGTGGCGGATGGGCACCCCGTGCGAGCGGCACACCAGGGGCCGCCAGGCGTAGATGGCGCAGCGTCCATCCGCCTCGAGCGCCGGACAGGCCCCCGGCGGCGCCTGCTCCGCCCGAGACGCCAGCCGGGCGCGCTCCTCCTGGGGCAGGGAGGCGAGGCCCTCGCGGATGACGCTGGCCTCGAGCGCGGTGACGGACAGCCGCACCTGACAGCAGGCGGTGCAGCCCGCTCCGCACCGCATGGCGCCGCCGTAGCGTGACTGCACGCGGTGGAAGAAGGTGTCCACCTTGGTGACCAGCTCCTGGTACCGCTCGCGGATGGCCCGGGCCGCCGCGCTGTCCTGCTCGCTCATGGTGTCCCACCGTCGCACACGTGTTGCACCCGGGCCAAGGAAGCGCGGGGCCAGAGGGCTCGCCCTCGCGTGACGGCCCGCTCGGTGGGCGGGCCTGCGTTCGACCGGCATCCGGACTGCGGCTCTGTTATGCACGGACACGCATGGGGAGACTCTTCTTCACCGCTCTCATCAATCTGGGTGCCTACTTCGTCCTGCGCCGGCTGTGGCCGAGTCTCCGTGAGGGGTGGCGCCGTCAGGTGTTCCTCGGGCTGGCCGGGCTGTCGCTCCTGGCCTTCGCCCTTCCGCTGGTGCTCGGGTTCGGCGAGCACGGCGTGCTGCCGGTGGTGGGCATGCCGCTGAAGCTCTTCAGCTCGGGCTGGGTCATCGCGGTGGGGTTGGTGATGCTCCTGGGGTGGCCGCTCGCGCTCCTGCTCCGGCGGCGTGAGTCGGCCCCCGCGAGCGCGGCTCCCGTGGTCCAGATGACCGAGGGAGGGGCGGTCCTCGTGGCGGCGCCCGACGTCGACATGGAGCGGCGGAGCCTGCTCGTGGGCGCGGGGCGTGCGTTGCCGCTGTTGGCCGCGGCGACGAGCTCGGCGGGCCTGGTGGCCGGCTCCTCCGGCTTCGTGCTCCGCGAGCTGGATGTGCGGCTGCGCGGCCTGCCCCCGGCGCTGGACGGCTTCCGGATCGGGCAGATCACCGACGTTCACATCGGCACGTTCATCGACACCCAGTACCTGCGCGCCACGGTGGAGGCGATGAACCAGGCGTGGGTGGATCTCCAGGTGATGACGGGAGATCTGATCGATGATCTCTCGCAGCTGGACGAGACGATGGCCGCGCTCGAGACGTGCCAGGCGCGGCACGGGATGCTCGCCATCCTCGGCAACCACGAGCACTGGCGGGGCCTGCCCGCCGTCCTCGAGGCGTACGCGGCGAGCGCGCGCCGGGGAAGCCCGGTCCGCCTCCTGGTGGATGAGGCCCACGTGCTCGAGCATGCCGGGCACCGGGTGCGGGTGGTGGGCGTGGACTACCCCATCGGGCCGCGCCGCAGCGTGGGCGCGAAGGCGGAGCGCATGAAGCGCTCGGCGGAGGTCGCCTTCCGGGGCATGTCTCCGGACGAGCTGGTGCTCTGCCTGTCGCACCACCCGGACTTCTTCCCGCTCGCGGTGGAGCGGGGCGCGCGGCTCACGCTCTCCGGCCACACGCATGGCGGGCAGGTGGCGCTGCTGGGCATGCCGCTGTTCCGGTTCGCCTTCGACTACATGCTGGGGCGCTACCGGCGCGGGGACGGGCAGCTCTACGTGTCGGGAGGCACGGGGCACTGGCTGCCGTTCCGGATCGGCGTGCCGGCCGAGGTGACCATCGTCACGCTGCGCGCGGAGGCCTGAGCGCCTCGTCAGTCGCTCGTGGGCACGGTGCGGATGGGCGTCTCGTCGTCGGGGGGCGGCTGCGCTCCGCGCTGGCAGGCGAAGGCGAGCGGCGCGGCGAGTGCCTCCTGATACTCCGCTTCGGAGATGTCGCCTCCCTCGTACATGTCCGTGAGGAGATCGCTCACGACCTTCATCCAGGTGTCGGAGAGCGCTCCCCGGGAGCAGTAGCCGTGGTAGCGCACCGGGTTGGGGATGATGGTGGCGAGGAAGGCCGCCTCGCGGATGCTCAGCTCGCGTGCGTTCTTGTCGAAGTAGTGCCGCGCCGCCTCGCCAATGCCGTAGACGTCGGGGCCCCACTCGATGAGGTTGAGGTACACCTCGAGCAGCCGCTCCTTCGGCACCGAGGCCTCCAGCCCCAGCGTGAGGAGCGCTTCCTTCACCTTGCGCGCGTACGTCCTCTCCCGTGACAGGAAGAGGTTCTTCGCCAGCTGCTGGGTGAGCGTGGAGCCCCCGCGCAGCTTGTCGTCCTCGGGCGCCAGCACGATGTTCCGCAGCGACTCGAAGTCGAAGCCGTGGTGGATCCAGAAGGCCGCGTCCTCGCTGCGCAGCACCGCGCGCACCAGCGGGCGCGGGAGCTCCGCCAGGGGCACGTAGGCGGGATTGGCCGGGCCGATGCGCAGCTCCCGTCCGCGCCCCTCGGCCGTCAACGGATGGTAGGCGAAGGACTCGCGCACCCAGGCCAGGGGCCCCGTCCTGGCCGCGCGCTTCAGCTCCGGCGGCAGCTCCAGCTTCGCCTGCACCGCCCAGTCGCGGCGCCGGTACACCGGACCGGAGAGCGCCAGCGAGGCCTGGAACTGGCCCTCCAGCCGCGCCAGCTCGACGTCGGGAACCAGGGAGGGGGGCAGCGCCGCCAGCGCCTGGGCGAAGGAGAGCGGTTGCAGCTCCGCCCGCAGCCAGAAGCGGGGCTCTCCCACCCAGGTGGCCTCGCCATGCACCTCGACGCTCGCCTCGCGGCGCTCCCCCATCGTCAGCCGCAGGGACTCGAGCACCACGTCGCGGCCCTTCACGTTCCAGCGCACGCGGCCCTGGGCGGAGAAGGCGAGGGGACCCACCGGCTCGGCGGCGAGCTGGGGGCTGGACACGGTGAGGCCCGTCATCGCCCCGGAGAAGGTGAGGCTGGAGGCATCCCCCTGGAGCTCACCCTCCAGCGTGCCCCCTTGCGCGCTCAGGGGAAGCTCGGCGAGCGACAGCAGCGGGCCCGCGGGCACTCCCCGTACCCGGAGCGTCCCCGAGGGGCCCGACTCCGCGCGCAGGACGCTCAACGCCGCGCTCCCTCCGCCGGGCAGCTCGGCCGTGGCCTCCAGCCGAGGCTCCTCCTTCGTGCCTTCCACCCGCACCCGGGCCTCGAGCGGACCCCACTCCTTGCGTCCCTGGTGCTCGATGGCCAGGTGCACGTCCTTCAGCACCACCTGGGGCAGCTCACGGGACGTGCCCGTGTCCGTGTCCGAGGACGCGGCGGGACGCCGAGCCTTCCGGGCCTCGCGCACCCGTTCCACGAAGGCCCTCAGCTCCTGCCCCTCGGGACCGGCCTCGACCGCCACACCCGCGAGCTCCACCCGGCTCGCCTCGACGTGGCCCCGGAGCAGGGCCATCCGCCGGAGGCGGACGGTGACGCGCGAGACGCGCACCACGGGAGGACCCTCGGGCCGCGTCCCCGGAATCTCCACCGGTCCCAGCGACACCGTGCCCGTCCACCCGACGTGGAACTCGTCACCGATGTGCACCGGGCCCAGCCGGGATTCCAGGGCGGGTTTCACCCGGGCGAGCACCCGGGCACGTGCGTCCTCGCCCTGCAACCATGCATACCCAGCGACCCCGCCACCGGCGAGCAGGAGCGCGAGCAGCGGGAGGACGAGGAGCCCTTTCTTGGAGGAACGGCGCGAGGAGGACATGGGGCTCGCGCCTCCCTATCGGCAGGAGGCGCGAGGTTCAAGCGTGGTGAGCGGTCAGCGGGTCGCGCAGTATCCGAAACTGGTGCTGGCGCCCGCGCCCAGCTGCCCGTTCCAGTCCTGGCCCACGAAGGTGGTCTGGTTTCCGGAGGGCGTGGCCGTGGCGTTCCACACGTGCGTGAGGTTGCCTCCCACGCTCATCGTGGCCCGCCAGGTGATCGTGTCCGAACCGGGGTTGGTCACCTTGACGTTGGTGCAGTAGCCGCTCCCCCAGTCATCCATGGGGACCATGGTCACCTTCACGTTGCCAGAGGCCGCCGGGTCGGTCGTGCCACCACCGCCGCCGCCATTGCCCGGGGTGCCGCCACCTCCCGGCTTCGTCCCCGGCTCCGCCAGGCGCTCGGTGAAGCGCGGCAGCTGCGTCAGCGAGACGAGCAGCTCCGGAATGCTCTGCCCCCCCTCGCGGAAGCGCTCGGTGAGCTGACGGGCCACGCAGGACTCGTCATCCCCAGAGCTGCCGTAGGCGAAGCGCAGCCACTGCATCGAGAAGCAGGACTGCACGTCCGCGCTGGCGCCCAGCTTCTGTTGCAGCTCCTCCACGCCGTTGAAGGTGCCGTCGGTGTCGGGCGTGGGCGCGGACCACACCGCGCCCGTCGCATCCACCGGGGTCTGCCCGTCCGGCAGCTTCGGCTGGTAGCGGCCGACACTGTCGAACTGTTCGAAGCCGAAGCCGATGGGGTCCATCAGCTTGTGGCACGAGGCACAGGCCGCGTTGGTCGAGTGCTCCTGGAAGCGCTGGCGGTTGGTCGACTCGGGGTCCACCGGGGACAGCTGCACGTTGAGGCCCGGGGGAGGCGGCGGGAGCGGCTGGCACAGCATGCGCTCACGCACCAGCTTTCCGCGCAGCACGGGCGAGGACGTCTGCGGCGTGGCATGGCTGGCCAGGATGCTCCCATGGGTGAGGATGCCCTTGCGGCCCGTGCCGGACAGGTCCCACATGCGCAGGCCGGTGGCGGTGGTCGCCGAGGAGCTCACCTGTCCCGACAGGCCGTAGAAGGACACCAGCGTGTCCGTGGCGAACGTGTAGTCGGCCGTGAAGAGCTCGGGCAGCCGACCGGAGCCCCTGCGGACGACATGGTCGAAGAGCTCCGTCGTCTCGGTCTTCATCGCCGTGCGGATGTCGGAGGTGAAGCTCTCGAAGGCCACGGCGTCCTTCTGCGCCTGGTCGAGCTTGCCCAGGTCCAGCCACTGGCTCACGAAGTGGTCGAGCATGAGGCGGCTCCGGGGCGACGCCAGCATGCGGCGCGCCTCGGCGGAGATCTGCTCCGGCGTGTGCAGGGTCCCCGCGCGCGCCTTGGCCAGCAGCGTCTCGTCCGGCATCGAGCCCCAATAGAGGTACGACAGCTCCGAGGCCACCTCGTAGTCCGTCAGCACGTACCGCCCGCTGCTGGTGTACTGCCCCAGCTCCGAGCGGTAGAGGAAGTGGGGGGACTGGAGCATGGCGGCGATGACGGCCTCGATGCCCTCGGTGTAGCCGTCCTCCGATGCCACGCTCGTGTAGAGCGACTGGTAGCGGCTGCGCTCCCCGTCCGTCAGCGGGCGGCGGAAGGCGCGCTCGCCGAACTTCTGGATGAACTGCTGCGCGCACGTCTCTCCCGGCTCGCAGGTGACGTGCTGGGCCAGGTTGGCCACGGCCGCCTCGGCGGCCTGCTCGGAGGTGCTGAGCAGCTTGTCCGTCAGCAGCGTGCCCACCGCGCGCGCGTCCGAGTTGTTGTCGAAGCCGTGCACGACTTCTTCCGCGGGCAGGGACTCTCCCCACTGGGAGTCCAGGTAGAGCAGGTCGCGCAGGGTGTTGTCGTACTCGAAGCGGGTGAGCATGCGCAGCCGGCGCCGGGCCGCGGGATCGATGGCGCCCGGGGTGCACGCCACCACGGCGGTGGCCTCGCAGGCCCCGGCGACACCGTTGATGCGGTCCGCGAAGGCCTGGAGGTCCGTGTAGCGGTTGGTGCCCTGGGCCACGAGCGTGCCGCCGCCGTGGCCCTTCGGGTGAGTGCCCGAGGGCTTCATCACCAGCAGGGGCGCGCCCGCGCTCGTGTCACGCGCCAGCCCCCGCACCGTCATGAAGTTGGCCTCCACCGCGCCCTCCTCGTTGGGGGGCAGCAGCACCAGGCGCGTCCCGGCCGCCAGTCCGTCGGACTTGTGGCAGGCGATGCACTGCGTGGACAGCACCGGCTCCCAGAGCTTGGTGCGGAAGAACTCCAGGTCGTCGGGGCAGCCGTCCTGCTTGGTGCAGGCGGAGAGGGAAGCGGAGAGAAGAAGAGCGCCAAGGGCAGAGAGGTGCCGGGACGTGAGCACGGGGCCTGCCTCCTCATCGTGAAGGTGGACGGTCAGGTGGGGGGCGGGGTCAGACGAGCCCGGAGAGCGGGCCACTGGCCTTGGTGACGTCGCCGAAGGTGTCGATGGTGACACCCAGGGCATGGCAGACCGAGGTGAGCAGCTTCTGGTGCGGTGCTCCGCTGAAACGCAGGTAGCGCCCGAAGCGGAAGTAGCTGTTGGAGCCCCCGGCCAGGACGAAGGGCACGGAGCGGCAGGTGTGCAGACGGCTGTCGCCGAGCTCCTTGGCCCAGAGCACCAGGGTGGAGTCGAGCAGGGTGCCGCCCGTCTCCAGGTCCGGGTGGGCCTGGAGGGCGTCGAGCAGATAGGCGAACTGCTCGGCGAACCAGCGCTCGCACTTGACGAAGTTCGCCACCCCCGAGGTGTTGGAGTCGTCCTTGTGGGACAGCTCGTGGTGGGCCTCGCCCATCCCCATCCAGTTGAACACCTGGGGGGCGATGGTGTGGGCCCACTGGAGGGAGGCCACGCGCGTCATGCCGCAGCCCAGCGCGCTCACCATCAAATCGATCTGGGCCTTGCCCACCGCGGGGAAGTTCCCGTTGGCCATGGCGTCGATGGGGGCCGGAGCGGTGGCCGAGGGGCACCCGGGCAGCGCCACGGGCTCGGTCAGCCCGCGCTCCGTCTGGCGCAGCGCCTCGAGGTGTTGATCGAGCTTCTGCTTCTCCTGCGCGCCCACGCGCTGGGACAGGTCGTTCATCTCACCGCGCACCAGGTCCAGGATGCTCTTGCGGCGGCGCAGCAGCTTGTCGGTGGTGGTCGTGTTACCGCCGAGCGCGCCGAAGAGGCGCTGGAAGGCGTTGCGCGGACTGTCCTCGGGCGAGGCGAAGACGCCGGGGGCCGAGTACGACATGCGCGTGGAGCGCGCCGCACCCCAGGCGCTCGTCTGCACGCCGAACTCCAGGGACTGGAAGCGCGAGCCCTGGCCGATCTTGCTCGCGACGTACTGGTCGACGGAGAGACCTCCGGAGGGACTGCCCGCCGTGCCGCCGCCGGTGAGCATGTTGGACATGCCCGCCTCGTGGTTGTCCACCTCCACGAAGTCGATGCCCTCGCAGATGAGCAGCTTGGACTGGTGGCGCGCGAGCGGCTCCAGGATGCTGCCCGCGGGGAAGGAGAACTCCGTCTCCGTTCCGCTGGGGCGCCAGTGGTTGTGCACCGTCCCATTGGGCGAGAAGAAGACGATGAGCCGCTTTGCCTGCTGAGCCGCGGCACGGGCTTCTCCGCTGAGTAGCCCCAACAGCGGGCTGGCCAGGAGCGAGGCTCCCAGGCCCGCGGTGAACTGTCTTCGCCCGATCCGAATCATGCGCGTCCGCTCCCGTTGCCGTGGTTTCGACTCGGCGGCCTGCTCGTGGGCAGGTCCTGGTGGCAATGACTGTCAGTTACGTCAAGGTGAGACACTGCGTGTAATAACTCCACGCGGCCAGGATGAAGACTCACGCCACCCGGCATCGACCACAACTCAAAACATTTCTGGGTCCGAGGTAGGTGGACGTGATTCCTTGTCCACCCAGACCTACTGTGCAATTCTCAATTATCCGGATGGCGCTGGAAATGTCGAGGCTTCTTACGAGGAGGATCGACGGATTTCACGCGAATGTCTTTCATCGTTTCGCTGTGGGTGAGGCGATTCGCACGCGATTGCGGATTTCCGTCTGGATTCAAAGTGGGGCCGCGGGCCGCCGTGCTGTGGTGACGTAATCTTTGAGAGTCTTCAGCGTTTTCGATGCGCATGTGCCGGGGAGTGCGTGCGGGTATGGCGTCCGGTGCCCCCCACCATGCAGGCGGCCATCGCACACCGTCTTCCCCTCGCCTTGGCATACGTTGAAGGTGCATGATTGGCGTGGAAGTTGAACCCGAAGGGGGAGTCATGCCCAGGCAGGGGTCTCGCTGCTTCCTCGTGGTGAGGGCGCAGGAGTGGATGTGCGCGCTGCCACTGGAGGAAGTGGAGGAGACGATGAGGCCGCTGCCGGTCGCCCCGGTGTCGGCCGCTCCCGTCTTCGTGCGTGGCGTGTGCCTGGTGCGTGGCACCCCGGCGCCCGTGGTGAGCCTGGCGACGCTGCTGGGAGGCCAGGCCCAGTCCGGCCCCGGCCGGCGCTTCGTCTCGCTGCGCGTGCCCGAGGGGCGCCTGGCGCTCGAGGTGGATGAGGTGCGCGGCCTGCGCTGGGTGGAGGAGGGCGCGCTGGACTCGGTGCCCCCGCTGCTGCGCGCCACCGCCAGTGGCCACCTGCGGCACCTGAGCTCGTTCGACGGGCGCCTGATGGCGGTGCTCGGCGCGGCCCACCTGCTGCCGGAGGAGCTCTGGGAGCGCCTGGAGCGGCCCTCCTCGGGTGAGGGGGGCGCGTGATCGACCGCTTCGTCGCGCTCGTGCAGCAGCGCCTGGGGTTGGTCATCGACAAGGGCCAGTGGGGCGAGCTGGAGCCCCTGCTGGCGGAGCGCGCCGCCGGTGCCGTGGAGCGTTACCTGGAGCGGCTGGCCTCCTCCTCCTCCCAGGAGGAGTGGAAGGCCCTCGCCGAGCGGCTCACCGTGGGGGAGACGTACTTCCTGCGCCACCTCACCCAGCTCGAGACGCTGGTGGACGAGGTGCTGCCCTCCTTCCTGCGTCAGTCCTCCAACATCCGCGTGCTGTGCGCCGGCTGCTCCAGCGGGGAAGAGCCCTACTCCGTGGCCCTCCTGGCCCGTGAGCGCGGGCGGGTGGACGCCTCCCGGCTCCGCATCCTCGGCATCGACGTCAACCCTCGCGCCATCGCCCTGGCCCGCCGCGCCTGCTACTCCTCCTGGTCCCTGCGCGCCGTGCCCGTCGCCCTGCGCGATCAATGGTTCAAGCGGACCCCCGAGGGCTTCGCCCTCCGGCCCCAGGTGCGCGATCAGGTCATCTTCGAGGAGCGCAACCTGTTGGAGGACGCCCCCGCCTTCTGGGCACCGGGCTCCTTCCACGCCATCCTCTGCCGCAACGTCGTCCTCTACTTTCCTCCCGAGGTGACGCGAAGGATCATCGCCCGCATGGCCCAGGCGCTCGTGCCGGGCGGCTTCCTCTTCCTCGGACCCAGCGAGACGCTGCGGGGTATATCGGAGGAGTTCGAGCTGCTGCGCCGGGGGGACGCCTTCTACTACCGCCGGTTGCCGACATCGCCCACCGCGATGACCTCGCGGCCCCCTCCGCTGCTTCCACCGCCCCCCTCCGTCGCGGCCCTCCCGAGGAGCACGAGCACCCCCCCGCCGGTGGACGGGTTGGAGGCGGTGCTGCGGCTGCTCGAGGCCGAGCGCTACACCGAGGCCTGGGCGCGGCTGGAGGCGCTCCCCCAGGAGGAGCAACCCAGGGCGCTGCTGCTGCGGGCGGTGCTGCACCTGCACGCGGGGCGCCTGGAGGCGGCCGAGCACCTGGGCCGGCAGCTCACCTCGGCGGGCGCCACCGAGGCCCCGGCCCAGTACCTGCTGGGGCTGTGCCTGGAGCAGAGCGGAAACGAGGTGGGAGCCAGGTCCCGTTACACCGCGGCGGTGCGCGCGGATCCCACCTTCGCCCTGGGGTACCTCCGCGCGGGTACACTGGCGCGCCGGGCTGGTGACCTGGCCGACGCCCGGGTGGGCCTGCGCATGGCCCTCTCTCTGCTGCCCCAGGAGAAGCCGTTGTATCTGTCACTCTTCGGCGGAGGTTTCGGCCGCCACGGGCTGATGCAGGTGGGTCTGCAAGAGCTCCATGCCTGTACGGAGGTCCCATGAGTCTCCCCAGAACCCGCACGGCCCAGCGGCTGGACGAGCTGCGCGAGAGCTTCGACTCCTCCTTCTCCCGGCCTCCCGCTCCGCAGAGGGATCCCGGCGAGGCGTTGCTGCGGCTGCGCGTGGGAGGTGCCCCCCTGGGCGTGCGCCTGGGGCAGCTCTCGGGCCTGCATCTCATGCCCCGCCTGGTGCGCCTGCCGGGCAGTCCGGGCTCGCTGCTGGGGCTGGTGGGGCTGAGAGGCCAGCTCATCGCCGTGCACGACCTGGCGGCGCAGCTGGGCCTTTCGTCTGGAGAGCCTCCCCGGTGGTTGCTGCTGGCCGGTGGCACCCGGCGCGTGGGCCTGGCGGCGGCTGGCTTCGAGGGCCAGCTGCGCGCCACCGGTGAGCAGATGCGCTCGGGCGGGGGCTCCTCCTCCGCTCACCCCTTGCTGAGCACCAGCGTCCTGTTGCCGGACGCCCCGCCGTTGCCGGTGCTCGATGTCGATGCCCTCGTGAGAAAGCTGCTGGAGGAGGCCTCCGCCCCCCAGCAGGGGAGATGATGAAGATGTTCTCGAATCGGACGTTGAAACAGCAGTTCACCGCCGTGGTCATCGTGGTCTCGGCGTTGATCGTGCTCTTCGTCATCATGTCCCTGAAGAGCATCCGGGACTTCACGGACGCCGCCACCTCCGTGGGGCGCACCCATCAGATCATCACCGGGCTCGAGCGGGCCCTCTCCAGCGTCAAGGACGCGGAGACGGGTCATCGCGGCTACGTCCTCACCGGGGATGAGGCCTTCCTCGCGCCCTATAACGATGCGCAGGCCAGCATCGACAAGGAGCTGTCGCTCCTGAGGGAGCTCGTCTCCGACAGCCCCGAGCAGGTCCGGCGCCTGGAGGTGCTGCGGCCCGCCATCTCCCGGAAGCTGGCCAGTCTGAAGGCCAGCATCGAGCTGCGCCGCACCAAGGGCTTCGATGCCGTCCAGACCAGCCTCGTCATGGGCGAGGGCAGGGAGATGATGGACGCCATCCGGAGCATGGTGGCCGAGATGCGCCTGTCGGAGGAGAAGCTGCTCCAGGAGCGCGATGCGCAGATGGACGCGGACAGGCTCTCGTTCATGCGGGTGTTCTTCTGGGGCGGCGTGGTGGCGCTGGTGGTGGTCATCGGGGCCGCCACCCTCGTCGGCATGGGCCTTCAGAAGAAGATCGGCTCGGCCATCTCGGGGGTGCAGGGCTCCTCGGCCGAGCTCCAGTCGGCGGCCTCGCAGCAGGCCACGGGCGCGCGCGAGCAGGCCTCGGCCACGACGGAGATCTCCACCACCGTCAAGGAGCTGCTGTCCACCTCGCGGCAGATCGCCGGCAGCGCGCAGCAGGTGGCCCGCGTGGCGGACGAGACGGCGGGAGCCGCCCGCACCGGCAACGAGACGGTGCAGCACGCCCAGGAGGCCATCGACACGGTGCGCCGCCAGGTGGACGCCATCGTCAACCACATGCTGGAGCTGGGCAAGCGCTCGCAGGAGATCGGCGGCATCGTGGACATCATCAACGAGCTGGCCGAGCAGACGAACATCCTCGCCATCAACGCCACCATCGAGAGCGCCGGGGCGGGTGAGCACGGCAAGCGCTTCGCGGTGGTGGCGGAAGAAATCCGCAAGCTGGCGGACCGCGTGGGCGGCGCCACCAAGGACATCCGCGTCCTCATCGAGGAGATCCGCGCGGCCTCCAACACCACCATCATGGCCACCGAGGACGGCTCCAAGGCGGTGCAGAGCAGCGCGAAGCAGTTCAGTGACGTGGCGGGCAGCTTCCGCCGCATCGCCGAGCTGGTGCGCGCCAACCTGGATGTGGCGCGGGAGATCGAGCTGAGCACCCAGCAGCAGACGACGGCGGTGGAGCAGGTGAACACCGCCATCCTCGAGGTGGCGCAGACGGCGCGTCAGGCCGAGTCCAGCTCCACGCAGACGTTGCAGACGGCCACCCGGCTCATCCAGCTCTCCCAGCAGCTCAACGCCATCATCGACGATTCGCGCGCCAACGCATGAGCCTGGACAGCGATCCCTACCGCTACTTCCGCATCGAGGCCCGGGAGCTGATCGAACAGCTCACGCAGGGCCTGCTCTCGCTGGACGATGGCGAGGGCGGTGCGCAGGCCGTGCCGGAGCTCTTCCGCTACGCGCATACCCTGAAGGGGGCGGCGCGAGTGGTGGGGCAGGTGCGCATGGCGGAGATGGCGCACGCCGTGGAGGACGCGCTGTCCTCCTATCGCGAGGCTGGCCAGTCCCTGCCCGCCGACAGCATCCGCGAGTTCCTGCGCCTGGTGGGGCAGATGGCGGAGCAGCTGGATACGCTGGACGCCCCGCCGCCGCCCCCCGAGGAGGCTCCGTCCGAGGAGGGGGCTCCGGCGCTGGCGCTCCCCGAGGCGCCGACGTCCGAGGTGGTGCGCGTGGAGCTGGCGCGGCTGGACACGCTCCTGGAGGGCCTGTCCGAGGCGGTGGTGCAGCTCGGTGGCCTGCGCGGGGCGGTGGAGTCGCTCGGGCAGGCGCAGTACGGAGCGGGCAGCCTCATCGAACAGCTCTCCGCGCCCGTGGCCTCCAACGGCTCGCCCGCGGAGCGTGCCCGGTGGTTGTCGCGCGTGCTGTCCACGGCCGAGGGCCTGCGCTCCGTGCTGGTGAAGGCGGGGCGGCAGCTCGGCGGTGGGCTGGGGCAGGTGGAGTCGGAGCTGGCGCGCCTGCGGGATGGGGCGCACACCCTGCGGCTCGTCCCGGCGCAGACGCTCTTCGGTCCGCTGGAGCTGGCCGCTCGTGACGCCGCCGCCTCCCTGGGCCGTCAGGTGGAGATGCACGCCGAGGGCGGGGACATCCAGCTCGACGGACACGTGCTGGCGGCGGTGCGCCAGGCCCTGTTGCACGTGGTGCGCAACGCGGTGGACCACGGGGTGGAGCCTCCCGAGGAGCGGCGGGCGCTGGGCAAGTCCCCCACGGGCCGCTTCTCCTTGAAGGTGCAGCGGCGCGGCGGGCGCGTCCTCTTCCGGTGCGAGGACGACGGGCGCGGCGTGGACCTGGGCCGGGTGCGCCAGGTGGCCGTGGAGCGAGGGCTCGTCTCCGCTTCCGAGGTGGACACCCTGGACGAGCAGGGGCTGTTCGGGCTGCTCTTCCAGCCGGGGTTCAGCACGGCCCGCGCCATCACCGAGGTGTCCGGCCGGGGCGTGGGGCTGGACGTGGTGCGCGACATGGTGCTCCGGCTCAAGGGCGAGGTGCACATGACCTCGCGGCCGGGGCTGGGCAGCTGCATCACGCTGGAGGTCCCCCTCACACTGGCCTCGTTGGAGATGCTGGGAGTGGAGGCCGGCGGGCAGCGCCTGCTGGTGCCGCTGGAGGCGCTGAGCGGCGCCATCCACCTGCCCGCCGAGGCCGTCTCCTGGACGGGGGCGCGCGCCTGCATCTCCCACGAGGGAGAGGCGCTGCCCTTCCTCCCGCTGGTGGACGCGCTGGGCGGCACGAGCGGCGCGCAGCGGCCACGCACCTGGTCCGTCCTGGTGCTCGACGCGGGCACGGCGGGCCGGGCCGCGGTGGGCGTGGAGAAGCTGCTGGGCATCTCCCGCCGGGTGAGCCGGCCGCTGCCCGCCACCGTGCCCAACCTGCCCCTGGTGGCCGGGGCCAGCTTCGACGAGCAGGGTCTCCCCCTGCTGCTGCTGGACGCGGCCGGCCTGGTGCGCCGGGTGCAGGCGGGCTCCTCTGGCGGGGTTCCCCAGGTGAAGCCCTCGCGGCGGCACCTCATCCTCGTGGTGGATGACTCCGTCACCACCCGCATGCTGGAGAAGAGCATCCTCGAGGCCGCGGGCTACCAGGTGGAGCTGGCCGCCTCGGGCGAGGAGGGCTACGAGAAGGCGCGGCGGGGTGGCCACTCGTTGGCCATCGTCGACGTGGAGATGCCGGGGATCAGCGGGTTGGAGCTCACCCGGCGCATCCGCGCCACTCCCTCCCTGCAGGCGCTGCCCGTGCTCATGGTGTCCTCGCTGGCCACCGATGAGGACAAGCGGCGCGGCCGGGAGGCGGGTGTGTCGGCCTACATCGTCAAGGGTGAGTTCCAGCAGCACGGCTTCCTGGACACGGTGGCCCGCCTGACGGCCTCCGGGCGGAGGCCCGAATGAGCCGCCTGCGGGTCCTCATCGTCGACGACTCCCTGACGGTGCGCCGCCGGCTGGCGGATGCCTTCGCGTTCGATCCGTCGTGGGAGGTGGTGGGGGAGGCCTCCGACGGTCAGCAGGCCTTCGAGCAGTGCCAGCGCCTGCGCCCGGACGTGGTGACGATGGACCTGGTCATGCCGAAGGTGGACGGGCTCCGGGCCACCGAGCTCATCATGGCCCACTGTCCCACACCCATCGTCGTTCTCTCGGCGACCGAGAATCGCACCGAGGGGCTGCGGACGTTGGACGCGCTGGCCGCCGGCGCGGTGGACGCGGTGGACAAGCCCTCGGGCACCCTGGACTCGCGGTGGATGGAGACGCTGGTGTCGCGGGTGCGGGTGGCGGCGCGCGTGCGCGTCATCACCCACGTCCGGGCCCGGTTGCGCACGGAGGAGTCCCGTTCCCATGCGCCGTCGCCGCGCGTGCAGCCCCCCGTGGTACCGCCCCGGTTGCTGGTGATGGGGGCCTCCACCGGAGGGCCGGCGGCCGTGCGCCACATCCTCTGCTCGCTGCCTCCGGGCTTCCCCCTGCCGGTGCTGTTGGTGCTGCACATCACCGAGCACTTCGACACCGCCATGGCCGAGTGGTTGGAGGCGCAGAGCGGCCTGCCGGTGCGAAGCGCCGTGGACGGGGAGCCGCTGCCGATGCCGGGCCGCGTGGTGGTGCGGATGGCACCGGGCAACCGGCACCTCGTGGTAAGGGGAGGGAGGCTGCGGCTGGTGGACGGGCCGGAGCGCCACTCGTGCCGTCCCTCGGTGGACGAGCTCTTCGAGTCCGTGGCCCGCGAGCTGGGGGCGGCCTCCATCGGCTGCCTGTTGACGGGAATGGGACGGGACGGGGCCGAGGGATTGTCGGCGATGCGACGCGCGGGGGCCGCCACGGTGGTGGAGGATGAATCCACCTGCGTGGTATTCGGAATGCCCCGAGAGGCCATCCGGTTGGGGGCCGCGCAGCACGTGGTGGGATTGACGGAGATTCCCTCCCTGCTGGCGGCGCTCTCTCGCGGTGGGGCCAGGGAAGGATTGTCATGAAGGCACGTGTGCTCATCGTGGACGACAGCGCGACGGTCCGGGCGGACCTGCGCGGGGTGCTGAGCACCGCCGGCTTTGGCACCACGTTGTGCGAGAGCCTCGCGGTCGCCCGCAAGGCGCTGAGCGAGAGTGAGTTCGACCTGCTCATCCTGGACATGCTGCTGCCGGATGGTGACGGCGTGGAGCTGCTGGAGGAACTGCGCCGGGTGCCTCGCACGGCGCACCTGCCGGTGCTGATGCTGTCCACCGAGGCGGCGGTCATCCAGCGGCTCAAGGGCCTGTCCCATGGAGCCAACGACTACGTGGGCAAGCCGTACGACTCGGCGTACGTGGTGCGGCGCGCCCACGAGCTGACGCAGCTGCCGGATTCGGATGGCACGCCCCGGCTGGTGTCGGCCGGGCGGCGGCGCCGGGTGCTGGTGGTGGACGGCCGCATCGACTTCCGCCACCGCGCCGCGGATGCGCTGCGCAAGGACGGCCACGACGTCATCATCGCCGAGTCCGGCGAGGACGCCCTGCGGCTGCTGGAGGCGCAGCCGGTGGATTGCATCCTGTTGGACCTGGAGATGCCGGGGCTGGAGGGACCGGAATGGGTGCGCGCCGTGAGGGCCCTGCCCGGGACGGCGCACGTGGCCGTGGTGGGGCTGACGGCCGGCTTCGACGCGAAGCTCATCTCCGAGGCCCTGGCGGTGAAGGTGGATGCCTTCTGCTCCAAGACGGAGGACATCGAGGTGCTGCGCGCCCAGGTGCGCACGGAGCTGCGGCGCCGGGCGGAGTCCGAGCAGTCCACGGCGCCGGCCGCGCCCGTGGCGCACGCTCCGGCCCACCACCCGGTCGCTCCCGTCGTCCCGGTGGCGCCCGTGCCCAACGCCTCGGCCCCGCATGCGCCGTCCGTCGGGGGGGCCCATGGCTCGCTCTTCGACGCCCTGGTGGCGCGCTGTGGCCTGTCGCCCGTCATCGCCCCGTCCACCATGACGCGCGCCTGCCGCAAGGCCGGCGTGGAGCCGCAGATGCTCACCCCCGTGACGCTGGCGAAGGCGCTGCCGAGCATCCGCGACATGCTGCACATCTTCCTCGATGCCCAGGAAGCGGAGCGTCGCATCCAGGCCATCCAGGCGCTGGCCCACGCGGAGCCCCCCGGCGCGTCCTCGCCGGAGAGCAAGAAGTCCCGCGGCCACTGAGGCCCGGGGCCTGGGTGGGTGGGGCGTCCGCGGTCAGGCGCCGTGCTGGCGCTCCAGCGCGCGCAGCGCGGCGCGGGTCCGTCTCAGCCCCACCGCGTAGACGACGGCCAGCACCGCCAGGCAGGCCAGCCCCAGCCAGGTGTAGCGGCGGACGAGGTCCATCTCGCTCCAGCCGTAGGTGTCGGCGAGCACGGAAGGATCCGACAGTCCGGAGCCCTCGTTCATGCCGAAGGGAATGAGCTCGAGGTTGCTCCGGGCGGCCCACCACTCGGTGAAGGCGTCCATGAAGGACACGGCGCCGATGACCAGGTAGCCCCAGTGCAGCCAGCCCCGGCGCAGGGCGGAGTCCCTGGGCGCGTAGAGGGTCACCATCAGGAGGCTGCCGATGACCAGACAGCCCCCATCTCCGCCGAAGGTGAAGAGCTGTCTGGCCGAGGAGATGGACAGCCCCACGGTGCACACGAACTGCAGGACGAGCCCCGTGGCTCCGGCGATCATCAGGACCCGGCTCCGGGAGAGGTAGCCGCGGAAGATGAGCGCCCCGAGCGAGGCGGCCAGCAGCACGAAGACGACGTTGGAGCGCTCTCCCCAGATGGGAGTGAACCAGGGCCCGGGGATGGCGGGGAAGCCGCAGAACCAGGCGGAGACGGCGTGCCCCAACTCGTGGATCCACATGGAGAGGAAGGTGCGGAGCAGCGCGCGCGGCAGGGACGACTGCATGAGCAGCCAGGCCACGGCCAGCGCCACGGGGAGGGCGAACTGGTGCAGCCGCAGCTCGTCCCGGGCGTCGTCGAGGTCTCCTCGCCAGGAGAGCGTCTCCGCCGGGAGGTGGGGAGGGCGCTCGGGCTCGGGGAAGGCGAGGGCGGGAAGCGCCTGGGGCTCCTCCACGACGGGCGGTGGGGGCGCGGCCCTGGCGGCGAGCTGCGCGGCCCGTGCCTCCGCCTTGGCGTAGAGGACGCCGCACCTCGGGCACTCGGGCGCGAGGATGCGGGGCTCACCACAGCGGGGGCAGACCTTGGGCTGGTGGCTCTCCATTGGATGTAGTGTACATGGCGCCCATGGGAAGGAACGAGGCGGGCGCCGGACGGTGGGCGCCGCTGGTGGCCGTGCTGCTCGGGACGTTGCTGTGGCCCTCGGCGTGGGTGGGGGTGCCACCGCACTCGGCCGACCATAACGTCCACCTGGCCAACGCGGTGGAGAGCGGGCTCCTGCTGCGCTCCGGGCGCCTGGTGGGCTGGAGCGACTTCCAGTTCGCGGGACATCCGGCCAACGCCTTCTACCCGCCGCTCGTCAACCTCACCGTGCCCGCGCTCCACCTGCTCACCGGAGGCCTCCTGGGCTGGGAGGGGACGTACTCCGTCGTCCTCCTGGTGTTCCTCGGGGGCTTCGCGCTGGCGCTGTTCGTGCTGCTGCGCCCGGTGCTCGGTCCGCTCTGGGCGCTGGGCGCGCTGGGCCTGTGCCTCTTCGTGGACAGGGGCGGCACGTACGCGGGTGGCCGGCACTGGTACCTCGACATGGGCGTCTGGCCGTTCGGCGCGTCCGTGGCCCTGGTGCTGGCGGCGCTCGCTCGGCTGCCGGAGCTCCTGGTGGGGGGAGGGCGCCGCGAGGCCCTCGTTCCGGGGGCGTTGCTGGGCCTGGGCCTGCTGGCGCATCCCTTCGCGCTCGTCCTCTTCTTCCCGCTCGCCGCGCCGCTGGTGCTCCTCGTCTGGAAGGAGGCGGGGGGCGGACTCCGTGCCCCGAGGCGGTGGCTGGCCGTGTCCGCCATCGGCCTGGGCCTGGCGGCATGGTGGCTCGTCCCGTTCCTCCTCCGGGGTGGGCAGGCCGAGCACGTAGGATCGCCGCCCCAGTCCCTGACGAGGCTGTGGAGCGGGATCTGGGGAGGCGAGCTCGTGCCGGGGCTGCCGGGGTGGGTGGGGCCGCTGGCGGTGGTGGGCTCGGGGGTGGCGTGGCTGAAGGGAGGCGTGAGGGGGCGCTGGCTCGTGCTCGCCACCTGGGGCGCGCTGCTGCTGACGACGGACGGGCCGTACCGCCTCCTGGGGTTGGAGAAGAACCGGACGATCGAGGGGCTTCAGGTGGTGCGTTTCCGGGCGGTGGGGCGCCTGTTGCTGGTGGGGCTCTCCGTGCTGACCGTGCGCGAGCTGTTCGCCACGCTGCGCGCGCGCCATTGGTGGAGGGCGGGGACGTTGGGGCTCCTGGCGTGTGCGGGCGTGGGCACGTGGCGTCTTCGGGGAGGAGATCCCCCGGGGGGCACCTCGGAGCCGCCCAAGCACTTCCAGTGCTACACGGCCGAGGAGGAGGCCGGGCTCGAGCAACTGCTGCGGGAGGCCCTCCCGCGAATGGGGCGGGGGCGCCTGGCGCTCTACAATCCCTCACCCCACCAGCACTGCCTGATGCTCGCGGTGCCCCGGGTGGAGCGCCCCTTCTTCAAGGTGGGCTACACGCCGGCCACCGTCTTCGGCGGCAAGTTCAGCACCACGGATCCGGTGATGCTGGGACACCTGGGGGTGACGGCGGTGCTGATGGACGCGCCGGCCGACGCGTCGCTGGCGGGCCTGCCGGTGCTTGCGAGGCGGGGGCGGTTCGAGGTGCGGGAGGTCCATCCACTCCCCCGCGTCGTCGCCGAGACGCCCGGAGCGCAGGCGGAGGTGCTGTCCTGGGAGGACGAGGCGGTGCGCCTGCGCATCACCGGGCCCGAGCCCACCGAGGTGTTGCTCTGGATGGGCTGGGCCCCCGAATGGCGGGCCACGCGCGAGGGGCGGGAGGTGCCGCTCGAGCCGGCGCTCGTCGAGAGCGCGCGGTTGATGAAGCTGCGCGCGGCGCCGGGCGAGGTGGAGCTGCGCTTCGGGCCCTCGAGAGGAGCGCGTCCGGCGGCGCTCCTCTCGGTGTTGACCCTCTTGGGAATGGCGTGGGCGGTGCGGCCGCGTCCACGCCCTTCCTCCGTCAGTGGATCGTCTTCTTGAGACGGCTCATGCGCTCGTGGGTGCGCTTCTGAGCGGGCAGCAGCTCCATGCGGACCAGGCGGCGGGCCTCGCCGTGGGTCTTGTCCATGTCGCGCTGGTAGTCCGCGAGGCCGTGGTCCTCGCCCTCCTCGAGCGCCTGTATGGCCGCCTTCTCTCCGAGGACATCGGCGCCCGCCTGGATCAGCTTCGAGAAGGTGCCCCAGATGCCCGAGCCTCCAGCGGGTTTGCCTCCGAGCTTCTCGATGCGATCACGGAGGGTGTCCACGCGGTGCTCGTGGTCGTGCAGGCAGTCTTCCAGCTGACTGCGGATCTTCTCGTCCGACACGTGGCCGATGGCCTGACGGTAGGTCTCCACGGCGGAGATCTCCCCACGAAGGAACGAGTTGAGCGTCTCGACGTCGGTATTCGCCATGCGCGTTCTCCCTGCATGAATGGGCTCGCGCAAAGGTGATGCTCCCTCGCGGGGCGGCAACGAACGCTTCGTCGGCCGCCCCCCCTCCGGGTCTGAGACGCGAGCCTATCCCTGCTTGCCCTGTGCCTGGGCCCAGAGCGAAAGCAACTCGGCCTCACGTTCCGGGGAAAGTCCGGCACGAGGCTTGTCGCGGCGCTCCTGGGGTTGGCTCTTGAACCAGGCGAGCGCATCCCGGGTGGTGATGACCGGCGAGCGGAACTTCAGCCCGGCGCTCACCGCCCGGGCATTGCTGCGCAGGTGCATGCCCGCGTAGGCCCCGAGGGCCGGAGCCCAGATGGGGATGGCGCCCTCGCCGTCCTCGCCGTTCTTCAGGAGGAACTCGCCGGGCACCCAGGTGAGCTTCGTGTCCTTGCCCGTCACCTCCCTGCACGCGGCGAACATCTCGCCCATGGTCCAGGGCTTCTCCGGCCCCACGGCGTTGAAGGTGCCCGGGGTGTTGTTCTCGATCAGCAGCACGAGCCACTCGGCCAGGTCGCGCGCGTCGATGATCTGCAGCGGATCCGACGGGCTGCCCGGGGCGAGCATCTCGCCGCCCTGCTCGAAGCGCCGGGGGAAGTACGAGTAGCGGTCCGAACCATCCTCGGGACCGACGATGTAGCCGGGGCGGACGACGGTGGCGCGGCCGGGCATGGCCTTCTCGGTGGCCTCCTCGCACGCGCGCTTCAGCCCGCCGTAGTTCTCGAAGTTCTTGCCCATCGTCTCGACGGTGGGGTCCGCGAGCGTCGCGGTCGCGGCGGTCTCGTCCGCGTAGGGGGTGTCGTTCTTCGCGTACGCCGAGACGCTGGAGATGTAGACGTACTGCCCGATGTTGGGGGCCAGCAGCTCGGCGGAGGCCCGGACCATGCGCGGGTATTGGCCGGAGGTGTCGAGGACCGCGTCGAACGAACGGCCCTCGAGTGCCTTCAGGCCCTCGCCCTTTTTCGGATCCCGATCCCCGTGCAGCTTCTCCACGTCCGGGAACAGGTGCGGCCGTGTCCTGCCGCGGTTGAAGAGCGTCAGCGTGTGTCCGCGCGCCTGGGCGGCGGTGACGAACGCCGGGCCGAGAAAGTTCGTGCCACCCAGGACGAGGATCTTCTTCTTGGAGGAGGCGCGGCCCTCACCGGACGAGGCCCGCATGCCGGGCGCGCAGGCCGTCAGCGCGCTCGCGGCCAGGATGTACTGCAGGAACTGCCTTCGGGAAGTGGTCATGGTCAGGAGTCGAAGGGTAACCGAGAAGGGGAGCGACCGGGCCACGAACGGCCCGGTCCCTCGGTAGCCCCCCAAGACACCCGGCGGTTTTTCCTATTCCCCACGTGCCTGGGCGTCGGCTTCGAGCTCGAGGAAGACCTTTCCATCGCTTCCAGCGAGCCCGAGCAGCCACATCAGATCCGGCACCTCCGCGCCCTCCTTCATCCAGATGCGGAAGCATTGCGTGCGATTGTCCCGCCAGAACGCCACGCCCCCCATATCCGTTCCGGCCTCGGGCCTGTCGGTGCCCACCCTCGGAGACAGCGAACGCCGGGGGCCGAGCTCGATCCACCTTTCCTTCTCGGGGGAGGACGTGCCGCAGCCCTGGTTGCCCACCCGCAACGTGACCGTGGGAAGGGCAGCGGAGAACAGGATCGCGACCTCTGGACCTACCCGCCGGAGGGCTGCCTTCGTCGAGGCGGGGGGCTGGTGGCCGGGACCCACCACGAGCGCGAGCGACTCAAGGCCGATGTGCCTGGCCGCCGAGACCAGCGCTGTCAGCGCCGGGACCGGCAATCCCTCCTGGAGCGCCACTGGGATCCAGGGAGGCGGGGTGGCCTGTCCGCTGAGAGCGAAGAACGTCATGTGCCGTTGCTGGGCATCCAGCACCCGGGCGAGGGCCTCGGTGCCCTCGCTCCAGGCCACCCGAGGACCGTGGGGGGACGACAGTCCATCCGGGTGGGCGATGAGCGCCGGTGGGGGGACGTATCTCAGGTTGGGAACCTCGGCCTGGATCAGGGTCGCGACATGGGCGTCATCTCCGGCGATACCGCTGGAGCGCTCCGCCTCTCGGAAGATGAAGCGCTCGGCCATCCGGTCCACGCCGTGAGCGCTCACGATGATGGCGAGCACGAACCCCCGGGTGACAAGGCTCACGGGATGCGTCCGTGGAGCACGAAGGCCACGGATGAGCCAGATGCACGAGGACAGCAGCGCCACTGCGAGTGTGGCCTGGCGGAGCAGATGGAGCAGGGACCACCGTTCCGCGAGTACATCGTGCGTGGAATCCCATGTCGCCAGTCCCGACTGGGCGACGGCGGCGAGGAGGTCGAACGCTGTCCTCGAGGCGAGGCTGGCGCAAACCCCGTTGACCACGAGTCCTGCCAGGCAGAGTCCACCCAGGCGCTTGGTGCCAGCGTCCTCAGGGCGGGAGCCCGAGGGTTCTCCGGGCGGCTCGGGAACGAGCCCGACTCCGGCCACATCGAGAATCAGTGCCACGATGAGCGCGCCGAGCAGCAGCATGCAGCCGAGGATGACGATGGAGCGGACGCTCATGAGCTCCGCCAAGCCTATCGCCAGCGTCGCCCATGAGGAGGCGTGGCCCACGGTCGCCATGAGGCCCACGACGCCGTACTTGCAATGGACGAAGAGGTACAACGAGCACAGGAGCCAGGGCAGTCCGATCAACAGCGAGGACGACTTCAAGGCGGGCCGCTGGTATTTGCCCCAGCGGTAGAAGATCACCGCCAGGAGCACCGGGCTGAAGATCAGCCAGGTCAGGAGGAGCCGCTGCGTCAACGGGACGTAGCGGCTGACATCGGACACGAAGAAATGCCCATCGTATTGCAGCCTCTGGGCTTCGAGCCGTTGGTGCAGCGCGTAGGCGCACGCCGGTCCATACAGGAACAGCGGGGGTAGGCTGGCATAGAGCCAACCACGCCAGGCGCGAGTCTTTCGCTGGATGGACACGGTCCCCAGCGTAGCATCGAGCCGGGCGGCGGGTGGGCTACGGAGCCGGCATCGAGGGGACGGGTGGAGGGACGTTCACCACGGTCTGCTGGAGCATCGCCATCCGCGCGACGTCCTCGCCGTGCCGCATGCGCAGCCGGATCGTCTCGGGCGAGAAGTCGAGGGAGTCCCCCATCGGCTTGCGCGGGGTGAGCACGGTGATGGGGCAGTAGCGATAGGCGCTCCCATCGGGCTTCTTCAGGGTCAAGCCCGCCTCGTGGGCCTGTCTCACGACGTCATTGATGCGGACGAACTCGTCCACGTCGTTGAGCAGGATTTCATTGATGGTGATGTCGGTGAGGCTGCGCTTGGCCACGTCCACGATGTTGGCCGGAGTCTTCGCCGATTCGACCTCTCCCGCGCTGCAGGGGATGACCACGATCTCGGTCGCGTTGAAGCGCAGTGCGTCACCGAGGGGGGTGACGTTGCGCAGACCTCCGTCCACGAACGCCTTCGGGCCAATCGCTTCCCAGATGACGGGCATCGTCGCGCTGTGCCACACCGCGTCCAGGAAGTCCGGAGCATCGCTGTCCACCAGATCGTACAGTCCCGACACGAGCGAGACGCGGCCGACATGGGTGGGGATGCGGAAGGGCCGTCCCTTGGCGTGCTTCTCGATGAGCGCCCGCAGCGGCGTGTCATCGTAGAACCCGAGCTTGCGCTGGACGGCGAGCCGGAAGGCCACGATGGGCCAGGAGAACTTCTTGTAGATGTCCTGCTCGCGGATGTTCAGCCAGAGGTTCATCAGCCGTTGGTACTCCTCCTGCGCGAGGAGCGTGCCATTCAGGGCTCCGACGGACACTCCGAAGATGCGCTCCCAGCGGAACCCGAACTGTTCGCGCAGGACGCGCTCGGCGCCGACCTGAAACGCACCCTTGGCACCACCGCCGGAAAGAACGAGTGTAGCGAGTCGCTCCGCCATGGCCTGCCCCCCGATGGCGTGGATCGGCGATGCGGTAACGGAATCGTCGCCACGCGGATGCGGCGTTCATACCGGTGCATCCAGGGGGCCGGAATCACCCCGGAGCGCGGGGCCACGGTCCTGGGCGAGACATCCAAGGCCCGGGAGCTCGTCCCGGAGTGCGAGAACCTCCCGGCTCTTCAACGTGGTGGTTTCACGCGGGGGCCGGGACGGGGCGTGGAGGGGGCGGCGGGCTTGGGGGCGGGTGGCTCGCCGAGCCTGGGAATCGCGGCATCCGCCAGGTCGCCACCGAGGAGGGCCGCGGAGCGTGACTCGCAGGCCTCCCACATGCGGAGGAAGGCCTCGGCCGAGGAGAAGAGCGGATCCATCTGCGCATCCGTCATGCCCACGTGGACGAGGTCGCGGATGAAGTCCGGCAGCAGGCCGATGTGGGCCAGCCCATCGGTGTTGAAGTCGAACTCGCGCGTGTTGGCTCGTGCCTTCACGAAGGGCGCGTCCGAGCGGTACATGGTGCCCGCGTAGGGCAGTTGCGGTTTGTCGATCTGCCGCCGTTGCTGGACGGGGCGCCGCTTCTCGCGCGCCTTGTCATCCTTCAGGCTGTAGGCGGCGTTGGGCCCGTAGCGAGGGCCCGGCTGCTGGTTGAGGCCATTGAAGTCGGTGCCCATGGCCACGCCGCCAGCGCCCACCTCGCGCAGCAGGGACAGGGCGTACTGGTAGGACTGGGCCCACGTCTTGGAGGAGCGCGCGCAGTCGTTCTCCACCGTGCCGCCGGGGAAGTCCTTCAGCTCGAGCTGGTTGGTGATGGGGGCCAGCAGTCCGCCCAGCGCGAGGATGCGCCGGGCCTGCTCGCGCGTCTTCTGGTACTCGCTGGCGCGCTTGGACTTGCGGCTCGTGTCCTGGGGGGCCAGGGCCTGCTCGCGGAAGGCGCAGTGCGAGGCGACGACGGGGTAGCCCGTCTGCTCGGCCAGGCCGAGCACCGAGTCGGTGCAGCGCTCGGACATGTGCTCCACGTCGAGGATGAAGCCCTGGCGCATGGCCTCGCGCAGGAAGGTTTCCCCCAGGGGCGTGAGGCCGAGCTGGTTGACGTGGCCCTGGCCCGGGGCGTTGAGGGCGTAGCCGTGCGGGTAGTGCGCCCGGCGTGTCAGCTCGTAGAAGGCGATGACGAGCTTGGTCTGCGTGTCCAGGTCCTGTCCGAGCCGGAAGCCCACGCTGGGGTTGCCCTGGACGTCGAAGAAGCGCCCCCGCAGGAAGTGGTTCAACAGGTTGAACTTGTCGTCGTAGACGGCGGCGCCACCGAAGCTGTTGTTGGCCAGGTGCAGCGGGGTGATCATCCGGAAGCCCTGGTCCCGGAGCCACTGGAGGATGCGGGGCAGCCGCTCCTGGGGGAGGGCCTGCTTGTTGAGCAGCTCCCGGTCACCCAGGAGGCTGTCCAGCGAGTCCACCTCCACGCCAGCCACCACGGCCAGCTTGCCGGACGCGATGAGCCGGCGGGCCTCCGAGGCGCTCAGGGCCAGTCCCATCCAGCTCGAGTGCCGCTCGGTGAAGCGGCGCAGCTCGCGCATCTGCTTCTCGATGGAGCTCTCGTCCTTGTCGGGGTGGTGGAACTCCTCGGCCAGCAGCTCGTTGTTGACGGCCACGCTGCACAGCAGCCGCAGCCCTCCGGCATGGGCCCGTTGGATCCACTCCACGAAGAGCTGCTGGTGGACCATCGTGTTGAAGTGGGGCCAGTCGGCATAGGTGCCATGGCCGCAGGGGCCGTGGCCCACGCCGCCCTCGATGAAGACCTGCACCAGGGGCCAGTTCTTCCCGAAGTTGCCCAGGCCCCACTTGCCGTGGAGGTGGATGTCACATCGGGCGAGCGCCTGCTCCATCTTCCCATCCGGGAACCCGGCGAGCACATGTCCGCCGAAGCCCAGGTGGGCCATCACGTGGCAGTGGAGATCGGCGAATCCGAACACGGGGGAAGCCATGGGAACCTCCGGGGCCGGCTGCGAGAGGGGACAGCATGCACCGGACGCTTCAAGGCGTCGCGGCTTCCGGCCACTTTCGTCTCTTCACCAACTCTCGTGGCGTGGGAGGGCGCGGGTCCGGGGCATCGAGCGGCTCGACGACGAGCTCGAACAGTCCGTTGTCGAAAGGTTGGCCGGGAGCGGGAGCCTTCGGGGTGAGGCGCTCGCGCAGGCCCTGCTTCGCCAGCGTCCTCGCGCGATAGTGGCAATAGGGGTTGTTGCCCGGCCTGCCGAACAGCGAGTGCGCGGTGAAGCTGCACCCGGCCATGCACGCCGCCGCGAACGGGCAGGTGCGGCAGAAGCCCCAGAGGTCCTCCACGGTGCGCGTGCGCGTGAAGGCGAGCTCCGGCGAGCCCTCCCAGATGTCGCGCAGCGGCCGCTGGCGCAGGTTGCCGCCCACGTAGTGCGCCGTCTGCAGGGAGGGACACCCCTTCACGGCGCCATTGGACTCGATGCCCATCACGTACCGGCCCGCCATGCAGCCCCGCCAGTGGTCCCCGGCATCGGGGCGGGGCGAGCGCAGCAGGCCTTCCTCGGGCCCGAAGTACCCCAGGTTGTTGCCGGGCATGAGGGTGATGCCGTCCTCGAAGGCGCGCGTCTTCAGGGCCGCGATGCGGGGGAGCAGGTCGATCAAATCCCACGGCTGGAGCAGCATGGCCGGACGGTCCGCCGCGCGCCCGAGCGGGGCGGTGATCTGAAGCTGCCAGGCGCGGATGCCGAGCCCCTTCAGGTGCTCGTAGAGGGGCTCCAGGTCGGCCTGGTTGAGCCGGTTGAGGTTGGTGTTGGCCGCCACGCGCACGCCCGCCGCGCCCAGGAAGCGCAGCGCCCCGGTGGCCGAGGCGAAGCTGCCCGGGGCGGCACGCATCAGGTCGTGCGTGGGCTCCAACCCGTCGATGCTGACGGAGGCCGCGTACAGGCCGGCGTCGGCCACCTGCCGGGCGAGGGCCTCGGTGATGCCACGGCCGCCGGTGGTCATCCCCGGGCGGATGCCCGCCTCCTTCAATGCGCGGACGATGTCGAGGAAGCCCGGGTGCAGGTACGCCTCGCCGCCGATGAGCACCACCTCGCGGGCGCGCATCTCCCGGAGCTGACGGACCACGCCGAGCGCCTCCTCGGTGGAGAGCTCATCGGGGCGGTGCGTGCCCGCGCGCGAGCCGCAGTGGGTGCAGGGCTGATCGCAGCGGAGGGTGAGCTCCCAGACGACGTAGGCCGGGTGGTGGTCCGGCTGGGTGACCTCGAGTCGGCGCAACATGGACATGCCTTTGGATGGAGCAAGAAGCGGGCACAATCCCCACCCCTGACAGGAATGTCAGAGGGGATGAACGGGAAATCCCAACTATTTCAGGGATTTGGGAGCGGCATGCGATTCGCTCCAGGCTCGCCCGCCCGGCTACCATGGAGGTGGCCGCTGGATTCGAGGTGTTCCGATGACCGCTCTCTCCTCCTGTCAGAAATGTCGTGGTTTCGTCCCGCCCGCGAGCGCCGCGTGCGTGCACTGCGGTGCTCCCATGGTGGAGCAGGCGCCTCGCGGAGGCGTGATGCTGAAGGGCCTGCTCGGTGTGGCGGGCGCGGGTGTGGCGGCCATCACCCTGATGGCCTGTTACGGCATGCCCCCGTGCGACGCGCCACCGCCGGAGGGAAGCAACGACCCGTACCACTGCTACGACATCGAGGAGCCCTGCATCAGGGCCCTGCCGGATGGCGGCCGTGAGCCGTATTCCTGCGACGGGACGGTGGGCGGGGATGCCGGCACGCAGCCCGCTGATGCCGGGGTCGACGCGGGGCCCTGAGCGGTGAGGCTCGGGGGCTCGTGTCAGTGCGTGGCGGGGCCGATGAGCCAGTGCGCACGGGCCCGGGCCACCACCTCGCCGTTCTCATCGGTGAGGTCCGCCTGGACGTGGTACTCGCGCCGCTCACCGGCCACGGCGGTGGGGGCGCGGCACTCGGCGGTGATGGGGCCCCGGGCCTTCTTCAGGTAGTCCATCTCCAGGTGGGTGATGATGCCCCGCATGCCCTCGGGCAGAGCGGACATCATCGCCACGCCGGTGGCCACCTCGCCCAGGTTCATCAACGCGATGGCATGCACCGAGCGCAGGTGGTTGCGGACGCGGCGCCGGTCGCGCATGCGCACCCGGGTGTAGCCCTCCTCCAGGGTGAGCACCTCCGGGTGGATGGTGCCGGTATAGGGCGCGAGATTGCCGAGGATCTGCCCCATCAGGACCCCACCGCCGGGAGCGTGGCGCAGCAGGCTCCACGCGCGGCGCAGGGTCTCGGCCGAGGCGAGACGGGAGAGGGATTCGGTCAGGCTGGAGAGGGTGGGCATGGTCCAGGGACATAGCATTACGCCGAGGCGTGGGCCGTCTCCTCGCCCTGCGGCCATGCGCCCCGGCCCCCTGGCCATGCTTCACGGGGTGCCTACTTTCGTGGAGAGGGCTGAACGCGCTTTCAGATGGGCGCGGCTCGGACGATTCCACGAGAGGACTTCATCGATGGCACGCACAAGCAAGCAGCGCCGGAGCAGCAGCGGACGGGAGGCGCTCCGGAAGAACGGGATGATGGCGCACCTGCTGGACTCGCTCGACGCGGGCGAGGACATCGGCCACTTCGGCCGGCTCGTCTTCGCGATGGTGGCGCGCTACTTCATGGACGAGGAGGAGCTGCGCCAGACGCTGGTGCAGGATCCGGCCTGTGACGAGCACCAGGCGCTCTCGCTCATCGAGCAGGTGAAGCAGCGGGACTACAGCCCGCCCCGGCGCGAGAAGGTGCTCCAGTTCCAGGCGCAGCAGGAGTTCCCCATCTGCCCCAACGCGGAGGATCCGGACGCCTGCAACGTCTACAAGGATCTCCAGTTCCCGGAGAGTGTCTACGAGCACATCTCCGAGTACCGGGAGCAGAAGGCGCACGCACACGAAGAGGACGCGTCGGCGGCCGGTCCGGCGTGAGGCTTCGCGAGAAGTGGCTCCAGCGGGAGCTGGTCGCCCCGGCGGCAACGGGCACCGCCGGGGGCGAGCGCGGGCTCAGTGCTGGATGCGCGTGCCCAGCACCTGGAGGAAGCCGGCGATCCACTTCGGGTGCGCGGGCCAGGCCGGAGCGGTGACGAGGTTGCCGTCGATGACGGCGTCATCCACGGGGACCTGCACGTAGGTGCCCTTGGCGAGCGTCACCTCGGGGCCGCAGGCGGGGTAGGCCGTGCAGCGCTTGCCCTCGAGCACGCCCGCCGCCGCGAGCACCTGCAGCCCGTGGCAGACGGCGGCGATGGGCTTGCGCGCCTCGGCGAAGTGGCGCACCACCTGGAGGACCTTCGGGTTGAGCCGCAGGTACTCGGGGGCGCGGCCACCGGGAATCACCAGTCCCTCGTACTGGGAGGCCTCGATCTCCGCGAAGGTGGCGTTGACGGCGAAGTTGTGGCCCGGCTTCTCGCTGTACGTCTGCGCCCCGTCGAAGTCGTGCACCGCGGTGCGCACCGTGTCTCCGGCCTTCTTGTCCGGGCAGACGGCGTGGACCGTGTGTCCCACGGCCTGCAGGGCCTGGAACGGCACCATCACCTCGTAGTCCTCGACGTAGTCGCCCACCAGCATCAGCAGCTTCTTGCCTGCCATATGGCACCTCCGGGTTGAAGACGCTCCTTGGATAGCACAGCGAGCGTCCCGAGGCGCTCGTCAGGCGCGCGGAAGCGGGGGCAGGTGCTGGAGCAGCTGCCCCAGGTCCGGTTGGATTTCATCCGGAGTGGCGGTGGCGAGCAGCGCGGCGTCGTGGTTGCCCCAGGTGACGCCGTAGGTGCGCAGCCCCGCGGCCCGCCCGGCCTGCATGTCCGCGGTGGTGTCACCCACCATCCACAGGCCCTTGGCACCACCGAGCGCGCCCAGGGCCCGGTGGATGACATCCGGCGCGGGCTTGTGCGGGAAGCCATCGGTGCCCTGCACGTGGTCCACCATGGGCATCATCCCGAGCGCCTCGACGAAGCGCCGCGCCATGTCGGTGCGCTTGGTGGTGGCGATGGCCAGCTTGTAGCCCCGCTCCCGCAGGGTCCGCAGCAGCTCGAGGACGCCGGGGAAGGGGCGCGAGCGGTTGACGAAGTTGCGCGGGTAGTGCTCGCGGTAGATGGAGCACAGGCGCGTGACATCCTGCCCGGGCGCGAAGTGCTCGAACATCTCCTCCAGGGGGTGGCCGATGAGCACGCGCACCTCCGTGTCCGTGGGCACCGGCAGTCCCAGGCTCATCAAGCTGTACTGGAAGCTGGCGATGATGTCCGGCAGCGAGTCCACCAGCGTGCCGTCGAGGTCGAAGACGATCGTCTTGTGCATGGGCGTCATGGGGAGTGCCCGGGTCTCTATCACCCCGGACGGTGACCCGGGGAAGCTTCCCTCCTCGCCCGCCCTCCCACCTGCCAGGGCTCACCGGGAGGGGTGCCCGGCCCCCGGCTTGACGGGGGCCTGGGCGCTTTTTCGGACACCGGGCATTTGCATCGCCCCGTCTCCAGCGGTTAGGGGAGGGATGGGCACCATGGCCACACACTCCCGCTACTCGCACCCCTTCCTTCCCGTCACCCGCGCCGACATGCAGGCCCGGGGGTGGGAGCAGCTCGACATCATCATCGTCTCCGGGGACGCGTACGTGGACCATCCCGCGTTCGGCCCGGTGCTCATCGCCCGCTTCCTCGAGGGCCGCGGCTTCAAGGTGGGCATCATCGCCCAGCCGGACTGGCACTCGGCCGAGCCCTTCAAGGCCCTGGGCAAGCCGAGGCTCTTCTTCGGGGTGGCCGCCGGCAACCTCGACTCGATGCTCAACCGGCTCACCGCGCAGAAGAAGAACCGCTCGGAGGACCAGTACAGCCCGGGCGGCCGCACCAACTGCCGGCCGGACCGCGCCACCATCGTCTATGCCCAGCGCTGCCGCGAGGCGTACCCGGACGTGCCCATCGTCCTCGGGGGCATCGAGGCCTCGCTGCGGCGCATCGCGCACTACGACTACTGGAGCGACAAGGTGCGCCGCTCCATCCTCATGGACGCCAAGGCGGACCTGCTCGTCTTCGGCATGGGCGAGCGCCCCGTCTGGGAGATCGCCGACCGCATGCGCCGGGGCGAGAAGGTGGAGGACCTCCGCGACGTGCGCGGCACCGCGTACATCATCAACGACGCGGAGATGAAGACGCACGAGGCGGATCCGGCGAAGCGGGCCGCGGACCGCAAGGTGGTGGTGCTGCCCTCGTACGAGGAGGTGGTGGAGGACAAGCTGGCCTTCGCCCGCATGTCGCGCGACTTCCAGATGGAGACCAACCCCGGCAACGGGCGGCCCCTGGCGCAGCGGCACGGCAACCGCGCCGTCTACTTCAACCCGCCGGCGCAGCCGCTGGATGACGGGGAGGCGCGCGGCGACACGGTGGCCATGGACGAGCTGTACGACCTGTCCTTCAACCGTGTCCCGCACCCCATGTACAAGGAGGGCATCCCCGCCTACGAGACGGTGAAGCACTCCATCGTGCTGATGCGCGGGTGCTTCGGCGGCTGCACCTTCTGCTCCATCACCGAGCACGAGGGCCGCGTCATCCAGAGCCGCAGCGCGGAGAGCGTGCTGCGCGAGGTGCGGGCCCTGCGGCGCATGGGGGACTTCCGCGGCACCATCACGGACCTCGGTGGCCCCACGGCCAACATGTACAAGCTCAAGTGCAAGAGTCCGGACATCGAGCGCAAGTGCCGCAAGCTCTCGTGCGTGCACCCGGGCGTCTGCGAGAACCTCCAGACGGACCACGGGCCGCTCATCGACCTGATGAAGCAGGTGCGCGAGGAGGAGGGCGTCAAGCACGTCTTCATCGCCAGCGGGGTGCGCTACGACCTGGCCGAGCGCTCGCCCGAGTACGTGAAGGAGCTCGCCGCGCACCACGTGGGCGGACAGCTCTCGGTGGCGCCCGAGCACGTGTCGCCCCGGGTGCTGGAGAAGATGAAGAAGCCCGGCATCGAGAGCTTCGAGCGCTTCCAGAACATGTTCGCCTGCGCCAGCGAGGAGGCCGGCAAGGAGCAGTACGACATCCCGTACTTCATCAGCGGCCACCCGGGCTCGACGCTCGAGGACATGGTGGAGCTGGCGCTGTGGCTGAAGAAGAACGGCAAGCGCCCGCGCCAGGTGCAGGACTTCATCCCCACGCCCATGGCGATGGCCACGGCCATGTACTACTCGGGGTATGACCCCTTGAAGATGGAGCCCGTCTATACGGCCAAGGGTCTGCGGGAGAAGCGGCTGCAGAAGGCGCTGCTGCTCTACTGGAACCCCGAGCACTGGCCGCTGGCGCGCGAGGCGCTGACGCTGGCGGGCCGGGAGGACCTCATTGGCCGCGGGCCGCAGGCGCTGGTGCCTCCGGAAACCGGTGCCGAGGCCTCTCGCCGCAAGCAGGCCGAGGCCCGCGAGCGCTCGGAGCGCCGGACGCGCTGAGGGGCGCCTGGTCCCTCGCCCGCCTGTCCTCCGGACATATGGACTGGAGGCCCAGGCGGTTGCCGCGATGCATCCCCACCTTGGGGGAATGACGGACCTGTTCCAGCTCTTCGCGGTAGCCGCGGTGGTGATGGGAATCTCCCAGACCATCGCCAGGGAGCGCATCTTCGCGTCCTTGCGCGCGCGTCTGGGGGGGAAGGAGACGTGGTGTGGCTACCTGGTCTCCTGCCCCTACTGTGTCTCGCACTACGTGGCCTTCGTCCTGGTGCCGCTCACGGGCACCTATCCCATCCGCGTGGTGGTGGGGGGCTGGGTGGGGAGCGTGCTGAGCTGGTTCCTCTCCTCCGTCCTCCTCTCCGTCATCGCGGCCTTCTTCCGGGTCCTCTTCTGGTTCGTGGATGAGTCCCAGGGCCTGGTGCGACGGCGCCAGCGGACGGAGGAGGAGGAGATCGCCACCAAGCGCGTCATCCGCAAGCAGGTGGAGCAGCAGCTTCCTCCCGAACATCGCACGGAGTCCCCGCCGCCGGCCCCTCACTGAGGGCTAGGCGCGGCGCCGGTAGAGGCGCTCCTGGAAATCCACCTCGTCGTAGTCGTTCTCCAGCACCGTGTGGCGCAGCGTCTCGCCCCGGCCCAGGGCGAGGATGCCGAAGCGCCGCAGGGACTGGTGCAGCAGCCGGTGCACGCGCTCCTGCAACTGCGTGCCGAAGTAGATGAGCACGTTGCGGCACAGCACGACGTTGAACTCGTTGAAGGTGCCGTCGCTCACCAGGTTGTGCTGCGCGAAGACGATGTTCTTGCGCAGCGGGGCCTTGAAGATGGCGTGGTCGTAGTTGGCCGTGTAGTAGTCGCTGAAGGCCGCCGAGCCCCCGGCCCGCAGGTAGTTGGCGGTGTACTCGCGCATGTGCTCCAGCGGGAAGATGCCCGACTTGGCCCGCTCCACCACGGACGCGTTCATGTCCGTGGCGTAGATGCGGCTGCGCTCGTACAGCCCCGCCTCCATCAGGAGGATGGCCAGCGAGTACACCTCTTCCCCCGTCGAGCACCCCGCGTGCCAGATGCGCACGAAGGGCGCCGAGAAGAGGTGCGGAACGATCTTCTCCCGGAAGGCCACGAAGAAGCTCGGGTCGCGGAACATGGTGGTGGTGTTCACCGACAGGTGCTGCAGCAACAACTCCATCTTCGAGGAGTCGTGCAGCACCTGCGCCTGAAGCGCGGAGATGGTCTCCAGCCTCTGGGCGTGCACCATGTTCCACACCCGCCGCTTCAGCGACGCGCGGGCGTAGCCACGGAAGTCCAGTCCGTAGCGCCGCACGAGCCCCTCGAGGAGCAGATCCAGCTCGATCTCCTCGAGGGTCATCTCACCCTCCACCACCTCACGCGCCGCGCTCTCGCTCATCTTCCGTGACCCGTTGGTTCGCTACCCGTTGGTTGCGTTATCCGATGGTGCGCGTGCGGTCCGCGGTGCGGAACAGCCACACGCGCAGCAGGCTGAGCAGCTGATCCGTCTCGACGGGCTTGGTGATGTAGTCGCTGGCGCCCGCGTCGATGCACTTCTCGCGGTCACCCTTCATCGCCTTGGCCGTGAGCGCGATGATGGGGAGCGTCTTCAGCTCGTTGACCTGGCGGATGGCGCGCATGGTCTCGTAGCCGTCCATCTCCGGCATCATCACGTCCATCAGCACCACGTTGAGGTCCGGCGTGGCGCGGATGAGCTCGATGCCCTTGCGGCCGTTCTCCGCGTAGATGACCTGCATCTTGTGCTTCTCCAGCACGCTGGTGAGGGCGAAGATGTTGCGCACGTCGTCGTCCACCACCAGCACCTTCTTGCCGGCGAGCACCGGATCGCTCTGGTGCACCTGCTTGATCATCGCCCGCTTGTTCTCGGGCAGGTTGGCCTCCACGCGGTGCAGGAAGAGGGCCGTCTCGTCCAGCAGCTGCTCGGGCGACTTGACGCTCTTGATGATGATGGCGTCGGTGACGCGCTTGAGGACGGTCTCCTCCTCCTCGGTGAGCTCCTTGCCCGTGTAGACGATGATGGGCGGGGTGTGGCCCTGCCGCTTCATCGCCTCGATGAGCTGCAGGCCCGTCATGTCCGGCAGGCCCAGGTCCAGCACCACGCAGTCGAAGTACTTCTCCTGCATGGCGGTCAGGGCCTCCTGTCCGCTGCCCACCGGCGTCGTCTTCACGTCGCCGTTGCCGATGAGGGTGACGATGCTGTCGCGCTGGCGCTGATCGTCCTCCACCACCAGCAGGTTCTTCACCGGCCGCTCGATGAAGCCCTTCACCCGGCCCAGGGCCTCGCTGAGGACCTCGCGGGTGGCCGGCTTCTGCAGCACCGCCAGGGCGCCCAACCTCAGGCCGCGGCTGCGCTCCTCCTCGCTGGCGGAGATGATGTGCACCGGGATGTGGCGGGTGCGGCTGTCGTGCTTGAGGCGGTCCAGCAGGTTCCACCCGTCGATGACCGGCAGCCCGATGTCCAGGGTGATGGCATCCGGCCGGAACTGCCGCGCCATGGCCAGACCCGTGTCGCCACGCAGCGCGACCAGGCCCTTGAAGCCGCGCTCCCGCGCCAGGCCGAGGATGATGCGGGCGAAGACGATGTCATCCTCGATGATGAGCAGCGTCCGGTCTCCCGGCTGGATGCCGCGCCGGTCGTCCTCGACGTCCTCCTCCCGGGCCAGCTCCGCGTCCTGGATGGCGGTCTCCACCTCCGCGCGCAGGGCGTTGAGCCGCTCCTCGGACGCCGCCCGGTTGGAGACGTTGCCGTTCCCGTTGCCATTGCCGTTGTACTGCTGCGGGCGCGGCTGGCTGGGGGCCGGCACGTACGTCTGCGGCACGAAGAGGGTGAAGGTGCTGCCCTTGCCCGGGGCGCTGACGACCTTGATCTCACCACCCAGCAGCTTGGCGATCTCCCGGCTGATGGACAGGCCCAGACCGGTGCCGCCGTACTTGCGGCTGGTGGTGCCATCCGCCTGCTGGAAGGCCTCGAAGATGATGCGCTGCTTGCTCTCCGCGATGCCGATGCCCGTGTCGATGACGGAGAAGGCGAGCACCGAGCCGCCCTGGTTGAGCACGGGGTGATCGATGCTCCAGCCACCGCGGGCCGGACGCACGTCGAGGGTGACGTGGCCTTCCTCGGTGAACTTGAAGGCGTTGGCCAGCAGGTTCTTGAGCACCTGCTGCAGCCGGCGTCCATCCGTGAGGATGTGCGAGGGCAGGCCCTGGGCGAACTCCAGCTTGAAGCCCAGCTTCCGGTCCACCGCCACCTGACGGAAGGTGCGCTCCACGAAGTCCTTCAGGCTGTCGAGCGACACCTCGTCCACGTCCACGCTCATCGTTCCGGACTCGATCTTCGACAGGTCCAGGATGTCGTTGATGAGGGAGAGCAGGTCGCTTCCCGCGCCGTGGATCGTCTGGGCGAACTCCACCTGACGGCCGCTGAGGTTGCCCTCGGAGTTCTCCGCCAGCAGCTTGGAGAGGATGAGCAGGCTGTTGAGCGGCGTGCGCAGCTCGTGGCTCATGTTGGCCAGGAACTCGCTCTTGTACTTGGAGGACAGGGCGAGCTGCTGGGCGCGATCCTCCAGCGACACCTTGGCCTGTTCGATCTCGCGGTTCTTCCGCTCGACCTCCATGTTCTGCACCTGGAGGAGGCGGCTGCGCTCCTCGAGCTCCTCGTTGGTCTGCTGCAGCTCTTCCTGCTGCTGCTTGAGGCGCTCCTCGGAGGCCTGGAGGCTCTTGGCCTGCTGCTCCAGGCGGCGGTTGGTCTCGGTGAGCTCCTGCTGCTGGCTGCGCAGCTCGTCGGCGAGGCTCTGCGACTGCTTGAGCAGCTCCTCCGTCCGCATGCCGGCGGCGATCGTGTTGAGCACGATGCCGATGGACTCGGTGAGCTGGTCGAGGAAGGACAGGTGCGTCTCGCTGAACCGGTAGAAGCTGGCCAGCTCGATGACGGCCTTCACGTTGCCCTCGAAGATGACGGGCAGGACCACGATGTTGAGCGGCTTGGACTCACCCAGCCCGCTGTTGATGCGGATGTAGTCGTCCGGCACGTCCGTGAGGAGGATGCGCTCCTTCTCCACGGCGCACTGACCGACCAGGCCCTCGCCCAGCTTGAAGGAGTTGGCGAGGCTCTTGCGCTCCTTGTAGGCGTAGGTGGACAGCAGCCGCAGCACCTGATTCTTGTCGGCGCCGTCCATGAGGTAGAAGACGCCGTGCTGCGCCTGGACCAGGGGCGCCAGCTCCTTGAGGATGAGCTTGGAGACCGTCTCCAGCTCGCGCTGACCCTGCAGCAGGCGGGTGAAGCGCGCGAGGTTGGTCTTCAGCCAGTCCTGCTCGGTGTTCTTCTGCGTGGTGTCACGCAGGTTGGCGATCATCTGGTTGATGTTGTCCTTCAGGGCGGCCATCTCGCCCTGGGCCTCGACCGAGATGCTCCGGGTCAGGTCGCCCTTGGCCACCGCGGTGGCGACCTCGGCGAGCGAGCGCACCTGGGTGGTGAGCGAACCGGCCATGGAGTTCACGTTGTCGGTCAGGTCGCGCCACGTGCCGGCCGCGCCGGGCACGCGGGCCTGGCCACCCAGCTTTCCTTCGATACCCACCTCGCGGGCCACCGTGGTCACCTGGTCGGCGAAGGTGGCCAGCGTGTCGATCATCCCGTTGATGGTGTCGGCCAGGGCGGCGATCTCACCCTTGGCGACGAGGGCCAGCTTGCGCTTCAGGTCACCGGCGGCGACCGCCGTCACGACCGTGGCGATGCCTCGCACCTGGGCGGTGAGGTTGCTCGCCATGCTGTTCACGTTGTCGGTGAGGTCCTTCCAGATACCGGCGACGCCCTGCACCTGCGCCTGGCCGCCCAGCTTTCCTTCCGTACCCACCTCGCGGGCCACGCGAGTCACTTCGGAGGCGAAGGACGAGAGCTGATCCACCATCGTGTTGATGGTCTGCTTCAGCTCGAGGATTTCGCCCTTCACGTCCACGGTGACCTTCTTGGACAGGTCTCCGTTGGCCACGGCGGCCGTCACCTTGGCGATGTCTCGCACCTGGGCGGTGAGGTTGCCGGCCATGCTGTTCACGTTGTCCGTGAGGTCCTTCCAGGTGCCGCTGACGCCCTTCACCTGGGCCTGACCGCCGAGCTTTCCTTCCGTACCCACTTCCTTGGCGACGCGGGTCACTTCCGAGGCGAACGAGGAGAGCTGGTCCACCATCGTGTTGATGGTGTTCTTGAGCTCGAGGATCTCGCCCTTCACGTCCACGGTGATCTTCTTGGAGAGATCTCCGCGGGCCACCGCCGTCGTCACCTCGGCGATGTTGCGCACCTGGGCGGTGAGGTTGCTCGCCATCGAGTTCACGTTGTCGGTGAGGTCCTTCCACGTTCCCGACACGCCCTTCACCTGGGCCTGACCGCCGAGCTTTCCTTCCGTACCCACTTCGCGGGCGACGCGGGTCACCTCACCGGAGAAGGTGTTCAGGTTGTCCACCATCGTGTTGATGGTGTTCTTCAGCTCGAGGATCTCTCCCTTCACATCCACGGAGATCTTCTGGCCCAGGTCACCATTGGCGACCGCGGTGGCGACCTTGGCGATGTCACGCACCTGGGCGGTGAGGCCGCTGGCCATGCTGTTCACGCTGTCGGTGAGGTCCTTCCACGTACCGGCGACCCCGCGCACGACGGCCTGTCCACCCAGCTTACCCTCGGTACCCACCTCGCGAGCGACGCGGGTCACTTCGGAAGCGAAGGACGAGAGCTGATCCACCATCGTGTTGATGGTGTTCTTGAGCTCGAGGATTTCGCCCTTCACGTCCACGGAGATCTTCTTGGACAGGTCACCCGTGGCCACCGCGGTCGTCACCTTGGCGATGTCGCGCACCTGAGCGGTCAGGTTGCTGGCCATCTGGTTCACGTTGTCGGTGAGGTCCTTCCACGTACCGGCGACGCCTTCCACCTGCGCCTGGCCGCCCAGCTTTCCTTCCGTACCCACTTCCTTGGCGACGCGGGTCACTTCGGAAGCGAAGGACGAGAGCTGATCCACCATCGTGTTGATGGTGTTCTTCAGGGCGAGGATCTCGCCCTTCACGTCCACGGTGATCTTCTTGGACAGGTCGCCGCGAGCAACGGCGGTGGTGACCTCGGCGATGTTGCGCACCTGGGCGGTCAGGTTGCTCGCCATCGAGTTCACGTTGTCGGTCAGGTCCTTCCAGGTGCCGGACACGTCCTTCACCTGCGCCTGGCCACCCAGCTTGCCCTCGGTACCCACCTCGCGGGCGACGCGCGTCACCTCGACGGAGAAGGTGTTGAGGTTGTCCACCATCTTGTTGATGGTGTTCTTCAGCTCGAGGATCTCTCCCTTCACGTCCACGGAGATCTTCTGGCCGAGGTCTCCGTTGGCCACCGCGGTGGCGACCTTGGCGATGTCGCGCACCTGGGCGGTGAGGCCGCTGGCCATGCTGTTCACGCTGTCCGTCAGGTCCTTCCAGGTGCCGCTGACGCCCTGCACCTGCGCCTGACCGCCCAGCTTTCCTTCGGTGCCCACCTCGCGAGCGACGCGGGTCACTTCGGAAGCGAAGGACGAGAGCTGGTCCACCATCGTGTTGATGGTGTTCTTCAGGGCGAGGATCTCACCCTTGACGTCCACGGTGACCTTCTTGCTCAGGTCACCGCGGGCCACCGCCGTGGTGACGTCCGCGATGTCACGCACCTGGGCGGTGAGGTTGCTGGCCATCTGGTTCACGTTGTCCGTGAGGTCCTTCCAGGTGCCGGCGACGTCCTTCACCTGGGCCTGACCGCCGAGCTTGCCCTCCGTACCCACCTCGCGGGCAACGCGGGTCACCTCGCCCGAGAAGGTGTTCAGGTTGTCCACCATCTTGTTGATGGTGTTCTTGAGCTCGAGGATTTCGCCCTTCACGTCCACGGTGACCTTCTGGCCGAGGTCTCCGTTGGCCACCGCGGTCGCCACCTTGGCGATGTCGCGCACCTGGGCGGTGAGGCCGCTGGCCATGCTGTTCACGTTGTCCGTGAGGTCCTTCCACGTACCGGACACGCCCTTCACCTGCGCCTGACCACCCAGCTTGCCCTCGGTACCCACTTCGCGGGCCACGCGGGTCACTTCGCCGGAGAAGGTGTTCAGGTTGTCCACCATCGTGTTGATGGTGTTCTTCAGCTCGGCGATCTCACCGCGCACGTCCACGGTGATCTTCTTGGACAGGTCGCCGTTGGCCACCGCCGTGGTCACCTTGGCGATGTCGCGCACCTGGTCGGTCAGGTTGCTGGCCATCAGGTTCACGCTGTCGGTGAGCTCCTTCCAGGTGCCGGACACGCCGCGAAGGACGGCCTGACCGCCCAGCTTTCCTTCCGTACCCACCTCGCGGGCCACGCGCGTCACCTCGCTGGCGAACGAGGAGAGCTGGGCCACGGTGCTGTTGACCACCTGGGCGGTGCGGAGGAACTCGCCCTTGAGCGGGCGGCCCTCGGCCTCGAGCGCCATGGTCTGGGTCAGATCACCCTTGGCCACCGCGCCGATGACGCGCGCCACCTCGGTGGTGGGCTGCGCCAGGTCGGTGATGAGCGAGTTCACCGCCTCCACGCTCGACAGCCAGCCGCCGGAGGCGCCGTTGACCGAGAGGCGCTGGGAGATGCGGCCTTCCCGGCCCACCACATGGCTGATGCGCTCGAACTCGTGCGCCATCGCCTCGTTGAGGGCGATGATCTCGTTGAGCGTGTCGTAGAGCTTTCCCGTGGTACCTGTCTTGTCCTCGGGCATGCGGACGCGGAAGTCGCCCTTGCGGACGGACTGGAGCGTCTTGAGGAGGAGCTTGGTGTCGAGCGCGTTCTCGGGTTGCGCCTTCTCGGGCTGCGTGGCCATGGTGTGGGGCGTCTCCTGTGCTGCGACTGCGGGTCCGCGCGAGGGGCTTCACCCGGGGGGCGGGTGGGGCGTCCGTCGGCGGAAGGGGGGTTGAAGGGGGTGGGTCGGCCGTCAGGCCGCTGTACAGAGCTTCTTCAAGACTTGTGACAGGTCGTCCGAGGACACGGGCTTGACGAGGTGGGCATCGAAGCCGGCCTCGAGCGCGCGTTTGCGATCCTCGGGGTGGCCGTAGCCGGTGAGGGCCACGAGCCGGGTGGTGGAGCCGCCAGCGGAGGCGCGGACGAGCTCCGCCACCTTGTAGCCGTCCAGCTCCGGCAGCCCGATGTCCACCAGGGCCACCTGGGGGCGCTGGGAGAGGACCATGTCCACCGCCGAGCGCCCATCGCTGGCCTCCTCCACGCGGTGACCGTGGAGCTCCAGCAGATCCTTCAGCGTCTCGCGGATGTCCGGGTTGTCCTCCACCAGGAGGATGTGGAGCGGCTGCAGCTTGTTGAGGGAGGCGGCGGCCTTCACCATGCTCGGCAGCGAGATCGCCGCGGGGATCTCGGGGGGCAGGGGGAGGCGGACGGTGAACTCGCTGCCCTTGGAGGGCCCCTCGCTGCGAGCGCTCACGCTGCCGCCGTGCATCTCCACCAGGCTGCGCACCAGGGTGAGACCCAGGCCGAGCCCGCCCTGGGCCCGGTCGCTGCCCGGATCCACCTGGACGAAGAGCTCGAAGACGCGGTGGAGCATCTCCGGCTTCAGGCCGATGCCGTTGTCGCGCACGCTCAGCATCAGCTCCTCGCCCTGGCGCTCGGCGCGCAGGTGGATCTGCCCGCCGGAGGGCGTGTACTTGGCCGCGTTGTGCAGCAGGTTGGCCACCACCTGCGTCATGCGGGTGGGGTCCACGTTCAGCGTCACCTGCTCGGATGGCAGGGACACGCTCAGCTCGTGGTGGCGCTGGCTGATGATGGGCTCGCAGGCCTGGACGGCGCCCTCCACCAACTCCGTCAGCGACACGGGGATGGGCTTGAGCTCCACCTTTCCGCGGGTGATGCGGCTGACGTCCAGCAGGTCATCCACCAGCCGCGTCATGTGCGCTACCTGGCGATCCGCGCTGGAGATGGCCCGCTGGATGATGTCGTCCTGCCACATGCGCATCCGGAAGACCTCGAGCGCGTGGCGCACGGGGGCCAGGGGGTTGCGCAGCTCGTGGGCGAGCATGGCGAGGAATTCATCCTTGCGGCGGTCCGCCTCGCGCAGCGCGCCGATGAGCCGCTCGCGCTCGAGCGCCACGGCCACCTGATCGCACACGCCCTGCATGAGGGACAGCTCGTCCGGGGAGAAGACGCGCATGGTGCGCGTGCCGAAGGCCAGCGTGCCCAGCACGCGTCCCTGGCTGATCAACGGGTAGCACGCGAGCGCGGACAGCCCCAGCTCCGGCGCGGCGTCCGGGAGGGGCCCGTTGGCGGCGGCGCCACCGTCGAGCACCCAGCGCTGGTTCTCCGCGACCACCCGGCCCGCGACGCCCTGTCCGGGCTCCAGGTGCTCCAACCGCGGCAGCATGGCCGCCGGGATGCCCGCGTGGGTCGCCAGCTCCAGCGCGCCCCGGCCCTCCTGGACGAGGTAGCCCAGGCACACCTCGAGTCCCATGTGGGCCGTGAGCTGGCCGTGGACGCCGTCGAGCAGGGTGCGCCCGTCGGTGCCCTTCAGCAGCCGGCTGGCGGTGTCCGCCAGCAGCCGCAGCCGCGCGTTGCTCTCGTGCAGTGCCGACTGGGCCTGTTCCTTCTCCTGGACCAGCCGCGCCAGCTCCTGGGCGCGCTGTTCGCGGGCCTCGGACACCTTGCGCTCGCGCTCCATCTCCTGCTCCAGCAGGGAGCGCTCGTAGTGCGAGCGGGCCTCGGCCAGTTGCCGCTCGTGCTCGCGGTTCTCCGCCTGCCGCAGCAACTCCGCCTGCCGCCGCACCTCCTCCTTCTTGCGGTGCAGGTCCAGGAACACCGCCACCTTCGTGCGCAGCACCTCCGGGACGATGGGCTTGAAGAGGTAGTCCACCGCGCCCAGCTCGTAGCCACGCGTGACGTTCACTTCGCTGCGGGTATAGGCGGTGATGAAGATGATGGGGATGTGCCGCGTGCGCTCGCGCATGCGGATGAGGCTGGCCGTCTCGTAGCCATCCATCCCCGGCATCTGCACGTCCAGGAGGATGAGGGCGAAGTCGCGATCCAACAGCAGCCGCAGTGCCTCGTCTCCGGAAGAGGCGGTGACGACGTTGGCACCCAGGTCCGCCATCAGCACCTCCAGGGAGCGGAGGTTGGCTGGGGTGTCATCAACGGTGAGCACGTCGACGCGCGGGAGCGCGGTGGGGGAAGACATGATGGTCGGAGCCGTGGGCGCGCGAGCCGTCCGAAGATCAGACGTCGCACCTCTTTACAGCCTTCTCACCTTCCGACCCAGCGCGAAGGGGTCGGTGGCTGTCGGCTGACTGACGTCCAGACGGCCAGCCGTCCCAGGGACTGTCTGACGCATGACACTGGGTGTCCCGAGGCCTGCTGGGAAGTGCCCGATGGACGACAATCCGCGTCGGCGGATGTCGGATGGCGGATGACCCGGGGCGAGAGTAGACGCGACGGCGGGGCCGGGTTACCGCCCACACTCCTCGTCGGGGTGGGTGATGGCCCGGACGAGGATGCGGAACAAGCGGAACCTGTCGGGGGGCAGCTCGCACACGAGCATGATGAGGCGCCGGAGCTCGGGAGACTCGGCGGGCTCGTCCGCCGTCGGTTTTTCCGGAGAGGACGGCTCCCGGGGCTTCAAGGAGAGGAGTACATCGGCCGACAGACGCAGGGTGACGCACAGCTGCCAGAGCTTGGGGACACTGGGCAACATGTCCCCGCGCTCGACACGCCCGTAGACCTCCGGGGCGAAACCCACCGCCCGGGCCACCTGCTCCTGGGTGAGGTCCAGATGCACGCGGGCCCTTCGTAGCACTGCACCGAGCTGGGGTTGCGGCGTGTCGTCCATGAAGGCGGCGGACCCTACTTCATGGAACGAGTGGCTGGGAACAAACCTGATTCGTGCTCCAGCGGTGTCTCCCGCGGTGTCAGATGGAGCGGGCCCAGAGCGCTCGCAGGTCCACTGGCAGCTCGTCGCCGACCTGCGCGGCCTCGCCCTCGCTGATATGCGCGCGCACCGTGGCGAAGACGGCCCGGGTGATGCTCTCGGCCCGGGCGGTGTCACCGCCGAGGTCCCCGGCCACCTGCTGGAGCAGCGCGTCCACGCCGGACTTCCACGAGGGAGGCTCGCCCCGGGGGGCACAGGCCTGGAGCGCCTCCTGGAGCTTCATCGGCAGCCGTGTCCGCGGGTCGTCCTCCTCACCCAGCAGGAGCCACTGCTCCAGCGTGCACAGCACCGACAAGAGGGCCTTCTCCGCGTGCTCGCTCGGCAGGCCGCTCCTCTCGCGCAGGTCGTCGAGGAAGAGCGAATACGTCCGTGTGCGCTTCGTCCCGCGCCGCTGGGCGCGCAAGTCCTGTCCCTGTTCTCCAAAGCCTTCGGGCTCGTCCGCCATGGGCGCTCACCTCCTGGCGGATAGGGTGGCTATCCAGAGGAGGAGATGCACCCGTCGAGGGCCCGGGCACAGAGGGAGCGGGGGAGCGGGAGCCTCGCCCGGGAATGGAATGGAGCCGCGCGGCTCAGCCCGTCTGCCGCCAGGCGGCGAGCGCGAACAACACCCAGCCGACGAGGAAGCCGACCCCTCCGAACGGCGTGATGGCGCCCAGGACGCGCACCCCGGAGAGCGCCAGCGCGTACAGGCTGCCGGAGAAGAGGACGATGCCGGCGAGCATGGCCCAGCCCGCGGCGTTCAACAGGGGGTTGGGACGCAGCTGCATCAGCAGACCCATCGCGATCAGACCCAGCGAGTGGTACATCTGATAGCGCGCGCCGGTTTCGAAGATGGTCAGCAGGTCCGCGGAGAGCCTTGTCTTCAGCGCGTGCGCGCCGAATGCTCCCGCCGCCACGGATATGAACGCGCTTGCCGCGCCAAGAATGAGCCACAGCCGCATCGCCGAGCGCCTTTCTTCCTTCAGAGGTCCGACTGAGGCACCCTACCGCGCCTTCCCTGGCGCGTCTCCAACGCACTTTCCGATGCCCGCTCCCACCACCAAGAAGCCCTCCTCCCGCAAGATGCCCACCCTCTCGCCCCAGCCCTTCGTGCTCAGGCCCTCGTCCATCCAGGGACAGGGCGCCTTCGCCACGCGGCCCATCCGCAAGGGCGCTCGCATCATCGAGTACGTCGGCCAGCGCATCTCCCAGGCCGAGGCGGACGAGCGCTACGACGACACCTCCATGTCCCGCCACCACACCTTCCTCTTCAACGTGGACGAGGACACCGTCATCGACGCCGCCTACGAGGGCAATGACGCGCGCTTCATCAACCACTCGTGCGACCCCAACTGCCAGGCCTTCCTCGAGGGGGACCGCATCTACATCTACGCCCTGCGCCCCATCGCCGAGGGCGAGGAGCTCTGCTACGACTACGCCTACGACCGCACCGAGGACATGGGCGAGGAGGAGGAGCAGCTCTACGTCTGCCGTTGCGGCGCCGCCACCTGCCGCGGCACCATCCTCGCCCCCAGTGAGGAGGAGAAGGCCCCCGCGCCCCGGAAGAAGTCCCCCGTGAAGGCCTCGAAGAAGAAGTCCTCCGGCTCCGCCCGCAAGCCGCCGGTGAACACCCGGAAGGGCAAGTCCTCCGCCAGATCCGGACGCTCCGGCCCGGGTACGGGAACGAAGTCCCGCTCCGGGACTCGTGCCGCCCGCGGTTGACGCGGTGCTTCTCGTTTCACGGTGGGAGGACGGGGACGGGTACCCTCTCCCCGTCCCTCTCCCGGAGGGAGAGGGGAGGTTGACTCGGCGTATGGGTGGGCGGCTCGGGGTGGATTGCTCCTGGCTCCGTCGGGCATGAACGGTGGACAGCAACGGTTGGAACGGGCACCGTCCACCCGCCTCGCGCCCCGGCACACGCTGGAGCCCGCGAGCGGTTGACTCCCACGGAGGCCTCTTTGTCTCTCTCCCTCATGGCGGCGCTCGCCCTCGCCGCCGCTCCCGCCAAGACGCAGCCGTACACCATCCAGGACCAGGTCTCGATGCGCCGGATCAGCAGTCCGAGCGCCTCTCCCGATGGCAAGCGCATCGCCTTCGTGCTGCGCTCCACCGACCTGGAAGCCAACAAGGGTCGCACCGACCTGTGGTTGATCAACGCCGACGGCAGTGGCCTGCGTCAGCTCACCCACTCCCCCGAGAGCGAGGGGCAGCCCGTCTGGAGCCCGGATGGTCAGAGCCTCTTCTTCCTCTCCTCGCGCGGGGGGTCCAGCCAGGTGTTCCGCCTGCCGCTGGATGGTGGCGAGGCCCAGAACGTCACGAAGCTGCCCCTGGACGTGGGCGCCTTCGCCCTGTCGCGGGACGGCAAGACGCTCGCCGTCGCCCTGGAGGTCTTCCCCGACTGCGCCACGCTGGAGTGCAACACCCAGCGGCTGAAGGCGAAGACGCAGCAGAAGAACACCGGCCGCGTCTACGACAAGCTGTTCGTCCGTCACTGGGACTCGTGGGCGGATGGCCGGCGCAACCACCTCTTCGTGCTGCCGGTGGACGGCAGCGCCGCCCCGCGTGACGTGATGGCGGGCATGGACGCCGACGGTCCCAGCAAGCCCTTCGGCGGCCCCGACGAGTTCACCTTCACCCCGGATGGCAAGGGGCTCGTCTTCACCGCGCGCGACGTGGGCAACACCGAGTCCTGGTCCACGGACCTGGACCTGTTCCTGGCCCCGCTGGACAAGCCCGGCACGCCGAGGAAGCTCACCGAGAAGAACCGCGCCACGGACACCCATCCCGTGTTCAGCCCGGACGGCAAGACGCTGGCGTACCTGGCCATGTCGCGCCCGGGCTTCGAGTCGGATCGGCTGCGCGTGGTGCTGCGCTCGTGGCCCGAGGGCAAGGAGCGTGTCCTGGCCGAGCCGTGGGACCGCTCGCCCGGCTCGCTCACCTGGATGCCGGATGGGAAGTCGGTGCTCGTCACGGCGGATGACATGGGCCAGCACCCCGCCTTCTCCATCGACGTGGCGAGTGGCCAGGTGCGTGCGATCAGCGGGAAGGGTGGTGCCGTCGATCCGCAGCCGGTGGCCGACGGCCGCGTCATCTTCCTGCGCGAGGATCTGAAGGCGCCCGCGGACCTGTACTCGGCGCGCGCGGATGGGAGCGACGTGCGTCAGCTCACGCGCGTCAACGAGGAGACCCTGGCCCGCATCCGCTTCGGTGACTACGAGCAGTTCGAGTTCGCCGGCTGGAATGGCGAGACGGTGCGGGGCTACGTGGTGAAGCCGGTCGACTTCGATGCGAAGAAGAAGTACCCGGTGGCGTTCCTCATCCACGGAGGCCCGCAGGGCAGCTTCGGCAACCGCTTCAACTACCGGTGGAACCCGCAGACGTACGCGGGCCGGGGCTACGCGGCGGTGATGGTCGACTTCCACGGCTCCACGGGCTACGGCCAGGCCTTCACGGACTCCATCAGCGGGGACTGGGGTGGCAAGCCGCTGGAGGATCTGCAGAAGGGCCTGGAGGCGGCCATCAAGCGCTACGGCTTCCTGGACGGTGACAAGGTGTGCGCGCTGGGGGCGAGCTACGGCGGGTACATGATCAACTGGATCGCCGGCCAGATGCCGGAGCGGTTCCGGTGCCTGGTGAACCACGACGGCAACCTCGACGAGAAGCTGGCGTACTTCAACACGGAGGAGCTGTGGTTCCCCGAGTGGGAGCACGGTGGAACGCCGTGGGACAAGCCGGAGGGGTACACGAAGCACAACCCGATCGATCACGTGGGGAAGTGGAAGACGCCGATGCTGGTCATCCACGGCGGGCAGGACTTCCGGGTGGTGGATACGCAGGGCCTGTCGACGTTCACGGTGCTGCAGCGGCGGGGGATTCCGTCCAAGCTGCTCTACTTCCCGGACGAGAACCACTGGGTATTGAAGCCGGCCAACAGCATCCAGTGGCACGAGACGGTGTTCGACTGGCTGGACCAGTGGGCGAAGGGCGGAAACAAGAAGCCGACGGGGCCGGCGGTGGTGCCGGTGGCGAAGGAAGCGCATTAGTCGAGAACATCCCCTCTCCCTCTGGGAGAGGGCCGGGGTGAGGGTCATGCCTCTCCTGGCCCTTTTCGCGTCAAATGGGCATAAGGTCGCGCGCTGGCGTGCCGGACGAGCCGGTGCGCCCTCAAGGAGGATTCATGAAGTCGCGTCCGTCTCGCCTGTTCGCCGCGCTGTTCGCCACCGTCCTGTCGCTGCACGTGTCCGGCTGCTTCGGCTCGTTCGCGTTGACGCGGAAGATCTACGGCCTCAACGAGAGTGTCTCGGACAACAAGTTCGTGCGGTGGCTGGTGTTCCTCGGCTTCAGCATCATCCCGGTGTACGCGGTGGGCACCTTCGTGGACGCCATCGTCTTCAACAGCCTGGAGTTCTGGACGGGGAGCAACCCGCTGGCGAGCGCGGAGCCGCAGGAGGACGGCTCGCGGATCGTGCGGCTGAGCCCCACGGACACGCTGCGGCTGTCGCGAGACGAGCAGAGCGGAGTGATGCGCGTGGCGCTGGAGCGCGAGGGCCAGGAGCCGGTGGTGCGCTACTTCGAGCCGCTGGACAACGGCATGGCCGTGCGGGACGAGGCGGGCGCGCTGCTGGTGCGGGCGTACGAGCGCGCGGATGGGGCGGTGGAGGTGGTGGATGCCTCCGGCTCGGCGGTGACGGTGCACTCACGCGAGGCAGTGGCCCAGGCGCGCGAGGCCTTCTTCCAGGAGGGCGTGGCGGGGCTCGCGAGCCAGGTGACGTCGCGCGCGTCCATGGAGCAGGGACTCGCGCTGGCCTGCCCGGCGCACTGAGCGCGTGTCTCAACCCGCTCGGCGGCGGAAGGTCTCGTCGAACGCCGCCAGCGGGGGGTAGGAGAGGGGCTTCACCGTGTCCAGGGTGAGCAACCGCTCACCGTAGGCCGCCAGGTACGCCGCGCGCTGCGTGTCGCTCACGCGCGCCGGCGCGTAGCTGAGGAAGGGCGGCAGCGCGTCGAAGCCGCAGAAATAGAAGATGCCGTGGTTGATGGGGTAGAGCAGGTCGTTGATGTCGCCGTTGATGCCATCCGGGGCGTAGAAGCTGTCCCCTCCGCCCGTGGTCAGCGACAGCATGGCCCGCTTGCCGCGGAAGACGCCCCGGTCGAACCAGCGGCCTCCGCCGTAGGCGAACCCCATGGCGAAGACGCGGTCCACCCAGCCCTTGAGGATGGCCGGCAGCGAGAACCACCACAGCGGCGCCTGGAAGACGAGCACGTCGCACCACTGCAGCTTCTCCATCTCCGCCTGGACGTCCGGAGCGAAGCCGTGGTGCTGCGCGGCGTGCATCTCCTCCTGCTGCGGCTTGAAGTAGTCCGGGTTGGCCACCGTGGTGAAGTTGTGCCGGTCCAACACGGGGTTCCACTTCATGGCGTGCAGGTCGGACACGCGGACCTCGTGGCCCGCCGCCCGGAGGACCTCCTGGGCATGGAGGGTGAGGGCTCCATTGAAGCTCTGCGGCTCGGGGTGGGCATGGACGATGAAGACTTTCATGCCGCCAGCGTAGCAGGCGCATAATGCGCGTGCCCATGACCCCGCCCCTCGACCTCGACAGGTACCGCGCCGAGTTCCCCGTCGTTCAGGAGCAGCTCTACTTCAATCACGCCGGGGTTTCTCCCACGAGCGTGCGCGTCGCCACCGCCATGCGCGAGTGGGTGGACGATGTCCTCCACCACGGCGTCCGCTACGAGCGCGGCTGGGAGGCCCGGACGGAGAAGACCCGCGAGCTCGCCGCGCGCATCATCGGCGCCGCCCCGGCGGAGATCGCCCTCGTACGCAATACGAGTCACGGCCTCGGGCTCGTCGCCGAGGGGCTGGACTGGAAGCCGGGCGACGAGGTCGCCGTCGCCTCGTCCCTCGAGTACCCCTCCAACGTCTACCCCTGGCTCCACCTGCGCGACCGCGGCGTCGTCGTCCGGGAGATCGAGCCTCGCGAGGGCGGTGTCACCCCCGAGGCCGTCGCCGCCGCCCTCACCCCGCGCACCCGGCTCGTGGCCCTCAGCTCCGTCCAGTTCGCCACCGGCTACCGCACCGACCTGGAGGCCATTGGCGCCCTCTGCGAGCGCTCCGGCGTCCTGTTCTGCGTGGATGGCATCCAGAGCGTCGGCTGTATCCCCGTGGACGTGAAGAAGAGCCGCATCCACTTCCTCAGCGCCGACAGCCACAAGTGGATGATCGGCATCCCCGGGATTGGTTTCCTCTACGTGGACCGGAACGTGCTCCCGCGCGTGCGCCCCGTGCTCGTCGGCTGGCGCTCCACCACCGACGCCTGGAACTTCAACCGCGCTCACTTCGAGCTGCGCCCGGACGCCACGAAGTTCGAGGAGGGCAGTCACAACTACGCGGGCACCTATGCCCTCGGCGCCGCCCTCGGCCTGCTCCTGGAGGTGGGCATGGAGAACGTCGCGGCCCGCATCCGCGAGCTCCTCGCATACGCGGACCGGGAACTGCGCGCCATCGGGTGCGACACCGGGCCCTCTCCCGAGCACCGCGCTGGGATTCTCACCTTCCTGCCTCCACAGGGGGAGGCGAGGGCACTCGCTTCGTACCTCTCCGAGCGCAACGTCAGCTTCTCGCTGCGCCGCGGGCGCATCCGCATCTCGCCCCACTTCTACAACCAGCCCGCGGAACTGGACCGGCTCGTGGAAATGGTGCGCGGGTTCTCCGGCAGGTGAACCATTTACCCTCACCCCGACCCTCTCCCAGAGGGAGAGGGAGGGGATGGGGAGAGGGAGGGGTTGGGGGCAGGGGGTTACTGCGCCGGGAAGAGCGTCTCGATGGACAGGTAACGCTCGCCCGTGTCGTAGCAGAAGCAGAGCACCCGGCTCTTCTCGGAGATCTCCCCCAGCTTCTTGTTCACCGCCGCCAGCGCCGCTCCCGAGGAGATACCCACGAAGATGCCCTCCTCACGCGCCGACCTCCGCGCGAAGTCGAACGCCTCCTCCTCCGTCACCTGGATGACCCCGTCCAGCGCTTCCTTGTGCAGGTTCTTCGGGATGAAGCCCGCTCCAATTCCCTGGATCGGGTGCGGCCCCGGCGCTCCTCCGCTGATGACCGGCGACTTCGTCGGCTCCACCGCGAACACCTTCAGCTTCGGCCAGTGCTGCTTCAGCACCTCCGCGCACGCCGTGATGTGTCCGCCCGTCCCCACGCCCGTGATCAGGTAGTCCAGGCCCTCGGGGAAGTCCTTGAGGATCTCCTGCGCCGTCGTGCGCTTGTGGATCTCGATGTTCGCCTCGTTCTCGAACTGCTGCGGCATCCACGCGTTCGGCGTCTGCGCCACCATCTCCTGCGCCCGGGCAATGGCTCCCTTCATGCCCTGCGCCCGCGGCGTCAGCTCGAACGTCGCCCCGTACGCCGCCATCAGCCGGCGCCGCTCGATGCTCATCGAATCGGGCATCACCAGGATGAGCTTGTAGCCCTTCACCGCCGCCACCATCGCCAGGCCGATGCCCGTGTTGCCCGACGTGGGCTCGATGATGACGCTGTCCTTCTTCAGCACGCCCCGCTTCTCGGCGTCCTCGATCATCGCCAGGCCGATGCGGTCCTTGATGCTGCCGCCCGGGTTGGCCCGCTCCAGCTTCATGTACACCTCGACGCTGGCGGGGAAGAGCCGGTTGACGCGGACGTGCGGCGTGTTGCCGATCGTCTCCAGGATGTTGTTCGCCTTCATGGATCGTGGACCTCGCGGGGAAGTGTCTGCTGCGGCAGATAGGCCTCTGCTATATCAGATGTGATACTCGAGTTCGTCGAATTCCGCACCCCCATGTCGCGGGCGGACCTCGCTGCGCCGGCTGACGACGGACTCGGGGGGGATGCTCTGGGTGATGAAGGCGTTGCCGGCGATGACGCTGCCGCGGCCCACCACCGTCTGCCCCCCGAGGATGGTGGCGTTGGCGTACACCACCACGTCGTCCTCGAGCGTCGGGTGGCGCTTCTTGTCCGCCAGGGCCTTCTGGACCTGCAGGGCGCCCAGGGTGACGCCCTGGTAGATGTTGACCCGGTCTCCGATGATGGTCGTCTCGCCGATCACCACGCCCGTGCCGTGGTCGATGACGAAGCGCCGCCCGATGGTGGCCCCGGGGTGGATGTCGACGCCCGTGCGCTGGTGCGCCAGCTCGGTGAGGAGCCGGGGCAGCAACGGGAAGCCCAGGTCGAGCAACGTGTGGGCGATCCGGTAGATGGCGATGGCGTAGAAGCCCGGGTAGGTGAGGATGACCTCGTCCACGCTGCGCGCCGCCGGGTCCGCCTCGAAGATGGCCTCGGCGTCCTGGCGCAGCCAGGCGTAGACCTCCGGCAGCTGCTCCATGAAGCGGCCGGGCAGGTCCGGCGCGAGACCCGGGTAGCGCGACGCGAGCGTGTCCAACGTCCGCGTCAGCACCGCCTCCACCACCGCCACCTCGGAGCGCACCGCGACCGCGCTACAGTCCAGCCTCTTGGAGAAGTGGGGGAAGAGGAGCGCGAGCACCTTGTCGATGAACTCCGGAGCAGCGTGGCGCACGTCCGGAGGGAAGCAGTGGTGCTTGCGTGCGTCGATGAGCGTCTGGATGAGCCGGCCGTTGGGTTCTCCCATGACGCGACAGGTTAACCGCTAGTAGCGACCTCCGCCCAGTGCGCTGATGGCGGCCGACAGCACCCGGTTCTCCACCCCCCAGACGGCCTTGTTGAGCCCCTTGATGCCGGCTCCCCGCAGGTAGTCCGTGAAGTCGTGCAGGGCCGTGGAGCGCTGCATGCCCTCGCCCTTGGCCGCGTAGAGGAGCGGGGTGTTCGGCGCGCCGGTCATCCCCAGGTCCGGGCAGGCCTCGGACAGCTTCTGGGCGTCGATGCCCGTGGCCGCCGACAGCATGGCCACCGTGAACTTGTGCACGGGCAGCTCCCGGGCATTCGGAATCTTCTCCAGCACCTTCTTCCGCGTCTCCGGGCCGGAGTCCAGCTTGTCCAGCGTCACCTTGGACATGGCCAGCAGCTGCTCGTTCGTCACGTGCTTGTTGTCCAGGATGGCCCGGCGGAAGAGGCTCTCCGGCGTGTCACCCTTGATGGTGATGTCGCACTGCTTGAGGCGCTCGAGCATGCCGTTGATGGCGCGCCCCACCTCCGAATCCGCCGGGCCCCGCCAGGTGCCGACGGGGGCCAGGGCCGCGGCCTTCACCCCCGGAGCCTCGAAGCCACTCTTCAGGGCGTGGCCCACCTCCCGGGCGGCGGCCGTCGTGGACGCGGCGGGCGCCTCGGTCCGGGCGGGTTGGGAAGGCAGCTTGACGGCTACGGGACGACGGCCAATCGGGTCCATGGTTGGATTATCGGCGTTTCACGGGGGGAGTTGCTACCGGGGGGGAGCCCGGCGTGGACGGGTTTCGCGCGGGAAAAAATCCGGGCTGAATCCAAGTGGCCGGGACCGGGAGTCCTAACGCCCAGAAAACCGACGGAAGGAGTCCTTCATGAAGGTCCAGTTGCTCACCCTGTGCCTCCTGGCCACTCTCGCGGGAGAGGCCCGGGCCCAGGCCACGCCCGAGTCCGAAACCCCCGCCGCCCCCTCCACGCCGCCTGGTGCCCCCGTGCCGGCGTCCCCGAGGCTCGAGGCGCAGCGCCAGGCGCTGGAGGCCCGCCGGGCTGCCCTCGACGCCCAGCGGCAGGCGCTGGAGGAGGATATCCAGCAGTTGGAGGAGCAGGCGCGGCGGATCGATCCTGAAGGGCGGCTCAGCTCCGACCAGCTCTTCGAGCTGCTCCAGGCGCGCGAGCGAGCCCAGCGGCCCGACGCTGATTTCGATCCCGGTCCCTACATCGTCAGCGTGTGCTTCTTCACCTGCCTGCTGACGGGCTTCCTGGCGTGGCTGGTGGCCAACAACCGCAAGAACCATCAGCTCCACCAGACGGTGCGCATGATGGTGGAGAAGGGGGCGGAGATTCCCCCTGGGCTGCTCGCGCCGCCGCCCAGGCGGAAGCCGTCCGACCTGCGGCGGGGAATCATCCTGTCCACGACGGGCGTGGGGCTGACGATCTTCCTGGCCGCTCTCCCCCATTCGGACGGGGCCTGGGGGGTCGGGGTGACGCTCTTGCTCATCGGCGTGGGACACATGCTCGTCTGGCGCCTGCAGCGGGGCCGGGGTCCCCTGGCCTCCGAGCTCTCGCCGGAGCCCCAGCTGTAACCCCCACGACCCATGTCCACCCCTCCTGAAGCCCCTTCGGACGCCGAGCTCATCACGCGAGTGCTCGTGCGGGACGACCGGCGCGCGTTCGGCGAGCTGGTGGCGCGGCACCAGTCCGCGGTGCGTGGTCTGCTGCGCCGGCTGACCGGGGGGGATGTGGCGCAGGCGGATGACCTGGCGCAGGAGACCTTCCTGCGCGCCTTACGGGGGCTGCGCGGGTACCGGGGGGGAGCGAAGTTCTCCTCCTGGCTCTACCGCATCGCCTGCAACGTGTACTTCAGCCACGACCGGGGCAGCCGCGACGTTCCCTCCGAGCCTCCCGCCCTGGAGGAGGGGAGCGCCGCGCTCCACCTGCTGCCAGACACGTTCCTGGAGCGGTACGACCTGGAGCGGGCGCTCGCTTCCCTCAAGCCCCGCGAGCGGGCCGCACTGGTGCTCACCTACGCCAACGAGCTGACCCACGAGGAGGCGGCGGTCGTCCTCGACTGTCCCCTGGGCACGCTCAAGACCCATGTCGCGCGCGCGAAGGAGAAGCTGCGCCGACAACTCGAGGAGGAACCATGAACGGCCACGATGACGAAGTCTGGCTCGATTCGCTGCTCCAGCGGCAACTCCCGTCGGGACTTCCGGACGAGGGTTTCCAGGCGCGATTGCTCCAGCGCCTGCCCCGGCGCCCGCGGCCCGTACTGCGCCTGCTCATCCTCGGCGCCGCGTGCGGGGTGGCCGCCGTCCCGCTGATCATTTCCGCGGAAGTGGCGGCGCTCTCCTCCTCGGGCCCGGCCGACCTCGCCGTCCCCTTCAGCCTGGGGACCGCCCTGTTCTGGTACCTCGTCGACTGCCTGGGGTGAGAGGCACCGGGCGGCCCGGCTTCAACGGGCCCCCCGGGATGTCCCTGGCGCTCAGCGGAGCGTCATCGCACCGTACATCGCATCCAGCACGGCCGAGGCGACCTGGAAGCGGGGCGCGTACATGTTCTTGGAGATCCACAGCGCCGGCAGCTGGACGTTCGGCCGCTGCAACTCCTGGACGAAGAAACGGTGGGCTCCCTGGATGAGCTCCCGGACCTTCTCCGTCTCGTTGGGCAGCAGCTCCGGCTCGTACTTCAGCAGGGTGGCCAGACCGGAGGCGACATAGGCGGTCTCCTCCAGGGTGGGCTCCTGCTGTCCCCAGCCGCCCTGCTTCGTCCGGTTCTCCACCTCGGTCAGCATCTGCCGCACCCGCTCGGGGTAGGTGAAGAGGATGGAGCGCAGGCTCAGCCACTTCTGCACGCCGTAGGTCCACGTGGCATGCCACTTGTCGTGGTTGAGCTGGTCGAAGTCGAAGTCCTGGGGATCCAACTGCTCCAGCAGGCTGCGCAGGATGCCCTGGTTGACGGGCTGGCTGGTGAAGGCCTCCTCGAACGTGCCCGCGGCCAGGTCCATGGACATGACCGAGTGGAGCAGGGCGGAGGGGGACGGATGGAGCTCGTACGGGTAGCAGAAGAAGGTGCCGTTCTTGCGCTGGAACCGCTGGAGGCTGGTGCTCGTCATCGGCTTGAGATCGCGCACCCCCGCCTTGACGAGCACGGAGTAGAGGGCGAACGCGACCGCGGTGTCATCCAGGTCCGGCAGGTCGGCGTTGTTCGTGTCCCACGAGACGCGGCCCAGCTCGTCGATGTTCGTCTCCTGGTAGATGCGCGTCAGCAGGGGCAGGATGGTCTCGTCCCTGACGAGATCGAAGATGTTGCCGGACACCAGCCAGGGGCGCACGTTCCACAGCCGCCGCGAGGTGACGATGGGGTGCAGGTTGGGGAAGCCCGTGCGCTGGTAGTCCTCGAAGGTGTCCCGCAGGTACTGGTAGAGGCCGCTGGGGACCTCGCGTCCGTGCTCGCAGAGCAGGAGGATGGTGGCGGCGGTGGCGGACGGCGACAGGCCGATGGCTCCATTGGGAAGCATCGTCTGGGGGAGCTGGCCCACGTCCTCGACGAGCCCGGGTGTGAGGGCCGCGAGCTCGGCCGTGTAGCTCAGCGTGCTGCCCGGATCGAACAGCGGGCCCAGATGCCGCAGCTTGCCCAGCTTCATGTCTCCCTTGCGATCCAGCGTCTCGATGAACTCGCGGGCCCGGGCGCCGAGCGGGAAGGTGCACTGGTGCCGCTCGAGCCACTTGAGGAGCTTGGGGGCCACGAGCTCGAAGGCCACCGTGTCATGGTGCGGATAGTCGTGACACGCGAGGATCAGCGCCTCGACGCGGGCCTTCAGCTCCTGGGGCCTGGGCAGCGGCTGGCCCAGGCGCACCAGGGCCATGGTGGCCGCCAGGGTGTCCACGAGCGCCGAGTGCGGCATGTAGCTGGCATCTCCCCAGCCGCCATCGGTGTTCTGCGCGTCGAGCAGCAGCGCGAGGTTCTTCCGCTTGTCCTCTTCATTGAAGAAGTCGCAGCACAGCACCCAGGCCAGGTCGTAGACGGAAAGGTTCCAGTCCCCCTTGTCCGAGAGCAGGGCCTGGAAGTGATGCCGGATGTGGAGGCGCAACGCGGCCGCATCCTGAGCACGGGCCGCGTCCTTGAGAATGCGCACCGAGGCGCAGGAAGGGGTCTGAGAGCCTGAAACGAACATGCCGGCCGCCTTGGAGGGGGGTTACCACATCGTGGGTGAGGTAACGCATACTCTCCTCGGAGGTAGGCCCGCAGTAAAGAAGGCAACGGCATATTTCGCTTTGATTGAAAACGTGTCGGACGTGGAAAGCCCGACGTATGTGATTAAGGGTTGCTCTCCAGGGCGGTGTTTGGGGTCCCCAGGACCGTGAGGCTGGGTGTCTGCCTCACGGTCGGTGTGGGATGAGGCTGGCTACAGCACGTCCGACAGGCTGCGGCCCATGACCCAGCCGTCGTGGTAGACGACGCCCACCTGCGAGACGGTGTCACTGCGGTACAGGCCCACCTTCAGGTAGTTGAGCATCCCGGAGAACTGGGTGGCGATGTAGCGCTTGGGCATGACGAGCGTGCCGTTGTGGTACAGCTCGACGAAGCCGACGCTCGGGTCGGGCGACCACCTCACGTGGAAGATGAAGTCCTGCCACTGCCCGCGAACCAGCGGGGTCTTCCACACGATGACGCCGGGGTCGCCGCCAATGTTCAGCCGCACCTCCTCGCCGTACACGTAGAACTCCACCGGCGGCGAGCCGCTGCCGCCCTCGTGGTGCCACTGGGCGAAGAGCTGCCACGTCTTCACGCTCGGGAAGTCCGAGGCGAACATCGTGCTGAATTTGTAGTAGTACTCCGAGCCCACCGCCTCGCGGGTCGTCTTCACCAGCTCGTTGCGGTTGCCACTGGCGTTGATGGGATCATCCCCCTGCCTCACCGTGGCCTTGAGGGCGTAGCTGCCCTGGCGCGAGGGCGAGGACACCACCTGCAGCCGGTCCGCGCTGACCATCTGCGCGCGGGTCCACTGGGAGGTGTCGCCCGTCTCGAAGTCGCCGCGCCACACCACGGTGGAACTGGTGATGGTCGTGCCGCAGGCGCGGACCTCGGCGATGCTCGCCCAGTCATTCAGGGTATTGCCATTGACGTAGATGCGCACGCGGCGCGCGGTGCGCGCGGTGAAGGAGTAGGTCTCCGCGGCCGTCGTCGTGCCGCTGCTCCTGCCGGTGTAGACGGTCGTGTAGCTCATCCCGTCCGTGGACACCATCACGTCGAAGTCATTGGCGCGCTGGTCTCCCTGGTGCCAGGCGATGGCCACGCCCGACACGGAGCGATTGGCGCCCAGGTCGTAGTCGATCCACGACTCCTTGCCCAATTGGCTCCAGCGCGTATCGAGCCGGTCATCGAGCGTGTTGGCCGGAACGTTGCCATCATTGCCGCTGGCGATCACCGACGCGGCGGTGAGCTGCGAGCAGTTCTGCGTGGTCAGTGCCGCGGTTGCCGTCCCCCATGTCTGGGAAATGCCTTCGTTGGCTTCGGTGTCGGGTGTTCCGCAAGCAATGACGCCGAGGATGAGAAATGTTCCGGCCAGGAGAAGGGTTTTCTTCACGTAGGGAGCTCCCGAGAAGAGTTGAAGACAGACAAGGGAAGACCGTTCCGCGGGGGCGCGGGCGGTGCGAAATGACAGACTTTGGAAGGACTGAACTCCTGCTCAACGATGGTGCGCTCGGCCGTTCGACCGGCCCCCTCGAGCATCCATCAAATGTATTTTGTACTCAACACAGGCGCCCGATGCCTGCATGCTGGGCAAGTGGACGGGCGAAGTCCATTCAATCTGTTGCACTGTAATTATTCACATCCACAGGTTCGCGGATGTCCCAGACGAGCCCGAGCCGCGCCAACCAACCCTGGTAGGATTCGGGTCATGCGACTCTTCGTGAAGGGGTGTGTCGTCGCGGGGCTGGGCTGTGTCTGGACGATCGCGTTGTCCGGATGCTCGCTCGCGCGGAAGAACGACCCCCAGCGCCCGCTCGTCGACAAGATACGGCCCGCTCCGGTGGGCTCGTTCGGTCCGGGTGCGACGGAGCGTGTCCCACCCCCCGAGTCCGAGGCGTGCACGCTGGGCACCGCGCGCCAGTGTTACGCGCACGCCCTGGCCTTCGCGTCCGGTCAGGGGGGCCAGAAGGACTTCATCCAGGCCGTGGCGCTGCTTTCCAAGGCTTGCGATGGGCGGGTCGAGGAGGCCTGCAGGACCCTGTCCCTGCGGATGAAGCGTCCCGAGCGGCTCTCTCCCAGCCCCAAGCGCTCCGAGGGAGGCCGCTCGGGCACGGGGCCCACCGACGCGGATGACTTCGCCCGGCTCCGCTGCCGGCTGGTGGAGCCCGGCGTCCTGCGCGGCTGCGAGGTGGTGTTCCCCTTGATGGCCGGGAGCCGGCGGGCGCGCGTCCTGGAGTCCGTCTCCTCCTACCGCTATGCGCTTCCCACCTTCGATGGGGCCGCCTTCGAGTCGGACTACACCCTCACGGTCGACCTCGATTCCTTGTGAGCACCATTCCCCGCGACCGCGCCGTGGCCCCGCCGGTTGCTGGAGGAGCCTGGTCAGGGTGGGGGCGGGTAGGCAGGGCCCGCGAAAAAACCGGCGATTCCAGGCAGTATGTGCGCGCGTCGGAATCGTCTGGGAGGACTTCGAATGAGGCGGATGGCCTTCGGGTGTCTGTTGTTGCTCGCGGCGTTGTCGGGGTGCACGTCACGGTTCGTGGACTTCGCCCCGGACGAGGAGGCCGTCTACGCGCAGCCCGTCGAGGAGGTCTGGCCCCAGGTGCGTGAGTACTTCGCGTCCAACGGCTTCGCCCTCCGGGAGACCGGGGGCGTGGCCTCGCTGGAGACGGAGTGGCGCGAGGAGTTCGTCGGCTCGCGGATCGCCGGCTACTGGCACCGCTACCTGGTCGTCGCCACCCCCGAGGGCCCCGGCCATTGCAAGGTGGTCATCACCCGGCAGACCCGCAGCGCCAACACGGCGCTGAAGGCCGCGGGCAGTGAGCTCCTCTGGGGAGTGGATGGCCGCACCGAGGACAACCCCGTGGGCTTCGGAAGCGACGTGGCCTTCAAGGAGTCCTTGCGGCAGGCGGGCGGTGATGCCGCCGTCCAGGGCGAGTCCCAGCAGACCGCTCGCGACCTGGTGATGGAGTGGAAGGTGTTCCGGAAGCTCGCCCCGGTGCTCGCCCAGAAGGCCCGGAAGTCCAGCGACACGCCCGAGGTGAAGGTGACGCGGGATGCCGACATCGAGTGCGGCGTGCCCATCCTGGGGCTGGGCAAGGTGGTGCGTCCCGGCAACGTGGTGCTGATGGGCGAGCTGCATGGCACGCAGCAGGTGCCGCACTTCCTCTCCCAGAGCGCGTGCCAGGCGCTCCTCCAGGGCGTCCCCGTGACGGTGGGTCTGGAGGTGCCGGTGGAGAACCAGGAGCGGCTCCGGACCTTCCTGCACGGCGCGGGCAGGCCGGAGGACTGGGCGAAGCTCATGGAGAGCCCCTTCTGGCGCAGCCCGTACCCGGATGGCCGCAACAGCGAGGCCGTGGTCTGGCTCATCGAGTCCCTGCGCAAGCTGCGCGGCCAGGGGCTGGACGTGGAGCTCTTCGCCTTCGATCACCCGACGCTCGAGGGCGAGGCGCGCGAGGAGGCCATGGCGAAGACGGTGCTGGAGGTGGCCGGGAACGCCTCCAAGCGGGCGGTGCTGGTGCTGAGCGGCAACCTCCACCCCCGGCAGGTGAAGGGACTGCCGTGGAGTCCGGACTACCGCCCCATGGGCCTGCGCGTGGCGGAGCAGCTGCCCAGGGTGTTCTCGTTGGACATCGCCTACAAGAGCGGCACGGCGTGGATCTGCGCCGTGGACGCGCAGCAGAAGCTGGACTGTGGCGTGAAGCAGGCCAAGGGACGGGACAACGGGGAGCGCTACTTCGTGCACCTGTTCGACGGCCGCAATGGGCAGGGCTACCACGGCATCTTCTACGTGGGCGCGGTGTCCGCCTCGCTGCCGGCGGTGTACCACGGGGTGGAGCCCGCGGGGGACGCCCAGGCCTCCACGCCTCCGTCCCAGCCCGCCAGGTAGACACTCCCCGGCGGGGGCCCGCGTTTCCTGTGGCGGGCTCCGGCGGCGGCGCTAGCCTGGAGGCGATGATTCCCTCCGATACCGACGCCGCCGCCAACGATCTGCTGGCCTATATCGACGCCTCGCCCACGCCCTACCACGCGGTGCGCGAGACGATCCGCCGCCTCACCGCCCAGGGCTACCGCGCCCTGGACGAGCGCGAGTCCTGGGACCTGAAGCCCGGTGACAAGGTGTACGTCACCCGCGGGGACACCAGCATCGCCGCCTTCCACCTCGGCACCACCCCGGTGGACCGCGCCGGCTTCCGTCTGGTGGGCGCCCATACCGACTCGCCCAACCTGCGCCTCAAGCCCAACGCGCAGGTGCAGCGCTCCGGCTTCCAGCAGCTCGGGGTCGAGGTGTACGGCGGCGTCCTCTTCAGCACCTGGCTGGACAGGGACCTGTCTCTCGCCGGCCGCCTGGTGACGGCGAAGGACGGCCGCCTCGCGCACCACCTGGTGGACTTCCGCCGCCCGCTGCTGCGCATCCCCAACCTCGCCATCCACCTCAACCGCTCCGTCAACACCGACGGCCTCAAGCTCAACGCCCAGGATCACCTGGTGCCGGTGCTCGCCCTGGAGCGCTCGGGCTCGTTGGACCTCAAGACGATGCTCGTCGAGGAGCTGGCCCGTGGCGGCACCCGGGTGGAGCCGGGCGACATCCTCGGGTTCGATCTGTGCCTCTACGACACGCAGCCCTCCATCCGCTCCGGCGCCTTCGGTGAGTTCCTCCACGCGCCGCGCCTGGACAACCTGGCCAGCAGCCACTCCAGCCTGTCCGCGCTACTGGCGAAGTCGGGTCCGAGCGAGGCCACGTGCGGCGTCGTGCTGTACGACCACGAGGAGTGTGGCAGCACCAGTGCCCAGGGCGCCGCGTCCCCCTTCCTGAAGGACCTGCTGGAGCGCATCACCCTGGCGCACTCGGACGGGCGACGGGACTCGTTCCACCGGGCCATCCGCCACTCGTTCCTGGTGTCGGCGGACATGGCGCATGCGTTGCATCCCAACTACTCCTCCATGCACGAGCCCAAGCACCAGCCGCTGCTGGGGGCGGGTCCGGTCATCAAGTCCAACGTCAACCAGTCCTACGCCACCGATGGCGAGAGCTGGGCCTGGTTCGCCCTCTGCTGCCGCGAGGCGGGGGTGACGCCGCAGAACTTCGTCACTCGCACGGACCTGGGGTGTGGCAGCACCATTGGCCCCATCACCGCGGGTGAACTGGGCATCCGCACCGTGGACGTGGGCAATCCCATGCTGTCCATGCACTCCATCCGCGAGATGGCCGCGGCGGCGGACGTGGCGGCGATGATCTCCGTACTCCGGAGCTTCTTCTCTCGCTGAGGGCCGGGGGCGGGGGGGCCCAACGAGGTTGTTACGAGGAGCGGCTGTCCGGATGCTAACGTTCCGGACATGCAGCTCATCATGAACCCGGGCCAGCTGGATGAGCAGGTCTTCGAGCTTTCCGACGACGCCGTCACGATCGGGCGTACGAAGGAGAGCTCCATCTGCGTGCTTCACAAGAGCCTGTCGCGGCGGCACGCGTTGCTGCAGCGCGAGGGTGAGCGTCTCTTCCTGATCGACCTGGACAGCAAGAACGGGACGTTCGTCAACGACCTGCGCATCCAACGCTGCGAGCTGTTCGGGGGAGAGATCTTCCAGTGTGGCGAGGTGCGCTTCAAGCTGGTGCCCCTCTCCCGCGAGATCGCCCTGGATCTGCTGCCGACGCAGGTGCAGGCGCTCCAGACCCGATTCTCTCCCGCCTCGATGGTCGACCTGCTCGAGGCGATGCCCGAGCCCGGGAGCACCACCGCCCTGAAGGTGAAGCACGGGCGAGCGGAGGACCGGGCCAGGGACAAGCTCCAGGTGCTGCTCAAGGTGAGCCAGCTCCTCTCCTCGCCCGACTCCATCGACGCGCTGATGGAGCGCGTGCTGCAACTCGTCTTCCAGATCATGCAGGTGGACCGGGCGACCGTGCTCCTGGTGGACCCCGCCAGCGGGCAGTTGCGTCCCCGGGTGGCGAAATCCCTGACGGGCGAGCTCCCCACGGGCCAGTTCTACAGCCAGCACATCGTCGACTACGTGCGCACGCACAGCGTGGCGGCGCTCTTCTCCGACGCCCGCGTGGACCCGCGCCTGGGCAATGCCGACTCGGTCTTCCAGCAGTCCATCCGCTCGTCCATGTGCGCTCCGCTCAAACCCCGGGACGAGCTGCTGGGCGTGCTGTACGTGGACAACCTCACGCGGCCCCATGGCTTCTCCGAGGAGGACCTGGAGTTCCTCACCGCCTTCGCCAACCAGGCCGCTATCGCGCTCGACAACTCGCTGCTGCGCCAGCGCATCGAGGAGGAGGCCGTGCTGCGCAACACCTATCTGCGCTTCTTCCCCCCGGCCACCCTCAAGAAGCTACAGCTCACGCGCAGCGCGCCCCTGGAGGTCATCGAGACGGAAGTGACGATCCTCTTCGCGGACATCTGCCAGTTCACCGCCCTGTCCTCCACGCTCGAGCCCCGGCAGGTGGTGGACCTGCTCAACGAGTACTTCCCGGTGATGGCGGAGATCGTCTTCCGGCACGAGGGGACGTTGGAGAAGTACATCGGCGACGCGCTGATGGCGGTGTGGGGCGCGCCGTTCGCGCACTCCGACGATGTCGACCGGGCCGTGCGCGCGGCGGTGGAGATGCAGCAGGCGCTGGCCGGGTTGAACGCGCGCTGGCGGGCCCAGGGCCGGGCGGAGATCCAGATCCACGTGGGCCTCAACACGGGCCGGGTGGCGGCCGGCAACATCGGCTCCGAGCAGTACGTGCAGTACGCCACCATCGGTGACGCCACCAACGTTGCGAGCCGGGTGTGCTCCGTCGCCGGACCGGGGGAGATCTGCCTCACGCACACCACCCTCGAGGGCTGGCCCGAGCGGTCCTTTTCCGTCTCGCCCCTGCCTCCAGCCCTGGTCAAGGGGAAGAAGGAGGCGCTGAGGATCTACCGCGTGGAGTGGTGCGGAGAGCCCACGCAGTGAGCTCCGAGCGGGCCCCGCTCAACCCACGGCGGTGAGCACCTCGCGCGTCACCGCCAGCAGGGCGCGCGCGTTGAAGGGCTTCTCCACCCGGCGGTTGGGGACCCGCTCGAGGAAGTCCTTCGCCTGCGGGGTGAATGCGCCACCGGTGAGGAAGATGACGCGGCCGGTGAGGTCCGGACGCAGCCGGTGCAGCGCCGCGTGGAAGTCCATTCCATTCATCCGCGGCATCATCAGATCGCACAGGATGAGGTCGAAGCGCTCTCCCGACTCCAGTCGCGGGAGCACCTCGGCCGCCAGCGTGCTGAGCACCACGTCGTGGTGGGGCCTCAGGATGCGCTCCACCGCCGAGCACAGCAGGGGCTCGTCGTCGATGACCAGCACTCGGCACCGGGGCCCTTCCGTGATGGGCGTGGGGACGGTCACCGGCGCGGGTGACTCCAGCGGCGTGGTGGCCACCGGGAGCAGCACCTGGAAGGTGCTGCCCCGTCCCAGGTCGCTGTGGACGTGGAGCTCCCCGCCCAGGCTGGTGATGAGGTTGTGGCAGATGGACAGTCCCAGTCCGGTGCCCACCCCTGGCGGCTTGGTGGTGAAGAAGGGATCGAAGATGCGCCCCAGCAGCTCGGGCGCGATGCCCATGCCGGTGTCCGAGACCTCCACCGCCACCCTCCCGGGCGTGGCCAGGCGCGTGGTGACGCGGATTTCATGGTGCTCCGCGTTGCCGTCGGAGGGGATGGCCTGGGCGGCGTTCACCAGCAGGTTGAGCAGCACCTGGCCCAGGCGCGAGTCGTTGCCGAGCACCGGGGGCACGTCCCCGTACTCCTTCACCAGCCTCGCCCGGTGGCGGATCTCCCCGGACGCCAGGCTGAGCGTGGAGTCCAGCACTTTCTTCACGTCCACCGCCCGGAGCGGCTCCTGCGTCTCCCGGGAGAACGTCTTCAAGTCCCCGACGATGGTCCGCACCCGGTCCGCGCCCTGCATCGCCTCGCCGAGCGCGGCGGCCACCGACTTCAGCGGGGCCGGGGAGGGAAGCTCTTCCGCCAGTGCCACGGGCCAGCGCTCCAGCACCCGGGCCAGCTCCTCGTGCGCGTAGCCGAGGTTGGCCGTGACGTAGGCCAGCGGGTTGTTGATTTCATGCGCCACGCCCGCCGCCAGCGTGCCCACCGAGGCCATCCGGTCCGCCAGCAGCAGCCGCGCCTGCATCTGCTTGCGCTCGGTGACGTCCGGGAACATGGTCACGACGTGCGGCGTGCCCGCGTACTCCGCGATGCCCGTGAAGACGAGCACGTGGCGGCTCTCTCCACTCTTCGTCCGCACGCGCGACTCCACCCCGCGCAGCACGCCCTGCTCCCGGAAGAGCGCGGAGAGCCGCTCACTCTCGAGCGGGGTCTCGAACAGGTTCAGCTCCTTCTCGCTGCGCCAGAGCATCTCCTCGCGCGAGTAGCCGAACAGCCGCGCGCAGGCGTCGTTCACCTCGACGAAGGCGGCGCCCTCGCGCGTGGTGATGCAGGTGGGCACCGGGCTCTCCCGCAGCAACACCGCGCACAGTCCGTCCAGCTCGAAGTCCTCCGGCAGTGGCTCCGGGCGCTCGGCGTAACGGCGCTCGGCGAGCCGCAGCCGGAGCGTGGCCGTGGCCTCGTCCAGGGGCAGCAGCAGGAAGTCGTCCGCCCCGGCGTCGAGCAGTGGCTGCAACTGGCTCGACTGCTCGGGCCTCGCCAGCAGGAGGATGGAGGACCGCATGCCGCGCGGGCAGGCCCGGAGCGCTCGCACGAGGACGATGCGATCTCCCGCGCCATCCACCTCGAGCAGCACCACCGGGAAGGGCGTCTGCCGGAAGGCCATGATGGCCGACTCGTCATCGGAGACCCGCGTCGGGCTCCATCCCCACTGTCGGAGCTGCGTCTCCACGGGTGAGGGTTCGTGATTGCCAGACGGCACGAACAGGGCTCGCATGTGCTCCTCTCCGGGAGGGGGACACCGTGTCCGCCCGAGGCGCACCGCGTGCCTCGTGCACCGGTTGTCTTACTACGAGCCGACGGCTGTCCCGACGGGACGGACTCCGCTCCCGAGGAGGAGGGTCTCCGAGCTGCCTGGGATGTCCTGGATTGGACGGATTTCGCGGATGTAGGAGTACCTCATTGGAGGTACGACTTGGGAGCCGCCATGCGCGCGAAGGCGGCCTGGGCCTGGAGCCAGCGGTCGATGACATGGAGGAGGCCGTCGAAGGTGTCGCGCAGGGCCCAGGCGCACGCGTCCATGTCGTCGTCGTGCTGCGAGCAGCGTTGGAACCCGGCGCGTAGGGCGGCCAGTGCGCCGGGACAGTCCGAACGCTCCTGGAGGATGCGCTCGGCCGTGCGCGCATAGAGGCGGTAGCAGCTCTCGGGGTCTCCGCGGTTGTAGGCGGGAGCGCCGAGCTGGATGGCCTGCATGATGGAGAGGGCGATCTCCTCGATGGCGTCGGTGGGGCTGCCCTCCAGCAGGGAGAGCGGGTGCGTGGGCACCTGACGCGGGCGGGGGGCCGGAGCCTTCGCCAGGGCGAGCGCGGAGAGTGGCTGGGCCTCGGGCCGGGCGATCAGCGGCAGCAGGTAGCGCGAGGGGATGACGATGGTGACGGGCCGCCCGTCCGCGAAGGCGCAGGTGGCCACGCCCACCAGCGCGCCCGAGGCATCCAGCACCGGACCACCCGAGGCATCCTCGGGGAGCGCGGCCTCCAGCTCCAGGAAGGTGAGGGACTCGTCGAGCACCTGCACGGCATGGACCCGCGTCTCCAGCAGCCCCAGCATGCCCCCGCCGGTCGGCAGGAGGATGAAGAGCGCGTCTCCCTCGCCGGGGTGCGACTCGGGAGCGAGCCGCAGCGGCTCCACCTCGTGCGAGGGCAGCCGTAGCACGGCCAGGTCCCGCTTCTCGTCCAGGGCGATGACCTCCTGCACCTGCAGGAACTGCTCGTCGGCGAGCACGACGTGGACCTCGTCGGCACCCGCCACGACGTGCAGGTTGGTGACGAGGTAACCCTCGGGAGACACCACGAAGCCGACCCCCTGGCGGCCCGGCATTTCCAGGATGGCGAGAGCGGGTGCTGCCCGGGCGGCGACTGCCCGAGCGGTGGTGGGATCGGTGTCGACGGTCATCATGGCGGGTCTCCTGCTTCCCTACAGCATGGACACGCCCGTGCGACCGGGCAGGTACGGGACCGGGAGCGGCCCGATGGAGGCAGAGCGGGCGGCCGGACTCCGCCTCAGGCCGAGTGCGCCACCAGGGGGAGCCGGATGGGGCCCCGGATGATCAGCGAGGCGTTCCACTTCACCTCTCCGTCCCCGGGCGTCAGCCGGACGAAGCGGGCGAGCAGCTCCTCCAGGGCCACGCGGGTCTCGATCCGCGACAGGTGGGCACCCAGGCAGAAGTGGGCTCCGTAGCCGAAGGGAAGATTCTGCGGGTTGGGGCGATCCAGGTCGAAGCGGTCGGGGTCGGGGAAGTGCGACTCGTCGCGGTTGCCCGAGGCGATCATGAGCAACAGCCGCGCGCCCTTGGGGATGCGCGCGCCGCCGAGCTCCACATCCTGGGTGGTCAGCCGCACGATGCCATGGGCCGGGCAGTGGAGGCGCAGCGCCTCCTCGACGAAGCGGGGGATGAGCGAGGTGTCCGCGCGCAGCCGGGCCAGCAGCTCCGGCTCCTCCTGCAACCGCATGAGGCCGAGGCTCAGCAGGTGCACGGTCGTCTCCAGCCCGGCGACGAGGAGCAGGAACATGAAGCCCATCAGCTCCGTCTCCGTCAGCGACTCGCCATCCACCTGCGCCCGCAGCAGATCGCTCAGCAGGTCCTCGCGAGGCTCCTTGCGGCGGGCCTCCAGCACCTGGGCGAAGTACTGCCGGGCCTCGTTCACCGTGGCGCGCATCTGCTCGTGCTTCGCGGTGTCGTTGGGGCCGATGCTGGTGAAATGGGTGATCACCTCCACCCACTGCCTGAAGCGCGGATGCAGGGAGGCGGGCAGGCCCGCCATCTCACCGAGGACGGCGAGGGGGATCCGGAAGGAGAAGGCCTCCACGAAGTCCACCGTCTGGCCCGGGGTCAGCGCGGCGACGGCCTCCTTCGCGAGCGCGCGGATGCGCGGCTCCATCCGGCTCAGCATGGAGTGGCCGAAGGCGCGGCTGACGAGTGCCCGCAGCCGGGTGTGCTCTGGAGGATCCATGACGAGCATGGAGTCGGCGAGCGGGTAGTCGGGTATCCACGCCGGGCGGTAGGTCTGCCGGATGCCCTCCGAGGAGAAGACCTGGGGGTTCTTCATCACCGTGATCAGATCGTCGTAGCGCGAGACGGCCCAGAGTCCCCCCGGGTCCACCTGGCTCACGGGGGCGTTGCGGCGCAGCTCGGCGTAGAAGGGGTAGGGATTGGCTCGCACCTCGGGTGCGAGCAGGTTCAGCCGGCTGCTCATCGGTCCGCCTCGTGGAGGGAGAAGAGACGGGGTCATGCTAGCGCGGCGTCGGGCCCGGGAGGGCTGATTCTGGTGGGCCCGGAAGGAGGCCTGACAGGATGGAAAAGGGCAGGTGGCCGGGCTGCCCCGCACCACGTGATGGATTCCGTTGGCGGGCCCGACTTCCGCCGTTAAATCACCGGCTCCCATGCACAAGACGCACCTCGTTGGAGCCCGGACCCACAACCTTCAATCCCTGTCGGTGGATCTCTCCGAGGGAGAGCTGGTGTGCCTCACCGGCGTGTCCGGCTCCGGCAAGTCCAGCCTCGCGCTGGACACCCTGTATGCGGAGGGCCAGCGCCGCTTCGTCGAGAGCTTCAGCCCGTACGCCCGGCAGTTCCTCGAGCGGCTGGAGCGGCCCCCGATGGACAACCTGGAGCCCGTGGCGGCGGGCGTGGCGGTGGACCGGCGCGCTCCGGTGAAGAGCTCGCGCTCCACCGTGGCCACCCTGGCCGACGTGGAGGCGTATCTGTCCGCGCTCTTCACCCGTGAGGCCATGCCTGTGTGCCCGACGTGTGAGGTCGAGGCGGTGCGAACGGACGCGGGCGTGGCGGCGCGGGCCACCCTGGCCGCCGAGCCCGATGTGCTCGCCGTGGTGGCCTTTCCCCTGCGGATCGCGGACACCGCCGAGTTCCTCGACGTGCGCGCGCGGTTGTTGAAGGAGGGCTTCCACCGGCTGGTGGTGCGCGGCGAGGTGCGGGAGTTGGAGTCACTGCGGCCCTCGGAGGCCACCGACTCCGCCGGCGTGGCGCACGTGGTGGTGGACCGGCTGAAGCTGGCCGAGGCGCAGCTGGGCCGGGTGACGGCAGCGCTGGAGTCGGCGTGGTCGATGGGCAATGGCGAGGCGGTGGCCTTCACGCCCGCGGGTGTCCGGCGCATCCGCCGGGGCCTGGTGTGCCCCAAGTGCTCGCGCGAGTTCGAGCAGGCCCGGCCCGGTCTCTTCAGCTACCAGTCGCCCACCGGCGCCTGCCCCACGTGCCGGGGCTTCGGCCGCACCATTGGCATCGACTGGGACAAGGTGGTGCCCAACCCGACGCTGAGCCTGGAGAAGGGGGCCATCCGCCCCTGGTCGGGCAAGACGTCCGAGTGGGAGCGGAAGATGCTGTTCCGCTACGCGCGCGAGCAAGGGATTCCCCTGGACGTGCCCTGGGCGCGGCTCACCCCGGCGCAGCGGGAGCGGGTGCTGGAAGGGGAGGGTGATTACGACGGTGGCCGCGTCTACCCGGGCGTGCGCGCGTGGTTCCGTTGGATGGAGAGCCGCACGTACAAGATGCACGTGCGCGTGCTGCTCTCGCGCTACCGCGCCTACTCGCTGTGCGAGAGCTGCCAGGGCGCGCGTCTCAACGAGTCCGCGAGGGCCTGGCGCGTGGGCGGGCTGGACCTGGCCGCGTGGCACGGGCTGGAGCTGTCCGAGGCCCGGGAGCGCCTGGACGCCCTGCGGACCCATACGGGCCAGGGCGAGCTGGTGCGCCGCGAGCTGGCCGGCCGCCTGGGTTACCTGGAGCGGGTGGGCCTGGGCTACCTCACGCTGGACCGGCCCGCGCGCACGCTGTCCGGCGGCGAGGCGCAGCGCGTGTCCCTCACCGCGGCGCTGGGGACGTCGCTGACCGGGGCGCTCTTCGTCCTCGACGAGCCCACCGTGGGCCTGCACCCGGCCGACGTGGGCCCCCTCACCGGTGCCATGGCCGAGCTGGCCACCCGGGGCAATATCGCCCTCGTCATCGAGCATGACCCGCTCGTCATCCGCTCCGCCCATCGCGTGCTGGAGCTGGGGCCCGGGGCCGGCAAGCACGGTGGGAAGCTGTGCTTCGACGGGACGCCGCAGGTGCTGGCGAAGCGCGCGGATCTGCCCACGGGCCGGCTGCTGGCGGGCACCGAGGAGGTGAAGCGCACGCCACGCGAGCGCATCGGCGAAATCGTGGTGCGCAACGCCCGGGCGCACAACCTCCAGGGCGTCTCCGTGCGCGTACCGCTGGGCGTGCTGTGCGCCATCACCGGGCCGAGCGGCTCGGGGAAGAGCACCCTGATGGACGAGGTGCTGTACCGCCACCTCGGACGCGCCCTGGGTGAGAAGGACGTGGAGGTGCCCGGCGAGGCCGACGGTGTGGACGGCCTGGAGGCCGTGGAGCGCGTCACCTTCGTGGACCAGTCTCCGCTGGGGCGCACCTCGCGCGGCAACGCGGCCACGTACACCAAGGCGTGGGATCGGATCCGCGATCGCTTCTCCTCCGAGCCCGAGGCCGAGGTGCGGGGCCTCACCTCGGCGCACTTCTCCTTCAACGTGGACAAGGGGCGCTGCGAGGCCTGCTCGGGCGAGGGCTACGAGACGGTGGAGATGCAGTTCCTCGCGGACGTCTCCCTGCTGTGCCCGGTGTGCCGGGGCCGCCGCTTCAAGGAGGAGGTGCTGGCCGTCCGGCACCACGGCCTCTCCGTGGCGGACGTGCTCGAGCTGACCGTGGACGAGGTGCTGGAGCGCTTCGCCGGTGACAAGGCGCTGGTGCGCGCGCTGGGACCCGTGTCCCGGCTGGGCCTGGGGTACCTGCCCCTCGGCCAGCCCCTGTCCACCCTGTCCGGTGGCGAGGCCCAGCGCCTCAAGCTGGCGCGGGCCCTGGCCAGCGAGGCGAAGGGCTCGCTCTTCCTCATCGACGAGCCGAGCGCCGGTCTGCACGACGCGGACGTGCGTCAGGTGCTCGCCGCGCTGCACGAGCTGGTGGACCGTGGCGCGAGCGTCATCGTGGTGGACCATGACCTCGTCGTCATGCGGGGCGCGGATTGGATCATCGACCTGGGTCCCGGTGGTGGCCGCAATGGCGGGCGCCTGGTGGCCGAGGGCACTCCGGAGCAGCTCGCCAGGGGGCAGGGCCTCACCGCGGCGGCGCTGCGCGGGGAGCTGGGCACGGCGGTGGTGCCCGGGAAGCGCGGCAAGGGCGCCCCGGAGGTGCCTCCCGCCATCGAGGTGGAGCACGCGCGCGAGCACAACCTGCAGGAGGTGTCCTGCCGGATTCCGCTGGGGAAGATGACGGTGGTGACGGGGCCGAGCGGCTCGGGCAAGAGCTCGCTCGTCTTCGACGTGGTGTTCGCCGAGGGCCAGCGGCGCTTCCTGGAGACGCTGACGCCGTACGCGCGCCAGTTCCTCCCCACCATGCCGCGCCCGGACGTGGAGCGCATCAGCAGCATCCCGCCGTCGGTGGCGCTGGAGCAGCGCACCTCGCGCGCGGGCGCCACCAGCACCGTGGCCACCGTCACCGAGGTGGCCCACTATCTGCGCCTCCTCTTCGCCAAGCTGGGCCAGCCGCACTGTCCCCGGGATGGTGAGCCCATCGCCGCCACCACGCCCGAGGCCCTCTACGCGCAGCTCACCGGGATGAAAGGGGATGGCACCGTGCTCGCCCCCGCGGTGCGTGCGCGCAAGGGTACGTACCTGGACGTCTTCACCGCCGCCGCGCGCGCGGGCATCGAGACGGCCATCGCGGATGGGAAGGTGGTGTCCACGGACCAGCCGCCCCAGCTCGTGAAGTCGCGCGAGCACGACATCGACCTCGTGATGTACCAGGGCAAGCTGGCGAAGCTGCCGCGCGAGGTTTTCGACAAGGCCCTCACCTGGGGCAAGGGCGCGTTGAAGGTGCGCACCGGTGGCAACAAGGAGACGCTCCTGTCCAGCGAGCGCACCTGTCCCGTCTGCGGCTTCTCCGTGCCGGAGATGGACCCGCGCTGGTTCTCCTTCAACACGAAGCAGGGCCGGTGTGTCGACTGCGAGGGCACGGGCGTGGAGGGGGGCGCGGAGGCCCTGGCGGAGGGACGCACGGAGTCGTGCCGCACCTGCGAGGGCTCGCGCCTGGAGCCGGTGCCTCGCGCCGTGAAGCTGGAGGGCTCGCGCTACCACGAGGTGGTGCAGCAGTCCGTCACCGCCACGCTGGAGCAGGTGCGCGGGTGGAAGTTCCGTGGGGACCGGGCGCTGCTGGGGGAGCCTTCCCGCCAGGAGCTGCTGCGGCGCATGGAGTTCCTGGACCGCGTGGGACTGGGCTACCTGTCGTTGGATCGGAACGCGGCCACGCTCTCGGGTGGCGAGATGCAGCGGCTGCGGCTGTCCGCGCAGCTCGGCGCGGGCCTCACCGGCGCGATGTACGTGCTGGACGAGCCCACCATCGGTCTGCACCCGCGCGACACGCACCGGCTGCTGTCCAACCTGCGCGCGCTGGTGGACACCGGCTCCACCGTGCTGGTGGTGGAGCACGACACGGACACCATCCGCGCGGCGGATCATCTCATCGAGCTGGGACCCACCGGCGGCCGTGGCGGCGGACGCATCCTCGCCGAGGGCTCGCCCGAGAAGGTGCTGCAGACCGAGGATGCTCCCACGGCCCGTGCGCTCCGAGAGCCCGCGGTGCTGGCGGGGTCGCCCCGGGGGGCGCCGGAGAAGTGGATTGAGTTGAAGGGGGCTCGGGCCAACAACCTGAAGGGCGCGGATCTGCGCATTCCCGTGGGCCGGCTCACGGTGGTGTCGGGCGTGTCGGGCTCGGGGAAGAGCACCCTGGTGCGCCAGGTGCTGTACCCGGCCCTGCGCGAGAAGCTCGGGCTGGTGACGACGCGTCCGGGGCCCTTCAAGTCCCTCACGGGCATGGAGGCCATCCGCCGCGTGCTGGCCGTGGATCAGTCGCCCATCGGGCGCACGCCGCGCTCGGTGCCAGCCACCTTCCTGGGCCTCTGGGACGAGCTGCGCCGGGCGTTCGCCGCCACTCCCGAGGCCAAGGTGCGGGGCTTCACTCCCGCGCGGTTCTCGTTCAACACCGCGGCCGGAGGCCGGTGCACGGCGTGCGAAGGGCAGGGGGCCATCTCGCACGAGATGTCCTTCCTCCCGGATGTCGTCACCCCGTGCGAGGCCTGTGGTGGGGCGCGCTTCGACGCGGCCACGCTGGAGGTTCGCTATCACGGGCTGACCATCGGCGACGCGCTGCGCCTGTCGGCGGACGAGGCCAAGGACGTCTTCCACGCGCTGCCCAAGGTGGCCGCGCCCCTGTCGTGCCTGTCGGATCTGGGCGTGGGTTATCTGCAGCTCGGCCAGGGGTCCAACACGCTGTCGGGCGGCGAGGCCCAGCGGCTGAAGCTGGCCGCGGAGCTCACGGCCTCCATGCGTCACGAGCCCACGCTGTACGTGCTCGACGAGCCCACCACGGGTCTGCACCTGGGGGACGTGTCGAAGTTGATCGCCTTCCTGCGTCGGCTGGTGGACCGGGGAGACACGCTGGTGGTCATCGAGCACCACCCGAGCGTCATCGCCTCGGCGGATCACGTGGTGGAACTGGGGCCCGAGGGAGGCGAGGCGGGCGGGAGCATCGTGGCGGAAGGGACGCCGCAGGAGGTGGCGCGGGTGAAGACGGCCACGGGCCGGGTGCTCAAGTCCGTTTTCGCCGCGGAGGAGCCAGCCCGGAAGGTGGCTCGGGGGCGGTGAGCGGGCCGGTCTCCGTGCGCGTTGTCTCCGCTCCTGCCGGGGTCCAGGGTGCCCGCGCATGAAACCGGGATCCCGGGACGGAGCAGGGGGCCGCAATCGTTTTCGGCCTCGTTCGTAGGGGCCTGGGGGCCCGTCTGGCTGGAGTTTCCTCCAGAGCGTGCCCTAGAGTCGGATACGCCCCTCATGCGCTGTCCTTCCTGCCAGAACGAGAATGATGCCGGTGCCGCCTACTGCGACATGTGCGGCTTCGACCTGACGCCTTCCAAGCAGGCTCCGGCCGCCGAGAGCGCTCCCGCGCCCCTGCCGCCCCAGCCGGCCAACCCGCATCAGAAACGGCGCACCGTCTTCGAGCCGGATCCGGCGGCTCCTCCGCCCCCGCCCGCCCACCGGGGCGCGGACTTCTTCGCCAATCCTCCTCCTCCCCGGCCCACCTTCGATCCGCGCGACCCCTTCGCCGCCGCGTCCATCCCGCCTTCCCGGCCGGCTGCTCCTCCGCCGGCCGCTCCTCCGCCGCCCGCCGCTCCACCTCCGCGCCCCAAGGCCCGGACCCTCGTGGAGACCGCCAACGAGGGCTCCGCCGCGGGGCTCATCCGTGGCGCTCTCTTCGAGTACCGCGGCCCCACGGATCCAGGACGCGTCCACCCTCTGCGCGCCGGGCGCAACGTGCTCGGGCGCAACCCCGACTGTGACGTGGTCGTCGACGACGGGCGCGTGAGCGGTCAGCACGCCTTCCTGTTCATCCGCGCCGAGGACGCCTCGTTCATCGACGTCTCCAGCAACGGCTCCGTCGTCAATGGCTCCGTCGTCCATGGCGAGCAGGTGGTCCTGCAGAACCACGCGGTGATCACCCTCGGCGGGACGACGCTCGTGCTCGTCATCGTCCCCGAGCAGCTGCTGGCCCGCCGCTCTCCGTGACCCGGTCCAGACGGGGGATGCCCATGCATCGCACAGTCGTCGTGACCGCGGGCCTGCTCACCGCGCTCCTGCTGGGGGCGCCCGCGCTCGCCGCGGACAATGGACTCACCGTGCTCGCGGCTCCGCCCGCGGCCAATGGGAAGACCCGGCTCCAGGTCGAGGTCAGGGACCTCGCCCTCCAGAAGGAGCTCCGGTCCGCTGGCGCCTCGCCGGACCGCTTCCGCATCGCCGCGGAGCAGGCCGGCGCGCAGGTGACGGCGGTGCGCCGCATGGCTGACTCCGCGGAGGGTCGCTACACGGTCCTCGCCTTCGACCAGTCCAGGTCCTTCTCCACGTACTGGCCGCGTGCCTTCGAGCTCGCCAAGGCCTACGTGGACGCGCTCGGGGCCCGGCCCCGGAACCACACCGTGGCGGTCATGACCTTCGGGCAGGGCAAGACCACGCATTGCGAGGAGACCACCGCCGCCAGACTCGAGGCCTGCCTGGCGAAGGTGCGGCAACTCGGCACCCATCAGCTCGTCACCCGGCTCAAGTTCTACATCCAGGATGCCGTGCGCGAGGCCGCGCGCGAGCAGCCGCTCCGCCGAGGTGGCTCGCGCGAGGTCATCGTCTTCACGGATGCCGGTGAGGAGTCGGCCGCGCTCAAGGTGAAGGACCTCGCGAGCGAGGCGCGCGAAAAGGGCGTGCGCATCCACGTGGTCGTCTTCAGTGGCAGGAGCAGCGGCAAGGGCATCGCCCAGCGGCTGGACGAGATGTCCCAGCTCGCCGAGGGCTCCGGCGGCCGCTACATCCAGGATGGGGACGTCGATGCCCGGCAGGAGCTCCCGGGGCTCGTGAGCGCGTTGGAGCACATCTACTGGCTGGACGTGGCCTTCTGTGGCGTGAAGCCCGGACAGCGCTCGGATCGGCTCTCCATCGAGGCGCTCTCGGGCCGAGCCCCCATCGCGTGGAGCGACGCCGTCTCCTTCCGGCAGAGCGCCGAGGGCGGTGCGACGGCCGCCTGCCCCAGTACGGTCGCCACGGGTTCCTCTCCGGTGCACTCGGGTACGGCGTCCACGCCCGGCGCCCGGGGGACGACCCTGCCTTCCGGCACCGGAACGGGGACCCCCGGCTCCACCTCGCGACCTGGCTCCACGGCGGGTAACCCTGGTGCCTCGACACCGCCGGGGACCGCGAGCGGCACTCCCGGATCGGCGACGCAACCCGGGGGCATGACGGGGACTCCCGGTTCCGCGACGCAGCCGGGTGGCGTGGTGGGAACGCCCGGAGGCACACCACAGCCTGCTCCGGCGGCGGGTACTCCCGGAGCGACGCAGCCGGGTGGTTCGGGGACACCCGTGGTCGAGCTGGCTCCACGAGAGTTTCCCTGGTGGCTAATCGCGCTGCTCATCGCGCTGGGGCTGCTCCTGCTGCTCGCGATCATCGCGATGCTCACCCGGCGCCGCTCGGAGCCCGCCCCCGCTCCCCAGGTGTCTCCGCCCGTGGCCGCGCCGCCTCCCTCGCCTCCCCCGCAGCCCGAGCCTCCTCCGGCTGCTCCGGCCGTGTGGAAGGATCCCTTCGCCACCCTGCCGGAGACCCGGCTGGTGGTGACCCGGGGACCCCCCGGGCTCGAGCCCTTCTACCGGGTGCACAAGTCCACGTTCACCATCGGCGCCCGCTCGGGTGAGATGGACCTCGTCATCGAGCTGCCGCAGCTCAGTGGCCATCACGCGACGGTGCAGCTCTTCAAGGCGGGCAATGTCTTCATCAAGGACGAGAACTCCACCAACGGCACCTTCGTGGACGGGCGCCGCCTCGAGCCGGGCGAGCGCGTCCAGGTGAAACCCGGTCAACGCATCCTCCTGTCCCAGCACCTGGAGCTCACCCTGGAACAGCCCGGACTCCAGCCGGCCACGGAACCTCCCCCGGCCGGTGCGCCCCTCGTCGCGGCGCCTCCATCGGCGCCCGCCGATTCTCCTCCCGCTGAAACCCCTCGGCCGAAGTCCCGGACCATCTACGCACCCGCGAGAGGAGATGACGAATGAGCCTCCCGCTCTACATCCACGGAAGTTCCGACGTCGGCCGCCAGCGTGCGCAGAACGAGGACTCCTTCCGCGTGGCCGCCCATCCGGATGGCTCCCGGCTGCTCCTCGTCTGTGACGGCATGGGAGGCCACGAGGCCGGTGAGGTGGCCAGCCAGGTGGCCAGCGACCGCATCGTCGAGGTGATCGCCGCCAGCTCGCCCGACAATCCGCCCCGCGCCCTCTATCAGGCGTTCGTCGAGGCCAACCAAGCCGTGCTCGACGCCGTGAGCACCCGGGGCGCGGAGGGCATGGGGACCACGGGCGTCGCCGCCTGGGTGATGGGCTCGCGCTGCTATGTGGGGTGGGTGGGTGACAGCCGCCTCTACCAGTTCCGGGCCGGCGTGCCGCTCGAGCGCACGAGAGATCACACGCGGGTCGCCCAGCTGGTCAGCCAGGGCATCCTCACGGCCGAGGAGGCCCGGCACCATCCCGAGGCGCACGTGCTCGTGATGGCGCTGGGAGGAAGCCCGGGCGTCCAGAAGATCTTCAAGCCCGAGGTGTGGACGGACCCGCTGGAGCTGCGGTCCGGTGATGTGGTGCTGCTGTGCAGCGACGGGCTGTACGACCTCATCGAGGACCACGAGCTGTATCCGCTCATCGAGGGCCGCGACTACCAGGAGGCGGTGGATCGGCTCATCCAGACCGCCAACGAGCGCGGGGGGACCGACAACATCTCGGTCATCCTGCTCGTGGTGGGCCAGCCCGAGGTGCCTCGCGTGGCCCGTGGCTCCCAGGCGCCCCGGCGGGAGACGCTCCCGGATGGCATGCCGATGCTCGCGCCCGTGTCCCCGGAGCCGTCGGAGCCCGAGGTTCGCGCCACGCGGATTCCCGAACCCCGGACGGTGGAACCCGTTGCTCCGGTGGTGCCGGTGACCCCGAGTATGCCGGAGCAGACGGGGCGCACGGGGCGCCGGGTTCCCCTGTGGTGGTTGCTCGCCACGGGCCTCGTGGCCCTGGGGTTGGGCATCGGCCTGGGGCTGAGGGCCTCCAGCAAGACGACGCCCGCGGACTCCGGACAGGCCGAGGGCAAGTGATGCACCGTGCGCTCCCGGCGCTGCTCGTCGTGGTCTCGCTGCTGCCGCGGGCCGCTCCCGCCCGGGGCGCGGAGACCTACTGCGTCGGCGGGTACGATGGGACTCCGCCGAACGTGGTGGCCGCGTGCGATCTGCCCGCGGTCCGGGCGCTGCACCCAAGGTGGCACGCTCACACCTACGTGTTCGACGGCAAGGAGTGCTCCCTCTGCTACGACGAGGAGGACAACACCTGTCAGACGGTGTTCCTCGCCAGGAACCCGAGCTATCGGCGGGCCTACGAGTACGACTGCACCCGCCTGGGCGAGAGCCACCGGTCCGGTGAGCTGCTCGCCCATGTCATCGATGGCAAGCCCGTCTCGCCGCTTCCTCCTCCGCCTCCGATGCAGCTCGAGGCGCGGGTGGAGCGCATCAGCCCTGGCCCGTATACAGCCGGGGACAGGCTCTCCGTGGTGGGGGCCGTTCGCGACGACACGGGCCTGTTGCGCCGGCTCTCGGGAGGACTCTTCCGCATCGTGGATGCCAGCGGGAAGAGCACCGAGCACCGGGGGACCGTGCAGCCGGATGGCACGGTGGTGGCCGATTTCATCCTTCCGCCCACCGCCTCCGCTCGCATCGAGTTCGTTCCCGACAAGCCTCCGCTCGCCCAGGGCGAGACGCTCCGCGCGGCGGCTTCCGAAGCCCAGGAGCTGAAGGTGGAGGTCTGCGGCTTCCGGGCGCGGGTCGTGCAGCCCTCCGTGCACGAGTCCCTCGTGGCCGGGCAGTCCACCTTGCTGAGCGCCAGGCTCTTCGATGCGGCGGGACAGGTACCGGTGACAGCGCCTCCCGCGGGGCTCTCACTGGAGTTCACCGTGCAGGTCCAGGAAGAGAAGCCGGTGACGCTCTCCGCCGATACCTCGCTCTCGGCCACGTGGATTCCCCCCGCCTCACCCAAGCCGCGCGAGGTGCGTATCCGCGCGGGCGGGCGCGCGGGCGAGCACGTGGTGTGTCCCACGGAAGAGGTCATCGCCAAGGTGAGCGATCTCGGGCTCGGATTCGACACCTCGGCTCTGCCGCGCACCTGCTACGTCGGGCTTCCGTGCCAGGGCACGGTACGGCTCGTCCGTCCGGAGCCCGGGCCTGGTCGCCAGCAGGTGGACGCGCTCCTGACGGATCCCCAGGTGGTGGTTCGCGTGGTGGACACGGGCGAGGAGCGCTATCGCGGGCCTCCCCGAGCGGATGACCGGTACGCGTTCAACGTCACCTACGCCGAATACGGGGCCGCGAGCTGGTCGATCGTCTTCCAGACGCCGCGAGGGCCCATCACCATGCCCTCTCACGAAATCCAGGTTCGTCCCCAGCTGAAGCTGGAGCTACCGGCGCAGCTGGACTTCGGAACCGTCACGGCGGGCACCTCCGTGGAGCGGGCCTGCCAGAAGCTGGACTTCAGCCAATCCCAGGCCGTCGAGGAGCAAGGTTTCCTCATTCGCGCCGAGGGGCTCGAAGGGTGTCAGGCCCGTCCGGTGCTGATGGCTCCGAACGCGGCGGGAGGGACGGACTGGCTCGAGCTGGTGACCGCGTCCGATGAGAGCGCGCTGAAGATTCGCGCGCTGGATCCGAAGGCTCGCTGGGTCGACATCTGCCTCGAGGTGCCCCGGTGCGCCGGAGAGGTGTCACCGGACCCGGCCGTGCTGCGCGTGGTTCCGCTCACCTCCGAGTTCAAGGTCCAGGAGAAGACGGTACGTCTGCGCTGGAAGGTCGAGGGCCGTGGCTTCCTCGGCTGTCACGGCGCGTGGGTGTGGTCCTCCCTGGGACTGCTCGGCTTCGGGGTCCTGCTCGCGGGTTTCACGCAGCCCGCGCGCTTCCCGTCCGGTGCGTCCATTCGCGTGGCCGGGAGCGAGCGCGGCATCCGTCAATCCGCCTCCATCCTCCTGCGGGACTGTCCTGGCAGCAGCCCGGGTTTCTACCGTGACGCCCGGCTGGGACTGCACGGCGATGGCGAGGTCAAAGGCCGCACCCGGAACGCGGTCATCCTCCTGCGCGCCACCCGCGGTGCTGGCGTAGTGCTGACGGGCACGGGTCCCCTGGAGCAGCAGGACCGTCGCACCCTCAAGTGGGAGCCGGTGGCCGACCTCGCCCAGGGGCACGTTCCTTCTCCCTCGGTGCTGTATCGGGCCGGGGGCACGTACTTCAAGGTGGAGCTCTAACGATGATGCTCGCGCAGCTCGTCCTGCCCCTGCTCCTCACCAGTGCGGCCGGCAGTGGCAACGAGATCGTCCTCATCCTCGACAACTCATGCTCCATGGGCGTGGAGGCCCGGGACCAGGCGACAGGTCGCCGGGTTCCACCCAATGATCCCGAGCGCGCGGCGGTGCTCGGGACGCTCGTCGTCGAGGGCCTGGCGCGTGGCTCGGCCGACCGGTTCAGCGTGCTGGCCTTTGGCGATGGCAAGGAGGCCCCGCCTCGCGAGGCTCGGAGCGCGGACGACATTCGCGCACTGCCGTACTCCAATGGCACCTACTTCCGCCGTCCGTTGGAAGAAGCGGGCAACCGGCTGCGAGGCTCGGCGCTCCAGAACCGGCTGTTCCTCTTCTTCACCGACGGCATTCCCGAGGATTTCAGGGACCCCGCCGAGGGTCCTCGCGCCCTTGGCCTCTCCGAATCGGCGGACTTCGAGACGCTGGTCATCGGCCTCTTCGGCAGCGAAGAGGTTCGTCAGACGGGCGAGCAGTTCCTCCGGCCGCTGGCGCGCAACCCGCAGGACCTGGTCTTCGTCCAGACGCCGCGCGAGGTGATTGGCGCCTTCACCCGAGGCTACGCCCGCGTTCTGGGCTCGCGGCCGGAGACGGGCTCGCTGTCTCCCGGACAGTCGAAGACCTTCGAGGTGGGCAAGTACGTGGTGGAGGTGCTGGTGGCCACCGCGTCCGCCTCGCCCGGGCCCGCGTATACCGCGAAGCTGGAAGGCCCCCAGGGTGACGTCCCTGCCCAGGCGTCCGGTGACAACGGCTGCCCGCCCGGCATCCGCTATTCGGGCGCGCCCAGACTGTGCCAGCCGCCGCACCGCCACTATCAGGTCTTCCGCTCGCCCAACTCGCCGGACCAGCGCAGCCAGTGGACGCTGTCCCTGCCTCGGGGCTCGGGGCCTATCGATTACGGGCTCATCCTCCGTTACGACCTCGCGGCCTCGCTCGCCGTGCCGTCCACCGCGCGGGTGGGCGAGCCGGTGCAGCTCGATGCGCGGCTGCTCTTCCGTGGAAAGACCTTCGATGATGAGTCCTTCTTCCAGGCGGACGGCTTCACGGCCGTGGCCACCCTCGAGGGCCAGGAGGTACCCCTGCGCCACGCCGGAGGAGGGCGCTTCGTGGCGGACTGGACGCCTTCCCAGCTGTCGATGGATGGTGCCGCGACGCCCGTGCAGGTGACGTTCCGTAACGCGTGGATGGAGCAGTCCGCGCGCCGCTCCGTGCAGGTGGAGGGCTTCATCGACTTCGCCCTGGTGCCGGAGCCGGCCTCGCTCGACTTCGGCGAGTGGCGGGGCGAGCGTCACGAGACGCGCCGGTGCTCCACGGTGGATCTGTCGCGTTCCACCAACGCGGGCCGCATCCCCATCACCTGCTCCTCGGAGGGGAGTGTGGAGGGCGGAGTGCTCTCCTGTTCGCCCGTGGCGGGCTCGGAGGCGGACCTGGGCAATGGCCGCAAGGGACAGCCTCTCAAGTACGAGGTGTGCTTCGCCGCCGAGGGCTGCTGCGGCCAGTTGGCTCCGCCGGGGCTCGGGGTGCGCTTCGCCGCGACCCACCCGCACTATTCCGCGGCCGCCGTGCTCGTCCCGGCGCGCGCGAAGGTGGACGAGACGGGCTGGCTGCGCTGCTGGTGGCCCTGGCTCGCCCTGGCCGGAGGAATGCTCTTCTTCGGCTGGGTCGTCATGGGCTTCGTCCGGCCGAACAACTTCGACCCGGCGGCCAGCGTCTACGTGGCCGGCTCGGAGATGGGGCTCAAGCGCGCATCGGCGCTCGTGCTGAACGAGACTCCCGGAGGCCGGCGCGGCTTCTACCGCAACGCCCGCATGTGCCTGAACGCGGGAGGTGACTTCGTCCGTGCTCCGCGTGCGGCCGTGCTTGTACTCGAGGCGGGGCCCGGTGGCTCCACGCGCTTCGTCACCGCCGCGGGCCTCGAGCGCAAGGTGCAGAGGACCGGGAAGTGGGAGCCCGTGCCGGCCGAGGAGCTGGCCCTCGGGTACACGCCCAACGTGGTGTATCGAGTGGGGAGCCTCTACTTGAAGTGGAGCTAGAGGGAATGCGGAAATGAGATGGATTGCGCTAACGATTGCCGTCGCGGTGGCCACTTCCGGGTGTGTCCATGCACAACGGCCGGAGCACCGAATCTACGTCATTTCCGAAGATGCTCAGGGGCTCGGCTCTGATCTTGGCACTGGCGGCGCTGGTCTCCGTGACTGTGATGCGGAGCAGCATGCGTGTTTCAATAAATGCTGGAAATCCGATCCGTTGCCCTACCCTCACGAGAAGCGGGACGGATGGTTTTATGAGTACTGCACCAGGGAATGCCGCAAGCTGTACATGGAGTGCGAAAAGTCAAATGAGAAAAAAGCGAGTGAGTTGAAGTTCTCGCGTGTCGATGAAGCGATTGAATGGATCAGGAACCACAAGGCGGAAATAATGCTGGGGACGGTTGTCGTCATCGCTGGTGTTGCATTCATCGTCACGACAGGTGGTTCTGGTGCGCTGATTCTGGCGCCTCTTGCCCTCTAACCTGACGCGCCTATGACCTATAATTCAAACTTTGATGTCGATGCCGTGATGAAGACGCTTGGTTCCGTGAGCGATAAATATCCGAAGAACTCGCCTGAAGACGAGGCGCTCCGGATCGCCGCAGTAGCGTTGCTCTATGTCCGAGACATCCAGAAGCTGGATGAGTACCGCGATTATTTTCGGAGGTTCTTTACCTACAAGCCGGTGATCGCTTCTCAAACGTTCGCAACGAGAGAAGAAGCGGATGCATGGCTCGCCAGTGGTAAGGCCATGGACGGCGAGCTTGTCAGCATCGCTGGCCAGGGTTTCACCGCAACCCACCTCCCGAAAGGCTGGAAGTTCCTCCGAACGCCGCTTCCGGAAGAGTATGGGACCCCCGCAGGCGGATGAAGACCCGAAGACGGTGCCGCCCCCACGGGGCCCACCCTGGCATGCTATACCGGACACGTACTCTCTACACGCAGTGGAGCTGAATCGGAGGGGGAGCCTTGGGGCTGCTCGCGACGGAGAAGTTCAACCCGACCTTGTTCGTGGGTCTCGGTGGTAACGGCGGGAAGATCGTCCAACTGCTCGCCGGCCGGTTGCGCCGTCATCCCAATTGGGAGCGCATCAAGTCGATGACCCACTTCGTGGCCATCGACACCAACAAGGACGACCTGGACAAGCTCAAGGACGTCCCGGTGGAGAACCGCTTCCTCGTCTCCGCCTTCGACGCGCGCGCCTACATCGAGCGCAAGCGCGGCCAGCGCGAGCTCCAGGAGGATCCGCTCGTCACCCAGTGGGTCCCCTCCAGCTACCAGTTCCGCTCCACCCAGGGCGCCGGCGCCGGGCAGATCCGCATGGAGAGCCGCCTGCGCCTCTACTACAACCTCGAGGAGGACCGGCGCGGCATCCGCAAGGCCCTCCAGAAGCTGCTCGACGAGTCCACCCGCCGCGAGAACCCCTGGCGCGACAACGAGAACCGCGTCGTCCGGGTGATGCTCTATGGCTCGGTGGCCGGCGGTACGGGCTCGGGTGGCTTCCTGCCCATGGCCTACCTGCTGCGCCGCATGGTGCTCGATGCGGGCTGGGGCCGGCCCAACGTGGTCGGCGTGCTCACCCTGCCCACCGCCTTCCTCGACAAGGTGAAGCCCCAGCTCCACCCGGACATCCTCGCCAACGGCTACGCCGCCCTGAAGGAGCTGGAGTACCTCAACCGCCAGCTCGACTACGCGGGCGGCGTGAGCGAGCTCGAGTTCCACTACGACCCGGGCACCCAGGACCGCAGCCGCCAGACCGTCGCCGAGCGGCCCTTCACGCTCACCTATCTCATCGACCGGCCCGACCAGCTCTCCATCGAGAAGTACGAGAACGCGGTGGCCGACGCCTGCTACCTGCAGATCTTCTCGCCGCTGCTCGGCGCGCAGGCCGGTGAGTACGACAACTACGAGAAGCACCAGAAGAAGCTCGCCCTGGGCCACTTCTCCGTGCACTACGGCTCGTTCGGTACCGCGCTGCTGCAGCTGCCCCGCCGCGACCTCCTCAAGTACGCGGGCCTGCGCTACGTGGCGAGCGCCTTCCGGCAGTTCCTCTGCTTCGGCGCCGACCACCCGGACTTCCAGGTGCCCTACGGTGACCCCGCCTTCCAGCGGCTGGAGCCCAACGAGAAGAACCGCCGCATCGACGAGAAGTTCAAGGGCTACGTCGCCTTCCGTGCCGGCGAGGAGGAGCGCCGCGACGAGAAGGGCCAGTTCTACGGAATCCAGCAGCAGATCGGGAAGGGCGGGAAGAACCTCGCCGAGGCCTTCCGCGAGAAGCTCGAGGCCATCTTCGGGCGGTTGGACGAGCAGATCGACATCCCCGACGTGGAGAAGCAGTCCATCAACCCGGGCAACCCGTCGCTGAGCCGCGCCATCGCCGTGCTCCGCAGGGCCAAGGACGAGTCGCGCGCCCGCGTGTGCGGTGAGTACCTGGAGGCCCAGCGCGGCGACGTGCGCACCGGCCGCTTCTTCGAATCCTTCTTCAAGGAGTACGAGGTCAACCCCATCTCCCAGCGGCTCTTCCTCATCCGCCTGCTGGAGCAGTCCTTCATCGTCCCCTTCAAGGACCCGGAGGAGGGGGCCTACCTCAAGGCCGATGGTTCTCCGCCCGACCTGGACAGCCCGGAGCTGCGCCAGGAGATCTCCCGGCTCGACGCGGAGATGGCGCGGCAGGCCAACCCCGGCTTCCTGCAGAGCCTCACGGACAGGGACAACAAGGCCTTCGCCACCGCCAAGCTGCGCTCCGTGGCCAAGGTGGAGAGCTGGGCCAACGAGTTTCGCGACGAGATCAAGCGCTTCTTCTGGAAGTCCTTCGAGAGCGAGCTGCGCAAGGACGCCGAGGCCCGCCTGGAGTCCTTCCGCAAGGTGGCCCAGGTGGCCGACGAGCGCGCCCGTGACTCCGAGTCCCAGGCCGAGCGTTTCCGCAAGGACCCGGCCGCCGTGGACGCGGGCTCGGACGTGGCCCAGTACTACCTGGACGCCGAGGTGCTCCGCGATGACCGGCGCCGCGAGCGGCTGTGGAAGGAGTTCTACGCCCACAAGCTCGACAGCGACGCCAACTTCCGCGCGGCCGACATCTTCGACGCCGTCACCGAGGCCTTCACCCCGGTGAGAGACCCCAGCGGTCAGCTCCGCGCCCGCGATGCCAACGAGATCGTCCAGCACGTGCGCGGCAAGCTGGAGACCCAGGCCCTCCAGGTCTACGGCCGGGTCATGGAGGAGATGGGGCTCGACCTGGCCACGGGGCTCGATCTGGAGCAGCGCTACGTCGCCCTGCACAAGGCTGGGAAGGATCTGGAGGAGCTGCGCCGCAAGGGCAAGCTGGAGGAGGAGCTGCGCGCCGTGTCCGCCACCGAGGTGCGCCGCGGCATCGAGGACCGGCTCAAGCGCCTGTCCGACGAGTGCGTGCTCCTGGCCCATGTCGACGCCACGCGCCGGGACGACCCCACGGTGACGCCCGCGGACGTCTTCTACGCCGGCCTGCACGACAAGTTCGCCAGTGACGAGGAGGGCTCGCTGTGGAGCATCCTCAAGGGGGTGGTGTCCGGCTCCAACCGCGTGACGGGCTGGGAGGAGCGGGACTCGCTGGTGCTCTACCGCGCGCTGCTCGGCGTGCCCGTGTACTGGTTCAAGAACGTCCAGTCCGAGCTGTACGCCGGCTACAAGCGCGTGCGCGACGACAAGAACCGCAGCTACCCGCTGCACATCGAGGCGGCGTGGGAGTCCCAGCCGGGCCTGCCGGACCTGGACCCGGTGGAGCAGAAGCGGGCCGACGAGCGCCGCACCGCCGAGCGCGCCGCCCAGTCCACCCGCGAGGCCCGCGACTCCCGTCTGCGCGCCTTCACCCTGTGCGCCCTGTTCGGTGGCATCTCGCGCGACGAGGAGGGCTACCACTGGAGCTTCGCCGGCACGAAGAACAAGCTGGCCCCGGACCGCGCGCGTGCCTTCGAGGCCTTCGAGGCCCTCGATCCGGTGCTCCGCGAGGATCTGGAGAAGAACGCCCGTGACTCGTGGGTGAACGCGACGGCGGAGCGGCCCTCGCGCAACAAGCTGCTGGAGGAGGTGCAGGCCCACCAGCGCCGCCTCACCGAGGCCTATGCGCGCGCGGTCGCCGAGCAGAAGGACGCCGAGCGCCGCTTCATCCAGGACGAGCGCACCGTGGTGGAGGCACTCGCCGCCGAGCTGAGGAGCTAGCTTGGACGCCGCCGTCTCGTACCCCACCGTCCTCCTCGGGCTGGGGCGCTTCGGCCACGAGGTCATCGGCCGCGCCCTCCAGTCCCTGGAGGCCTCTTCGCCGCTGCTGGGCGTGCTGCGCTGCGAGCCCTCGGGCGTGGCCGCGGGGCTCCGGCCCCTGTTGGAGGACCTGCTGCGCGCGGGCCGTGGCTCGGGCGAGCGGCGCGACCAGCGGCTGGATGTCATCGCCTTCGCCGCCGCGTTGCAGGGAGGAGACGAGGACCTGCTCACCGCGTGCGAGCAGGCCGCGCGTCTGCTCGCCGAGGGCTATGGCGCCATGTTCCCCCCGGACCGGCCCCCGGAGCAGCGCACCGCCACGTTGCACCTCGTGGTGCAGGTGCCGGCGCTGTCCAACCCCCGCGCGTCCGTGGCCCTCTCGCGGCTCGCCGCCCTGGAGAGCTGGGCCCGGGCCCGCCCCGTGTTCCCGCTGGTGGCTCGCATCTGGCTCGTGTCCCAGCAGACCGCCGCCGGCACCCTCACCTCCGAGGAGATGGTGTCCTCGTGCGCCTCCTTCGCGCTCGGCATGGTGGCCTCGGGGCTGCGCACCGAGGACGAGGTGTCCCGCCGCATGGCCCACCCGGCGCGCGACGAGGGGCTCGTGGGCTTCGTCTCGCTGGCCTCGGTGGAGCTGCCCGAGTCCCGCCTGCGTGCCTACGCCGCCGCCCGCGCCGCCTATGACGGACTGGGCGTGCTGGTGACGCGCGTGCAAGAGCCGGTGACGGACGCCACCCTGGCCATGGGGGCCGTCTCCGCGCTCCAACATGACCGCTGGCTCGCGCCCTTCGTCGAGGGCCAGGCCGCGCAGCTCTCCCGGCGCCTCGCCGCCGAGCTGTCCCGCTCCCCGTTGGACCTGCCGGCCGACATCCGCGTGGGGCCCCTCGATACTCCCGAGGAGATCCGCGCCAACCACTCCGGACTCTTCAAGCCGGCCTCGGTGGAGGCCGCGCCCACCACCGTGGACCAGGCCCGCACCGACGAGACCTTCCGCGCGCTCGACCGCGCCGAGGCCGAGGTGGCCGCCTCGGTGGAGCAGGGCATCCAGGCGGTGTTCGATGCCTCGCTCGGGCCCACCTCGGGCCTGTCCCAGCTCCCCGCCGTCGAGCAGGGGCTGAAGCGCGTCATCGCTCAGCTCCACGACGAGCAGGCCCAGGAGGAAGCGACCCTGCGGAAGTTGGACCCCTCCCAGCCTCCGGGTCCTCCTCCGGACCCGCACCGCGAGGAGCTGGAGCACGCCCTGCTGGAGTTGCCCTCGAAGCGGTTGGCGATGGCGGCCGCCGCCGCGCTCGCGCTGGCCGTGTTGCTGGGCGTCTCCTTCGGGACGCTGTCCCTCATGACTCCCGCCGTGGCTCCCGCGGGTGGCACGCCCTCGCTCCAGGTGACCGCGTCCACCGCTCCGGCCGCCACCGGCTTCGACTGGCGCGAGGCCCTGCCGTGGATCCTCGGGACGCTCGCCGCGCTGGGCGCCGGGGGCGGGTGGCTCTACTTCGTCGGCAACCACACCCGGAAGGAAGTGCGCCGCGTGCTGAAGCTCCGGCGCGATGCGCTGGAGTCGCTCGTCAGCCGCGGTGGGGGAGGGCGGCGCGCGAAGCAGGCGGAGCTGCAGCTCGTGGTGCGCCGCAAGCGTGCCCGCCGGGGGGCCATCCTCGCCCTGGAGAACGCCGTGGCCCGGCTGCAGGCCGTCCGCCGCGCGCTCCTGGAGGCGAGGGATCGCAAGCGCCAGGAGATTCAGGCCCTCGGGGTGACTCCCGCCGCCGAGGCCCGGTTGGATGACCTCGGGCCGCTGCTCGGCGCGGGGGGGTTGCTCCATGGCTCGCTCATGCCTCCGGAGGTCCTCAGCCGGTGGATCGCCGCCCGCCGTGAGATTTCCGAGGACCGTGTCTGGGCCGACCGTCTCCTCGAAGGCGCCTGGCCCGAGGGTGGATTGCTCGAGGACGTCCCGTGCGGCGACCCCGAGCGCGTCACCGAGCTGAGCCGCCGTCAGGTGCGGCCGCTCGCCGAGCGCAGCGTGCTGGATGACGCCGAGGGCGGCCAGCAGGCGGCGGACGTGCTGCGGGACTTCGGCTCGCGGATGGGGGCGATGCTCGCTCCGCCGTGCCAACCACTGAACGCGCATGGGGATCCGGTGCTCGGCATCCGTCCCGGCGAGGGCTTCGTCATCGCTCCGTCGGCGGGGCGCGAGTCGCTCGACGCCGGGCTCCGGGACGTGCCGACGAGGCTCCCCGTGCTCTGGTCTCCCTCGAAGGACGCACGTGTCATCTTCCTCCGCACCTGGGAGGGCCTCTTCGTGGAGGATGTCGTTCGAGGTGCTCGTTCCATGCCGCAGCCGGCCGTGGTGGCCCCGCGAGGTACGCGATGACCTTGCAACTTCCCCATCCGGCCGTCCTGGCGACGATCGCCTATTTGATGGTGTGGGGCCTGGTGCTCATCACGCCCGTGTTTGCCTGGATGCTGGCGGCGCTGGTGGTGGGCCCCGGTCCCAACTCCCGCTGGCGCCGTGCCGCCCTTCCCGTGGGCAAGGGCGTCCTCTTCTCCCTGGCCCTGGTGCTCGTCACCCGGCTGGTGGAGGCCGCCAGCGCCTCCATGCATGACGGGCCGCTCGGGTGGCTCGCCGCGCTCGAGCAGGCGCTGACCCACGGTGCCACCGCGATGACGTGGTTCCCCGTGGACGCCGTCCTGCTGCTGGCGCTGCCCCATGCCGCCCTCTTCCTGCTCGCGGTGGCGGTGTTCGCGTTCCAGGAGGCCAACGTCAAGTTCGGCACGCCCTTCCGTGTGCCACTCGCGGATCCGCTGGCGCTGGTCCTGGTCGTGGTGCCGGTGCTGGCCCTCATCGCCGTGGATGGGGCGTGGCGGCAGGCACGGCCTCGCGCGCTGCTCGACGTGGCCGCCGTGCTGCCCATGCTGTGCATGGCGCTCGCGGTGTGGACGCGCGCCGAGCGCCTGGCGCCTCCTCCCGTGAAGGAAGAGGCTCCCCGGCCCCAGGTGCCCGCTCCCGTGCGCGCGGATGTCCCGGCGCTCTGGAGGAAGTTGGGCGCCCTCGAGGCCAACGCGCGTCCGCTGCTCGCGACGCAAGGCGCGAGCAACGCGGATGCCGCTCCGGCCTGGAGCGCCGCCGCGTGGCGGGATGCGGGTGCCATCGGGGCTCCGCCCCGGGCGTTGGAGGAGATCGCCAGCGCCTGGGGCTCGCCCCAGCAGGGCTGGTTGGTGGGCGACCTGCCCGACCCGACGGAGCGCCACTTCCTCACCTCGTGTGTGCTGCTCGCGCTCCAACGCGAGGGCCTGCCGTGCCTCGTCATCAGCGATGAGCCGGAAGCCCTGCGCGACGCGGTGCTCGAGGCCATCTCGCGCAGTGGCTCGTGGCCCTCGGGGCCGTTGTTGGCCGGCGAGGCGGCGATGCGCGAGGCCTTCGCGGGCAACCGGATGCCGGCCGCCGTCTTCCTGGACGTGGAGCAGCTGTCCGCCGGGGGCATCCAGGCGCTCGCCGAGACGCGCGGAGGCTGTGGCCGCCTGTGGGCCCGCTCCGTGGGGCTGGTGCTGCTGTCGCGCGTGGACCGGGGCACGCCGCTCGCCTCCACGCATCGCATGTTCACCCTGCGGCGGCTGGAGCTGGCGCTGTCGGCGGCCGGAGCGCGGTGGAACGTGCTGGCCACGGGCGTGGGAGGCGCGGGCACGCGCGGACTGGTGGAGCAGATGTTCCCGGGCATCTCCGTGCGCGAGGTGCCCTTCGCTCCGCGCGCCGCGGCCCCGGTGCGTGTCTGGCGCGTGGCCGAGGGCTTCCGGGCCCAGCCGGGCACGCCCTGGGTGCGCCGGGCCCTGGAGCCGGTGGTGGGGGCCAGGCTGCCCGCGGCGGTGGGAGACCCGGGTGGGACCTTCGACCTCAAGGCCGTGGACTTCTGGGGCGGCGAGCTGCGCTTCGTCCGCGACGTGTCCCTCTTCGGCGTGGCCTCGGTGGGCACGCTGGACGAGGCGTGGCTGGTGGCCGCGTACCGGGCGCTCCCGCACCGGGTGCCGTTGGCGGACGGACAGACCCACGACGCGCTGTGGGGCCTCGCGGACAACCCGGTGACGCGCTTCCTCACGCGGGATGGCAACCTGGATGGGCTGGCGCGCCACGGCATGCTGATGCCGCCGAGGGCGCTCGTGGGCTACCACAACGGGGCGCTGGCCACGGCCCACCTCAAGGCGGCGATGCAGGAGGGCACGCAGGACGTGGAGTCCCTGGCGGCCGTCTTCGGCCGCTCGCGCGTGGAGCAGGTGCTGGGGCCGAAGTTCCGTCCCGAGCGGCACGTGGTGCGTCTGGCCCAGGGCCGCGAGCCCGTGCGCAGTCCCGTCGTCCCGGCCGGTGTGGCCGAGGTCGTCAACCCGCTGCGGCGCACCGTCAGCGAGCAGGTGGTGCGCATCCTCGACGTGCACAGTGGCCAGCTCCTCACGGAGGTGGACCGGCTGCTGGTGGAGACGCGCTACTACCCGGGCCGGGTGTTCGCCGTGGGCGACGCGCGTTACGAGGTGCCCCTGCACTCGCTGGACACCAAGCGCAACGAGCTGCGCGTCAAGCCGGTGCCCAACGACAGGCCCCTCACGAAGCCGCAGCTGCGCATCCAGTTCGAGTCCGCCCATGTGGTGGAGTCCCCGCAGACGGTGCGCACGGGCCGGTGCGTGTACCAGGTGTGCACGCTGGACGCGACGGTGGTGGAGAGCGTCACCGGCTACTCGCAGGTGGGGCGGCCGGGCCGGGTGGACGTGGGGGCGGTGAGCTGCCGCTACCGCACCCGGGTGCGTGGCGTCTTCTTCCCCGCCGCCACCACGCCGAACGTCCTCTTCCACCTGGCTCGCTCGGCGGACGGGGTGCTGGTGGCGCACCTGCTCTCCAACGACGAGGACATGGACGTGGTGCCGGTGGGGCCGGGCATGTTCCCGGAGGCCCCGGCCGGCATCGTGATCGTGGACCGGCACCTCCAGGGCATGGGCGTGGCCGAGGCGCTGGACCTGGCGCTCGTGGACGACACGTTCAAGTGGGTCCGGGCCATCCTGGCCAACTGCAAGTGCGCGAGCGGGTGTCCGGAGTGTACCCCCCAGGACGTGCTCGCGTCCGGGCCCGACAAATCCGGCGTGCTCGGGCTGTTGGGATAGGCGGAGGCAATCGCCATGACGGGTGAGCGTAGGAGTGGTGACATGAACCTCCTCCAGCCGGGAACGCAGCTGGATGGTCGCTACGAGGTGGTCCGGCTGCTCGGGCAGGGCGGCATGGCCGCCGTGTATCAGGTGCGCCACCTGGGGCTGCACAGCACACACGCACTGAAGGTCCTCAACGAGGATCTGGCCCGCAGCGATGACGTGCGCGGACGCTTCCTCGCCGAGGGCCGCATCCAGGCGAGCCTTCGCCACCCCCACATCGTCCAGGTGACGGAGATCGTCACCACCCCGGTGGCGGGCCTGGTGATGGACTACATCGAGGGCCCCACGCTCAGTGACTTCTGCCGCGGCCAGGGGCTGGCGCCCAAGCTGCTCCTGGAAGTCTTCCTGCCCGTGCTGGATGCCATCGAGGAGGCCCACAAGCACAACGTCGTCCATCGCGACCTCAAGCCGGACAACATCATCATCGGCAAGGACAGCCGGGGCCGGCTCCAGCCCAAGGTGACGGACTTCGGCATCGCCAAGCTGCTGCAGGGAGAAGGCTCGGACGGCAAGGCGCGCACCCAGGCCGGGGCCCGCATGGGCACGCTGCTGTACATGAGCCCGGAGCAGATCCGCGGGGCCGCCGAGGTGGACGCGCGCACCGACATCTTCGCGCTGGGCGCCATCCTCTACGAGGCCGCCACCGGGCGCGTCGCCTTCCATGCGGAGAGCGAGTACGACACGATGAAGCGCATCGTGGAGGGCACCTATGAGCCTCCCGAGCGCGTCGTGGGGGGCCTGCCGCCCGTCATCGCTGGCTGCATCCGCAAGGCGCTGGCCGCGGACCCCGCCGAGCGCTTCCAGGACTGCGCCGCCTTCCGCGAGGCCCTGGAGAAGGCGCTCGATGCCAACGCCGAGGCTCCTCCGAAGCCCTCGCGCTCCTATGGGGTGACGCAGGTGGGAAGTGCTCCGTCCGCGCCCGATCCCGAGCCCGAGGCGGCCTTCGCTCCGACGGCGCTCTCCGGTCAGTTTCCACGGAACACCGCGCGCCTGCCACCCGCGCCGCCTCCGCCAGTCCCGGCGCCCCCAGTGCCCACGGCGCCTCCGGTGCGCGTGGAGCCCCCCGTCGTCACGGTTCCTCCCACGGCCACGGTGCGACCGGCGAGCCCCGCGCTCCCGGTGGTGGCGCCGCCTCGGGCGATGGACTCCGTGCGGCAGCAGCCCCGGCCGGGAGAGATCGCGCCCAGCACCACGACCTCGCCCGGCCTGGCCCTCGCGCTGAGCCTGTTCTGTTTCGCCGGGTTTGGGCAGATGTACAACGGGCAGGTGTTCAAGGGCCTGTGCGCCCTGGGCCTGACGATCTTCATGGCGGCGACGACGGGAGGGGGCTTTTGCGTCGCCTGGCCCCTCATGAACACCGTGTTCGCCATCGACGCGTACTCCATCGCGTCCAAGCGCCGGAAGGGTCGCTCGGTAGGTACCTGGGAGTTCTTCTAGCTGGAGTAGAGTCGCCGCATGTTGAGCCCGGGGAACGTGGTCGAGCGCTATGAGGTGGAGCGCGAGCTGGGCGACGGCGGCATGGCGCGCGTGTACAAGGTGCGCCATGTGGCCCTGGGCAGTGTCCACGCCCTCAAGGTGCTCGACCCGGAGCTGGTGGGGAACGCGGAGCTGCGCGCCCGCTTCCTGGACGAGGGCCGCATCCAGGCACGTCTGAAGCACCCGAACATCCTGGGCATCACGGACGTGGTCGCCGCCCCTGGCGTCGCGGGCCTGGTGATGGACTATCTGGAGGGCGAGTCGCTCGACCGGTACCTGGCTCGCATCCAGCAGCCCCCGACCGCGGACGAGGTGCGCGACATCTTCCTGCAGGTGCTGGAGGGCATGGGATTCGCCCACGAGCAGGGCGTCATCCACCGTGACCTCAAGCCCTCCAACATCTTCCTGGAGCAGGTGCGTGGCCGGCGGGTGGTGCGCATCCTGGACTTCGGCATCGCGAAGGCCGCCAGTGACGAGCGCCGGCCGACGACGCGCACGGGCGCGCGCATGGGCACCCCGCAGTACATGAGCCCGGAGCAGATCCGCGGGGCCGAGACTGTCACCGTCCGCTCGGACATCTTCTCGCTCGGGGTCACCCTGTACGAGCTGGCCACCGCGCAGCCGTGCTTCCTGGGTGAGAGCGACTTCAACATCATGGAGAAGATCGTCCGGGCCGAGTACGTGCCTCCACACGTGGCGTACCCGGGTCTCGAGCGCCAGCTCGCCGCGACGATCCTCCGGGCGATGGACCTGGACCCGGAGCGGCGCTTCGCCTCGTGCCGCGAGTTCGCCGCGGCGCTGGTGTCCGAGCCCCCGATCGAGCGGACCGAGGAGCCGGTCCCGGAGGCCCCACCCGCGCCCCGGGTAGCGACGCCCGCCCCGGTCCCCGAGTCCCAGGCGGCGACGCTCTTCCAGATAGCGAAGAGCCAGCGGATTCCCAAACCGCGGGACGCCTCGGGCCCTGTCGAGGAAAGCCCGCGGGCGCCGGTCGCTCCCATCCAGCAGCCCGAGCCGGAACCGGCGCGGACGCCGGCCGCTCGCATTCCGGTGGTTCGGGAGGAGCCTCCCGTCGTTGTTGTTCAGGCCCCCGAGCCGGAACCGGCGCGGACGTCGGCCGCTCGTATCCCCGTTGTCCCTCAGGAGCCTCCCGCCGTTGCTGTCCAGGCACCCGAGCCGGAACCCGAGCCGGAACCCATGCCGCGGCCTGTGAGGCCGCCGGACGCTCGTATCCCGGTGGCCCGGCAGGTTCCTCCCGCGGTTGCCGTTCAGGCGCCCGCCCCGGAACCGAGGCGGGAGTCCTCGGCTCGCGTCGTGGCGGTCCGTGAGGCTCCGGTCCTCGCCGTCAAGGAGCGCACGCCGGCTCCCATCGTCCAGAAGGAGCGCACCGTGCCGCCGGCACCGGCCCGTGAGCGCCCCGGACAGGCGAAGCCCGCGCCACCGGTGGATACCCAGCCACCTCAGGGGCGCAGGGCCTGGCGCTGGGTGCTGCTCTTCGCTCTCGGGGGACTGGCGACCATGTTCGGTTCGGGGCTCATCGGGATGCTGAGGGGGAAGGGAGAGCCGCCGAACCCGCCTGCTCAGAGGAGGACGGTAGGGGGTGCTCCGGTGCGGCAGCCCAGGGGCGCGCCAGCTACCCCGCCCCGCTCCACCGGGCGGGACGGCAGGGCCTCACCCTGAGCCATCCGAGAGATGTCCGCGAAGAGGAGGAGGACCCTCCGGGCGCGGTTTCGAGCAAGTGGTCTGACTGTCAGACCAGTTCGCGCGGCGCGCGTCCGGAGGGGAGTCCTCGGGCCACCGGCCGCCGCATCCACCCCACGTTCATGCTGACCGTGGGGCTCCAGTTCTCGGTGGCGGGGTCGTACAGCTCGGACGAGGTGAATTACAGAGAGACTGTCCCAGCGTGTGTGAGCTCCGCCGCGGCGGCGAGCACCTCGGCCACCACCATCTGGACGTCCTCGGGCGTGGTGCGGTGGTTCACGAAGCAGGCGCGCAGGACGAAGTTCCCCGACAGCGTGGCGTTGGAGAGGTAGACGCGGCCGCGCGCGTTGAGGCGCGCCAGCAGCTTCGTGTTGAACGCATTGCGCTCCGCCTCCGGGAGGCCCGCGACGTAGCGGAAGCACACCGCGCTCAGTGGCACCGGCGCGAGCAGCTCCAGCCTGGGCTCCGCGCGCACGAGCTCCGCCAGCCGCCGAGCGTTCTCCAGGTCCTTGCGGATGGCCTCCCGGAAGGCCCGGAGCCCGTGGTAGCGCACGGACAGCCAGGGCTTGAGCGCGCGGGCACGGCGTGACAGCTCGAGGGACTCCTCGAAGAAGGCGAAACTCTCCACGGCGTCCGTGCTCATCGAGCGCACGTAGTCACCCGAGAAGGAGAAGGCGCGGCGCGCGGCGGCGGCGTCCCGGAAGAGCAGCACCCCACAGTCCACCGGTTGGTAGAGCCACTTGTGCGCGTCCATCGAGAGCGAGTCCGCCAGCGCGAGGCCCTCGAAGCGCTCGGGGACGGCCAGCGCCGCCAGGGCTCCATAGGCCCCGTCCACGTGCATCCACAGTCCGTGCCGCCGGGCGATGGCCGCCACGTCCTTGAGTGGATCCACCGCGCCGGTGTTCACGGAGCCCGCGGTGGCGACGACGGCCAGCGGGCGCCTCCCGGCGGAGAGGTCCTCGGTGATGGCGCGCTCGAGCAGCTCGGGGCGCATGCGCCACTCCTCGTCCGTGGAGATGAGGCGCAGGTTCCTCCGTCCCAGGCCGAGCAGCGCCAGGGCCTTGGGAATGGACATGTGCACCTCGGTGGAGGCGTACACCACGCCCGTGGGAGAGCCCTCCTCGTTGGCCGGGGCCTTCGCCTCGCGCGCCATCGTGAGGCCCATGAGGTTGGCCGACGAGCCTCCACCCGTGAGGCTGCCGGTGAAGCCGGGACAGCCCACCGCGGCCGCGAGTCCCCGCACCACCGCGCGCTCCATGCTCACCAGCGTGGGCGCCGAGCGCCACGCGGTGACGTTCTGGTTCAGCACGCCGGCCAGGTAGTCTCCGAGCGCCCCCACCGGCTCCCCCGAGCCGAGCACGTAACCGAGGAATCGGGCGTTGCCGGCGCGTGTGCCGGCGATCACCGGGCCGAGCGCGTCGAGCGCGGCGTCCTTCAGGCCCTCCTCGGGCAATCCCTCGGCGAAGAGGGCCTCGCTGGCGGCGCCAGTGGTGGCGGGGGCGATGGCGCGCGCGTCCAGCTCCGTGAGCCACTGCTCGGCCAGGGTGGAGAGACGGTCGGCGAGGCGCCGGAAGTCCGCGGGAGACAGTTCGAGCGGGTTCATGGGGCGGCTGTCTTACCAGAGCCGCCACGGGTTGCTCCGTCTCGAGTCCACGGGCTCATGACCCTCCGCGTCATAGGAGGGCGGCCGGGAGCAGCCGGGCGCTCGGGGCATCCCGGTGCCCCGACGCCGACGCTTCTCTCCTGCTCCAGGGTGCTTTAGCTTGCCCCGGGGGACATGGGGGAGGGATGGGATGGTGGGGTTCTCGACGGCGCTGCTCGCGACGTTGCTCGCGAGTTCGACGCCTCTGCTTCCGGTGCGCGCGGGCAATGCGCTCACCTTGCCGGCTCAACGTCACGCGGTGCGTATCGACACGGAGGATGGGCGGCCGCCTACCTGGCTGCTCGCCGTCCAGCAGGAAGGCGTGGAGGGCCGGGGGTTGTCTCTCTTCCGCTCGGGGGATGGGGGCCGCACGTTCCGCTTCGCCGCCGCCATCCAGCCGGACGGGAGTCACCACGACCGGGCCGACATGCTCGTGGTGGGCCGGGACGTGGCGCTCGTCTATTCGTGGGAGTCGCCGAGCCTGAAGCCCTCGCGCAAGCACGACGTGTACTTCCAATGGTGGCGCTACCGGCCGGACACCCGCGACTGGGCTCCCCAGCCCGCGGTGCGCGTCTTCGATGCCGATGACTCCACGGCCTATACGCGGGCGCTGCTCGCGCGTGACTCACGAGGCCGGTTGTGGGTGCAGGCCTTCCGTCTGGACTCGGATGGCGGCTCCACCGCCGTGGTGTCCGTCTCCTCCAATGACGGGGCGAGCTTCCAGCGCCAGTCGAACCTGGGCCGTGTGAAGCGCCGCGGGGGCGGGCGGCTGCTGAGCCTCGGCTCGAAGCTCGTCTTCATCTACGCCATGCATGATGGCTTCGAGCCCACGCGCCTGCGCATCCGCGATGACGGAGATCCGCTGGATACCTGGAGCTCCGTGCGCAATGCCTTCTCCGATGGCATCTATCACGGGGCCGCGCTGAGCGCGGTCGCGGACGGCCATGGGGGCATGCACCTCGTCTACAAGGACGAGACCGAGCGCCTCTATCACCGGTACTTTGACGGAAGTACGTTCGGCTCGCGCACGCTGTTGGAGGACTCGCGGGACTGGGCGATGCAGCCCGCGGTCACCCGCGTCGGTGACAGGCTGTACGTCTTCTACAACGTCATGCGCGAGCCTGGCACGGACTACGAACTGCACGCCCGGGTGTGGGAGGGCGGGCGTTTCAGCGGACCCGAGGTGCTCGACTCGCATGCGACCTTCAAGGGCTACCTCACGGCCCTGGAGACGCTGCCGGAGGGTACGTCCGAGGTGCCCTGCTTCTTCGGGGAGTCTTCCGACGGCGTACCGGCCCGGATGGCTCGCGTGGCCCTCTCCGTGGAGGGCGGAGGAGGAGAGGGGTCGGGAGGAGCCGGGGACCCGGAGCCGGAGCCGGAACCCGGACAACTGCTCTTCAGTGACGGCTTCTCGCGCACCTCTTCGGACAGCGTCGGGAGTGACTGGGTGCAGAGCGGGCTGTGGCTGACGAACGGCCGGTACGCGGTGAGTGACCTCGACCATCCGGACGGGGAGGATCTCGCCCTCGCCCTGCCTTCTCGCTGCGGCGACTGCCAGGTGCGGGCGTGGTTGCAGGCCTTCGCCGCGGACGAGGCGGGTGTCGTGCTGCGCGCCCAGGGCGATGCTCGCTATGCACTCGTGTTCCTGCCGAACGGGCGCATTCAAATCCGCCGCTACCGGGATGGGCGCTTCACCGTGCTCGGCGAGGCCCGGAGCGGCCAGTCTTCCGCCTGGGAGGCCACGACGCTGTCCCTGTCCGCGTGGGGCTCGGGCCCGGTGCATCTCTCCGCCTCGGTGAATGGGCAGGTCCGCCTCACGGTGACGGACTCGGATGAGGCCGCCATCACGGGCCCGGGGCTCGCGGGGCTGGCCACGCCCATCGCCGGCGTCTGGTTCGACGACTTCCAGGTGCGCACGGTGGACGCGCCGTAGCGGCACGCGCAAGGTTTCCCCGCCTTCCGCTCCACGGACGCAAATCCTGCACCTCGAAAGCTACTTCTCCGTCCGTACACCGCCCGTACACCCCTGGCCCGGGAATTGAACCCCCGGGTCTCGGCTCGGAATGAGCCGGCGGTGGACGCGGTGCGAGGAGAAGGGTGTGCGGCGATGAGGCGCGAAGCGGAAGGGACGGTGGGGAGGGGCTCGCGCGCCCGGACCTGGCTGTTCGTCGCGCTGGGCGCGTGTGTGGGACTCGCCATCGGTATCGGTGGCTTCACCTTCACCTACGCGAAGGGCTACGCGTACCTCGCCAATGATCCCGCCGCCTGCGCCAACTGCCACGTCATGCGCGAGCAGTACGAGGGCTGGCAGAAGTCGAGCCACCATGCCGTGGCCACCTGCAATGACTGCCACACACCCTCGGGCCTGGTCGGCAAGTACGCGACCAAGGCGTTCAATGGCTTCTGGCACTCGTTCTATTTCACCACCGGCGACTTCCACGAGCCCATCCAGATCCGCCCGGGCAACCGGGAGGTGACGGAGCGGGCCTGCCGCAAGTGCCACGGCGACCTGGTGGAGACCCTCGAGGCCTCCCACGGTGCGCCAGAGACCTCATGCCTTCGCTGCCACAACTCGGTGGGCCACCCGGAAGGGCTCGGCCAGCCGGACGCGCGGGCTCAGGAGACCCGACCATGAGCAACCCCACGACACAGCCGGAGCCCTGGCTCCGGAGGTACCGGCTCGTCCTCCTCGCGGCGCTCGTCTCGGCCGCGGGCGCGGTGGCGGCCACTGCCCTGCTGGTGAACATCTCCGAGCGCAAGCAGGAGGCGCGCAACCCCTTCTACCGGGTGGTGGAGCTGGACGACACCCTCGAGGACCCGGCCATCTGGGGGAAGAACTTCCCCCTGCAGTACGACGACTACAAGCGCACCGTGGACCAGGTGCGCACGAAGTACGGCGGCAGCGAGGCCGTGCCGCGCACGCCCACCTCGGTGGATCCGCGCTCGGTGGTGGCCCAATCGCGCATCGAGGAGGACCCGCGCCTGAAGACGATGTGGGCCGGCTATGCCTTCGCCGTGGACTTCCGCGAGGAGCGCGGCCACGCGTACATGCTGGATGACCAGACGTTCACGGATCGCCAGCACGTCACCAGGCAGCCCGGCACGTGCATGCACTGCCACGGCTCGGTCTTCCTGCCCTACAAGAAGCTGGGAGACGGCGACCTCATCAAGGGCTTCGAGAAGATGAACCAGATGCCCTACGTGGAGGCGCGCAAGCTGGTGGAGCACCCGGTGGCGTGCATCGACTGCCACGAGCCGAAGACGATGGCGCTCCGGGTGACGCGCCCCGGCTTCATCGAGGGCATGCGCGCGCTCAAGGCGGGCCAGGGGGTGCCCGACTACGACGTCAACGCCCGGGCCACGCGCCAGGAGATGCGCTCGTACGTCTGCGGCCAGTGCCACGTCGAGTACTACTTCAAGGGTCCGGAGAAGCGGCTGACGTACCCCTGGGCCAAGGGCCTGAACGTCGACGGCATCATGGCCTACTACGAGGAGAACGGGCACAAGGACTGGGTGCACGCCGAGACGGGGGCGCCGGTGCTCAAGGCCCAGCACCCCGAATTCGAGATGTACAACCAGGGCATCCACGCCCGCTCGGGCGTGGCCTGCGCCGACTGCCACATGGCCTACAAGCGCGAGGGCGCGATGAAGATCTCCGACCACCACGTGCGCAGCCCCCTGCTCAACATCAACCGCGCCTGCCAGACGTGCCACAAGTGGTCCGAGGAGGAGCTGAAGGGCCGGGTGGAGACCATCCAGGACCGTCACCACAAGCTGCGCAACACGGCCATGGACGCGCTGGTGGACCTCATCCACGACATCAAGGAGCGCAAGCTGGGCGGCGCCACGGACCTCCAGCTGGCCGAGGCCCGTGGCTTCCAGCGCAAGGCCCAGTTCTACCTGGACTTCGTGGAGGCGGAGAACTCCAACGGCTTCCACGCGCCCCAGGAGGCGGCCCGAATCCTCGGCGACTCCATCAATTTCTCACGGCTCGGCCAGAACGCCCTGCGCAAGCAGTCCGCGCTGCAGCCGACGGAGGCGCGCAAGGCGGAGTGAGCTCAGCCGGTGGCCTGTGCGGTGCTGGCGCCGCGCTCGGCGGCGGTGTGCAGGGCGGGCCAGAAGTGCTCCGCCATCCGCATGTAGCCCACGTCCGAGGGGTGGAAGCCGTCGGGCGAGAAGTAGTCGGGGCTGCGCGGCAGCTCCTCCCGGCTGGGGGTGTGGAGGTCCACGCCGATGAGGCCGTGGCGGGACACCACGCGCGCCACGGCCTCGTTGAAGGAGGCGATGCGCGCCGAGATGAGCTCGATGGGCAGGAAGTGGGTGGCCAGCCGCGCCACGGGCGCGAGCGACATGTCCGGCAGGTTGGCGAGCACCACCGGGGCGCCCGTGCCCGCCAGTCCGCGTGCGAGCTGCTCGAGGTTGGACTCGAACTGGTGGGGCTCCACGCCGCGCCACAGGTCGTTGATGCCCACCGCCAGCGTCACCACGTGGGGACGGGAGCGGCTGGCCTTGGGGAGCTGTCCGGAGAGGACGGTGGCGCTGGTGGCCCCGCTCACGGACAGGTTGAGCAGGCCCACGCCCGCGCGGACGCGGCGCAGCCGCTGGAAGAGGTGTTCCACGTAGCCGCCATGGCGCGCTCCCACTCCGACGCCGGAGGAGTCGCCCAGGGCCACGTATCTCAGGGAGAGTGCGCTCATAGGTCGCTCTCCATAGCGGCCAGGAGCCGGCTTCGCAGCGGCGCCCGTCCTCCTCCCCGCCTGGCATGCGAGAGAGAGACCGCCTGGCGGCCCGGGTATGCTCTATTATCCCACCATCTCACGATTCCTCCACGCCGCGAGCCGAGGCGATGACGCGTCCTTCGATCTCCTTCCTGGGTTTTGGTGCCGCGCTGCCGGAGCGGGTGCGGAGCAGCGACGATCCCCTCTTCGAGCGGAGCCGCGAGGAGGCCCGGGCCCAGGGCGTGTCCGAGGCCTCGCTCTTCTATGGCAACCGTGAGCACCGCTGCCTGGGGCCGGACGAGTCGCTGGCCGCGCTCACCGCGAGGGCGGGGCTCGCGGCGCTGGAGGCCTCGGGGGTGCGGCGGGAGCAGGTGGATCGGCTCTACGGGTACGTCTCCGTGTCCGAGTTCATCTCTCCCAACGCGCTGTACGAGGTGCACCGGGAGATGGGACTGGGCTCGCACACGCTGGTGGTGCCGGTGCAGTCCGACTTCGCCAACTTCGTGATGGGGACCGTGCTGGCCTGGGAGGCCCTGCTCGCCGGGCACTCGGAGCGGGCGTTGGTGGCGGTGGGGGCGGGGTGGACGCGCAACGTGGACTACGCGCAGGGCCACGCCTTCGGCATCGGCGATGGGGCGGGTGCGGCCGTGCTCGGGCCCGGGGAGCGGCTCGTCCTGGTGGACTATGCCGCCGACACCTTCAGCGAGGAGTACGGGGCCATGACCATGCGCCCCCGCCCCGAGTCGGGCTTCGACAAGCCGGTGTATGGACTGGAGCCCTCCCGGGGCATGCGGGCCTTCCTGAGCTCCGGGATGGAGGGGCCGCCGAGGCTCGTCGAGCGGCTGCTGCGCAAGCACGGCCTCACCGGGGAGGACATCACCCTGGTGTCGCACCAGGCCACGCGCAAGCTGCTCGACCACTGGAACGAGAGGATCCGCCCGCGCGAATACCTGCACACGCTCGAGGACTGCGGGAACATGGTGATTGCCTCCATTCCCGTCACCCTGGCCCGCCACTACCGCGAGCTGCGCACGAAGTATCTCGTCCTCGCTGGTCTGGGCATCGGCGCGCACCAGATGGCCCTGCTGGTGCGCGTGTAGGGCGGTGGCCTCGCGGTGCTACGGGCCGCCGGTGCCGCGCTGCTGCAGGCGCTGCATCCGCTGCTGCAGGCGCTGCTGTCTGCGCTGCTCGCGTTGGGCCTCGCGCTCGGCCTGCTTCAGCAGCCGCACCATCTTCCCCTCGTTGCGGGCCATGAAGATGGCGAGCCGCGCCCGCTTCTGTGGAGGCAGGTCCTTGGAGAGCGCCTGGTACATGTCGCGATCCAGCGTCGCGAGCTGCACCCGCGCGTCGAACACCCGCTGCACGGCCTGATCCACCTGGGACTGCACTGATGCGTCTCCATCCGCCGCCTGCTTCAACACCCGCGCGGACTCCTGGACCTGGACCACCAGCGGTCGCCGCCGCTCATCGAACTGGCGCATCGTCTCCGCCATCTTCAGGGCCTGGGCCTCGTCCAGCTCCAGCTCCTCCGCCAGTCCCAGCACCCGCATCATCCGCGCCTGCTTCTCCGCGCGCTCCGTCGCGTCACCCGGATTGGCTGGAGCGGCCAGCGTCACCAGGGGGAACAGGGAGAGGGTCAGTACCGCCAGTCGAATGGGCTTCATCACAGCGAGTCTCCTGGATTGGGGGAGGACAGGAAATCGTCCAGTTCGGAGTCCAGCACCTCGTCACCGGGCTGGAGCTCCTCGGGTTGCGCTTCACTCAGGTCGAGCGCTTCGGCCAGCGGGTCCGCCAGCGCCCACTCCTCGAGCGCGGAGTGGGCCTCTTCCGCCGGGCTGTCGGGCAGCTCCACGTCGACCGATGGCGGCGTGGGAACGGCTGTGCGCTGCCGCACCACGGGCCCCAGCACCAGCAGCACCGCGGCGGCCAGCGCCAACAGGGCCCCGGCGGTCCGCATGCGTGCCGCCTGCTGGACCTGGGTCCCGCGCCAGCGGCTGACGGTCGTCCGAGGCAGTGCCTCCAGCACTGTCTCCTCCCGAGCGGACGGAGGCGGCAGCGCGGCCAGGGAGAGCACCTCGCGAAGGGCCTCCACCTCGTCCCGGCACGCCGCGCAGGACTCCAGGTGCGCGCGCACCCGTGCCTCCTCCCCGGGCTCCAGCGCTCCCGAGGCATGGAGGGTGAGCGATTCTTCGTAGTCCCGGCACGTGGCCATCAGTGTCCCTCCTCGGACGTGCCCGCCACCTGCGCCCGCAGACGCTTCACGGCGTGATGAAAGTTCACCTTCGCGTTCGTCTCGGTGATGCCGAGCGTCTCGGCGATGTCCCGGAAGCCCAGCCCCGCGTCCACCCGGAGCGTCAGCACCTCGCGCTGGCGGCGGGGCAGGGTGAGCACCGCCGCTCGTACCTGTCGCTCCCGCTCGCCTCGCTCCAGTGACTCCTGTGCGGACTCTTCTGACGCCTCGGGCTCTGGCATCTCGACCAGTGCCACCCGGCGCCAGCGCAGCCCCTGGCGGGCATGGTTCTTCGCCAGGTTGAGCGCGATGCGGATCAGCCAGGCCCGAAAGGGCGCGGAGCCCGAGGGACTCCAGCGCGAGAAGACGCGGCGCGAGGCCTCCAGGGCTCGCAGGAACGCCTGCTGGGAGAGATCCGCCGCGTCCTCGGGCCGGGCCGTGTAGCGCCGCATCAGCGCGAAGATCAGGGCCCGGTGCCGCTCCACCAGCGTACCGAAGGCCGCCTCGTCACCGGCCAGGAAGGCGCGGCACAGCGCCTCGTCGCTCGGCTCGGTGGCGGTCTCCGCCAGCGCCAGGGATGTCTCCGCGCCCTTCACGCCCCTACAAACCCCGGAGCCGGCGAAAAGTTAAAGGGGATTTTTTTCGTGGGTGTCCTGGAGTCGAGGTGTTCTGTGGGGTAGTGGGGAAGGTCCTACTTGAAAGGTCAGAAAGAGGTTCGCTTCGTCGGAGCGTTCCGTTATCTTGCACGCGGTGGGTCTGGACGGCTCACGGTGCGCCCAGCTGGGCGAGGAGGGAAAGCAATGGCGGAGACGATGGGGGGCGACATTGGCCTGCAGATCCTGCGGGCCGTGCAGGGTCTGGGTGTCCGGATAGAGGCGCTGGAAGTCCGGATGGAGGCGCTGGAAGTCCGGATGGAGGCGCTGGAAGTCCGGATGGACAAGGTGGAGGCCCGGATGGAGGCGCTGGAAGTCCGGATGGACAAGGTGGAGGCCCGGATGGAGGCGCTGGAAGTCCGGATGGACAAGGTGGAAGCCCGGATGGAGGCGCTGGAGGTCCGGATAGAGAAGGTGGAAGCGCAGGTGCGTGACCTGGGCGTGCGGATGGAGAAGGTGGAAGCGCAGGTGCGTGACCTGGGCGTGCGGATGGAGAAGGTGGAAGCGCAGGTGCGCGACCTGGGCGTGCGGATGGAGAAGGTGGAAGCACAGGTGCGCGACCTGGGCGTGCGGATGGGCAAGGTGGAAGAGCAGGTGCGCAGCCTGTTCGTCCGGATGGACAAGGTGGAAGCCCAGGTGAATGGCCTCGGTACTCAAACGGTCGAGCAGCAAATGTGGCTGGAGCGTCTGGTGGGCGAGTTCTTCAAGTCGCGCGACGAGTTGCGAGGTCAGGACCAGCAGGTACGCACGGAACTGTCAGCGGGCGTTCGCCAGGCGCACGCACGTATCACTCAGACGAATGGCACGGTGGTCCTGATGGCCTCGGTGTTGCGTCGGCCAACAGAGCTCGGCGAGGAGTTGGAGAAACGCCTGCGAGAGCTCGAAACGCACTGACGGCGCGCACTGAAGGCTCGCGCCATGACTCCGAGGTCTCCCGGTTGAGTTGCCGTCGGCCTCTGTCGGCTGACACAATGGAACAACTCATCGGGGGACCCGCAACATGCCATCGGATGGCGCGGCCGCACGCATCAAGGGAAGTGTCCTCATCACCCGCCTCAACCTCTTGAGGAAGCAGGGAGGTGTGGAGCGTCTCCAGCAGGTGCTCCAACGGTTGCCGGCCGCGGATCGCAAGGTGCTCGAGGGTGTCATCATGCCCATCGGCTGGTACCCGTTGGAGCTGAACCTCCGCCTCGACGATGCCATCGCCGGGGCGCTCTCCCCCAAGGAGCGCGCCAGGGCCTTCGTCGAGATGGGCCGGGCCTCCGCGGAGGAGAACCTGCAGGGCCCCCACCACGTCTTCATCCGCAAGGGGGATCCGCACTTCCTCCTCAGCCACGCGCCGGAGATCTACCGGCTCTATTACGCGGTGGGCTCACGCACCTACGAGAAGACCGGTGCCCGGAGCGCGGTGCTGCGCACCGTGGGCGCGGAGAGCGTCACCGAAGCGGACTGTCTCACCATCATCGGCTGGCACCAGCGCGCCATCGAGATGAGCGGGGGCCGCGACGTGCGCGTCGATCATCCGAAGTGCCGCGCCCGCGGCAACGGCTACTGCGAGTACCTCTGCTCCTGGCTGGGTTAGGCGCCCGCCTCCGGCAGCGGGTGCTCCCTCAGGTAGCGCAGCACGTCATCCAGGTGCTTGTAGACGCGCACCTCGTGACGGATGACGGACTCGATGATGCCGCGCGGATCGATGATGTAGGTGACGCGCCGGTCCACGTTCAGCACGGGCCAGAGCACGTCATAGGCCTTGCTGATGGTGCGGGCCTCGTCCCCCAACAGCGCGAAGTGGATGTCCTCCTTCTCCGCGAAGGCGCATTGCGTCTTCACCGTGTCCACCGAGACGCCCACCAGCTCCGCCCCGAGTGACTGAAGGTGCTCGTGGTTGTCCCGGAAGTGCCGCGTCTCCTCGGTACAGCCGATGGTGAAGGCCTTGGGAAAGAAGAAGAGCACCACCCGCCGGCCCCTCAGCGCGGAGAGCGAGAAGGTGCGTCCCTGGCAATCGGTCCCGGTGAGCTCCGGGGCGGCTTGTCCCACTTCCAGCATCTTCTTCGGCCTCCTGGGCCCCGTCTCCCCTAGCATGCTTCCCCGGATACGCCCACGTCTGCCCGCCTCCGAGTCCCATCGTGCCCCTCCCGCCTGCTCCCTCGCTGACACCTGCCTTCCTTGAACGGCTCGCCCGTGCGCTGGGTGTCACCCGGGTGGCTCGGGTGACCGGGTTGGACCGCGCCGGAGTGGAGGTGGCCGCCGCGGTGCGTCCGGGCGGCTACGTGCTGCAGGTGTGCAACGGCAAGGGGTTGGAGCTCCAAGCAGCGTCGGCCGGGGCCCTCCTGGAGACGGCGGAACTGTGGGCCGCGGAGACGGTGCCGCTGGAGCGGCTCGTCTGGGGAACACTGGAGCGCCTGGAGGCCCAGGGGCACACGGTCTGGAGCGCCGACACGCTGGGCACTCGGGGGGGCGTGGTGGTTCCCCGTCTGTGGAGCCGGCAGGTGCGCTGCGCGTGGCGCGAGGCGGCCGAGCTGCACTCCGGTCGTCCCGTGCTCGTCCCGGCGCAGGCCGTGTATTGCCCGCCCTCGGGGGCGCCAGCGCTCGGGCCGATGAGCGTGCAGTGGACGAGCAACGGCTCGGGCGCCCACCCCGAGCGGTCGCGGGCACTGCTGCATGCGCTGTTGGAGGCGACGGAGCGCGATCAGCTCGCGCGCATCCTCCCGGACGGGTGGACGGAGGAGGTGCTCCGCGCCCGCCTGCTGCGCTCCGGTGGGCTGGAACAGGGCGCGCCCCGCACGGCGGCGCTCGCGAGCGCACTGCGACAACGCGGCTTCGACGTCCACCTCTTCGACCTCTCTCCAGGTACTCGGACTCCCGGCGCCGTGGCCCTGCCCGTGGGGGGGGCGATGCTCGTGGACCGGGATCAGGGACCGGTGCCCCTGGCGGCGGGTTACGCATGTGGGCTGGGACGTGACCAGGCCCTGCTCGGCGCCTTGTTGGAGGCGGCGCAGTCCCGGCTGACCGACATCCACGGTGCGCGCGAGGATGTGGCCGCGGCGGACCGCGAGGCCTCCCTGGCCCTGGCCGCCGCCTGTGCCGAGGTGCGTCCGAGACGTGCCGTGCAGTCCATGCCCGACCTCTCCGACGAGGTGTCCTCGCCGGAGGAGGCCGTGCGCGAAGTGCTCACCCGGCTCGCGAAGGCGGGCTTCCCCCGGGCCGCCGCCGTCGAGCTGGAAGCCCCTCTCCCCGGACTCCACGTGGTGCGCGTGGTGGTGCCGGGCCTGCGCGTCTCGGAGCTGCTGTGAAACGCCGTCCCGTCTCCTCCCGTCCCGATGACCTCGTCGTCTTCCTCGGCCCCTCTCTGCCGGAGGACGAGGCCCTGGAGCTGGCTCCGTGCCGCGTGCTGCCACCGGCCCGACAGGGCGACGTGTGGCGTGCGCTCTCCCTGCGCCCGAGGGCCATCGCCCTGGTGGATGGCGTCTTCGAGGCGCAGCCCTCCGTCTGGCACCACGAGCTGCTGGCCGCGCTCGATGCCGGGGTGGCGGTGTTCGGCGGAGGCAGCATGGGGGCCCTGCGCGCGGCGGAGCTCGCCGAGCATGGCGTGGTGGGCGTGGGCCACATCTTCGAGGCGTACCGCCGGCGCGAGCTGGTGGACGACTCCGAGGTGGCGCTGCTCCATGCCGACGCGGAGCACGGCTTCCGTCCCTTCACGGTGCCGCTCGTCAACGTGCGGCACGCGGCACGGCTGGCGCAGCGCGCGCGGGTGCTCGCGCCTCGCGAGGCCCGGGCGCTGGTGGACGCGGCGGCGGCGCTCTTCTACCAGGACCGCACATGGCCCCGGGTGCTGGCGGCCGTGGCGGAGGCCTGGCGTCCGGCCATCCGGCAGAAGTGGGACGCGTGGGCCGCTGGGGGCATCGAGGATCTCAAACGAGAGGACGCGCGTGCCTGCATCCAGGCGGCCGCGGCCTTCGTCGCCTCCGGAGCACGTGCCCCCGTGCGCGAGCGCACCGGCCGTGCCCCGCCGTCCTCCTACGTCCGCCGCCGCCGTCTCATGGAAGGGCTGTGCGAGACGGAGGCGGGCCTCGTGTCCTCGGAGGATGTGCTCGCCGCCCTGCGGGAGGCTCCCGACGCGGTGGAGCTGGCCGAGGCGGGATTGCGGCGGGCGCTGCTCGCGGGGTGGGCCCGGACGCTGGGCCTCTCACCTACCTCCGAGGAGGTGACGTGGGCCGAGTCGGAGTGGTGGGCGCGCCTGGACGTTCCACCCGCGGAGCGCGAGACGTACCTCGCCGCCTGTGGCCTGGACGCGCACGAGCTGCGGCGCCTGTGCGAGGAGCGCGCGCTGGAGCGTCTCACGCTCGAACACGCGTCGCGGCTGTTGCCCGATGGGCCCTCGTGGGACGAGGCGCTCGCGAACGAGGCGCGCCTCCAGGGCCGCTGGGTGGAGGCAGCCAGCGGGCTCGTCGCCCCGAGGCGTGGCCGCCGCAAGCGGTGAGCCTCGGGGTGCTCTCTCAGCCGCACATCTGTCGGCAGGCCGCGGGGGCCAGCTTGGGGTCGTTCTGCTGATTGACGTAGTCCTGGCAGGCGAGCTTGCCCAGAGCCTCCTGGCATTCCTCGAACCTGCCCGCGTCGAAGTCTTCCTTGCCCGCGTTGTAGCCGACGCAGTTCTGGGCGTCCTCGGTGCGCTCGGCGCAGCCGTTGGAGACGTAGAACCTGGACTTGCACTCCTCCGCGCTGGCGCCGTAGGCGTATTGGAACACCGCCGTGTCCTTGTCCGTCCGGCACTCGAAGTTCCGCTCGCACAGCTGGTCGACCATCTGTCGGCAGACCTCATCGGGTGACGCGGACGCGCAGCCAAGGGTGGTGAGGGCGAGCAGCACACTTCCCGCGAGCAGGGTCGAGCGCATGGGCGTTCATCTCCAGGGAGAGAGGATCCTCGTCCGAGTTAGCACTGGCTCTCCTGGCATGGCCGTGACCCGGCGGGCCGGCGGCGGGAGGTGTGCGTCAGCCAACGGCCCCTGGCGGAACAGCACCCAACGGTCGACATTGTGAAGGGCCCTTCCGGCGGGCGGGGGAGCGGTGGGGACGTTACGCTGGGCGGACGCGGCGCCAGGGAGTGCGCCGAAGGCGGCGAGGAGAGATGACCCGGATCTGCCAGGACGAAGTAGGTCGCTGTGACTTCATCGACGTGCTCGAGGAGGCGGTCCTGCGGCACCGGCCGGTGGCGGTCCAACTACGGGAGGGCGAGGCCTTCATCGACGAGGTGCTGGACGTGGTCACCGAGCAGGGAGACGACTTCGCCGTCTTCAAGTCCCACGAGCGGGTGCCGGTGGGGGACATCCTCGCCGTCACGAGGGCGGTGCCTGTCGAGGCGCGGTGGTGAAGCGGGGCGGCTGGGGTAGGGTGCGCGCCGGATGAAACCTCACGATGAGATCGACTCCTACCGCTGCGTGCGGGCCGATGCGCGGGAACCCGAGGGATACCGGGCCGTGCTGGGCGAGGCGAAGGCTTCCTTCCTGCACACCGACCCGCCGTATTGCCTGCTCACGAGGCGCCGCAAGGGCGGAGACCTGAGGGACCCGCGCGCGAACAAGAAGATCGACCGCAACCCCATCGTCCGCTTCGAGACGGTGCGCGACTACCGCGCCTTCACCGAGGCGTGGATGACGCGGGCGGTGGCGCACCTCACCCCGGACGCGACACTGGCCATCTGGACGAACCTGCTGGGCAAGGAGCCCATCCTCGCGGTGGCGCGCTCGCTGGGCTACGGCCACCTGCGGGGCGAGTACGTCTGGGGCAAGCGCACCACGGACAAGAACGCCAATGAGCAGCTGCTGCGCGTGTACGAGGTGGCGCTCGTCCTGTCGCGCACGCCGGAGCCCCCGTTGGACCCCGCGGGCCTGCCCACCGTCTGGGCGGTGGTGGGTGGCTACGATGACGACGCCGAGGCGGCGCGCTGGGGCAACCACCCCCACCACAAACCCTTCTCCGTGCTGGAGCCCCTGGTTCGCACCTGGAGCCGGCCGGGGGATCGGGTGTTGGACCCCTTCGCCGGCAGTGGCTCGATGCCCGCGGCGGCGCTGCGACTGGGACGCCAGCCGGCGTGCCTGGAGGTGGAGCCCGAGTGGGCCGAGCGGGTGACGCGGCGGCTCCGCGAGACGGCGAGCGAGCTGGCCCGGGGGGCGGGGAGTCGGCCGGAAATCAACACCCCCGCCGACAAGGTATCCGCCACCGGGAATCATCGGTAGGCTGCGGAGCCCCTCTGGGTCTCCAGGGGCTCGTCTCCCCAGCCACACGCGAAGAGGCACACGGATGAAGCAGCACCAGAAGATGCTCCTGGGCATCGTCATCGGCACCGTGGCGGGCATCGCCGCCAACACCCTGGCCGGAGGCGCGCCATGGCTCGAGTGGGTGGTGACGAACATCACCGCCCTGGCGGGGCAGATCTTCCTCCGGTTGCTGCTGATGCTGGTGGTGCCGCTGCTCTTCTCCGCGCTGGTGATGGGCGTGTGCGAGCTGGACCTGAAACAGCTCGGCCGGCTGGGCCTGCGGACCATGGGCTACACCGTGGTGGTCTCCAGCATCGCGGTGCTCATCGGGCTGCTGCTGGTCAACACGCTGAAGCCAGGCCTCGGATTGAGCGACGAGGCCCGCGCGCTGGCGATGAAGGGCACCTCGGTGCAGGCGGCCCCCTCGCCGAGCAACACCTCGGTGCCCTCGCTGATCGCCGCCATGATTCCCAGCAACCCGATCAAGGCGGCGGCGGATGGGGACATGATCTCCCTCATCATCTTCTCGCTCATCTTCGGCCTGGGCCTGGCCCTGACGCCCACGGAGGGCGCGCAGCGGCTGCGCGAGACGATCCAGGGCCTGCACGACGTGATGATGAAGCTCATCGACGGGGTGCTGAAGCTGGCGCCCTACGGCGTGGGGGCGCTGCTCTTCAGCATGATGGCGCGCCTGGGCATCGGCGTGCTGATGCAGGTGGCCTCCTACGTGGGCGTGGTGCTGCTGGCGCTCGGGCTGCACATGTTCGGCGTGTACTCGCTGTCGGTGCGTTTCCTCGGCGGGCGCAACCCGCTGACCTTCTTCCGCGACTGCCGCCTGGCCATCGTCACCGCGTTCTCCACGGCGTCCTCCAGCGCCACGCTGCCCACCGCGCTCAAGGTGGCCGAGGAGAACCTCAAGCTGCCGCGCAACGTGGCGCGCTTCGTGCTCACCGCCGGCTCGGCGATGAACCAGAACGGCACCGCGCTCTTCGAGGGCGTCACCGTGCTCTTCCTCGCGCAGGTGTTCGGTGTGCAGCTGAGCATCGCGGATCAGGCCGTGGTGATGTTCATCTGCGTGCTGGCGGGCATCGGCACCGCGGGCGTGCCGGCCGGCTCCATCCCGGTCATCGCGATGATTCTGGGCCTCTTCAAGATTCCCCCCGAGGGACTGGCCCTGGTGCTCGGCGTGGACCGCTTCCTGGACATGTGCCGCACCACGCTCAACGTGACGGGGGACCTGGCCGCCGCCGTCTACGTGGCCCGGGGCGAGCCCGCGCTCACCGCCGAGTCCGAGGGGACCCAGCTCGAACCCGGCTCGCCCGCCTCCTGAGCGTGCCAGCGAGCAAGGGTTGTCTCTCGCCTCCTTGTCGTCCCATACCCGTAGCAAAGAAGGAGCAGCCACTATGAAGGTGTCCAAGGACAGCGTCGTCTCATTGGAGTACCGGTTGCACCTCGGGGACGGGAAGGTCGTCGACGAGAGTGAGCCCGGGCATCCGCTCTCCTATCTGCATGGCCGGGGGCAGATCGTCCCGGGGCTCGAGGGGCAGCTGGAGGGCATGGGCTCGGGTGAGTCGAAGAAGGTGGTGGTGGCTCCCTCCCAGGGCTACGGCGAGCACGACCCGCGCGGCCTCCAGACGGTGCCTCGTGACATGTTCCCCCCGAATGCCCAGCTGCAGCCGGGCATGACCATCTCCGCGCAGACGGAGGGCGGGGACGTCATCCCCATCACCATCCGCGAGCTCAAGGGCGACCAGGTGGTGGTGGACCTCAACCACCCGTTGGCGGGCAAGACGCTCCACTTCGACGTGACGGTGCGCGAGGTGCGTCAGGCCACCAGCGAGGAGCTGGAGCACGGTCACGCCCACGGTCCAGGCGGCGCGCACTGAGAGGGCAGCCCGGAAGGGCGCGATACCCACTCGTGGGGTAGGGGGTGTTCCGGTAAGGTTGCGCTCCCAATGAGCCAACCCGTCTCCCCCTCTCCCCAGCAGCTCCAGCTCAAGCCCGAGCCGGATTCCGTGCCCCCCCGGGGGTCCACCATGGCCGCCAAGGATCCGGAGCGGCACTGGCTCGAGAACGTCTACAAGGCCGGCGTGCGCCAGCTCACCGTGCGCGCCGTCATCGCCGGCATGCTGATCGGCGCGGTGATGTGCCTCTCCAACCTGTACGTCATCCTCAAGACGGGCTGGAGCCTGGGCGTCACCATCACCGCGTGCATCCTCGCCTTCGCCACCTTCGGCGCCCTGCGCGCGGTGGGGCTGGTGCGGACGGAGGTCTCCGCGCTCGAGAACAACGCCGTGGGCTCGGTGGCCTCGGGTGCGGGGTACATGACGGGCGGAGGCAACATGGCCGCCGTGCCCGCGCTGCTGATGCTCACCGGAGCGCTGCCCTCCACCGGGTGGCTGGTGGCGTGGTTCTCGGTGGTGTCCGCGCTGGGCGTCTTCGCCGCCATCCCCATCAAGCGCCAGCTCATCAACATCGAGCAGCTCCCGTTCCCCACGGGCACCGCCACCGCCGAGACGATCCAGGCACTCTACGGAGCGGATGAGCGCTCGCGCGGCAAGGCGCGCTACCTCGGCGTCGCCGGCCTGATCGGAGCCGTCATCGCGTTCTGGCGGGATGCCAAGGCCTCGTGGCTGGCGTGGAACCTTCCCGCGAAGGTGAGCCTGCCCTTCACCATCGGCGGCAAGCCCGCGGGGGCGTGGACGCTCTCGTTCGACTTGAGCCTGCTGCTCGTGGGCGCCGGGGCCCTGGTGAGCTTCAAGACGGGCTGGTCCATGCTGCTGGGCGCCATCCTCACCTACGGCTTCCTCGCCCCGGAGATGGTCAGCCGCGGTGTCATCCCCGAGGTGACGTACAAGGCCATCAACTCCTGGGCGCTGTGGACGGGGGCCGCGGTGCTCGTGTCCTCGGGCCTGCTGTCCTTCGCCTTCCAGTGGCGCAGCGTGGCGAAGTCCTTCAAGGCGCTCTCGGGCCTCTTCGGGAAGAAGGGCGAGGAGGAGAAGGATGCGCTCGCCGACATCGAGTGCCCGCCCACCTGGTTCCCCCTGGGCTTCCTGGTGCTGGGTCCGGTGGCCGTGTTCCTGATGGCGTACCTCTTCCAGATTCCGTGGTGGGCCGGTGTCATCGCCATGCCGCTGTCGGTGGTGATGGGCGTCATCGCCGCGCGCGTCACCGGGGAGACGGACACCACGCCCACCAAGGCGCTCGGGCCGGTGACCCAGCTGCTCTACGGCGGACTGCTGCCCGGAAACCTCGCGGCCAACGTGATGAGCGCCAACGCCACGGGCGGGGTGGGCCTGCACGCGGCGGACCTGCTCACGAACCTCAAGACCGGGTGGCTGCTCGGCGCCGATCCGCGCAAGCAGTTCTTCGCGCAGCTCCTCGGCCTGGTGGCCGGTGCCGCCGTGGTGGTGCCCGCCTTCAACCTGCTGGTGCCGACCGCGGAGGTGCTGGGCACCGAGGAGTTCCCCGCGCCCTCCGCGCTGGTATGGGCCGGCGTGTCGAAGATGCTCGTCAACGGAGTGGGCTCGCTGCACACGTCCGCGCGCATCGGCGCCCTGTGCGGCCTGGTGCTGGGCGTGGTGCTGGTGTTGCTGGAGCGCTGGGCTCCGAAGAAGGCGAAGCCGTACATTCCCTCGGCGTCGGGCCTGGGGCTGGCCATCGTGATTCCGGGGGCGAGCTCCATCAGCTTCTTCATCGGCGCGGCCATCGCCGAGGTGCTGCGCCGCAAGAAGGCGCAGCTGGCCGAGGCCACGGTGCTCCCCGTGAGCTCGGGCTTCATCGCGGGTGAGAGCCTCATGGGCATCGCCGTGGCGATGCTCAAGGCCTTCGGGGTGATGCCCAAGTAGGAAACTTTCGCGGGGCGGGCCCGATAATGAGTCTTGAGTCACCCGCCCCCACGAAAGGACCCCTACCGTGAGCTCCGTGTCGTCCACCACCAGGAGGCCCGTCTCCACCCCCTCGCCCGAGGTCAGCTCCAAGCCCAAGGCGGCCGGCGGTGAGGCGCCCACGACCGCCAAGGCGGGCAATCAGGTGAAGGCGGAGCCCGCGCATCCGCAAGTGTTCCGCGATGGTTTCGAGGGGGCCGGGGCCGGTGCGAAGGCGGCGAAGGCCGGCGGCGTCGCCCAGGTGGGCAATGACCCGGCGTACCAGGAGGCCCTGAAGACCCAGCGCGAGCTGTCCGGCCTGCGCCAGCAGCTGGGCCGTGTGCAGCTCGAGCTGGAGAACCGGAACCCGTTCGAGAAGGCCCGGGATGCCATCACCGGAGGCGACAACGGCAAGGAGAAGCAGATCCAGGATCTGAAGGCGAAGATCTCCGCCCTGGAGAACGTGGAGCGGGCCCAGCCCGCCGAGGCCGTGGAGCGGGCGCGCTTCACCGTCTTCATGGACCGGATGGGAGAGCTCGAGAAGACGATGGGCAAGGGCGAGGCGGCCACCATCGCGCGGCAGACCTACTACAACAGCACGGTCTGGAACGTGGGCGGGGGCACGCCGTTCGGGGCCTCGGAGGGGGCCATCAATGCCGCGGGCCTGCCGCATGACCCGAACTACAGCGGCGGCATGGCGGTCGGCGGTTACAGCGGCCGGATGCGCACGCCGGACGGGCAGGAGGTGGACATGGGCCACGTGGCCTGCGCGCTCGACTGGCAGGTGAACGAGAAGCGCGTCCCCGACAACTACCTGCTCCCGACCCTCCCTCCGACCCGCATCCCGAACCCCTTCAACCTCCAGACGGTCACCCTCACGGGGGATGTGGCCTCGGCCATCAAGAACACCGCTCGGGGTGACAACGCGGGCGCCCGTGCCGACACCGCCATCGGCAACGAGGGCAAGGAGGACTGGTACGGCGACATCGACGGGCTCAACCTCGCGAACCGCCTGGCGCAGAACCCCAACCAGAGCCTCACCCAGGTCCTGGGGGACTACTACGGCAAGGGCCAGTACCAGAACCGCATCGACGAGTTCGCGACGCACAGCCGCTACATCCAGCGGGACGGCCAGGGACAGCCGCTGCGCGATGCGCAGGGACACTACGTGGTGGACAAGCAGAAGCTGGAGAGCGAGGCCTACGCCTTCGCCAACATCCTCAGCCCCAAGTCCATCAACAACCCGTCCGGCGAAGTGGTGAACGCCTGGTCCCGCTGGTTCAACCAGGAGCAGGACGCGGCTCGCAACAACTGACTCACTTCTTGTCCGGGACCGGCTCCTGCGTCTTCGGGGGAGCCGGATCCTTCTCGTTGATGTTGACGACGACGGGGACGGTCTTGTTCTCGGTGTTGGGAGGACCCGGCTCCACCAACACCTGATGGAACGTCCCGAGCTTGGAGACGCTCGCCCGGATGTCCTCGAGCGTCCGCACCGTGCACGCCTTGTCCTTGGGGAGCGCGCTCTTGGCCGTCTCGATGACGCGGGCGGGCGACACCGTCGCGTTCCTGTCCAGGGTGACCCAGATGATGGTGTCGACCTGATAGGACGACCCGAGCTGGACATTCAGGCGGGGCAGGGGAGCGGGTGCGCCGGCCGCGGTGTCACCCTGAAGTGTCACGCGTGCCTCCATCCAGCAGAGCGCGCGAAGCCGGTCCTCGAGGAGCCGGGCCGCGGCCTCCTGGCACTGCGCGGACTTCGTGCTCCCAACGGCTTCCAGGGGCAGGTCCGCGAGCAGCCGGTCTCGAAGGGACCTGGGCAGCTCGTCGAGCCCGGAGACCTGTTCATGGGCAAGGGAAGCCGTGCGCGTGGGCTGGCACTGTTCCCGGGTGAGGAACCTCTTGTCGACGCGCTCCATCACCTGGCGGGTGTTGCCCTGCTGGGAGGTGGCGCAGGCGGCCAGGGTGAGGCTGAAGAGGGCGACCGAAGTGCGGCGGAGCATACGAGGCTTGTAACCCACCGACGTACCCCGCGCATGTGGGAGTCGATTCGTTCCCGAGGGGGCCGGGAAGAAATGCGCGGTCTGGCGTTCTCACGGTGCAGGCAGGTTGGCCGAGTGTGACTCCCTCCTGCTCAAGCAGCGTCAGTGCCCTCGTGCCGGACCGCGCGACAGGAGACCCGTATGACTCCCTCCCCGATGCTCGAAGTGAAGCTGCCCACGCTTCACGAGCTGCCCACCTATGTCTTCGATACCCTTCTCTCGTGGAACATTCCTGGCCTCACCCGCTCGCTCGTCGGACTCTACGGGCGGCCGGACGGGTGGCTCGGGCGTCTGATCGGCCATGTCATGAGCTTCGAGCACGGCCCCGTGACGCGCTGGACGTTGGAGCACATGGACATCCAGCCCAGGGATCGGGTACTGGACGTCGGCTGCGGGGCGGGCAAGGCGCTCGAGCTCCTGGCGCACCTGGCCCCTCGGGGCTTCGTGGTGGGCCTCGACCACTCCGAGACCATGGTCTTCCAGGCCCTCTCGCGCAATCGGGCCCGGGTGCTCGCCGGGCAGCTCTCGGTTCGCATGGGCGACGTGGGCCGCATGCCCTTCGCCGATGCTTCCTTCGACAAGGTGTGCGCCATCGAGACGCTCTACTTCTGGCCCGATCCGAGGGCGGCCCTCGAGGAGATCCACCGGGTCCTGATCCCCGGAGGCCGGGTGGCGCTCTCCCTGGAGTACACCCGGGATGCCTCCCGCGCGGGGGACCTGTCCGACACCCTGGAGTCGTCGGCGGGGATTCGCATCTACTCGAGCGCCGAGGTGCTGGAACTGCTGGAGGCGGCTGGCTTCACCGCGCTCCGCCATGAAGCGCAACCCTCGCGCAGCAACGGCTGGCTGTACGTCGAGGGCCGCAAGCCCGGCCACTGAAGCCGGGCCCGCGGGCGCTCAGCTGCGCAGGCCGGGGGCCTCGTGGCCGGTGCGCGCCACGTACTCCGTGTAGCCGCCGCCATACTGGTGGATGCCCTCGGGCGTCAGCTCGAGCACCCGGTTGGACAGCGAGGCCAGGAAGTGCCGGTCGTGGCTCACGAAGAGCATCGTGCCCTCGTAGTTGGCCAGCGCCGCGATGAGCATCTGCTTCGTCGCCATGTCCAGGTGGTTGGTGGGCTCGTCCAGCACCAGGAAGTTGGGCGGGTCATAGAGCATCTGCGCCAGCACCAGCCGCGCCTTCTCGCCTCCGGACAGCACCCGGCACTTCTTCTCGATCTCATCGCCCGAGAAGCCGAAGCATCCCGCCAGCGCGCGCAGCGAGCCCTGTGAGGCCCGGGGGAAGCGGTCCACCAGCGAGTCGTAGACGGTCTGCTCCGGCTTCAGCAGCTCCATCGCGTGCTGCGCGAAGTAGCCCATCTTCACGCTGCCGCCGAGCGACACCGCCCCGTCATCCGGCCGCGACTCGCCCGCCACCAGCTTGAGCAGCGTGGACTTGCCCGCGCCGTTCACTCCCATCACGCACCAGCGCTCGCCACGACGCACCAGGAAGTCCAGCCCGCTGTAGATGCGGCGCTTGCCGTACCCCTTCACCACCCGCTCCAGCTTCGCCACGTCGTCGCCCGAGCGCGGCGCCGGCTGGAACTCGAACACCATCGTCTGACGGCGCTTCGGCGGCTCCACCTTCTCGATCTTCTCCAGCTTCTTCACCCGGCTCTGCACCTGCGCCGCGTGCGAGGCCCGAGCCTTGAACCGCTCGATGAACTTCAGCTCCTTGGCGAGCATCGCCTGCTGGCGCTCGTACTGCGCCTGCTGGTGCTTCTCGTTCAGCGCCCGCTGCTGCTCGTAGAAGTCGTAGTTGCCCGAGTACGTCGTCAGCTCGCCGCCGTCGATCTCGATGACCTTCGTCACGATGCGGTTCATGAACTCGCGATCGTGGCTCGTCATCAGCAGCGCGCCCTCGTAGCCCTTGAGGAACGTCTCCAGCCAGATGAGCGACTCGATGTCGAGGTGGTTGCTCGGCTCGTCCAGCAGCATCACGTCCGGCCGCATCAGCAGGATGCGCGCCAGCGCCACGCGCATCTTCCATCCGCCCGACAGCGCCCCCACGTCCCCGTCCATCATCTCCTCGCTGAAGCCCAGGCCCGAGAGGATCTCCCTCGCCCGTCCCTCCAGCGCGTACCCGCCCAGCTCCTCGTAGCGCCCCTGCACCACCCCGAAGCGCTCCACCAGCTTGTCCATCTCGTCCATGCGGTCCGGATCCGCCATGGCCGCCTCGAGCTGCTTGAGCTCCGCCGCCACCTCCGACACCGGCCCCGCTCCGTCCATCACCGCCGCCACCGCGCTCTGCCCGGACATCTCGCCCACGTCCTGGTCGAAGTAGCCGATGGTTACTCCGCGATCGACGGACACCTGCCCCTCGTCCGGGTGCTCCTGCTGGACCACCATCCGGAACAGGGTGGACTTGCCCGCTCCGTTCGGACCCACCAGGCCCACCTTCTCGCCCTTGTTGAGCTGTGCGGACGCTTCGACGAAGAGGATCTGCTGCCCGTGCTGCTTGCCGATGTTGTCGAGACGAATCATGGGACCTCAGTAGGGGCGAGATACCCTCACCCCGACCCTCTCCCGGAGGGAGAGGGGGTGTTTCACACAGTTGGTTTCTTGGGGACTCAGGCTCCGGCGGCCAGGTTCTGCAGCTCTTGCCAGCGCGTGTAGAGGCGCTCCACTTCCGCCGCCGTCACGTCCAGCTCCTTCTGCACCTCGGCCGCCTTCGTTCCGCTGGAGTAGACGCTCGGATCCACCAGCTGCGCCTCCAGCTCGGACTTGCGCGTCTCCGCGGCCTCGATCGCCGCTTCCATTCCGTCCAGCTCGCGCTGCTCCTTGTACGAGAGCTTCCCCGGCTTGCGCGCTGGCTTCGCCTCCACTCCAGGCTGCTCCGCCTTCTTCGTCACGGGGGCGGGCGCGGCCGCCGCGGCCCGTGCCTGGGCCTGCTCCTTCAGCCGCCGGTACATCGCGAAGTTGCCCTCGTACCGCACCACCTTGCCGTCTCCCTCGAAGGCCAGGATGGACGTGGCCACCTTGTCCAGGAAGTACCGGTCGTGCGTCACCAGCAGCACGCTGCCGGTGAAGTTCAGCAGCAGCCCCTCGAGGATGTTCAGCGTGACGATGTCCAGGTCGTTCGTCGGCTCGTCCAGCACGAGGACGTTGGCGCCCTCCAGGAACAGCCGCGCCAGCAGCAGCCGGTTGCGCTCGCCTCCCGACAGCGCCTTCACCTTCATTCGCTGCATGGGCACGGGGAAGAGCAGGTCATCCAGGTAGTCGCGCAGCGCCACCCGGTTGTCCCCTATCTCCACCCAGTCGTCCCCGCGAGGCGAGGCCGCTTCGTACACCGTCTGCTCCGGATCCAACGAGGCGCGCGTCTGGTCGTAGTACGCCACCTTCGTGTTCTTCCCGATGACCACCTTGCCGGCGTCCGGCGGCAGCTCCCCGAGCAGAACCCGCAGGAAGGTCGTCTTGCCCACGCCGTTGGGGCCCACCAGGCCCACGCGCTCGCCGCGCTGGAGCAGCAGATCCACGCCCTTGAGCACGTTGCGCTCGCCGTAGGACTTGCGCACGCCCTCGGCCTCGATGACGGTGTGGCCCAGCCGGGGCGCCTGCATCACCTGCAGTCCCGCCACCTTCGGCCGCTGGAAGCCCTTCTCCTCCATCAGCTTCCGCGCTCGCTCGATGCGCGCCTTGCTCTTGGTGCGCCGCGCCTCGGGGCCCTTGCGCAGCCAGGCGACCTCCTGGGCGATCCAGCGCTCGCGCTTGTGCTGCGCGATGGACGCGTTCTCCTGCGCCACCAGCTTCTGCTCCACGTAGGCTTCGTAGTTGCCCGGGTACGAGATGACGCCCCCACCGGGCTGGATTTCGACGATGCGATCCACCAGGCCATCGAGGAAGTACCGGTCGTGCGTCACCAACAGCAGCGAGCCGGGCAGCTTGTCCAGCTCGTCCTCCAGCCAGTCCACCGTGTCCGCGTCCAGGTGGTTGGTGGGCTCGTCCAGCATCAGCATGTCCGGCCGCGTGAGCAGCGCGCGGGCGATGGCCACGCGCTTGCGCAGGCCGCCGGAGAGCTCGGCCACGGGCCGGTCCCAGTCCTTCACGCCCAGCCGGTCCAACAGCGTCTTCGCGTGGTGCTCCGTGTCCCAGCCGCCCAGCTGCTCGATGCGGTCCGACAGCGTCGCGAGCTGCTCCATCAGCTTGCCCTGCGCCTCGGTGGGCGTGGTCTCCAGGCGGCGGGTGAGCTCGGCCTGCGCGGCCAGGGCCTCCCTGAGGGGACCCTGGGCCACACTCAACTCCGAGGCCACCGTGGCGCCCGGGGCGAACTCGGGCTCCTGCGGCAGATAGGTGACGCGCGCGCCCCGGCGGAGCTGCAGCTCCCCCGCGTCCGCGCGCGCCACTCCGGCCAATATCTTCATCAGCGAGGACTTGCCGGAGCCGTTCACTCCCACGAGGCCCACGCGCTCACCTTCTTCGATGGTGAGCGTCAGGCCCTGGAAGACGGTACGGCTGCCGAAGGAGAGTTGGACGTCGGCGGCGCGGAGCAGGGTCACGGGTGGTGCCTCGGATGAAGTGCGGAGGTTCTCGTCGCGGGTGCTTCTTTACAGCCACTTGGGCGCGCGAGGCCTCTGGGAAACGGCGGGCGGTGCCGCCGGGGCCGCGGCCGGGGGACGCTGCCCCGACTGGGTCTGCTGGCCGGCCGGCCGGTCGTTCCGGGCCGGACGCGCTGACTCCGCGCTCCGGGGGCCACCCGCGTTCCCGCCGCGTCCACCTCGGCCACCGCGCCGGCGGCGGCCACCCCCGTCACCGGGGCCACGCTGCTCGCCACGGCCCTGGCCGGGGTTCGGCTGGGGCCGGGCACGGACCATGGTCCCGCCTCCGGGCTGGGACTGCTGGCCACGGCTCGGGGCTGGCTCGAGCGACGTGGGCGCGGGGGCCGCCTGGCCCGAGCGGTGCGGATGGGCCTCCACCACCGGCACGCGCCGGCGGATGGTGCGCTCGATGTCCTTCAGGTACGCGCGCTCCTCGGTGTCGCAGAAGGAGAGGGCGATGCCCGCGGCGCCCGCCCGGCCGGTGCGGCCGATGCGGTGCACGTACGTCTCCGGGATGTTGGGCAGGTCGAAGTTGATGACGTGCGTGATGCCGTCGATGTCGATGCCCCGCGCGGCGATGTCCGTGGCCACCAGCACCCGGCAGGCGCCGGACTTGAAGGCCGCCAGCGCCCGCTCGCGCGCGTTCTGGCTCTTGTTGCCGTGGATGGGCTCCGCGCCGATGCCCGCTGCCTCCAGCTGCTTGGCCACCCGGTTCGCCCCGTGCTTGGTGCGCGTGAAGACGAGCACCCGCTGGATGTCGCGATCCGTCTGCAGCAGGTGCACCAGCAGGCCGCGCTTCTGCTCCTTCTCAACGAAGTACAGCCGCTGGTCGATCGTCTCCGCCGTGGTGGCCACCGGCGCCACCTCGACCCGCACCGGGTTCGTCAGGATGCTGTTGGCCAGCCCCTGGATCTCCGGCGGCATGGTGGCCGAGAAGAAGAGCGTCTGCCGCTTCTTGGGCAGCGCCGCGATGACGCGCTTCACGTCATGGATGAAGCCCATGTCCAGCATCCGGTCGGCCTCGTCGAGGACGAAGACCTCCAGCGCCTTGTAGGACACGAAGCCCTGCTGCATCAGGTCCAACAGGCGGCCCGGCGTGGCCACGAGGATGTCCACGCCGTTGCGGAGCGCCTGCTCCTGGGCGTTCTGGCCCACGCCGCCGAAGATGACGGCGGAGGTGATGCCGGTGTAGCGGCCGTAGGCACGGACGCTGTCACCAATCTGCGCTGCCAGCTCGCGCGTGGGGCTGAGCACGAGCGCGCGGATGGGGCGCCCGCGAGCGGGGGGAGGGGGGCGGCCGACGGAGAGCCGCTGGAGGATGGGCAGCGTGAACGCCGCCGTCTTGCCAGTGCCCGTCTGCGCGCAGCCGAGCACATCCCTGCCCTCGAGGACATGGGGGATGGCCTGGGTCTGGATGGGGGTGGGGGTGGTGTAGCCCTCGGCCTTCACGGCGCGCAGCAGGGGTTCAGCGAGCTTCAGATCTTCGAAAGTCATAGGTTCTCGGGGAAGCCCCGGAAGGGCCCGGCGAACAACGGGGAAAGCCGGGCCCGGGAAAATAAAGAAGGCGCCCCCGGGGGAGGCGCCTCCTTCAACAGCCTGGAATTGTCAGGCCTTGGCGCTCGTCACTACTTACGCGCCGCCTGCTCGGCCGCCAGCTTCTCCTTGTACTGCGCCATGAGAGCCTCGGCCTCATTGCGCGGCACCGGGGAGTACTTGGCGAACTCCATCGTGTACTCGCCCTTGCCCTGGGTCGCCGAGCGCAGGTCCGTGGAGTAGCCGAACATGGTGTTCAGCGGCACCTCGGCCACCACCGTCACGTAACCCTCGGCCGTGCTGGACTCGAGGATGGTGCCACGGCGCTGGTTGATCTGTCCGACCACCGAGCCCTGGAAGTCCTCGGGAGCCTGGACCTCCACCTTCATCATCGGCTCGAGGATGATCGGCTTGGCGGCCGAGTAGCCCTCGCGGAAGCCCATGATGGCGGCGGTCTTGAAGGCCTGCTCGGACGAGTCCACCGCGTGGAAGGCGCCGTCGTTGATGACCACGCGCACACCCACCACGGGGAAGCCGATGAGCGAGCCCTTCTTGATGGCCTCCTGGAAGCCCTTGTCGCACGCGGGGATGAACTCGCGGGGGATGGAGCCGCCCACGATGTCGTCCACGAACTCGTACTGCTGCACGGCGTCGGCCGGCAGGGGCTCCACGTAGCCGCACACGCGCGCGAACTGACCGGAACCACCGGTCTGCTTCTTGTGCGTGTAGTAGAACTCGCCCTTCTGGGAGATGGTCTCGCGGTAGGCCACCTGCGGCTTGCCGGCCACCACCTCGCAGTTGTACTCGCGCTTCATGCGCTCGATGTAGATCTCCAGGTGCAGCTCGCCCATGCCCTTGATGATCGTCTGGCCGGACTCCTCGTCACGGTTCACGCGGAAGGTCGGATCCTCCTTGGTGAAGCGGTTGAGGGCCTTGGAGAAGTTGGCCTGGGCGTCGCGGTTCTTCGGGCTCACCGCGAGCGAGATGACGGCGTCCGGCACGAACATGGACGTCATCGTGTACTGCACGGTGCCGTCGGTGAACGTGTCGCCGGAGGCGCACTCGACGCCGAACAGGGCGACGATGTCACCGGCACGCGCGTCGTTGATGTCGTTCATCTCGTTCGAGTGCATGCGGACGAGGCGCGGGACCTTGACCCTCTTCTGGTTGGCCTGGTTGACGATGAAGTCACCCTTGCTCACCTTGCCCTGGTAGATGCGCATGTAGGTCAGCTGACCGTAGCGACCGTCTTCCAGCTTGAACGCCAGGCCCACGAAGGGCTTGTCCGGGTTGGACTCGAGGATGACCTTCGCCTCGGCGTTCTTCTGATCCAGGGCCTCGTTGGTGACCTCGGCCGGGTTGGGCAGGAACGAGCAGATGGCGTTGAGCAGCAGCTGCACGCCCTTGTTCTTGTAGGCGGAGCCGCACATGACGGGCGTCATCTTCAGCGCGATGGTGGCGCGGCGGATGGCGGCCATGAGCTGCTCGTTGCTGATGGCGGCGTCGGCCAGGAACAGCTCACCCAGCTCGTCGTCCACCTCGGCGACCTTCTCGATCATCTCCAGACGGTCGGCCTTGGCCTTCTCGACCAGGTCGGCGGGGATGGCCTCCTCGCGGATGGTCTCGCCGCTCTCACCGTCGAAGTAGAAGGCCTTCATCTGGATGAGGTCGACGAGGCCCTGGAAGCGGTCCTCGGCGCCGATCGGAACCTGGAGGCGCACCGGGTGGTGGCTCAGCTTCTCCTTGAGCTGGGCGGCCACGCGCTCGTAGTTGGCGCCCGCGCGGTCCATCTTGTTGACGAACGCGATGCGGGGAACCTTGTAGCGCTTCATCTGCCGGTCCACCGTGATGGACTGGGACTGAACGCCGGACACCGAGCAGAGGACGAGGATGGCGCCGTCGAGCACGCGCAGGGAGCGCTCCACCTCGATGGTGAAGTCCACGTGTCCCGGGGTGTCGATCAGGTTGATGTTGTACTCGCCCCACATGGCGTAGGTGGCGGCAGACTGGATCGTGATGCCCTTCTCACGCTCCAGATCCATCGAGTCCATCTTCGCGCCGACGCCGTCCTTGCCACGGACCTCGTGGATCTCGTGGATGCGGCCCGTATAGAAGAGGATGCGCTCGGAGAGCGTCGTCTTGCCCGAGTCGATGTGGGCGGAGATACCGATGTTACGAACCTTTTCGATGGGAACTTGGGAGGCCACGAGAGTCGGTCCTTCTGCTGTATTGAAGTCCTGCGAGAACAGGGCAGGGGGCGCCCTTACTTCCCGCCGCTTGAAGTTTCCAGCCAAATCGGCATGGAGCCGGGGAGCCGTCTACTCCCTCTCAAGCCCAAGGGGAAGCCCCCCTGGGTGCTGGGCCGCTGGAGGAGCCCCGCCTACATTCGCCGTGTCATAACCCTGAAGCCACCTGAATACTTCTGTCGCCCCCAGGGATTTCCGGGGGTAAGGGTAGGAGGATACCCCCGGGCGGTTGCCTGGGAGGGGAGGAGTCAAATGGCGAAGCCGAGTGGATTCGACAGGGACATTGGCTACCTGATGCCCTTCCTGGACAGGGTGACCGCCGCGGCCGGCGAGCTGCAGGACGCCAGCGCCCGCGAGGAGCTCCAGCGCCTGATGGCCGAGGAGAAGGCCCGGTGGGCGCGAATCCAGGAGCTGCTCGGTGGCGCCTCCGGGCGGGGCACGTCCTCCGCACCTTCCGCGTCCCGGACCCCTCCGACCGCGATTTCGCGGACTCCGTCTACCGCGCCAGCGGTGGCCCGAGCCCGTGCCGATGAGATCAACCGGGTGCAGCCTCGCGAGGCGGGACTCACCGTGGGAAGTCTGAAGCGGCAGTCCTAGTCCGGGACTCGGGGTGGCGCGGGGGTAGACCCTCACCCTAGCCCTCTCCCAGAGGGAGAGGGGACATCACACGGTGAGGAATCAAGTTAGACCCTCTCCCCCTGGGAGAGGGACGGGGTGAGGGTATGGGGTGTACTCGGGTTCCCCCCAGTGCCTTTGCTCCACGGGTTGGAGAACGGGGTCAGGTACCCTCACCCTGACCCTCTCCCGGAGGGAGAGGGGATTGGGCGTAGCGGAGACCCTCGGAGACCTCGGTGTCGGTGAGGAGCCGGAAGGAGCCCTCGGGCACGTCCAGCTCCACGCCGCCCACGGCCTCGCGATGCAGGGCGCGTACAGGCAACCCCACCGCCCCCAGCATCCGCTTCACCTGGTGGTTGCGGCCCTCGGTCACGGTCACCTCCACCGTGTGCGCGTCGCGGACCCGCACCTTCGCCGGCCGGGCTGGACCGTCCTCCAACTGCACTCCCCGGCGCAGCGGCTCCACCCGCTCCTCGTTCGCCTCGCTGAAGACCGTGGCCACGTAGCGCTTGGTCAGGTGCGTCTCGGGCGACGTGACGTGCGTCACCAGCTTGTCGTCATTGGTGAAGAGGAGCAGCCCGGTGGTGCCCCGGTCCAACCGGCCCACCGCGTGCCACGTGAAGCCGGCCAGCTCCGGTGGCAACTGGGGCAGGAGCACCTCGTAGACAGTGCCCACCCCGTGCTGGCCCACCGTGGAGGTGAGCAGCTCCGCCGGTTTGTGGAAGACCAGCACCCGGGTAGGGGTCTCGAGTGACACGGGCAGCCCGTCCACGCGCACGCTGGCCCCCTGGGGCACCGGGGCGAGGGGTTGCTTCACCACCCGCCCGTTCACCGAGACCCGGCCAGCCTGGATGGCCTCCTCCGCCTCCTCTTGAGGAAGCACCCCGGCCCGCGCGAGCGCGCGCGAGAGCCAGTCTGGTTTCGCCTTGCCCTCCCATCGTCCGGGGTGGACGTGCTTGGAGGGGGAAGAGGGGGGGCGGCGGGCTGGGGGCTTGCGAGGGGGCATGCTCGGGGCACTGTAACGGCCGCGAGTCAGTGCCGCGACGGTTCGTCGAACGCACCGCCCTCGGCCGAGCCGGGCGTCGGGCCGGGCTCGCCCTGGGGCATGTGCCGCTTTTCGCCCTCGGTGCCCTCGGCGGCATTGGGGGTGCGCTTGGGCCCGTTCTCCTTCTCGGCGGGCGCCTCCCGGCTGGGGCGGTTCTCCGGGGTGTCGTTGGCCCCGTCACCAACGGCCATCCGCTCATAAGGCATGCGCCACATGGTTCGCTCCTTCCAGCGTGGAATCTTCAGAGAAGGTAGGGACCTGGAGCGCGCTTCACGGGGGAGCCTTCCTGGCCGCTCGCCGGACGCCAGGGGGGAGGAGCGGACTTGTCACCGGACGCCCGCTCGCTCAGGCTCCCCGGCCCCTTCCCTGGAGGACCCGTGGTGCGTTCCATCCTGCTGCTCATCCTGCTCGCGGTGCCGGCGCTCGCCGCCGAGCCCGCTCCCGTTCCCAAGCGGCCCGTCCACACCTACTCCATCGTGGCGCGTGACCCCGAGACGGGGGAACTGGGTGTGGCGGTGCAGTCGCACTGGTTCTCCGTAGGCTCGACGGTGCCCTGGGCGGAGGCGGGCGTGGGGGCGGTGGCGACCCAGTCCTTCGTGGATCCGACCTACGGGAAGCTCGGGTTGGACCTGATGCGCGCGGGCCGGGGCGCCCCCGAGGCCCTGGCGGGGCTGCTGGCGGCGGACTCCGCGAGCCAGGTGCGGCAGGTGGCGATGATCGACGCGAAGGGCAAGGTGTCGGCCCATACGGGGGAGAAGTGCATCGCCGCCGCGGGCCACATCGTGGGGGAGAACTTCTCCGTGCAGGCCAACATGATGGAGAAGGACACCGTGTGGCCGGCGATGGCCAAGGCCTTCCGGGAGGCGAAGGGCGACCTGGCGGAGCGGATGTTGGCGGCGCTCGAGGCGGCGGAGGCGCAGGGGGGCGACATCCGGGGCCGGCAGTCCGCGGCGCTCATCGTGGTGTCGGGCAAGTCGACGGGGCGTCCCTGGGCGGACCGCCGGTTCGACCTGCGGGTGGACGACAACCCCCTGCCGCTGAAGGAGCTGCGCCGGCTGGTGACCCTGCAGCGGGCCTACAACCTGATGAACGAGGGGGACCTGGCCGTCGAGCGCAACGAGACGGACGCGGCGCTGAAGGCGTACTCGGCGGCGGAGGCGTTGGCGCCGGGGAACGCGGAGATGGTGTTCTGGCACGCGGTGTCGCTCGTCAACGTGGGGAAGGTGGACGAGGCGGTGCCGCTCCTCCAGAAGACGTACAAGATGGACGCGCGCTGGAAGGAACTGCTGAGGAGGCTGCCGAAGGCGGGGCTGATTCCGGACGACCCGAAGCTGCTATCGAAGCTCCTGGGGACCGCGCGCTGACTCCCTCTCCCTTCGGGAGAGGGTTGGGGTGAGGGTACCTGACCCGGTTCTCCAACCCGTGGAGCACGGGGACTCGGTAGGACGATACGTTCGGCTACTTCGCCGTGTTGTCCGCCACCGCAGTGCTTGGAGCAGCGCCCGCGGCGGCCTGCGCCGCCGCCTTCGCCTCGGCGAGGCTCTTCAGCGTGGCGAGTCCCGCCTCGAAGTCCGAGCCCACCATCTTGTCCATGTCCATGAACAGGCAGAACGCCTTGCTCATGAAGTTGTTCTGGCCGGTCATCACCCACGTGACCGTGGTGTCGTTCCCGGCCTGCTTGAAGTGAAAGACCGTCTCGTTGGTGGCCGCGAACGGCTTGATGAACTCGAGCTCGAGGGTGAGTTGCTCGGGCGGGTGGACCGAGACGATCGTCATCTTGCCCTCGTTGGCCTCGGCACTGCTGACCCAGGCGAGCGAGTGGCCCACCGCGGCGGGAGTGCCGGCGTAGGTGTCCTTCCGGGCGGGATCGGGCTTCATGAACGGCGACCAGTCCTTCATGTAGCGGAAGTCGGCCACGAGCGCGTACACCACGTCGGCTGGCGCGCTCACCGTGGTGGAGCGCTCGATCTTGAAGGCGGACGGACGCGTTGCGATGAAGCCGCTGAACGCGACGAGGACAACGACGACACCGAGCAGGATTTTCTTGAGCATGGTGGGACCCTCACGTGGATTTCTGACTCGTCGAACGAGGCCCCGGGAAATCGACACGTCGATGATTTTTTCCGCCACCGTTCCCAAGCGCTTGGAATCACAGGTGTTTCATGAGGGTGACTCCCTCTCCCCCTGGGAGAGGGCCGGGGTGAGGGTCATCCCCCCGCGTCACCCGAGCGAAGCCGTTTCGCCAGGGTGTGCAGGGCGGCGAGCCACAACCGCGCCTCCTTGCGCGTGAGCCGGGAGCGGCGGAGCGGGGCGAACAGGTCTCGGAGCCCGGTGCGCCCCTGGGGGTTCTCATCCACGAGGAACTTCCCGGCGACGAGCGCCTGCTCCAGAGCGGACTCCACCTGGGCCAGCTCGGTGTCCGTGGCGGCCACGGGGAGGGGAGCGGCCGGAGGAGGCGAGGCGGCCAGCGAGGCCATGCGGAGCTCATAGGAGTACAGCAGCACGGCCTGGGCGAGGTTGATGGAGGGTTGCTCGGGGGCGGTGGGGACGGCGGACAGGTCGTGGCAGCGCTCGACCTCGACATTGGTGAGCCCGCTGCGCTCATCCCCGAAGACGAGGGCCACGGGTCCCTGGGCGGCGCGTTGCACCATCTCCTCGGCCACGGCTCGAGGGGACAGCCGCCGCTTGCCCTCGACCTTGCGCGAGCTGGTGCCCACCACCCAGACGCAGTCGGCTACGGCGGCGTCGAGCGAGTCCGCGCGGCCAGCGGCCTCCAGCACGTCCTCGGCGTGGACGGCGAGCCGGCGCGCGGGAGCGAGGTCCTCGGCCTCGGGGTGGACCCAGGTCCACTCGGACAGCCCGCAGTTCTTCATGGCACGGGCGGCGGCACCGAGGTTCTCCGCGTTGCGCGGGCGTAGCAGCACCAGTCGGATGGGCAGGGGCATGGGGCGCGCACCTTAACGCGGCTTGTGCGGGACGGGTTTGCGCGGGCGCGTCTTCGGTGGCGTCGTGGGGGTTGGGGGCCGGGGCCCTCAACGCGGCTCACTTGTAGACGTCTACAAGTGAGTGGCGCAACGGCCGTCATTTCCGCCAAGCGGTCGAAGAGAGTGGCGGGTCGCAATCTTCGGACTCCCATCCGAGGCGTGGACTCGTCCAACACCTGCCTCGTGCGCAAATCCTTGAAATGAGACGGCCTGGTCGTTGGCCCGCCAGGTGCTTTGTCTGGATTCGGGCCGCGAGACGGCAGCCCGGACTGGCCGCACGTCAGCGGCCAACTCCATACAACCTTACTCGATAGAAAGAGGGGGAGACGCAATGGAAGTGACTCAGCAGCCGGCGGTGGTGCAGTTGGCGATCAGCGGTGTCGGCACCGATATGACGCTCGATGAGGCCACCAACAACATGAACATGCTGGTGAAGCAGGGCAGCACCGCCGCCTACCAGATCGGCACCATCTACAACTACGTGGTGCAGAAGAAGCTGGCGGAGATGGCCGGGTACACCGCCCAGGAGTACTTCAGCCAGAAGGTGAAGGCGCTCTCGCAGGCCACCCTGAGTACGTACGGCGCCGTGGCCCGGAGCTTCCCGCAGGAGGCTTGCACCCTGTACGGTGTGTACCACCTGCGTGCGCTCATGCGCTACGCGGAGGCGGCGAACATCACCTGGAACTCGGACCCGGGTGACATCCTCATCGACGTGCTGCAGGACGACGGCAAGAAGGTGGTGAAGAAGCCGTTCGCGGAGTGCAGCGTGGACGAGGTGGAGCGGGCCACGCGGGCCAAGAAGACCCCACCGACGGTACGCGTGCCGGTGCCGGACCAGGCGCGGTTGCTGTTCTTCGCGGACAGCATCTCCCGCAGCTTCGACGGGGTAGCGCCGGTGCGCCTCTCCTCGCACAACGAGGAGGGCAGGACAGTCATCACCCTCCAGAACGTGCCCATGGCGGAGGTGCCGCGGCTCATTCAGGCGCTCCAGCAGGGACTCGAGGCCCAGCCCTCCCTGGCGGGGAAGCAGTAGGGCCACGGCAGAATGAGGTGAGGTAACCGGGCGGGGCGGTACACTGACCAGACATGGCCGGTGTTTCCTCCCCGCCTTTTTCGTTACTGCCAATGGTTCGACCTCAGTCGAGGAACCGGCGTTGCCAGCTACGGAGTTGCTCCCGGGAAAAGTCGAACCAGCGCCGCATGCGCTCCTCGTACAGGCATGGCTCCAGCACGCGAGCCAGGGCTCGGTACGATCCCATCCCGCTCTTCTGCTCGACGTCGCCCATTTCCGGCCCGGATAGCGGAAACGGGCCAAGCGCGTGCCGCTTGTAGACGTCTACAAGTGAGGCGGTTTGATGTGGTATTTTATGCGACATTGCTTGTAGACGTCTACAAGCGAGTGGCGCGGCGACCCTCATTTCCATTTGGCGGAGTGAGGCGTTCCCTTCGTGTTCGTCCGTTGACCATCGTCCGCGAGCCGCCCTAGCGTCCCGGCAAATTTCGCTCGGGGGGGAGGCGATTGCTCGGTGTGCTCCCAGCCGTTCCCCGACAGGCGCGGCGCCCGGCCCTTCGGCTCGCCGCGTGAACAACCCGAGTCGTCATCTTCCGGAGGAGTTCATGGGTCCGCGGTCTGTCCCGATCCCGAAGCCGCCCCGCGCGGGCAGGGCATGTTGGTTGTTGGCGGCACTGTTGGTGGGGGCGCTCGCCGGCTGCAAGAAGGATGAGTCCAAGAGCACCCCGCAGCCGTCCACTCCGGCCTCCACCCCGGGTGCGTCGGCCAGCGGCCCGTCCACGCCGAGCGCCCCTCCCTCGGCCGAGTCCCTCGCTCCCGTCATCCGCGAGCTCGGCTCCGAGGGCATGGTGCCGCGCGAGGTGGTGCTCGAGTTCCCCCGCGCGGTGGCTCCCGAGGACAACGAGGTGCGCAAGGGCACCGTCGTCACCGTGACGCCGGACGTGCCGGGCTCGCTGACCTTCCGCGGCGGCTCCACGCTCGTCTTCACCCCGCGCGACAGCTTCGCCTTCAAGACCGATTACACCGTCTCCCTCGACGCGCTGGAGCTGGGCGACGGCACCGTGGTGAAGCCCAAGGCCTCGGGGGAGTGGAGCCGCACCTTCACCACGCCCGCCTTCACCTTCCTGCGCCTGTCTCCCCGGCAGATGGACGTGAAGAAGGGCAAGGTGGAGACGGACCTCGTCTTCTCCGGCCCCGTGGACATTGCCACCGTGCGCCGCTTCGCCGCCTTCTCCGTGGACGGCAAGGCGCTGTCCGACGTGAAGCTGCGCACGTTGCCCACCGACCGGAACACCGTCGTCGCCGCGCTCGGCGGCGCGAGCCTCAAGCCGGGCTCCGAGGTGCGCTTCTCCCTCAAGCCGGGCTTGACCTCCACCGTCCGCAATGGGGGCACCGCTCCCGCCGGGGAGGGCTCCTTCAAGCTGCTCGTGGGCAAGCGCCTCGACATCACCAATGCCTACGTGCAGGAGGGCGCCACCGGTCACTACATCGAGGTCCGTTGCCGCGAGGTGGACGGCGACGCGGCGCGCAGCGAGGAGGAGGGCGAGGAGGACTACGACTACTACGGCGGCAGCGGGAACCGGTGCAGCCTGGATGACGACGTGGCCGCGGAGGCCATCCACTTCAACCCTGCGGTGAAGCTCTCCGTGTCGCCCTCGCGCTGGGGCTTCCGCGTCTTCGGTGACTTCAAGCGCGGCTCCTACGCCATGCGCATCGACGCGGGCGCCGTGTCGACGACGGGGGGCACCCTGCTGTCCACCTACGAGCGCTCCTTCTCCATCTCCGCGCGCAGCCCGCAGCTCAGCTTCGGCACCACCGGCCGCTACCTGCCGCGCAGCGCTTGGCGCAACCTGCCCCTCAACCACCTCAACCTGGATGCGGTGGACATCGTCGTGCGGCACGTGCCCCAGGAGAACCTCCTCTTCTGGATGAGCTCGGACGGCCAGGAGGCCGCCGACGAGCGCACCTCCAATGTGCTGCTGCGCAAGCGGCTCCCGGTGCAGGGCGCCCAGGACACGCTGGCCACCACCTGGCTCGACGTGGGCAGCCTCGTGCCCGCCAGCACCAAGGGGCTGGTGGAGATCACCGCCTCGGGCAACGCGGGAAAGTCGGCGGCCTCGCGCATCCTCCTCACGGACCTGAGCCTCGTGGCCAAGCGCGGTCTCGCGCCCAGGGGCTCGGACGCGAAGGAGGAGGTCTGGGTCTGGGCGCTCGGCATGGAGACCACCGAGCCGCTGTCCGGCGTCGAGGTGTCCCTGGTGAAGAAGAGCGGCCAGGTGGTGACCCGCTGCACTACCGGTGGCGCCGACGGCTGCAAGCTGACCGTCCCCGCTCCGGGTGTGGACACCGCCGAGCCCTTCGCCCTGCTCGCGCGCAAGGGCGACGAGTTCACCTACCTCAAGTACAGCGAGCTGAAGACGGAGATCGCCAACTCGGACGTGCAGGGCGAGCCGTACCGCTCGGACAGGCCGTACCGGGCCTCCCTGTACTCGGACCGGGGCGTGTACCGCCCGGGTGACACCGCGCACGTGGTGGCGCTGCTGCGCGGCCAGGACGACGTGGCGCCGCCGGCGGGCATGCCAGTGGAGCTGAAGGTGGTGGACCCCCGCGAGCGCGACCTGAAGAAGGTGACGCTGAAGACGAACGAGGCGGGCCTGGTGTCGCTGGACGTGCCCTTCGAGGCCTACCAGGACACGGGCGCCTACCGCGTGGTGCTGAGCGTGGCCGACAAGCAGGTGGCCGCGTATGGCCTCAACGTGGAGGAGTTCGTCCCCGAGCGCATGAAGGTGACGGCGCGCGCCGAGAAGCCCGGCTACCTGCAGGGGGAGGAGGTACCGCTGACGGTGGAGGCCGCGTACCTCTTCGGCGGCTCGGCGGAGAGCAGCCCGGTGGAGGTGACGTGCCGGCTGGTGCCGTCCGTCTTCAGCCCGAAGGACAATGCCCAGTACGCCTACGGCGTGTGGCGTCCGGAGGGCTCGGAGGTGAAGGCCACCGTGCTGGGGCAGGTGAAGGGCGAGCTGGACGCGAAGGGCCGCACGCTGGTGCGCTGCCCGGCCCAGCAGGACGCGGGCGGCTTCAAGGGCCCGGCGAGGCTGGTGGCCCAGGCCAGCGTCTTCGAGGCCGGCAGTGGCCGCTCCACGCAGGGCGAGGCCACCGTGCCCGTGCACCCGGAGGCGTACTACGTGGGCCTCCAGGCCAACGTGGACAAGGTGAAGGCCGGCCAGCCCTTCACCGTCACCGGCGTGGTGGTGGACTGGCAGGGCACTCCCTACGGCAAGGCGGTCAAGCCCCTCGAGGTGGAGTACCTGCGGCTGGACGAGGAATACGGCTACTTCTACGACGAGGAGTCCGGCGAGGAGCGCTACCAGCGCCACCTGCGCCCCGTGCGCGAGGGCCGCACCACCGCGAAGCCCGAGGGCGGCAAGTTCTCCTTCCAGGTGACGCCCTCCACGGACGCCGCGGGCTACGTGGTGCGCGTGAAGTCCGGCGCGGCGCAGACGGACCTGCAGCTCGAGGGCAACGGCCGCTACTACTGGTCGGATGAGTCCTCCTCGCGGGTGGACCAGACGCCCCGTCCGGCCCGGCCCACGTCGCTCGCGGTGGAGCTGCCGGGCTCGGCGAAGGTGGGGGACTCCATCACCGTGAAGGTGAAGGCGCCCTACCGTGGCCGCATGCTCTTCACCGCCGAGACCGACGGTGTGCAGGCCGCCGAGTGGAAGGCCGTGGAGCCCGGTGAGGTGTCGTGGAGCTTCAAGCCCTCGGCCTTCGCGCCCAACGTCTACGTCAGCGCCTTCCTGGTGAAGGATCCGCACCTCGAATCCGCCCAGGCCTTCATGCCGGACCGGGCCTTCGGTGTGGCCAGCATGACGCTGGAGCCGGTGGACTACGTGCAGTCCGTCACGTTGAACGTGCCCAAGGAGGTGCGCTCCAACGACAACCTCCCGGTGGACCTGGAGCTGGGCTCCGTGGAGCCGGGCACCTTCGCCACCGTGGCCGTGGTGGACGAGGGCATCCTCTCCCTCACGCGCTTCCAGAGCCCGGACCCCCTCCAGACGCTCTTCACCAAGCGGGCCCTGGGCGTGCAGACGTACGAGACGCTCGGGTGGACGCTGCTGATTCCGCCCGCGGGCGCCAGCCGCTCCACCGGTGGTGACGAGGGCGGTGACGCCTCGGGCCGTGTGCAGCCGGTGAAGCCCGTGGCCCTCTGGAGCGGCGTGCTGCCGGTGCCCTCCAACGGCAAGCTGCGCGTCCCCTTCAAGCTGCCCCAGTACCGAGGCGCGGTGCGCGTCATGGTGGTGACGAGCGGCCCCAAGCGCATCGGCCACGCCAGCGCGCAGGTGCTCGTGCGCGACCCGCTCGTGCTCCAGACGACGCTGCCCCGCTTCCTCAGCCAGGGTGACGAGATTCAAATCCCCGTCTTCGTCACCAACCTCTCCGGCAAGCCGCAGGACGTGAAGGTGTCCCTCTCCGCGGAGAACCTCGCGGTGCCGGGCATGGCCATGCCCGCGTCCATGGCCTCACCGCTGCAACTGCTCGGCAAGAGCGAGGGCAAGGTGCGGCTGGAGGACGGCAAGGCGGCCACGCTCGTCTTCCAGGCCAAGGCGGTGCAGGCCGTGGGCGCCGCCCGCCTCAAGGTGACGGCCGAGGGCGGTGGACACACCTCCTTCGAGCAGCTCGACGTGCCCTTCCTCCCCTCGGGCCCGCGCGAGCGCAAGGTGCAGCGCATCGAGCTGGCCGCCGGCACGTTGGACCTGTCCCAGTACCTCGAGGGCTGGCTGCCCACCAGCGAGCGCTCGACGATCTGGGTGACCACCAACCCCTACGCCGAGTCCTTCCAGCACCTCTCGTACCTGGTGCGCTACCCGTACGGCTGCATCGAGCAGACGACGTCCTCCACCCGCCCGCTGCTCTACGTCTCCGAGCTCATCGACAGCGTGGACCCGACGCTCACCGCCAGCGCGAAGCTGGAGGACATGGTGATGTCGGGCGTGAACCGGGTGCTCTCCATGCAGACGCCCTCGGGCGGCTTCAGCTACTGGCCGGGTGCCACCGAGCCGGTGGAGTGGGGCTCCGCCTACGCCACGCACATGCTCCTGGACGCGCAGAAGCGGAAGTACGCCGTCCCGCAGGACCGCATCGACAGTGCGATCGAGTGGATGAACCAGCAGGTGTCTCGCCGCGAGGGCCGCTCCGGCTCGGGGTCCTATAACGATGGCTCCGAGGCCTACATGCACTACGTGCTGGCCATGGCCGGCAAGGGCCACAAGGCGCGCGTGCAGAAGCTCATCGATCAGCTCGGGAGCCAGAAGTTCTACAGCAACAGCCAGCGCGCCGAGCAGGACTTCATGCTCAAGGCGGCGCTGTACCTGGCGGGGGATCGCCGCTACGAGAAGGACCTGCGCAACCCGGACATCTCGGTGGTGGCGGACGAGCGGTGGAACGGCTGGTCCTTCTACTCGGACCGGCGCCGGCGCGGCTTCATGCTGAGCACGTTCCAGGACCTGTTCGGGGACGACCCGGCGGGCGAGCCGCTCGCGCAGCGCGTGGCCGAGGCCCTCAAGGAGCCGCACAGCGGCTACTACACCACGCAGGAGCTGGTCTGGGGCATCACCGGCCTGGGCAAGCGCGTGACGGGGGCTGCCTCGAAGTTCTCCCCGCCCGTGTTGACGGCGGACGGCAAGGAGGTGGCCACCAAGGACGGCGTGAAGCAGCGTGCCTCGGACCGCACGTGGGCGCTGGTGCGCGCGAGCGAGCGCAAGGGCCTCAACCTCAAGGTCCCGGAAAAGGGCGAGGGCAAGCTCTACCTGGTGCTGGCCAGCGAGGGCGTGCGCGCGGACGGGCAGTACCGCGTGGGCGGCGAGGGGCTCACCCTCGAGCGCTCCTACCGCAACCTGGAAGGCGACACGCTCGACGTGCAGGGCAGCGGTCCGGTGAACCTGGCGGACCTCGTCTACGTGCAGGTTCGCATCAAGAACACCTCGGGTGAGCGCATCCAGAACATCGCCCTGGTGGACCGGTTGCCGGCGGGCTGGGAGATCGAGAACGCGCGGCTCGGACGCGGCGGCCAGGTGGAGTGGGCCTCCAGCGAGGAGCAGTGGAGCGCGGACTACGTGAACATCCGGGACGACCGGGTGGAGGTCTTCGGCAGCCTGGACGCGGGCGAGACGAAGACGGTGGTCTACGCGGTGCGCGCGGTGACGTCCGGGAAGTTCACGCTGCCGCCGGTCGAGGCGGAGGCGATGTACGACCCGCGTATCTGGGCGCGCGAGGCGGGTGGCACCGTCGAGGTCTCCGGACCCTGGGCGGACTTCCTGCTGTAGTCACCCGGAAGACGACCGGCGCGGCTGCCAGGACTGGCCGCCGCGCCGGTGTGGGGGGATGGGGAGTCTACCTGCCCTCCCTGCCCGCGCCGCGCAGCCGTGTCCGTACCAGCTCCTGGAGCTCCTGGGTGGAGAACGGCTTCTCGAGCCGGGAGTTCCCGATGCGCTCCATGAACGCGCGGGCATCGGGCGTGAAGGCACCCCCCGTCATGAACACCATGCGCTCGGCCAGCTCGGGCAGGCGGTATGAGAGCTCCAGGTGCAGGTCCATCCCGCTCATCTCCGGCATCATCAGATCGCTCAGGATGAGGTCGAAGTGCTCCCCGCCCTGTAGCCGCACGAGGGCTTCACGCGCGCTCGTCAGCGTGACGACCTCGTGGTGGCGCTGAAGCGAGCGGCGCACGGCCATGCCGATCATCGGCTCGTCATCCACGACGAGGATACGGCCCCGGGCGGGCGCCTCATGGACCTGCTCCTGGGGAGCGCGTTGGGCCTGGAGGGGCGCGGTGGCGGCGCGCAGGATGAGCCGGAAGGTGCTCCCCCGTCCCACCGTGCTCTCCACCTCCATGCGTCCACCGACGCTGGTCACGATTTCACGGCAGATGGACAGGCCGAGTCCCGTCCCCACGCCCACGGGTTTGGTCGTGAAGAACGGCTCGAACACCTTCTCGAGCAGGTTCGCCGGGATTCCCGAGCCCGTATCGCGCACTTCGATCGCCACCCCCCCGGGATGGCGCCGCGTGACGACGCGGATCTCGTTCCGCTCCACGCTTCCTTCCGGGATGGCGTGCGCCGCGTTCACCAGCAGGTTCAGGACCACCTGCCCCAGCCGGCCCTCGTCCGCCTCGGCCAGGAGCGGCTCCGAGTAGTCCCGCACCAGCCGCGCGCGGTGCCGCAGCTCGTTCCAGGCCATGCGGATGGAGCCCTCGAGCACGCGCTGGACGTCCACGGGCTCGGGCCGCGCCTGCTCCTCCGCTCGCGAGAACATCTTCAATTGCCGGACGATGTCGCGCACGCGAACGAGGCCCACCTGGGCATCGGAGACCAGCTTGCGGATCTCCTCCTGGTCACCACCGGACGCCACCAGGCGCGGGAGCACGTCCGCCTCCAGGTGGCTGAGGTTGGTCATCACGTAGGAGAGCGGGTTGTTGATTTCATGAGCGATCCCCGCGGCGAGTGTTCCCAGCGATGCCATGCGGTCGGAGAGCATCAGCCGGGCTTGCATCTGCTTGCGCTCGGTCAGGTTCCTCACGATGCGCACCAGGCTCGGCTGGCCATCGAACACCACGGAGAGCTGGGCGATCTCCACGGGAACGATGTCGCCCTCCTTGCGTAGCAGGCGCAGCTCACACGGAGGAACCGGCCTTCCTTCCCGCTGGGCCTCGCGGAACTCGAGGGTGAGGCGCGCCTGGTCGTCCGGGTGGAAGAGACTCTCCTCCAGCTCGCGCACCGAGCGCCCCACCAGCTCGTTCGGGGAGTCCCACCCCACCAGCCTGACGAGCGCGGGGTTGGCATAGACGAGCTGCTCGCCCTGGAGCACGCAGATGCCATCGGGCAGCCGCTCGATGAGCTCGCGGAAGCTGGCCTGCGACCGGCGCAGCGCCTCCAGCATCCGCGCGTGCTGCAGGGTGTAGCGGATCGACCGCTCCAGCAGCTCCGGGGTCAGCTGCGACTTCGTGAGGAAATCGGCGGCTCCGGCTTCCATCGCCCGGTAGTCGACCTCGTCGTCCGCCGCGCCGGTCAGCAGGATGGCCGGGCCCTGCCACCCCTTGCCCCGGGCCTGAGCGAGCAGCTCCAGCCCCGTGCTCGCGCCGAGGCGGTAGTCGAGCAGGCAGATGTCGTAATGCCCCAGCTCCATCTCCGCGAGCGCCTGCTCGCAGGTGTCCACCCACTCGAGCACCACCCGCCTCGGGAGGAGGGACTGCAGGGCATCGCGCACCAAGACGAAATCATCCTCGTCGTCCTCGACGAGCAGGACACGGATGGGGTGCGTGTCTTCCTCAGGCCTCGTCAGGGACGTGGGGGCGTGGGAGTTCGACGATCTGGAACCAGTGTTGGTCGAGCACCTTGACGACATCGACGAGCCCCTCGAAGGAGACCGGCTTGGTGATGAAACAGTTGGCTCCCAGGTTGTAGCTGCGCAGGATGTCTTCCTCGGCCTTGGAGGTGGTCAGGACGACCACGGGGATGTGCTTGAGCGTCGGGTCGGATTTGATCTCCCGCAGTGCCTCGCGGCCATCCTTGCGAGGCATGTTCAGGTCCAGGAGGATCAGCCCGGGCCGTGGAGAATCCTTCGGGTTGGCATGGCGGCCCCGGCGGTACAGGTAATCGAGCAGATCCTCACCGTCCTCGACGCACCGGAACTCGTTGGCGAGCCGGCTCTCCCGCATCGCGGAACGGGCGAACTCCCGATCATCCTCATCGTCATCCGCCATCAAGATGGTGACGGGTTTGCGTGATGGCTCCATGGACTCCTACCTGGGGTTGGACTGCCTGAGTGGCAGCGTGACGATGAAGGTCGCACCGTGTCCGGGAGAGCTCCGCGCTCCAATGTGCCCGCCGTGCCGCTCGGCGATCTTGCGGCAGATGGCCAGGCCAATCCCCGTGCCCTCGTACTTGCCGCGCCCGTGCAGGCGCTGGAACACCTCGAAGATGCGGTCGAGGTATTTCTCGTCGAAGCCGATGCCATTGTCCTCCACCACCAGCTCGAGCTCGCCGGACGCCTCGTGAATCGTGCCGCGGGCGGAGATGGCGGGCGCCACGTCTTCCCGGCGGAACTTGAGGGCGTTGCTCAGCAGGTTCTGGAGCAACTGCCGCAGTTGCAGCGGATCCGCCTCGAGCGTTGGCAGCTCGCCGAGCGTCACGGTCGCGCCCGACCGTTCGACGGCCGTCTCGAGATCCTCCAGCACCTCGCGAGCAATCCGCCCCAGGTCCGTCTGGACGAAGGGATTGCCCTTCGAGCCCACCCGGGAGAAGGAGAGCAGGTCCTCGATCAACCGGCGCATGCGGGTCGCGGCATTCATCATGCGCTCGAGGTAGTCGCTCCCCTCGGGGCCCAGCGTGGCGGAGGTGGTCGTCTTCAAGCGCTCGCCGAAGGTCTGGATCTTCCGCAGGGGCTCCTGCAGATCGTGTGAGGCCACGGAGGCGAAGCTCTCCAGCTCGCGGTTGGATTGCTCCAGCCGTTGCTGCACCCGCTTGAGCTGCGAGATGTCCGTCATGATCATCGTGAAGCCGATGATCTGGCCGCCGTTCCTGATGGGCCCCACCCGGCACAGGAACCACTCGGTGCCGCTGCTCGGGACGGACTGGGCCTCGTAGCCGGTGGGCTCGCCGGTCTCGAGCACCCGCTGGATGATGCCGCGGACCCGCTCGGCGTCGTCCGCGCGGATGTACTCATAGATGGAGTGGCCGATCGTCTCGGAGGGGCTGGAGCCCGGGGTCGTATAGTTGAAGAAGCGGATGTTCGAGTCGGTGTCACACGCGAGCATCATGTTCGGCGACTGCTCGACCAGCGCCCGTACGCCAAAAAGCTCGGAGGTATCGGTCCCGCGTCGCTCGAGCTGGGTGGCCAGACGGTTGAGTGCCGCGGCCAGCGGCGCGAGTGTTCCCTCACCGATACGGCACCGGGCATGGGGCTCATTGGCCACGAGCCGGGCAATCATTTGCAGCAATTCCTCGAGCGTTGTCTCGCCGGTCGAACCCGTGCTGGATGCCTTTTCACTGCTCTGGGTCATCACATCCGCCTCGCGGTTCGCTTCCAGGAGAAGACCCCGTTGGGACCTCCGCCAGGTCACAGAATTACAGTGTGAGGTCAAAATCTCAGCGACACTCTACCACGGAGTGCTGAGTAGGTGACAGTTGGGTCAAGCCGAACCTCGGTTCCCGAAGAAAAAACTTGCTTATCCAACAAGAGCTGGATTCACGGCCCGTATTTCCTGTTTGGCCTTTGTTTCACGTGCATCGAGGGTGCGCTGATCTCTTTCAATGTGTGCAGGCTCGCATTGATAAATGAAGGAATGTCAGCGAGCTCGCTGTCACGGAAACGGGAACGCTCGGATAAGCTGAAAGCTCGAATCCAAGCCAGGGCCCTGGCCACGACAGAAAGAGAAAGAGCCCGCGCATGTCTCTCAAGACACGGTGGCTCGCAAGCATGTTGGGGGTCGTGCTTGCTGGGACAGTCATCACCACGCTCATCAGCTCCAACATCAGCTTCTATGTGGCTGGGAGGACCTCCTCCGCGTGGTTGTCCGCCACCCAGAAGAACGTGAATGCCTCCATCCACCAGCAGATCTTCACGCGGCTCGAGGTGCAGGCCCGGCTCCTGGCCGGGCAGCCGGTGCTCGTGGAGGCCTTCTCGACGGAACGGGCCTCGGAGCTTCACTCCCGGATGGACGCGCTCGTGAAGCTTCCGGCGGGAGATTTCTGGGCCGTGGTGGGTGGGGACGGCTCGGTGCTCGCCACCAGTCTGCCCGACTGCCATGTGGAGGGAGCGGGAGAACGGCCGCCGCCCGGCGCCGCGCCAGCGCGGTCCTTCGTGATGTGCGGCCGAGTCCCGGCGTTCGCCGTCACGACCGCGTTGACGGCGTCATCCGGTGCGCAGGGCTGGCTCGTCCTGGGCTTCCTGATGGGGGATGGGTACGCGGATCTCTTCTTCCTGGCCACGGGGGTGGAGGTGATGCTGCTCGACCGGGAGGGGCTGATCACCAGCTCCTTCCATGACACCTCGGGCAAGCGCGTCTCTCCGGGCCTCGGAGCGATTCCCCAGGAAGCCTTGTGGAGTGCCGAGCCCCGCATCGGGAAGTACGTGCTCGAGGTTCCTCGCTACCGGGGCTACTTCGGCGTCGTGCCGCCGCACGAGCCAGGAGACGACTCCCTGCCGTGCTACCTGCTCTCGCTCCCCCTCCTCCCCGAGCAGCCGGGGATTCCGGTCAGGCTCGTGCTCACCAACGCCAGGATCGTCACGGAGGTTGGCGCCGTCTACAGCACGGTGATCATGATCGCCTGGGGCCTGCTGTTGCTGCCGCTCCTGGGGTTCGTGGTGTGGCGCCTGGTCACCGGCTTCGCGCAGCCCATCTCGCAGCTCGGGAAGATGGCGGCCCGGGTCGCGGAGGGCGACCTGGAGTGCACGGTCCCCGTGTCGCGCCAGGACGAGCTGGGCCAGCTCACCCGGGACTTCAATGACATGGTGCGCAAGCTGAGGGAGACCCAGCGCCGGCTCATGCATACGGAGAAGATGGCCGCCGTCGGCCAGCTCGCCGCGGGAGTGGGACATGAGATCAACAACCCGCTCGCCTACGTCACCGCCAACCTCGGCTTCGCGACGGAGGCGCTCTCGGCCCTACCGCCCGACCACCTGCCCCCCGAGGTGGTCCTGGAGCTGCGTGAGGTCTCCCAGGTCCTCGATGAAGCGCAGGACGGAGCCAGGCGGGTCGCCCGGATCGTCCGGGACCTGCGCACCTTCGCCCACGACGACAAGGACGAGGAGAAGCAGGTGATGGAGGTCCGCCAGGTCGTCGAGGCGGCGTTGAAGTTCGCGTCGAACACCCTGCGCTACCGGGCTCGCGTCACCTGTGACTTCCAGGAGACGGCCCGGGTGGAGGCCAACGAGGCCCGGCTGGCCCAGGTCTTCATCAACCTGCTCGTCAACGCGGCCCAGGCCATCCCCGAGGGGCATGCGGACGAGAACGAGATCCGCGTCACCACGGCCATGGATGAGGGCGGCTTCGTGGTGGTGGAGGTGAGCGACACGGGCAAGGGGATGGGGCCGGAAGTGCTCGGGCACCTCTTCGAGCCCTTCTTCACCACCAAGCCCATGGGCCAGGGCACGGGGCTGGGGTTGTCCATCTCCCGGAACATCATCGAGGGGCTTGGAGGAAGTCTCACGGTCCGGAGCACGCCAGAAAAGGGCAGTACCTTCCGTGTCTCCCTGCCCCCGGCCCGACAACAGCCTGCGGAGAGCCCGCCGAAGCCCCAGGCGTCTCGCGCCGGACGGAAGAGCGGCTGCGTCCTCGTGGTGGACGACGAGCCGCTCGTCGGAGCCTCGGCGAAGCGAATCCTGCGCTCCTTGTGTGACGTGGTCGTCGTCACCAGCTCCCGGGAGGCCCTCGCGCTGGTGGAGGCGGGGCGGCGGTTCGACCTCGTGCTGTGCGATCTGATGATGCCTCAGATGACGGGCATGGAGCTCCATGCGGAGCTCTCGCGCCGCGCCCCGGAGGTCGCCGCCAGGATGCTCTTCCTCACCGGCGGTGCCTTCACGTCGGACGCGCAGCGGTTCCTCTCGCAACGGCGGTGGCTCCAGAAGCCCATCGACAACGAGGCCCTTCGGACCTGTGTCTCCGAATGGCTGCGCTAGTCACGGCGGACCTTCCACGAAGGTCAGCACCTGCTCGAACGGCACGTCCGACAGCAGGCCGAACAGCTTGTGTCGGGTGAGTCTGGCGCGGGTGGCGCTCGGCGAGCTGATGCCACAGAGGAATCTCGCCAGCTGCCGGGCGGACGCGAGGGCCTCGTGGCCCTCGGCGCGCAAGGGCTTCAGCATCGCGGCTTCCCGGGCTCCCGGCGGTCTGACGGCGGAGGGAGGCAACTTGCCGGGGCGCTCGCCCGCGCACCAGCCGCAGTGACCGCAGTCGCCCCCCAGGTCCTCGCCGAAGTAGTCCATCAGCAAGCGGGTGCGGCAGCCTTCATGGTCGGCGAAGTCCAGGACCTGCCGCAGCCTCCGCATGTCCCGGCTCTCGCGCTCGTTGAACCGCTCCACCATCGTCCGGGTGAGCCCGTCGACGTCGAAGTCGGTGCGCTTCAGACGGTAGCCCTGGCGTACCCCCGTGACCTGGAGCTTCAGGGCCTCCTGCTCCTCGAGGTAGTTGAGCGCGGCGATGATGCGCTGGCGCGGCTCGCCCAGCTTCCGGGCGATGTCGTCGAGCTTCAGCCGCGACCAGGTCTTCATGGGCTCGGCATGGGCGAACACCTGCCGCAGGAATCCGGCACGAGGGGCGTCGAAGCCGGCGATGACCTCGTCGAGCGGCCGCAGGGCCTGGAACTTGTACTCGGTATAGAACGGGCCGGTGGACTCGAGCAGGCCGTCCAGCTCGAGGTAGGTCATCATCGTCTCGATGACCAGCGGACGGACGTCGTGGGCTCCGGAGAGCTCGTGGATGGAGATGTCGAAGGTCTCTCCCTGTCCGAGCACATGCCGCAGCACGCCGGCCACGGCCTCGGGCGTGGGCGTGTCTCCGTAGGTGAAGTTCTCCAGCACCGTCACGTCTTCCATGGCCGCCAGCAGCTCGCAGGTGGAGGGCTTGCCGTCGCGGCCCGCGCGGCCGATCTCCTGGGCGTAGTTCTCCAGGCTCTTGGGCAGGTTGCAGTGGTAGACAGACCGGATGTCGCTCTTGTCGATGCCCATGCCGAAGGCAATCGTGGCGACCACCACCGCGTCGGCCGAGCCCATGAACCAGTCCTGCACCTGGTGCCGCACCTCGGGCTCCATGCCGGCGTGGTAGGCCCTGGCGGCGAAGCCGTTGCCGGAGAGGAAGTCCGCCGTCTCCTCCGCCGTGCGTTGCAGCGTGACGTAGACGATGGTGGGTCCGCGCGGGCGGGAGCGCAGGCGCGACAGCAGCAGCTCCCGGCGCTCGTCCCCTCCCTGGGTGGGCGTGACGTGCAAGGAGAGGTTGGGCCGGTGGAAGCCGGTCTGGATGACATCCCCGGCGGCGATGTCGAACGCGGCGGCGATGTCCCGGGCAACCGAGGGCGTGGCGGTCGCGGTCAGTGCCAGCACCCGCTCCACCTTCAGCGTCCTCGCGAGCGAGGCGAGCTTCATGTAATCGGGCCGGAAGTTGTGACCCCACTCGCTGATGCAGTGGGCCTCGTCCACCGCGAGCATCGCGATGCGCAGGCGGCGGAGCGTCTGCAGGAAACGCTCATTCGCCAGGCGCTCTGGCGCGACGTAGAGCAGCTTGAGCGTCCCCGCCCGCAGGTCGGAATAGAGCTGGCGGATCTCCTCCGGCCCGAGCGTCGAGTCGAGCCGGGCGGCGGGGATGCCTCGCCGGGTGAGGAAGTCGATCTGATCCTTCATCAACGCGATGAGCGGAGAGATGACCAGCGTGACGCCCTCCAGCATCAGCGCTGGGAGCTGATAGCAGAGGCTCTTGCCAGCACCGGTGGGGAAGACCGCGAGAACGGACCTGGACTCCAGCAGCCGCGAGACGACCGCCTCCTGCCCCTCGCGAAAGTCGGGGAAGCCGAAGACGGAGTGGAGCACTTGGGAGGCGGAGCGCATCACGGACCTTGGAGGGGAGAAGGGGGGCGCACCTTAACCGCGCGCCAGCGGGAAAGCAGTGAGGCGTCATGAAGGGCCAGCGGCCAGGGATGCGCCAGCCCCGTCGCCCGTGCCGCGGCGTCACACCCGCGACGGGGGCACTCCCTCCAGGTCGCACGGTTCCTTCGCCCGGGTGCACCCATGTCCTCACTTCACGACCAGATCGTCTCGTGTGCCATCCACCCCGCCATCGGCATCGCGCGGGTCGGCAGCTCGTTGACCGGGCTCTTCCCAGGCCCGGAAGTGCCAGGGGCCCGGCCTCCCCCCGACATGCGTTTCAAGGACGAGGAGGGGCGCATCAAGCGTCAGGTCGCGCGCTTTCGCATCTATGGTTTCGACGCCCAGGGCAGGGTGGTGAAGGAGCTCACCGCCGACGAGGCCCGGATCGAATGGCGTGTCCATCTGGCCAACCGCAAGGCGGCCTGGTACGAGTTCCTCAACGCGATGGACCTCGGGCCGCTGGCCCTGCAGGCTCCCCGGCGCAACGCCAACTTCCCGCTCCCCCGCGAGGCGCTCGTCATCGACCCGGGGGCTCGGGTCATCAGTGGCATCCACACGCAGGGGCCCGGCTTCCAGTTCAACAGCGGCATGTTCGTGGATCGTCAGGTGTACCTGGGCGAGCTGCGCACGGACGACAAGGGCCGGCTCCTGGTGCTCGGCGGTCGCGGCCAGTCGGGCTCGCTCGATGGCTCCCTGCCCACCACCTTCGCCAACAACACCGGCTGGTTCGACGACACCTCGGATGGGCCGGTACGCGCGACGGTGTGGCTCGGCGACCGGACCCTGGAGGCGGAGCCCGCCATGGTCGTGGTCGCGCCGCCCAACTACGGGCCGGGGCTCTACTCGGTGGTCACCCTGTATGACCTGGTGCTGGACCTCCACACCCGGCTGGGCAACCTCGCTCCTCCACCGGAGACGCCCTCGTTCTGGCGCGACATCTTCCCCCTCTTCGAGCGGATGGTGAACCTGGGTCACGTCAACCGGGGCATCTTCACCCTCTTCGGAACCGGTTCGCCGAGTGAGCTGCTGGCACCAGCGCTGCTCCAGCAGCTCGCGGATCCCTCGGACGCGTCGGCGCCCGTGCGCCAGCGTCTGTTCGACTGGTTCAGGGAGCCGGACTCCGCCGTCGAGCAGCTGGCCTACCTGCCTCCCCTCTATGGCGATGCCTTCGGCGACTTCCAGGGCGTGCCAGCCACCGGCCTCTCGGTGACGCGGACCCAGTACGCCATGCTGCGCGCGTGGGCGGAGGGCCGCTTCACCCACGACCCGAGCGATCGCCCCTGTCCGCCCGCATCCGTCGAGGAGATCTCCCTGGCCGATCAGCCGCACGCGCTCGATCGGGCCAACCTGGAGGAGTGCCTCGGCGGCCCCTTCCACCCGGGGATCGAGCTGACGTGGACGCTCCGCATTCCGAGGATGTGGCGCAAGCCCTTCCGGCTCAACGTGCTACCCGAGGGCACCCCGGTGAGGATGGACTTCGGCGAGGTGCTGACCCCCGAGGTCGCGCTCGGGGCCGGAGGCCCCCACGAGGCGAGTGGCCCCGGGACGCTCACCCGGTTCATGGGAGTGCCCTGGCAGACCGACGAGGCGAGCTGCCTGTCGGGTTACGAGCTCGGCACCTATCTGCCCGTTCCCAGCTTCTGGGCGGCCCGGGTCCCCAACCAGGTCCTGCCGGAGAACGCGTATCAGCGCCTCATGAAGGAATCGCTGTCGGTGGCCCAGCGGCACAAGCACCTCAACAACCGGCCGGACTGGCTGCGCCACCTGTCGGATCAGTTCCTGGACCGTATCGCCAACATGGTCTTCCTGTGGGATCGGATGGGCATCGCCGCCGAGCGGCCGGGGCCCCAGGACTTCGCGGAGGCGGAACTGCCGGAGCGCTTGTGGGTGGAAACGGAGATCGGACCGGAGCTGACGGCCAACGACGCGACCTTCACGATGGCCCTCATCGCCGAGGGCGATGCGCAGCCGGGCATCCCCGCGCCGGTGCCGGTGAAGCTCGTGGCCAGGGCCGCCGTCGCCGCGAAGCCCGCGGCCGCCCCGAAGGCCCCCGCTGCCGCCCCGGAGAAGATCCATGGCCGCATCATCGCCAGACGCGACCAGCACTGAGCCAGGTGGGGTCAGTCCTTTCAGGAGGGAGGTCCCGGGCGCGCTCGGGAGCAACTGGTCCGACAGTCGGACCAGTTCGTCCGGAGCGCGCCCGGAAGGTGCCCCGTCCTTTTCCCGCAAGAGCACCCCTGAAAGAACTGACTCCAGCTGGCCTGGTCCGAGGGGGCACTCGCGTCCCCCGAGGGTCCTCATCGCGGGAGGGGGCCCCGGGGGCGCGGCCACGGCCATCGCGCTGGCGACGCATGGCATCCAGGCCCTGGTGCTCGAACGGACCGAGGGCCACCGGCCCAAGCCGGGGGAGTGTCTCTCTCCTGGTTTCAAGCCGCTGCTGGCCCGGCTGGGATTGACGGACCTCTTCGCGTCGGGAACGCACCGGCCCTTCACCGGCATGGCCGCCGCCTGGGAGCGGGCCGAGCCGACGGAGCGCAACCTGCTCTTCGAGGTGAGCGGTGAGGGCTGGCTGCTCGACCGCGCCGCCTTCGAGGCCCGGCTGGCCGAGGTCGCGCGAACCCGGGGCGCGCTGTGGCGTCAGGGCTACCGGGTGGCGGGTGTCACCCGGAACGGGCACGACCGATGGCGGGTCTCGGTGGAGGGCGAGCGGGGAAGGTTCGAGGTCGACACCGACTTCATCGTCGATGCGACGGGGCGTGCCGCGGCGGTCGCGCGGATGCTCGGGGTGGAGCGCCAGCGGTTCGACGGGCTCGTCGGAAGCTGGGGCCTGCTGGAGCCCATCGGCGGTGCTCCTCCGCCCGCCGCGAGCCCCATCCACATCGAGGCGATGCGGAATGGCTGGTGGTATGTCGCCCGGCTTCCGGATGGACGCTTCTCCGCGGTGCTGTTCGCGGATCGGGCCGTGCTCGAGCCAGAGGCGTTCCTGGCGGCCCTGCGCGGGGCCTCGCATGCGCTGGCCCTGCTCGGTGGGCGCGCCTTCCGTCTCTCCGGGCCGCCCACGGCGCACCCGGCGCACAGCTCACGGCTGGAGCGGGCCTGTGGCCCGGGATGGTTCGCCGTCGGCGATGCCGCGGCGTCCTTCGATCCCCTGTCGTCCTATGGCATCGGCTCGGCGCTCGGGACCGGGTTCTATGCCGCCCAGGCCATCGTCTCGGCCTGGGCGGGGGGGGCCACGAGCCTCGAGGCCTACCGCTACCTCATCGACAGCCGCTACCCGCACTACCTCGACACCCTGGGCGAGCGGTACCGGGCGGTCTCCCGGTGGCCGGACTCGCCCTTCTGGGAGAGGCGGCGATGACGCGGTCAGGTGTGGCGGCTTGCTTCAATTGCCAAAGACTTCCACCTCGTAGATGGAATACCCATACCCCGTGTTTCGCTTCGTTCCGTGGATCCTCAAGAACCGGCCGGTGGCGGAGAGCCCGGTGAGCTCATCCAGGCCACCATCCCCGCCCACCACCGTGGAGATGGGGGTCCAGGTGGAGGCATCGTTGGAGACCTGGAGCTGGTAGTCCTTGCCGTAGGCGGCCTCCCAATGGATGCGCACGCTGGTGAACTTCTTCGAGGCGCCAAAATCGAGCAGGAGGTACTGCGGATCGGAGAAGGCGCTGCTCCAGCGGGTGCTCATGCTCCCGTCGATGGCCTTCTCCGGACCCGTGCCGCTGTTCTCCGCGGACGAGGACATGGCCAGCACGGGCGTCAACCGGCCCGTCTGCGTGCCGCCAGCGGCGGGCAGGCTGACGTACAGCTGCCCCAGCTCCGTCAGCTGACCCGAGGCGCCGAGCAGGTTGATGTTGGGAATCTCGTTGTTCCGGCCGGAGAACCACGCGTAGCGGAACACGGCGGGCTCGTTCTCCAGATAGGTGACCGCGTCCGTCATGTACTTCTTCTGCACGGCCAGGGTGATCTGATCGTGCGGCATGTCTCCGCAGGCGAACTCGGTCAGCCAGATGGGCTTGTTGTACTTCTTGAACCGGCCGATGTACCACTGGAGGGCCGAGAGATCGCAGGCGTACCAGTGCACGGCGATGTAATCGACCTTGCAGTTGGTGCAGGCGGCGAAGAACGCATCCAGATAGGTCACCGGATCGGAGTAGGTCACGCCTCCTTCCGACACGCAGTCTCCGCAGTAGTTGACCGCGGGGGCCACCAGCTTCAGGTTGCGACGGCGGGCCACCTCTTCCAGGACGGGCCAGCGTGCCGCGGCCTGGCTGGGCGTCATGTTGGACTGGTAGATGAAGTTGGGCTCGTTGAAGCCCAGCAGGTACTGGGCACCGGCGGGGATGGCGGCGGCCAGTTGGTCCGCGTTCGGCGTGCCTCCCCAGACCATCGGCACGAAGGACACGCCCACGGACGTGTAGACGCTGGCGGCTCCCGCTTCCGGAGTGGGGGACCAGTTGTACCACCAGCTCATGCCCTTGGAGAGCGCCTTCATGTCCTCCGCGGAGTGGTACCCATAGCCAAGGCCTCTCTTGGTGCTCCGTGTCTGCGCTTCGGCGGGTTGCCAGGCGAGGACCACCAACAGGATGGCTGAGAACGCGGCTCGAAGAGTGCTGTGCATGGTTCGGAGGGGCTTAGCATGAAACCGCTTTCAAGCGGAATATCCGCTCATTCGAGGATTCTGGGAAAATACGGTGGCTGACAGTGCACGCCCGCCCTCTCCGGGTGGAGCTGATAACGTGGAGTCGGTCCTCCGGTTCCCATGCCGTTACTTCGTCTCTCCGGGAAGAGGCTCCTCCAGGGGGCCCTCTCCCTCCTGTTCCTCGTTCTCGCCGTCCTGTGCGCGGCGTGGCTCGTCCCCCTGCCCGAGCGCCTCTCCGAGTCGCACTCGGTGCTGGTGGAGTACCGGGACGGCACGCCGGCGCACGTCTTCCTGGCGCCGGACGAGCGGTGGCGGGTGCCCACGGTCCTGGCGGAGGTGGACCCGGCGTATGTCCAGGCCCTGCTGGCGTTGGAGGACAAGCGCTTCCACTGGCATGGCGGGGTGGATCCGCTCGCCATCGTCCGCGCGGCGGTGACGAACGTGTCACGGGGCCGGCGGGTGTCCGGGGCCTCCACGCTGACCATGCAGCTCGTGCGGGTGCTGGAGCCTCGGCCCCGCACGCTCACGTCCAAGCTCATCGAGTCCCTTCGCGCGGCGCAGCTGGAGCTGTGGCTGTCCAAGGAGGAGATCCTCTCGGCGTACCTGCAGTTCGTGCCCTACGGGCGGAACGTGGAGGGGGTGGAGGCGGCGGCGCTGGCGTACTTCGGGCACCGGGCGACACACCTGAGCCCGGCGGAGATGGCGACGCTGCTGGCGGTGCCGCAGAACCCCAACCGGCGCTTCCCCTCGCCGGCGAACGCGGCGCGGCTGAAGGTGGCTCGGGACGACGTGGCGCAGCGGCTCTTCGACGCGCGGGCGCTGCCGCTGGGGCCGGAGGGCGCCCGGGTGACGGCGGAGGCCGCGCTGGCCGAGGTCCGTGCCACGCGGGTGCCGGAGCGGCTCACCCCCTTTCCCCGCGAGGCCCCCCACGCGGCGGTGTGGCTGCGGGCTCAGCGGCCGGGACAGGCCCGGTTGCGCACCACGCTGGACGCGGGCGCGCAGCGGCTCGTGGAGCGGGTGATGCGGGACGCCGCGCCGGAGCTGGGCGCCAGGGGCATCCACAACGGGACGGCGGTGGTGGTGGACCGCGAGCGCGCGGAGGTGAGCGCGCTGGTGGGCAACTTCGACTTCTTCGACACGGAGCACGGCGGGCAGCTCGCGGGCTTCGCCACGACGCGCTCGCCGGGCTCGGCGCTCAAGCCGCTCATCTACGCGCTGGCCATCGATCAGGGGCTGGCCGGGCCGGAGCAGCTGGTGGCGGACATCCCCGCCGCGTACGGCACCTATGCGCCGCGCAACTTCGACGGGCGCTTCCAGGGGCTGGTGCGGCTGGAGGACGCGCTCTCGCAGTCGCTCAACATGCCCTTCGTGAAGCTGCTCCAGCGGCTCGGGGTGGAGCGCTTCCTGGGCGCGCTGCGCCAGACGGGGGCGACGAGCCTCCAGCCGGACCCGGGCTACTACGGGCTCTCGGCGGCGGTGGGGGGCATCGAGCTCACGCCGCTGGAGGTCGCGGGCGTCTACCTGGCCATCGCCGAGGACGGTCACGCGCGCCCGCTGAAGTTGCTGGAGGAGGGCCGGCCCGAGGCCAGTGACCAGGTGCTCTTCTCCCCCGGGGCCGCATGGCTCACCCGGCGCGCGCTGTCGCTGAAGGACCGGCCGGACTTCCCGGCGCGCCGCAAGCTGACGGGTCTGCCGCCCCGGGTGCACTGGAAGACGGGAACGAGCTTCGGTCACCGCGACGCGTGGGCGGCGGGCTCGGGGCCCCGGCACACCGCGGTGGTGTGGTTGGGCAACTTCGACAACTCCCCCAGCGTGCACCTGGTGGGGGCCGAGGCGTCGGGGCCGCTCCTCTTCGACATCCTGGAGGCACTGGGGCCCCGGGGTCGGCTCGAGGACTCGGACGCGGTGGTGCCCTCGGAGCTCACCCAGGTGGAGGTGTGCGCCTACTCGGGCCACCTGCCCACGGAGGCGTGCACGCAGCGGCGCATGGTGTTCGCCAGGCGCAGCCACGTCCCCACCGAGTCCTGCCCCTACCACCAGCGGGTGGAGGTGGACGTGAAGACGGGGTTGGCGGTGAGCCCCGCGTGCCGGGCCGGCCGGAGCACGGAGTCGCGCGTGTACCTCACCTGGCCGGCGAGCATCCGGCGCTGGTTGGTGGATCAGCACCGGCTGCTGCCCCAGCCTCCCTCCTACGCACCCGGCTGCGAGCCGGGGGGCGCGCTGCGGGCGCCGGAGATCATCTCCCCCGGACATGGGCAGGTGTCGCTCCTCATTCCGGGAGTGGCGGCGGATCAGCAGGAGGTGCCGCTGGAGGCCGAGGCCGACGGAGACCGGCAGCTGACGTGGTTCGTGGACGGGGCCTTCCTGGCCTCGGCGAAGGCGGACGAGCGGGTGTGGTGGGCGCCCTCGCCGGGCACGCACGAGATTCTCGTCTCGGACGAGCGGGGGCTCAGCGCGCGCCGGACGCTGGTGGTGCGCGAGCGCCGCTGAGCCTCACGTTCCATCGCAGCGCGGTGAAGAACAGGGCGGACGCCAGCCGGGCGTGGAACACGAGCAGGGAGTGCTGGAGGGCGCGCATGGAGCGCATTGTCCCTCCCCACTCTGACGGGAAGTCCCTGGCGTTCCGCCCCTCACCCGGCTGCCTGGCATCCGCGTTTCCTGTTCCGTCCCAGTTCCATGCTTACCCTCGGAGCGGAGCACCCACCTGGGGTCCGTTCGATGAGCTACAGCCGGCTTCAGCCTCTCGCGGTGTTGGCGGTCTCGCTGGTGTCGACGGTCGCGCTCGCCTGCCCGGATTGTCCTACCGCGCGCGGGGTGAGGGCCTCGGTCATGGGCGAGGACTTCTGGGGCCATCTGATGGTGGTGGTCGTCCCGTTCCTGCTCATCGGGGCGCTCAGTGCCCTGCTGTACCGCGTCGGACTGTCGCCGCGAGACGTGTCCGCGGCACGGGCCCGCGAGGAATCCGAAGTCGGCTCGTGAGGGGAGGGCGTGATGGCGGACAATCCTCGGCATCAGGGGGCGGTCATCTCGGCGGGCGTGCTGCTCGGCACCGGCCTGGGAGGCTTCGTCGACGGCATCCTGCTGCACCAGTTGCTCCAGTGGCACAACATGCTCTCGTCCCGCCTGCCTCCCACGGACCTCGTGGCGATGAAGGTCAACATGTTCTGGGACGGCCTCTTCCATGCCTTCACGTGGCTCGTCACGGCCATCGGCATCGGCCTGCTGTGGCGCGCGGGCAAGCGCCCCGAGGTGCCCTGGTCCACCCGCACCTTCGTGGGCTCGCTCTCGCTGGGGTGGGGCGCGTTCAACGTGGTGGAGGGGCTCATCGATCATCAGTGGCTCGGCATCCACCATGTCCACCCTGGCGCGAACCAGCTCGCGTGGGACGTGGGCTTTCTCCTCTTCGGCGCTCTGCTGGTGGTCGGGGGTTGGGCGTTGATCCGGGCGGGCCGTGAGCACTCCCGCCCTCGAGGCGCTCCCGTGCGTCGCGTGGCCGGGGAGCGGTTGGCGGCGGGGCGGACCTAGGGACATAGGGGAGGCCGGACATGGCGAAGCGGGTCGTCATCGCGGGTGGAGGGCTGGCGGGGCTCACGTGCGCCAAGTACCTCGTGGACCAGGGCTTCTCGGTGACGCTCGTCGAGGGCCTGCCGTACCTCGGGGGGCGAGCCTCCACCTTCCGCGACAAGGACGGGGACTGGGTGGAGCAGGGGCTGCACCTCTTCCTCGGGGTGTACTCCGAGCTCAAGACGCTCCTGCGGGAGGTCGGGAGCGATCCGGACGCCGCGCTCTTCTGGATGCAGGAGGTGCGGCTGCAGGACCCCGACGGAGCGCAGGCGACGTTCTTCATCAACCCGCTGCGCTCGCCCGTGAAGACGGTGGTGAGCATCGCGGGGCAGAACGATTACCTCGGGCCCCTGGACAAGCTGTCGCTGTTGCCCCTCGCCGCGCCGGGGGTGCTCTCCCTGGAGCACCTGCGCGCCCAGCACGATGGCGAGACCATCGTCGACTGGTGGGAGCGCGTGAGCGGAGACGTCACCGTGCTGGAGCGCTTCATCCGCCCCTTCTGCCGCGGCATCCAGTTCAGCGAGCCCGAGCAGTTCTCCGCCTACAACTTCCTCGGGTGGATCCACCACATCGCCCATGACCTGCCGCATGCGCTGCTGGGGGGCTATCGCGGCGCGCGCGAGGAGCTCTTCTTCCAACCGCTCGCGAACTACCTGCGGGACCGGGGCGCGGCGATCCGCACCGGCGTGAAGCTGCGGGAGATCCTCTACATCCCCGGAAGGGGGGGCGGGGCGGTGGACGGTTTCGTCCTCGAGGACGGAGAGCGGCTCCAGGCAGATGTGTACGTCGCGGCCATTCCCGTCTGGGCGCTGGTGCCGCTGATCCCCGCGCCCCTGCGGCGGGAGCCCTTCTTCGAGCGGCTCGCCGCGCTGCCGGTGGCCCCCGCCATCTCCGTGCAGCTCTGGTTCGACCGTGACGTCGTGGGCGGCACCCAGGCCTTCACCCTCGTGGCCCACAGCCATGCGTGCGTCTACCAGGACCAGTCGCGCAACGCCTACCCCTATGGCGAGGGCAGCCGCCTGTCGGTCATCGTCTCGCCCGCGGATGATCTGCTCGGGGATCCGGACGAGGTCCTGGTGCGGCGTGTGTGTGATTCGCTCGGGAAGGTGCAGCCCGCCATTCGCGAGGCGAAGGTGGTGAAGTCCGTGGTGCTCAAGCACCACAAGCACCTGGTGCGCCCGCTACCGGGGGCCATGTCCCAGCGTCCGGCCCAGGCCACGCCCGTGCCCAACCTCTTCCTCGCGGGAGACTGGACGCAGCAACCCTTCTTCGGCAGCCAGGAGGGGGCCGTCCGGGGCGGCAAGGCCTGTGCGCAGGAGGTCCTCCGCTCGCTCTCCGAGCGGAAGGACTGAGCCTCCGCGCTCGTCATGTCCGGCATCACACGGCGCGCCAGCGCTCTCCACCTGAACCAGATAGGGCGTCCTCCTTCGAGGACGACTGGTCACCGGAGAGTGCGATGCGCAAGACCGACAGGAAGAAGACCTTCATCGACTACGAGCTGCCCACGAAGGACCTGGAGCAGGTGCGGGGTGGCCGCGAGAAGGTCACCACGCTCGCGGAGGGCGAGGAGGGCGGTACCGTCACCACCCAGGCCCTGGGAGAAGAGGGTGGCTGCGGCTTCACGACAGAGGCGGTGGGTGAGGAGGGCGGCACGTATTGAGCCCTCGTGGCCCCTCGCATGATTGAAGGCTCGCGCCAGTGGTGGGGGGCACCCCCAACCCAACCCCCCCAAGGCCCTTCGCCACTGGCGCGAGCCTCTCTCTCTCCGCTCACCGGCAGCCGGTGACGGAGGGCGGGAGCTGGTAGCTGAAGCGATCGAACACGCCGCGCTGCCGCCACCCCTCCCAGCGGACCTCCACCGCGTGCCGCAGGTCGCGCTCGAAGCTCTCGGCGAGCGCGCGGGCGAGCTGGGGATCCTCGACGACCAGAGCCCCCTCCTCGAGCATGGCGTTGGATTGGGGCTCCAGGTGGGTGGAGCCCACGGCCGTCAGCCGCTCGTCCACCAGCAGGGTGCTGGCGTGCAGGGAGGCCGGTTGGTACTCCCAGAGCCGGACGCCGTTGGCCAGCAGGCGCTCATAGGTGGCGCGCTGCGCGGAGAGCACTCCCCGGGAGTCTCCTCGGAGCAGGCCGGGCACGAGGATGCGCACGTCCACGCCTTCCTGGGCCTTGCGGATGAGCGTGTCCACCGTGGCGGCGGTGGGGATGAAGCAGGCGTTGGTGAGCCACAGGCGCCGCCGGGCGGAGGCGGCCAGCACCTGCACCATGCGCTCGGAGTGGCTGAGCGTCGGTGAGCCGGTGCTCGCGACGAAGCCGGCGCGGGCCTCGCCCTGGGGCTCGAGCCTGGGAAAGGCCGACTCCGGGAGCAGTCCGCCGCCCGCCTCCAGCCAATCCCTGGCGAAGGCCTGCTGCAACTGGCGCACGGCCGGGCCCTCCACGTGGACGTAGGTGTCCCGCCACGTCCCGGCCCCGGTGCGCTCCTTCTCGCCGCGCCACCAGGACGGCCCCACGCCGGAGCCTCCGGTGAGGCCACTGCGTCCATCGCGGATGACGAGCTGGCGGTGGTTGCGCGCCTTCAGCCGCTCGTCGTCGAACACCACCGTCTCCCCGATGAGGGGCCGGAAGGTGCGCACCTCGCATCCGGCCTGGACGAGCCGTGGCTGCATGTCGTCCACGAAGTCCGGGCTCTCGAAGGCATCCACCAGCACGCGGCACACCACCCCCGGTTGGCGCTCGGCGAGCGCTCGCAGGAGACGCTCCGAGGCCTCGCCCGGCTGCCAGCTCGACACGAGCAGGTGGAGCGATTCACGTGCCTGGCGGATCTCCGCCTCGACGGACTGGGGGATGCGCTCATCCTGCACCAGCTCCACCACATGGCCCGGACGCAGCCCCACCCCCACGGACTGGTAGAGGGCGAGCGACAGGTCCGGGCCCGAAGCCGGCAGGTCCTCATGGACGCGCAGCGCCTGCGGGTGGTCGCGGTGGATGCAGGCCGTGCCGAGGAGCAGGCAAGCGAGCAGGAGATGTGGAAGAGGCTTCACTCCACCCAAGCTAGGCATCCGCTCGCGGGCCGCGCAGGGGAGCGAGGCGGGGGCCGTGGGCAGACGACCGGGTCCGCCTGCCTGTCATGAGCGGGGAGCGCATCCTACCTTCGGTCAAGTGGCCTACCAGCGTGGAGGGAGGCGAAATGGAATCCTGGAATCGGATGTCGGCGGATGCGGTGCGCACGCATACGCCGGATGGGGTGAACCGGCGGATCGATGAGCGGGTGGAGAAGTGTGTCCGGCACATGGCGGAGCAGGAGCGCTCGGCCATCAGCGAGTACCTGGCGAAGCTGGAGCACCAGTGGGACCTGAACCGCGTGGTGACGGTGGCGGCGTCGGCGGTGACGGTGCTGGGGCTGGTGGCGGGAGCGAAGGATGGCCGCGGGTGGCGGGTGCTGAGCGGGGTGGCGGCGGGGCTGCTGCTACAGCACGGCATCTTCGGCTTCGGCCCGCTGTCGGAGCTGGTGCGGGTGCTGGGAGCGCGGACGCGGCGGGAGATCGACCTGGAGAAGTTCGCCCTCAAGGCGCTGCGAGGCGACTTCGAGCGCATTCCGCACGAAGGCGGCCCCCTGGCGCGGGCCAACGCCGCGCTGGTGGCCGCCCAGTCCTAGAACGAGGGCAGATCGTTGGCCAGGTGCGACGACAAGCCGCCGTCGATCACCAGCGCGCTGCCGTTGATGTAGCCCGCGAAGGGCCCGACGAGGAAGGCCACCAGCCTGGCCACCTCCTCGGGGGTCGCGAACCTCCCGGCGGGAATCCGTCGCAACAGCTCCTTCCTCATCCCGGGGTCCGCCTTCGCCAGCATCTCCGTGTCGGTGTAGCCGGGGCACACGGCATTGCAGGTGATGCCGTAGGGCCCCCACTCGGCGGCGATGGCCTTGGAGTAGCCGATGAGCGCGTGCTTGGTCGCCACATAGGTGGAGGAGAGCGCGCCGCCGAACAGGCCCTGGATGGAGGAGATGTTCACGATCCTCCCGTAACCGCCCGCCTTCATCCGGGGGAGCGCCCACCGGCAGAGGTGGCGGACGCCATCCACGTTCACGCCGAACAAGGTGTCCCACTCCTCCTTGGAGACCTCGTCCACGCGGTGGAAGGGTCCGCCATAGCCGGCGTTGTTCACGATCACCCCGGGAACCCCCAGGCTCGCTTCGATCTTGCCGAGCGTCGCGTTCACCGCGGCCTCGTCCGCGACATCACAGAGGAACGACCGCACCTGGGCTCCGGTGGAGGTCAGCTTCTTCTCGACCCTGGACAGGGCCTCCTCGTCACGTCCCCACAGGGCCAGCCGGAAGCCGTTCTCCGCGAGAACCTCCGCGATCGCCGCGCCAATCCCTCGGCTGGCTCCGGTGACGAGTGCGAACGTCGCGCTCGGTTGCCGCTCCATCACAGGACTCCCTTGGGGGGAAGGAGGCGGATCTCATCGACCCGGACGTTCAAGGGCTTCCGGGCGATCTCCCAGATGCTCTGGGCCACTTCCTCCACGGACAGCATGTCGGCCGGGCTGAACTCCGGGCGCGTTCTCCAGAAGGAGGTATAGACGGCGCCCAGCGAGATGAGCGTGGCCCGGATGGAGTAGGGCTTCCCCTCCTCGTTCAAGACGCCCGTCAGGCCTCGGACCCCATGCTTGGACGCGGCATAGGCCCCGTTCATGGGCAGGGCGAGGTGATCGCTCACGGAGCCAATGTGGATGAGCCTCCCGCCTCCGTGTGCCTTCATCCGCTTGAACGCTTCACGCGCGCAGAGGAAGGTCCCCGTCAGGTTCACGTCGAGGGTCTTGCGCCAGTCGTGGAGCGACATCTCCTCGAGTGGCGTGAAGGCCCCGAAGCCAGCGCAGTTGACCAGGAGGGCGAGGGGGCCCAGCTGCTTCTCCGCCCGGTCGAACAGCGAGATCACGGAGGCCTCGTCCGTGACGTCGACCCGCATCTCGTCGGGCGTCTCCTGCCGCACGTCGTTCGAGGCGCACACGACGCGCAGGCCCTCCGCCCGCAGTCTGGCGGTGACTGCTTTTCCTATGTCGCCGGTTCCACCGACGACGATCGCATTCCGAGCGCTCATGAGCCGTGTCTCTACCTCAGGTCGCCAGTGCGGGTGTGAAGAACGGTATGGCCGTGAAGCCGCCGCAGGAGTTCTCTCCGGCGCGTCCCACCAGCGCGGGTGCTCTCGGGGTGATGCCGAGCCGCCGCCGCAGCAGGTCCAGTGGCATCTCCAACAGGGCCTCGAAGCGCTCGCCCAACAAGGACGTGGCGGCGGTCCCCCGCTCGAAGTCCTCCGTCTGGATCTCTCCCGCGTAGATGTCGCGCAGGTGCTTGTAGCGCTGCTGCTGGATCTCCGGATGGACCGCCGCCTCCGCCAGGAAGACGGCGAGCGCTACGGGGGCCATGCCGAACACGAACGACTGGACGGCGACCTCGTCCTCGTCCGACGTCTCATACGCGCCCAGCACGTGGAGGAAGTCGTGGCACTTGTTGAGCCGGTGGACGGCGTACTGCGTGGGAGTCGCGTCCGCGCCGATCCGCGTCTGGATGGGGAAGAAGTCGGGGGACAGCCGGTAGTGCTCCATGTAACGCGCATAGGCGTTTCCGAACGAGCCCACCGGCATCGTCACGAGCGCTTCGGGCGCCAGGGGAGCGGGATCCCATCGCTCGGTATAGAGCCGCTGGAAGCCAGGTATCGCGAGCAGGAGGGCATCGCTGGCGGCCTGGAGTCCGGAGGTGGACAGGACGGGGATGGCTTCCGCGAGTGTGGCCCGCCGCTTCGTCAGCTCACGTGCGAGCGCGTCGGGGGACTGTTCGGGCACTGGTGCCTCCAAGTGACGACGCCCGGGCACGACGTGTGCCCGGGCGTCTCATCCACCCAACGGTATGTCCTTCCGGGTGGGGCCTTCAAATCCCCAGTGCACCGCCCCGGTTCGTTCAACCCCTGAGCATCATCTTCCGCCCACGTACATGCCGCCGCCGCCGAGCGTGACGGGAGGCGCGGGGGCCTTCTTGGCGCCGGGAGGCGCCCCCTGGTTCTTGAACAGGTACCCCTCGAGCCCGGCCATGCCGATGGAGAACTGCGTCACCCACTTGTCCGAGGGACGGCCGGCGGGGGCGCTGATGTCGAACGGGTAGGCGAAGTGCAGGCGGAAGAGGATGGGGCCGAGGCCGACGTTGATGCCGACGGCGGCATCGAGCACGCGGCGGTTCCACAGCTCCCGGGCCGAGCCGCCCACACCACCGACATCGAAGCCCGCCACGCCCATGATGGTGTTGAGGAAGGCGATGCGGATGAGCGCGTCGAGCGGCACGCGCAGCTCCAGGGTGGAGTAGAGGTAGTGCTGGCCGAGCAGCCACTGCTCGTTGCCGAACTGCACGCCGCGCAGGGTGTCGAAGCTGGACAGGAAGTAGGAGCGGGCGAAGCGTCCGCCGAAGCTGCTGCCCGCGCCACCGCGCAGCAGGACGTGCGTGCTGCCCAGGGGGATGGGGAAGTAGCGCTCGGCGTCCAGGCGGACGTTGCCGAAGACCTCCTGGTTGAAGGGCTGCACGCCGGTGGTGAGCTCGCCGAGGAACGAGGTGCCGGCGATGGGCACGCCCGTGTAGTGGTGGCGCAGGGTGTTGTAGCCGAAGGCCACGGACGCCTCCGTCTGGAAGCGCGCGCCCCGGTTGGCCTCTTGCCACGGCGTGTAGAGGTCTCCGACGCCGTTGACCTCCGGCAGGTTGAGGATGAAGGCGGTGCCGCGGTCGAGGAAGTACGACACGCCGCCGATGCTGAGGTTGCCCTCCAGGAAGGTGAAGGTGCTCAGCGGGTAGCGTGCGATGCCGGTGGCGCCGAAGAAGCGCTCACCGGAGATGAGCGCGTAGTAGGGCAGCTGGTTGCCGGCCGCCTCGCGCAGCGTCTGGTCCACGCGGAAGCGCAGGGACTGGAAGGGACCGCCGCCCCACGTCGTGCGCTGGGACTGGTTGAGGTAGAGCAGGTAGCCGTCCGTCAGGTCGATGGAGCCATACACGGCGACCTGGAGCAGCACGGCGTGGTTGCGCAGCCGGTCCGTGGCGGAGGCGAAGGCCTGGCCCACGAAGCCGCCGCCACCCGCGCCGGCGAAGCCGAGGATGGGGCCCAGATCGATGTTCTCCCGGGCGAAGGGCCGGTAGGCCTCGGCACCCGCCAGCGAGCGCTGGGGCAGGGGCGCCGGTGCCTGGTCCTCGGCCTGGGACGGCGCGGCCGTGGCGATGGTCATCAACTGCTGGGCCTTGAGCAGCGCCGGCTTGCGCTCACCGGACAGGTGGTAGAGCAGCCACAGGTTGCCATCCGGCGCGGGGCACGGCTCGAAGAGGCCGGTGGTCACGTCCGTGCGCCGCACGACGGTGCCCCCGCCGGTGTACTCGTGCAGGTCCGAGCGGCTCTTGTCGTAGGCCACGAAGAAGAGGCGGCCGTCCGGCAGCACCGTCGGATCCGAGTGGTCGCGTGCCTCGGTGGTGAGGCGCTCCACCTTCTCGGGGCTCTCCGGCTTCACCCGGAAGAGGTTGTAGTAGCCGTGAGAGGTGGCGTCCGAGGCATAGACGATGCCGGCGGGGCCCCACGCGAGGCTGCGCTCGCCGTACACGTCATGGGTGAGCTGCTGGGGCGCCACGTCGGGGCCATCTTCCAGGGACACCACGTACAGGTCGCGCGTGCCCGCCTCGCTCAGGCCGATGAAGGCCAGCTTCTTGCCGTCCGGAGAGAAGGCCGGCGAGTACGCGGCGATCAGCCCGTGGTTGGTCAGCTTGTAGGCCACGCGCTCGCCCAGATCGAAATCCACCCGGTACGGCGTCCGCTTCAGCCCGCTGGGGTTGCTCATGTAGGAGCTGCGGCCCGAGGGCAGCGTCCCGGTCATCGTCACGGGCTCGGCCTTGTGGGTGTAGGACTGGATGTAGATGGTGTCGCGTGCGAGCGACTCGGCGACGAAGGCCACCTTGTCCGCGCTGAGGGCGAAGTTGCGCCCGAAGACGGGGTGCAGCGACTCGTAGCCCGGCACGCCGTCACCCTGCACCTTCACGTACTCGTCGGGGGCGCGCGGATCCACCAGGATGAGCTGGCTCTCGCCCGTCTCCGGGACGATGCTCCGGTAGATGAGCACGCGGCCGTCGGGCGAGCTGTTGAGCGCGGTGACGATGCCCTTGCGCTCGCGCAGCAGCTCCATCGTGGGCGTGGACTGCTCGGCCTTGAGGTAGGTGCGGTAGGCGCGCTGCTTCAGCCAGTTCTCGAACTTGGCGGACACCTGCTGCGGGTCATCCCCGGTGAGCAGCTCGATGAGCCCATCGAACTGCACGGTGGGCTGGTTGCCCGTGCCGGAGACGAGCTTGGGCGAGTTGTCCAACACCTTCTGGATGAAGCCCGCCCCGTACGTCTCCTCCAGGAACTGGCAGCGCGCCTGGCCCACCTTGTAGATCCACAGGAAGCCGTAGGGCCCGGGCGACCAGAAGTCGAGGAAGGCGTAGCCGCGCGCCAGGTCCGGGTTGATGAGCAGATCCCTCACCATCATCTCGCCCTCGGGATCCAGACCGCCCTTGGCGTAGAACTCGGCCAGACCCTCGATGAACCAGAGCGGAATCCCGTTGAGCGGATCCCCTCCCACCTTGGCCTGCTCCGCGAGGAAGCGGACCTTCTGGATGGTGAACTGGTGGGCCATCTCGTGGGAGCTGATCTCCGAGAAGAGCCGGTGATCACCCAGGTAGGGCAGGGTCAGCTCCAGCTTGCCCTGGGTGCTGGTGACGCCCAGCGTGCCCTCGGAGACCGCGGTGATGTTGGTCTGCAGGAACTCCTGGTAGCTGCTGTAGAGGATGTAGGGGAACGTCTGGGTGGGGACGAACTTGAAGCGGTCCACCAGGTAGCGGTAGGCGTCCTCGAGCTGGGGCGCGGCGTACTGGGCCACGTTGCGCTCGCTCTCGTAGAAGTAGAAGCGGACGCCGCCGCTCTTCATGCCCAGCGACGTGGCGTAGGACGGGCCTCCGTCCGGCACGCCGCCGTCGGGCAGGGCGATGGGGACGTAGAGGTCGCTCCCGCTCGCGATGCGCTCATCGGGCGTGCCGCCGTCGGTCTGTTTCGCCACGGGCGTGGGGCTGCCCGGCTCGATGGATTCCATGGAGCCGCCGCCGGTGCCGGGCTCGGAGTCCTGGCCGGGAGGCGTCTGGGTCGACGGGGGAATCTTCGTCGCGTCCACCGTGGGGCCACTGGGCGCGCGCATCTGCGCCTGGTTGGGGGTGGTGGGGGTGGGGCCACCCGGAGCTCCGGGCGGCTGGGTATGGGCCCGGTGTGCCGGGGGCGGGGCCACCCCCTCGGCCTGGGGTCCGACGAGGATGTCCAGATGCCGCCACTCGAAGTCATAGGTGCGGACCGGCGAGCGGTAGGCACGGCGCGGCACGACGTAGACCTGGGCCAGGGCCGCATCGGGCAGCCAGAAGGCCAGGAGGGTGACGATGAGGAGACGGCGATTCACAGGGACGACCTCCCGGGAGGGGAGACGGGGAATTGACCGAACCTAGGCAGGCTCCCTCATATAGACGAGTGGGCGGCCGAGCGCTTCGGCTCGATTGCTCAGCGGTGCACGTCCCCTCCTCTCCGGGTGTTGGGTGAACCAATGCTTTCGTCCCGCTCCGGTGCCCGGTATGCATGCCGCATGAATCGTTTTCTGGTTGCCACGACAGGGGCCCTGTTCCTCGCCACCACCGGCTGTGGGAACACGGAGGAGCCCGAGAAGAAGGAGTGCCAGCTCGAGGCTTTCGACCTGTCCGCTTGTGACCGGTCGGGGTTCGCCACCGTGAAGACGGATGGCATCTGGCACGTGAACGTGTCGCTGTCGGGCTCCACCACGCCGGGGGCGATGAGCCTGCGCGAGCAGGGGTTTCTCTTCGGCGTCGCGCTCACGGAGCGGCAGCTGGGGGGCGACACCTTCTTCCTGGGCAGCGACTTCCAGCCCACGGGCTACCAGCCCCTGCGCTTCGCGCTCGCGGGGTGCCAGTCCTCCACGCCGGATCAGGTGAAGGGCGAGTTCCGCCGGTGCGTGAGTGGCGCGGCGGACCTGAAGGGCACCTTCGAGGCGGTGCGCCTGTCGCGGCTGGCCGGGGAGGCGGAGGCCTCCGGGTTGGAGCTGGTGTCGGAGGTCGCCCTGCCGCGCGGCTCGCCGGTGGATGTCTTCGTCGCGGGCGGGTACGCCTACGTGGCGGCGCAGGCGGACGGGCTCTTCGTCTACAAGCTCGACGGCACGGCCGTGCCCGAGAAGGTGGCTGAGGTCACCCCCGTCAACGACATCTGGCACCAGGTCTGGGTGAAGGGGCAGACGCTCTACGTGTCCAGCAGCGTCCAGGGCATCCACGTCTACGACGTGAGCAGGCCGCAGGCCCCCAAGTGGCTCAAGACGCTCCCGAGCTCCGCCGTGGAGGTGTGGGGCCTGTTCGGGGAGGGGGATCGGCTTTACGCGATGTCGCCGTCGCCCCGGGCCGAGGTGCTCATCTACGACGTCTCGGCGCCCGAGTCGCCCCTGCTGAAGTCGCGCTACATCGTGGAGGACAGCAACCCCAACGCGTCGGAGCTGCCCTTCGGGGGCATGGCCTTCGACAACCGGCTCTACATCGGCCACTGGCGCTACGGGCTGGCGGTGGCGGACGTGACGGATGTCACCAAGCCGTCATCGCTGGGCCGCTTCCGCTACGAGAACGCCACGAGCCGTCCGGTGGCCGTGGGCAAGATTGGAAATCAAACCATCGCCTTCGAATCCAGTGAAGGCTGGGGTTCTCGGGTGCGTGCGCTGGACGTGACGGACCCCAAGAACATCACGGAGCTGGGCAGGTACGAGCTGAGGCCGGAATCGACGGTGAGCGGACTGACGTTGGTGGGGTCCAGGTTGTACGTGGCGCACAACGTGGACGGACTGAGGGTGTTGGACGTGTCGGACCCGAGGAATCTCCGGCCCGTGGCGTACTACAATACGTGGAGGGAGACGGACCCGGGCCGTGGACGCGCGTTCCTCGACGGCCTCAGCGGAGTGAAGGTGCCGGGTGATGGACTCATCTACGCCACCGACACTTCGCGCGGGTTGCTCGTCTTCCGTGAGCCATGAGTGAGGAGCATGAGCCAGACCGAGTCGAAGAAGTGTGAGCGTTGCCAGACCCTTCCGGAGAAGCTGGAGCTGGAGGGGCCGGGACGGCTCTTCCTCTGGCTTCCCCTGGGCCACAGCTACGGGAAGTTGGTGCGGATGCTGGGGGACTCGGGGCGCGAGCACCAGTCGCTGCCGCAGGCCCAGTGCGTGGCGGTGCGGTTGGATGGTGCGCACCTGAGCGGCTTCGTGGCCGATGTCCTGGGTGCGCTGACGGGCGAGGAGGCCAAGTCCACGCGAGCGCTCTTCGTCGAGGGAGGGGGCGAGCCGGGGCTCGGGGATTTCCCCCGGGTGGTGTCGCTGCCGCAGTTCTTCACCCTGACGCGGGCGGGCTGGCTGGTGGACCTGCTGGCCGAGAAGCGGGTGACGAGCTTCTACCAGCCCATCGTGCACGCGAAGGACACGCGCCAGGTGTACGCCTACGAGGCGCTGCTGCGCGGCCTGGAGCGGGACGGCTCGCTGGTGTCACCCGCGAAGATGCTGTCGCTGGCGCGCGACGCGGACATGCTCTTCCAGCTGGATCTGGCGGCGCGGCTGTCGGCGGTGCGCGAGGCCGCGCGGCTGGGCATCCAGGCGCCGCTCTTCATCAACTTCACGCCCACGGCCATCTACGATCCGGCGTACTGCCTGCGCTCCACGGTGGCCGCCATCTCCGAGCTGGGGATTCCCCCGTCCAACGTGGTCTTCGAGATCATCGAGTCGGACCACACGCCGGACGCCAACCACCTCAAGACGCTGATCGCCTACTACCGGCAGGCGGGCTTCCGGGTGGCGCTGGACGATCTGGGAGCGGGGTACTCGTCGCTGAACCTCATCCACCAGCTGCGTCCGGACATCATGAAGCTGGACATGGAGCTCATCCGCGGCATCCACCAGGACGCCTACAAGGCGTCCATCACGGAGAAGCTGCTGGAGCTGGCGCAGAAGCTGGGCATCCTCACGGTGGCCGAGGGAATCGAGACCCCGGAGGAGCTGCGATGGGTGCGCGCGCACGGGGTGGACTTCGTGCAGGGCTACCTCATCGCGAAGCCGTCGAGCCCGCCCGTGTCGGCCACGCCGCACTTCATTGATTGACGAGCGTGGTGTCCTGGCGGTTGATGCTGAGCCGCCAGGCCTCGTGCAGCTCGAACCCGGCGGCCTGGAGCTGTCGGCGTGCCACGTAGAGGTTTCGCTGCGCCACGTCCTCGTCGACGGTGGACAGGCGCGCGAGAGCGCTCTGGATGAGGCGCACGGTCTGGCCGCGGCCGGTCTCGTCGGCGATGGACAGGGCGGTGGAGAGCTCCTGGCGCGCGGAGACGAGGGCCGGGCCGATGGATTGCTCGCCGCTCTCGAGCTGCTGGTCCGCGGAGATGAGCCACTCGTAGGCACGCGCGAGGCTCGCCACGCGCTCCTGACGCAGCTGCTCCAGCTCGGTGGCACGGGCCTGCTGGGTCTCCTGTTGTTGCTCCAGTGACTGGAGGCGGCTCTGCTCCTCCTCCTGCTGGGCCAGGAGCTGGGCCCGCAGGGTGGCCACCTCGAGGCGGAGCTCCTGGAGCTCCAGCTCCTGGGCGGCGCGCACCTCCTCCTCGGAGGGTTGGCGCACCAGGGCCGGGTCCTGGGTGTCAGGGGAGTCCGCGGGGGTGTCCGTCGCGGGCGTCTGTCCGAGCAACAGGGTCAGGGGGAGTGCGAGCCAGGCATTCATCCCCACGAACCTGTTCACCGGGGAACGTTCCGGCACCGCCAGCTCCCTCTCCCCCTGGGAGAGGGTGGGGGTGAGGGTCTGCCTGCCCGTTCTCCTCAAATATCGATGCGGAGCCCCACGCCGGCCTGGACGGTGGGAGGAGCGACGACGATGGGGGGGATGACCTGCTGACCCATGCGAGTGGAGGGCAGGTCGAGCGCGAAGCGGAACTCGCCGCCCTTCTGGCCGTAGTTGACGGCGACGAAGGCCTCGACGCTGAGGTAGCGCAGGGCGCGGTGGGTGACGTCGAGGCGGGTGGTGAAGGAGCGGTCCGAGAGGTTGCCCAGGTTGGACAGGATGAAGTTGGTGTCGTCCCAGGAGCCGGGCCCGGCGAGGAGCGCGTAGACGGAGGCGTAGTGCTGGCCGAGGTAGAAGGGCTGAAACTGGCCCTGGAAGATGAGGTACGGGTAGGCCAGGGAGGTGGGGTAGCCGGTCGAGTTGTAGAAGTACTCGACGCCCACGGTGGCGGTGTCGTTCTCCGAGTAGGCGAAGGTCCAGGTGGCGCCGCCGCTGACCTGGGGGGTGTAGCCGTCGGGGTAGTACGCCTCGATGGGGAGCGAGCCCAGGTCCGCGGGCGCGCCACCGCCCTGGACCTGGCCGAGCAGGTCGCCGAGGGAGACACCCTCGGGTACGCGGTACATGGGCGTGTCGGAGCCCTTCTTGAGGGCCAGCTCACCGTAGATGTCGATGGGGCCGAGGGCGGAGGAGAAGTCGAAGCCGACGCGGGGCTTGCGGCCGCGCTGGAGCACGGCATCGAGGCCCAGCTCCATCTGGCCGAGCACGACCTCGGCGCGAGCGGCGCCGCCGATGCGGCCGAGGGTATTGGCGGGGCCGGCGTTGTCGAGCAGGCCGATGGCGTAGAAGTTCCAGCCCTTCTCCTCCCAGGGCACGTGCACCTTGAGCATGGTGGCGCCGGTGCGCGTGTCGAGGAGGGCGAGCGGATCCCTGCGCTGGGGGCTGAGGAAGTCGGTGGGGTTCCAGAAGCGGGAGGTGCCCCACTTCACGTGCTGCTTGCCGGCGGTGATGAAGAGCTTGCGGCCCACGTCGAAGCGCAGCCACGCCTGGTCCAGGAGAACCTGGGGGGCGGCGGAGATGTTGGACGTGGAGGTGCCGGTGGGGATGAGGCTGCCCGAGCCCTCCTTGCGGGTCGGGTCGAAGGTGAGCCGTCCGAGCACGAAGCCGCGCAGGCGGTCGGTGGGGCGGGCATCGAGGTAGCCATCCACCAGCATGGGGGCGGAGAAGGAGGTGTTGCCGAAGGACACTCCCTCGCTCCCCTGGGTGGAGGCGCGCAGGTAGAAGCGGCCGCCGATCTTCAGCGGATCCTCGACGGCCTCCTCCGTCTCGAAGGCGTCGGTGGCGGCGGGGCCGTTGAGCGCCTGCGCGTCACGGTCCTGTTCGGAGTTGGCGGCGGGCGCCTGCGCGGCCTCGGGCTGCTGCGTGGAGGCCGGAGCGGACGCGGGGGCGTCTCCGAAGAGGGCGCTCTCGTCGGGGCGGGGCTCCTCGGCCGGGGCGGGCGAGGGCTTCGCCTCCGGGGAGTCCCCACCGAAGAGGTCTCCCTCGTTGGGGCGCTCCTGGGCGAGCGCGGGCAGCGCGGCGAGCGCCGCGGCGAGGGCCAGGGTGGTGCGGGTGCTCATCGGCTTTTGCTCTCGAGCCAGGCCTTGGTGAAGATGTTCTCCTCGAGCGGGCGCAGGTCCACGGTCTTGATGACCACGACGGTGGAGTTGGCCTTCTCCACCTCGTCATAGAAGCGCATCTCCTGGGGGTACCAGACGTCGGCCTTCTTGGACTCGCTGAAGAGCTTCTGCCACTTGGGGTAGTAGGCGGTGCGCATGAGCCGGCCGGAGAGGGCGAACTCCTGGCGCTTGAGGATGTTGGACGTCTCCTTGTCCACCCACAGCTTCACCACGGGGTAGGCCACGTCGATGCCCTCCTTGGCCTTGAGGGAGAGCTTGTAGGTGGTGAACTTGCCGAGCTTCTCCTCGCCCTCGAAGGTGGAGTCGTACTCCTCGGCCAGACGGGACTCGTCGAAGTCGGCGCGGCGGCTGTCGGTGCCGGCGATGCGCTCGCGCTCGGTGCGCCGGTCCCACTTGCCGGTGTTCGGGTCGTAGCTCCAGAGGTTCTTCTCCATCCGCAGGTAGCCCTTGCCGGACTCGCCCTTGGGCTTGGTGAAGAGGATCATCAGCTTGTCGTCGGAGTCGCGGCGGTAGATGAGCGCCTCGCGCACGACGTCCGCTTTGTCCTTCTCCTTGGTCTCCAGGTACATGAGCGACTTGTAGTCGCCGCCGTTGCGCTGCCGGTCGTCGAGCGTCTGCAGCAGCTTCTTCATCTCCGCCGCGTCGAGCGCGGAGGCGGCCGGAGCAGCGAGGAGCACCGCGGCGAGCGCGGCGCCCAGGAGGTTGCGCGGGGTCATGGCAATCATCCGATGTGGTGCATCGCCGTGACGGGCTTCATCCGCGCGGCGAGGAAGGAGGGGATCAACGAGATGAGGGTGGTGCACAGCGTGATGAACGTGATGGCGCCCATCATCGAGCTGGGGTTCACGACCAGGTGAAGCTTCTCGGACATGATGAAGACCTGGACGACGACGGGCACGGAGAGGTCCGCGGCGTTGAAGGCCAGGCACACGCCCAGGCCCACCAGCGCGCCCACCGCGGTGCCGATCAGCCCCAGCACGAGCGCTTCCAGGAGGAACATCACCAGCACGTACTCGCGCTGCATGCCGATGGCGCGCAGGGTGCCGATCTCCCGGGTGCGCTCGCGGATGGCGATCCACAGCGTGTTCATGATGCCGATCGCGATGATGACGAGCAGCACGATGGTGAGGGCGAAGGTGAGCGCGTCGAGCGCGGACACCGTCCATTTGATGAAGGAGATTTCGTCCTCCCAGTTGGTGATGTCGATCTTCTGCCCCGTCCAGGCCTCGCGGTTGACGGTCTCGAACTTCATGAAGAAGGGCTGGGGGTTGTGCTCCATCATCTGGTAGCCCAGCTCGGGCAGGCGCTTGAAGAGGCGGGCCTGCACGGCGGGGATGTCGGCCATGTCCCCGAGGTAGAGCATGAGGGCGCCGGTGGCGTCCTCGCGCAACTGGTAGAGGCCGCGCAGGCTGGCGTTGGGCACGTAGACGTTGAAGGAGCTGAGCATGCCCACGTTGGCGGCGATGGCCGCCACGCGCACGTCCACCGTGTTGTTGGTGCCGCGCATGGTGGGCGCCGACAGGGTGACGGTGTCACCCACCTTCACGTCGAGCTTCTTGGCCTGCTCCTCGAAGAGGAGCAGGGTGTTGGGCTGGGCCAGGTCCTCGAGCTTGCCCTCGCGCACCTGCACCACCTTGCGGAAGCCGGTCTCGGCCTCCACGTCGATGCCGCCCACGCCCACCTGGATGGAGCCCGTCTCGCTGACGAGCTTGACCCAACCCCGTGCGCGCTGCACGGAGTACTCCATCTCGGGGACTTCCTTGCGCAGCTGCTCGAGCAGCTTGGGGTAGCTGGTGACCACGGGCGCGGCCTGGCCGGCCGTGACCTTGTAGAAGCCGGCCACGTTGACGTGTCCGGTCATCAGCGTGGTGGCGGACTCCAGCATCGTCGCCTTCATGCCGTTGGACAGGCCCATGAGGATGACGAGGAGCGCCGTGACGCCGGCGATGGCGCCACCCAGCAGCAGGGTGCGGCGCTTGTGGGTGCCGAGATTGCGAACCGCGATGAGGAAGAGCTGTTGCATGGCTTCACTCGTCCGTCTGCATCGCCTGGAGAGGCGAGACCCGGGTCGCGAGGAACGCGGGGTAGAAGGTGGAAAGGGCGGACACCACGAGCACGATGACGAAGGCCTCCACGAGGTTGGACGCGTGCAGGCTGGGGAAGAGCCGGGGCCCGGAGAAGAAGAAGTAGAGCGCCTCGTTGCCGGCGGGGATGCCCGCCGTGCCGAGCATCCGCATGATGACGCCGCCCACGGTGGCGCCCATCGTGCCGAACACCAGGCCCAGCACCAGCGTTTCCACCAGCACCATGTTCAGCACGAAGGAGCGCTGCGCGCCGATGGCCCGCATGGTGCCCACCTCGCGCACCCGCTGGAGCGTGGCCATCATCATCGCGTTGTTGATGATGACCAGGGCCACCACGAAGATGATGAAGACGGCGGCGTAGAGCACCAGCTTGGCCACCAGGACGAACTGGCCGATGAGGCCGGAGGCCTTCTGCCAGGAGACGACCTTGAGCGGCAGCCCCGAGCTCGTGCCCGCGGCCTGGAGCTCGGCCATGGTCTGCTCCAGCTGCTCCGGATCCTTCAGGAGGATGGCGGCGCTGAGCACCACGCCGTTCTCGAGCTCCTGCTGGGTGTACACGCGGTTGGCCAGCTCCTCGCGGCGCAGCTTCTGGGCGAGCCCGTCGAGCTGCTGGTCCTCGTCGATGAGGCCGGGGGTGGCCTCGGCCACCAGGGAGGCGCTGCCCTCGTCGCCGAAGAGCGCCGACTCGGCGTCCTCGCGCTTCACCTCCTGCACACCGCTGGCCTTCTGCAGCTCGGACAGCTCGGCCTTCTTCTCCGCGGTGAGGTAACCGTAGAGCTCGCGGAAGGACATCAGGTCCATCAGGTTGAGCGAGCCGGCCACCGCGGACTTCTCCAGGCCCTCGAAATCGTAGGTGCCGTAGATCTTCACGTTCACGCTCTGCACGTAGCCGGTGCGCGTGAAGGCGGTGATGGTGAGATCGTCCCCGAGGCGGATGCGGTACAGGTCGAGCAGCGGTGCCAGCTCGTCGTAGAACTGCTTGTAGCGGGCGTCGAAGTTGGCATCGGTGATGGCGAAGAAGGCGGGCAGCAGCTTGCCCAGCTCCGTCTCCTGGCTGCCCAGCACGCGCTGGAGCCGCTCCGTGGCCTGCTTCGTCTTGATGGGATCGAGCTGGAAGAGGATCTCCCGGGTCTGGGACTGGTTGTCCTTCACCCAGCGCTCCAGCTGCGGATCCATGGCGATGGTCTTGTGGTTGAGGTCGCGCGCCTCCTTGATGAGGTCCAACCGGCGCGCCGTCTTCAGCTTGAAGGACTCCTCGTAGAAGAACTTGGACAGGAGCATGCCGCGGCGGCCCGCGGGCACTGGCGCGCCGTCCACGATGCGCATGCGGTCGAAGGTGTTCTGGAAGTTGACCAGGTCGGTGCCCACGTAGCGGATGTAGAGCATGTCCCCATCCGTCACCTGCGGGGCGATGCGGTTCTCCAGGAACTCGAGCGAGCCGAACGGGTCCTTGTCGAAGTCGGCCCAGAAGGACTCGGAGCGCGCGCGGGCCAGGGCCTCCACCTCGGCGGGATCCGTGGCCTTCTCGTCGACGATCTCACTGCGCCGCTTCAGGTCCTCCTCGAGGAGGGAGATCATCTGGCGCACGTGGGCCTGGAGGCTGAGGATCTGCTCGCGCAGCTCGGGCGTCTCGCCCTGGGCGGCCTTCTTGTAGAGGTCGCGCAGGCGGGCGAGCGTCAGGTCCACCGTGTTGCCGGAGGTGATGAGGGCGCCGCTGGTGCCCATGGGCACCACCGTCTTCACGTTGGGGTGCTGCTGGACGACCTCCTTGATGCGCGCGAAGTCATCCAGGGCGGACAGGTCCGGCTCGCCGCCCATCTGCCCGAAGAGGGCCAGCTCGTCCTTGGACCGCTCCGAATAGACCTGGAGGTGGCCCGCGACGCTGCCGATGATGCTGCGGCTCATCGACTCGTCCACGCTGTCGACGAGGGCGCCGCCCACCACCACCAGCACGGTGCCGAAGAAGATGATGCCGCCGATGAGGAGGTTGATCTTGCTGACGAACAGGTTGCGCAGGGCGACCTGAAGCAGGAGCTTGAGCTGGCTCATCAGTGTCCTCCGGCGGCCAGGGCCTGCTGGGCCTCGGCCGGGGAGACGCGGCCGAGGATCTTCCCGTCCGCCAGCTTCACCACCGCGTTGGCGTGGTTCATCACCTTGGCGTCGTGGGTGGAGAAGATGAAGGTGGTGCCCTCCTTGCGGTTGAGCTCCTTCATCAGGTCGATGATGTTCTGGCCGGTGACGGAGTCGAGGTTGGCGGTGGGCTCGTCGGCCAGCACCAGCTTGGGCCGGGTGACGAGCGCGCGCGCCACGGCCACGCGCTGGCGCTGACCGCCGGACAGCTCGTTGGGGCGGTGCTTCGCGTGCTTCTCCAGGCCCACCTGCTCCAGCAGCGTCATCACCCGCTGCTGGCGCTCGGTCGCGTTCAGCTTGCGCTGCAGCAGCAGGGGGAACTCCACGTTCTGGAAGACGCTGAGCACCGAGACCAGGTTGAAGCTCTGGAAGATGAACCCGATGGTGTGCAGCCGCAGGTTGGTGAGCTGCCGCTCGGTGAGCAGCTTGGTGTCCTGGCCGTCCACCTTCACCACGCCCGAGCTGGCCGTGTCCACGCAGCCAATCAGGTTGAGCGCGGTCGTCTTGCCGCTGCCGGACGGGCCCGCGATGGAGATGAACTCGCCCGGGTACACCTCGAGGCTCACGCCGCGCAGCGCGGGCACCTCCACCTTGCCCAGGGTGTACGTCTTGGTGACGTCGGTGAGGGAGACGATGGGCTGGGCGCCACCGGGTACGGAGGAGAGCTGGGTCATGGTGGATGCGGTCCTTTCTGCGAACCGTGGGAAAAGGGAAGGAAGGCTAGCGGGTACCGCTCCGGCGCTGGCGGGCGGAAGGGGAGGGGGCTCGGGTTGCCTGGGTGCCGGGCTTGCGGGCGAAGCGGGCGCGCCAGCGCTCGGCGGCACCGGACAGCTCCTCGCTGTAGAACGCGCAGAACTCCACCGTCTCGCGCAGCTTGACGCGCTTGCCCCGGCCGGGGCTGGCGAGCGCGTCCTGGCACAACCGGCTCAGCGCATCCATGGCGGAGACCGCCAGCTCGAGCCGGTGGTCCCAGCCGACGCTGTTGAAGACGTAGTAGTGCCGGCGATCACCGGGGATGCTGGCGGGCTCCACGGTGCCGCTGGTCTGAAGCTGGCGGATGTTGGTGGAGACCGAGGCCGGGCTCACCCGTAGCAGCCGGGCGATCTCGCCCAGCGCCAGCGGCTCGTCGGCCAGCAGCAGCAACCCGAGGATGCGGCCGCCGATGCGTGGAACGCCCTGGCGCTCGAAGAACAGGCCCATCGACTCGATGAACCGTTCCTCCTCGGCGCTCATACCGGTACGACCCATGCGCGGCATCCCCCCCCCCAATGGGAAGTCGCGCCCGGTCTACTGGTGTCAGGACGTTCAGTCAATACTGAATGGACTGATGCCCGGCCCACGTGGGCCTGGGTGGATGTGCGTGGCGGTGGCCTCACATACCATGAAGAGATGCTCGCGGCACCGGAGGGGGGCCGCGAGCGAGAGGAGGTTGCCCGGGGGCAACCTGTTCCAACCTGGTGGGACGCGACACCTACTTGTGAATGTCGCCGGAGCCGCTCTCGTCGCCGGAGCCGCCCACGTCACCGCCCAGGTTCTGGTCCTTGTCCATCCCCTGGTCCAGGCCCGAGCCGCCCGTGTCACCCGGCTGCTGGTTGATGCCCTTGTCGGAGTCCAGGCCGCTGCCGCCCATGCTGGTGTCCAGCGAGATGCTCTTGGCGACGTTGCTGTCCTTCTCCACGGTGAAGCTGGTGCGTACCTGCTGGCCCTCCTTGAGGTCCTTGGCGCCCTTGACGCCGGGATCCTGGAACTTGGTGTCCTTGTTGATCTTGATGGCGATGACGCCGTTGTCCGTCAGCAGGCTGAGCTGGTTGGAGCCGCTCTTCACCACGGTGCCGGAGATCTGCTTCTCGCCCATCTGCTGGGTGCCGCCCATCTGGCCCTGCGCGCCGGCGCCGCCAATGGCCTCACCGCCCATGGGCTGACTGCTCTGGGTCTGCGTATCCTTGCCCCTCTCCTGGTCCCCGGCCAGCGCCAGACCAGAGCCCAACAGCGCCACGGACGCGACCAGCCCCACAAGCTTCTTCGTCATGAGATGTTTCTCCTCTTCGAGCGGGGCCGTGCCCCCATGGACGTGTTCCCCCGCTGGGCAAAACCTAGGTGCGGTGTGGGTAGCGGCCAGGGACGAGGCTGGAAACGGTCGAGCCCGGTCCCTCCCCGGGCGTCTCTTCGTTGAACGGCGCGCTGCTCGTAGGGCAGGCGGCTTGAACCGGGAGGGCCTTTTCCCCTACCGTCGGGGAATCCGACAGCGCCGACCTTCCGGCCGGCACACACAGGAGCCTTCTTCCACCATGCCTCCGCCGTCCAAGCAGACCGCGCCCGCAGCCGATGCCCTGCCCACGCCGTCCTTCCCGGCCATCGAGACCTTCATCGAGCGCGCCACCGCCGAGGAGGTCCAGTCGCTCTTCTCACCGGTGAAGAACGAGCTGGCCAACCTCAAGGGCCCCAAGGCTGAGCAGGCCAAGAAGGTCCAGGCCGCCATCTCCCGGACCGAGGAGCTGCTCGGCGTGCTCCTGGAGACGCGCGAGCGTCTGGTGGCCGAGGCGAAGTCCAAGGGCCGGAAATAACTGGAGTTTTTGGTGGGCTGATCGTTTCCGGCCGGATCACACGCAACTGCGTCGGACGATCACCGATAATGCAGACAGAGAGCGCCGGACCCGCCGGGCTCTGAACCTTGGTCGTTGCATTGCCTGGAGAGGAACCATGACGAAGATCGACAGCTCCCTGAACATGCCGCGGATGTCCACCAACATGACGACGGCTCGGGTGACGCCGGACACCAGCTTCTCCGCTCGCGTGCAGTCGGGCGTGGGCACCGCGGCCAACGTGGTGGCCGGTGGCGTGGGCATGGCGGCCAACCTGGTCCCCGGTGGCTCCGTGGTGTCCGCGGCGGTGTCGTCGCTGACCACCTTCGGTAACTCGAGCGGCTCGGGCTCGGCCCCCTACTACGGCGCGGCCCTGGCCTCGGGCGGCGTGCCCATGAACACCACGGTGGGTGCCAGCAGCGGCGGCGCCATCCCCGGCGCGAGCGGCCCCGCGGTCTCCAACAACGGCCAGGTCAGCCTGCCCGGTGGCGGCGGCGTGAGCGGCGGCGAGTTCAACGGCGAGATGCAGAGCATGTTCGCCGAGCAGAAGAAGCTGCTCAACGTCCAGATCTCCATGCAGCGTGAGAACCAGGTGTTCTCCACCATTTCCAACGTGCTCAAGACGCGGCACGATACGTCCAAGAACGCGATCGGTAACATCCGCTAGCGCCCACGCGCTGGTGGTTTCACGGGTCCGGCGCCCGGGGGGTGGTGGTTGCTCCCTCCGGGCCGTCCCGGACTTGGAAAGGAAGCGGCACTCAGATGGCGGAGACTTCGGAGATCTCGGGCAGCCTCGTCCCCCTCGCCAGGCGCGAGGCCATGATTCTTCTCGAGGCGGGCTACCTGTGGCTCGACATGGGCCAGTTCGAGAAGGCGCGGGAGGTCTTCGCCGGGGCGGCGGTGCTGATGCCCAAGAGCGAGGTGCCCCAGCTGGCGCTCGGTTCTCTCGAGTTCGCCCAGGGCCGCCACGACAAGGCGCTGCAGGCCTACCGGGCCGCCCAGCGGCTCGCTCCCAACTCCGGTCTTCCCCGGGCACACGCGGCCGAGGCCCTGCTGTTCATGGGGAAGGTGCCCGAGGCCCTCAAGGAGCTCAAGGCCGCCGTGGATGCGGACCCCGAGGGTGATGGGGCGCGCCTGGCCAAGGCGCTGATGGACGCGAAGGACGCAGGGGCCCTGCCCCCGCCCTCCGCGAAGAAGTAGAATGCTTCGATAGGAGGTCATGCCGATGTCGGTCGGTGGAGTTGGACGAGGCGGCGGAAAGGGACGTGCCGGGGGCGCCAAGGGGCCCTCAGGCAAGGCGCCAGCCGGCAAGGCAGAGTCGTCTTCGTTCGGCGGTGCGGTGGACCGCGCCTCCGGACTGGTCGGCCCGTCGGGCGCGGTGGGCTCGGGCAACGTGCAGGGTCCGCAGGCCGCGGATCCCATCACCGCCCAGGCGCTCGCCATCGCCAAGCAACTGAAGAATGGGAACTTCAAGAGCAAGGACGAGGCGACGCGCAAGCTCGTCGCCGAGGTGCTCAAGGAGAAGCTGCGGATGAAGTCGACGGCCTTGACCAGCAAGATCGCCGACGCGCTGCAGGATGACCCTCGTCTGAATCAGGCCCTCGAGCGGTTGTGGTCGAAGGCCGAGTGAGCGGCGCTCTTGGGTCTCGGGGAAGACAAGAAGGTTCTTCTGGAGAAGTACGGCCCCTACGTGCGGTCGCTTGCGTCGACCGTGCGCAGGCAGTTCTCCGCCCAGCTCGAGCTCGATGAGCTCATCGCCTACGGTCAGATTGGCCTCCTCGAGGCCGCCGACCGGTTCGATCCCAAGGTAGGCGCCAACTTCCTCACCTTTGCCCACTACCGCATCAAGGGGGCCATCTACGATGGCCTTCGCAAGATGGGGGTGCTCAAGGGGGGAGATGCGCGCAGCGCCTACGCGGGCGAGCGTGCGACGGCGTATCTGGGAAATCTTTCGGATCGCGAGCAGGGAGGAGGCAACCGCGGGGGGTCCATTGACGATGATGTCATGGACATCTCCAACGCGGTGGCGGGGCTGGCGATGGTGTTCGCCACCAGCCTCGAAGGGGCGGATGGGCTGGGCTTCACGGACGAGTCCCTGCCGGTGGATCAACGGCTGGAGCTCGAGCAGCAGCGGATCCGTGTGAGGGCGGCCATCGACAAGCTGCCGGAGAAGGAGCGCCGGTTGCTGCAGGGTTACTACTTCCAGGGCAAGACGCTGGAAGAGGCGGGGGCGGAGATCGGGCAGTCGAAGAGCTGGGCGTCTCGCCTGCATGCGCGGGCGATCGAACGGCTCAAGGAACTGTTGAACGAGGAGGAGTCTTCCTCCCCTGAGGATACAAGGAGGCAGTCACATGGCGGGTCCGATGGCCGGCGTGTCGGCGGCGCAAATCGCCCAGCAGAAGTTGCAGGACCAGGGCGCGCAGCAGGTCAACAAGCAGGGGGCGTCGAAGTTCGACGCGGCCCTCGCTAACAAGGCTCAGGCCGCGGGCGGCCCGGAGCAGGTGCAGCAGGCCCAGGCCGCTCAGAAGACGCAGCGCGCCGAGCAGGTGCGCCAGACCGAGTCCGTCAACAAGACGGAGAAGGCGGCGCTCAACAAGGTCAACACCGCTGCCCAGGAGCCCGCCACCGCGCGCGGCGCCGAGGCCGTCGGTGGCAAGCAGGAGACCGCCAAGACCGGCAACAACATGCTGTCCCACGTGGTCAGCGAGCTGGAGAAGGGCCAGGTCAACATGGAGAAGCTCATCAAGGCGGGCGCCTCCGGAAAGACCTTCTCCAACGCGGAGCTGCTGTCGCTCCAGGCCGGTATGTACAAGTACACCCAGGAGCTGGACCTGACGAGCAAGGTCGTCGAGAAGGCCACCAGCGGCCTCAAGGACACGCTGAAGACCCAGGTCTAGTCTCTCGGCTGGTCGTCTGCTTCTCGAAGGGCGTCTCCTCGGATGAGAGGGGGCGCCCTTCCTCGTTTCCCGCCTGTTTCCGGGTTGGGTCTTGTTGGAAACAACGCCACGCATCTAAGCTAGGCCCGCCCATGACGCTCCGACCGTACGCGCTCGCCGCCCTCCTCGCTCTCGTGGTGGGGACCGGCTGTACCATCGACCTGCAGCACGAACTCTCCGAACAGGACGCCAATGAGATCTACGTCCTGCTCAGCAAGAACGGCATCGCCGCCACGAAGATGAAGGAAGAAGGCGGCAATGAGCTGCGCTTCCGCATCGTCGTTCCCAAGGCCGACGCGGCCCAGGCCGCCGAGCTGCTGAAGGCGTACTCGCTGCCCCGTCCCATGGAGAAGGGCCTGAGCCACTTCGCCAAGGGCGGCATGGTGCCCACCGCCACCGAGGAGCGCGCCATGCTGCTCAAGGCGCTCGGCGGCGAGGTGTCCAACGCGCTCAACCAGATCGACGGCGTGCTGGAGGCCCGGGCCATCGTGATGATCCCGGAGAACAATGACCTCACTCAGCCGGAGAACAAGCCGATGCCCTCGGCGTCGGTGTTCATCAAGTATCGGCCGACGGCCAAGAACGAGTCGCCCATCAAGCGCGAGGACGTGCAGCAGTTCGTCTCCACCGCGGTGCCGGAGCTGAAGCCGGAGGCGGTGACGGTGCTGCTGACGCCGGCCATCGCGGGCGAGGCGGAGGTGAGCCCGGAGAGCCGTCTGCAGGATGTCATGGGCATGCGCATGACGGCCGGCAGCGTGAGCCAGTTCCGGATGATGGCCGCCGTGGCCGTGCTGCTCATCCTGGCCTCCATCGGCCTGTCGGCGTGGTCGTTGATGCGCGGGGGCGGCGTGGCCGCCACGGCCCGCGCCAGGCCCAAGCAGTAACGCGAGTCCTCTCCGTCGTTTTCTGGAAACGTCTCCCACCCCCAGGGTGACCGTTGGATCAGTTCCTCACGTCGCTGAGCAAGCGCCAGACGATGATGCTCCTGACCGCGATCACCTTTGGTGGTCAGGAGGGGGTCGGTGCGCTGGAGCATCTGCCCGAGGACGAGGGGGAGATGCTCCAGCACCGTGCCCAGGAGATCCTCCAGATCCCTCGTGACAAGCGGATCCCCCTGCTGGTCCAGGAGATCAAGCGCCTGATGAAGGACCGGCGCGGCCAGCTCTGGAGCGCGGATCCGGAGCGGCTGGCGGCGTTGCTCAAGCGCGAGCGCCTCGCCCTGGTGGAGGTGGTGCTGCGCGCGCTGCCGGCGCCGCTCGCGGACTCGGTGCGCTCCCACCTGCCTTCCACGGGGCGGGTGAAGCTCACGCGCGAGGTGCGGCCCCAGGTGCTGGACATCGTGCGCTGGAAGCTCGAGGAGCTGCTCGCCCGCGAATCCTCGGCGCACGTGCCCTTCAAGTTCACGGACGTGCTGTTGCTGCAGACGCGCGAGCTGCTCACCGTGTGTGATCGGCTGGGCGCTCGCGTGCTGGGTCCGGCGATGGCGAGCCTGCCGGACGCGGAGCGGGAGCCGGCCGTCGGGTCGCTGCCGCCGCACCTGCGCCAGCTGGCCACGCGGGCCGTGACGGCCAACGCCGCGCGCAAGATGGCCGAGGAGGACGCCAAGGCGCAGCTGGAGCAGTACGGGGGCCTGCAGAGCCTGGCCGCCGCCATCCGTGGCGCCGGCGTGCACCGGCTGGCGCGCGCGAGCGTGGCCCAGTCCCCCGAGTTCGCGGCGCGCCTGCTGGAGAAGCACCGCGGCGACTTCGGACAGATCCTGGCGAAGTGGGTGCGCGACGAGCGCGCGAAGCCGACGAGCCGTGGCGATGGTGGCCGCACGGACATCGTCACGGATCTGGAGCGGCTCGCGGCCCGGGGTCTCATCGAGCGCCCGGTGCGGCTCACCCCGGCACGGCCGCCCGCCCTCGGACCGCCTCCTCCCAGCGTCAAGCCGGCACCGGCGGCCCAGCCTCGCGGACCGTCCATGTCGCGCGAGATGCGCGCGGGGGCCAGCTCCGAGCCCTCCTCGGTGCGCCGGTCCGCGTCCTCGCAGTCCGTCGTCGGCGTGCGGAGGGATCCGATCGCCGAGCGCGAGGCCCGCCGGGCGGGGGCCAGCCCGCGCAGCTACGTGGGGCGCCCGGAGGACGCGGACAACTCGCGGGTGAGCCGGGTGTCCACGCGCAACTCCCGGGAGAACCCGCCCGTGGCACCGGATCCCACCGGAGCCCGGATCGGACCGGCGCCGTCGCGGGGCACCCGGTCCCGTGTCGACGAGCGGCTGGGGGAGGACTCGGAGGTCTCGCGCGTCTTCCGCTCGCCGGTGGCGCGCACGCACAGCCGCAGTGCCGTCCCCCGCGACAATCCCGAGGTCGAGCCCGATCGCCCGCCCAGGGTGCTGGGGACCAGCACCTCCCTGCCCGCCGTGCAGCCGGAGGGGACGCGGGTCCAGCGGCGCTCCCGCTCGGGCGTACAGCCGGCGACGACCGGGCGTGGACCGAGGGGCGGAACGCGATAGCATTCCGCGGACAAGGAGCTTTCCATGGCGATCGGCAAGGTGATCAAGGGTGACTCGGCGGCCGAGCCGGCACCCTCTGGGGGAGATCGGCCGGTGCTGCGGCCTCCGCGCCCGGGTGTGATGAACGCCGAGGTCTTCGAGGCCCGGCAGAGCGCCCAGGGCATCATCGAGGAGGCGCAGAAGGAGAAGGAGCGCATCCTCGCGGAGGCCCAGAAGGAGCGCGAGGACGTGCTGGCCAAGGCGCGCGAGCAGGGCAAGCAGGAGGGCATGGCCCAGGCCACGGAGCTCATCCTGCGCGCGAAGATGCAGGCGGGGGAGATCCTCGCCCAGCAGGAGCAGGACGTGGTGGCCCTGGCGTGCAAGATCGCCGAGAAGATCATCGGCCGCGACGTGGAGCGCGATCCCACGCTGCTGGTGGACATCTGCGCCAAGGCCATCGAGGAGCTGCGCAACGCGCGGGCGGTGGTGCTCCGGGTGAATCCCAAGTCGGCGGCGGTGCTGCGCGCGCGCAAGGCGGAGCTGATGGAGCTCATCGGCCGGGCGGTGGATGTGGCCATCCGCGAGGACCCGGACGTCGCCCCGGTGGGCTGTATCGTGCAGACGGAGTTCGGCAAGGTGGACGCGCAGCTGCCCACCCAGTTCGAGATGCTGCAGAACGTGCTGTTCCCGGACCAGGGCAAGAAGGAGGGCCCTCCGTAGCCATGGCTCTCGATCTCTCGCGCTACTACTCCCTCATCAAGGACGCGCCGCTGTACCGGGTGCGCGGCCGCGTCACCGAGCTGACGGGTCTGGTCATCAAGGCCAGCGTGCCCGGCGTGCGGGTGGGCGAGCTCGTCATCATCAAGGGCGCCAGCCGGGCCGCGGTGAAGGCCGAGGTGGTGGGGTTCCAGGGCGATGAGGTCATGCTCATGCCCCTGGGCGAGCTGTACGGCATCGGCCCGGACAGCGAGGTCATCCCCACGGGCAGGCCGCTCTCCATCAAGTGCGGGGAGGAGCTGCTGGGCCGCGTGCTCAACGGCATTGGCGAGCCCATGGACGGCAAGCCCCTGCCCGAGGGCATGCTCGACTGGTCGGTGGACCGCGACTGCCCGGACCCCTTCAAGCGCCAGCGCATCGAGCGCCCGCTGCCCCTGGGTGTGCGCTGCATCGACGGGCTGCTCACCGTGGGCGAGGGCCAGCGCGTGGGTCTCTTCGCAGGTTCAGGCGTCGGCAAGTCGACGCTGATGGGGCAGATCGCCCGGAACACCCAGGCGGACCTGAGCGTGGTGGCCCTGATTGGCGAGCGTGGCCGCGAGGTGCGCGAGTTCATCGAGGACGCCATGGGCGAGGAGGGCATGAAGCGCGCCGTGCTGGTGTGCGCCACCTCGGACCAGCCCAGCCTGGTGCGTCTGCGCGCCGCCTACGTGGCCACGGCCATCGCCGAGTACTTCCGCGAGCGCGGTGGCAACGTGCTCTTCATGCTCGACACGGTGACCCGTCTGGCCCGCGCCCAGCGTGAGATCGGCCTCGCCATCGGTGAGCCTCCGGCGCGCCAGGGCTACCCGCCGAGCGTGTTCTCCATGCTGCCGCGCATCCTCGAGCGCACGGGCAACTCGGACAAGGGCAAGTGCACCGCCATCTACACGTGCCTCGTGGCCGGCGGTGACATGGAGGAGCCCATCGCCGACGAGGTCCGCGGTATTCTCGACGGCCACTTCATCCTCAACCGTGCCCTGGGCGAGCGCAACCAGTGGCCCGCCATGGACGTGCTGGCCAGCCTCTCCCGTGTGATGAGCGGCATCGTCTCCAAGGAGCACAAGAAGGCGGCCGGCAAGCTGCGCGAGACGCTCTCGACCTACGAGAAGCAGCGCGACCTCATCCTCCTGGGCGCCTACCAGTACGGCACGGACCCCCGGACGGACTACGCCATCGACAAGTACGACGCCATCATCGACTTCCTCAAGCAGGACACCCACTCCAACAGCCCCTTCGAGGAAACCGTCCAGAAGCTCATCGGGCTCTTCGAGGATTAACGGGGCGGGGGCATTCCGGGCTAGGATGCGGACACCATGCCTCCGTACCGGTTGCAAGTCCTGCTCGAGATGCGCGAGCGCGCCAAGGAGGAGGCCGAACAGGCCTTCTCGGATGCCGTCAAGGCGCTGGAGAAGGAGAAGGCCGAGCTCAAGCGCCTCCAGGAGGATCTCGAGAAGCGCAAGGCCGAGCGCAAGCAGAAGGTGATGGCCTACCTTCAGCAGGTGATGGCCAAGGGCGCCACTGGCGTCAACAGCCTCACCATGATGAACCGCTACGAGGACCGCCTCAAGGACGAGGAGGCCCAGGTGGCCCTGGAGATCGAGCGCCAGAAGGAAGCCATCAAGGTCGCCGAGAAGCTGGTGGAGCAGCGGCGGCGGGAGATGGCCGAGGCGGCCAAGGAGCTCAAGGCCATCGAGAAGCACAAGGAGACCTGGCAGAAGCAGATCCGCGCCGAGCGACAGGCGAAGGAGGAGCTGAACCAGGAGGAAATCGGGAACACCTTGTTCCTGATGCGCCAGCGCAAGTAACCTCGGGGTTCCCCCCGTCTGGTCTGGTGGTGTGACGCGATGAGCCGAGTCGAAGACGATCGTCAGGCACAGAAGGCTGCTGAGCGGCTGGTCCAGGAGAAGCGTCTCCAGGAGTCCAAGACGAAGCAGCGCACGGAGGGCGAGAACGCCTTCTCCAAGCTGGTTCAGCAGCAGAAGTCCCAGCAGGCGCAGACGCAGCAGACCCGGACCCAGGACCAGGGCCTGGGCAAGTCCGTGCTCGCCAGCCTGCTGAAGGAGAACGACGCCAAGGGCAAGACGGAGCAGCGCGGCGAGGCCCAGAAGAGCACGTTGCGTCAGACGGGCAAGGCCCTGGACGAGCGCGTCCAGCAGTCGCGCTCGGGCGAGGGCGAGCGGCTGTCCCAGGGTCGTCAGACGGACTCCTCCCAGACGAGCCAGTCGGCCCAGGGCCGGCAGATGGATCAGGGCGTGGTCCACACGCGCGCCGAGTCGCGCCTGGCGGACGCCAAGAACACCGACGACGCCCTGAACGAGCGCGGCGAGGCGCTCACCAAGGGCAGCGAGAACTCGGCGGCGGGTCAGGCCGGCCGGAGCAAGGGCTCGCTCAAGACGGACGCGGACGGCGGTGGCAAGGGCGGTGGGGACGGCAAGGACAAGAAGGACGGCGGGGCGGAGCTGGCCGCTGGCTTCCGCTTCAACCCCGCGCTGATGGCCCCCGTGCCGGTGGCGAAGCCCAAGCCCACGGCGGGCTCGGAGCGGCTGCGCGCCATCGCCAATGAGATCGCCCAGAAGATCGTCGAGCGGGTGCGGGTGGGCACCAATGCCGCGGGCAACGCGGAGTTCCAGATCGACCTGCGCAGCGACGTGCTCAGCGGCCTGTCCATCAAGCTCAGCGCGAAGAACGGGAAGATCCACGCCGTGTTCAGCGGCGGTGATCGGGACGTGTTGAAGATGCTGGAGGAGCAGCGCGAGGGGCTCAAGAACGCGCTGGCCGGACGCGGTCTCACCCTTGAGGACCTGCGTATCGAGGCGAAGTCATGAGTCGTCTCGACCTCGATACGGACGATGGTCCCGGCGAACACGAGCGCACCATGGTCGTCGATACCCGGCAACTGAAGCGCCCGGTCCCGGGGCCGGGGAAGCCCTGGCGCCCCTTCTCCTTCAAGAAGCTGGAGAAGGTGTCGCTCACCGAGTCCCGGCTCACCGGGCGTCTGAAGTGGTTGACGCCGAAGGCGGAGGCCGTCGAGGCGCTGTGCGCCCGGCTCAAGGCCATCTTCGACGCGCAGGTGGGCTTCTCGCTGGAGACGGTGCAGGTGTTCGGCTCGGGCGAGCTGCGCCACCACATGGCGGAGCCGGCCTTCCTGTCCTTCCTGGTGCCCGGTCCGCATCGCGGGCGCGCGGTGCTGGAGGTGGAGCTGGCCCTGGCGCACGCGGCGGTGGACGCGCTGCTGGGAGGCGCGGGCGAGGCGGTCGGCCTGCGGCCCCTCACCGACATCGAGGAGGGCGTGGCGGGCTTCGTCCTGCTCGAGGCGCTCAAGGCGCTGGGCCCGGGGATGGATCCGGGGCAGCCCAAGCTGCGGATGGAGGGCGTGGCGCGCGGGGTGGACGAGGCGGTGGCGCGGCTGGGCGAGGAGGGACCGGTGCTGGTGGTGCAGCTGCGCGCCCGGCTCGGCTCCCATGATGGCGTGGTGCGCCTCTTCGTGCCCTCGGGCGTGCTGGATGTGATGGAGCCGGCGCAGGTGGCCGAGCAGCGGCGGGTGCAACTGCGCGCGGACGTGCAGTCGCACCTGGGCCGCCTGTCGTCGACGCGCGCCTGGCTGCGCGCGGAGATCGGCTACGCGGAGATCTCCAGCCGCGACCTGTCGAGCCTCCGGGTGAAGGACGTGGTGCTGGTGGACTCGCTCACGGCCCGGCCGGACCGCGGCGAGGAGGGCACCGCGCGGCTGCGCCTGGGACTGGGGCGCGTGGGCTGCCTGGACGCGCAGGTGCTCGTCGAGGAGGGCCTCTACCGGGCGCGCATCACCGCGGTGGTGCTCGGGGAGCAGTCCTTCCAGCGGCGTGTGCCCTCCGAGGCGGACGAGGCCGCGGCGGAGTCCCTGGGCGAGTCCGGAGAGGGGGAGGACGAGGAGTTCACCAACCCCGAGATGAACAACCCTATGTCGGAGAGTGGTGCCTTGGACGACAGAATGGATGCAGGCGACCTGCTGGGTGACATCCCGCTGCAGATCTCCGTGGAGCTGGCCCGGGTGCCGGTGACGGCCGACCAGGTGGTGTCCATGAGGGTGGGGCAGGTCATCGAGCTGAGCCGGGCGCCGGGCGAGCCGGTGGACCTGTCGGTGAACGGCAAGGTGATTGCCCGGGGCGAGCTGGTGGAGGTGGAGGGGCAGCTGGGCGTGCGGGTCCTCTCGCTCGCGGGCTGAGGTCCATCGTCCGGTTCGGGGGCACCACCGTGGCATTGCGACGAGAAGACCAGAGCGTGCCGCGGAGGGGTGACCCAGGCAGGCGAGCGATGGGGCAGGGCAGGGGGGACCGTGGCGGTCTCTTGCCCGATGCACTAGCCTCGCGACCCACCATGGCAGTGTTTCCCGCTTTCCTCCTGCGTCCGGCCCTCGTGGCGTGCGCATGCGTGCTGCTCGCGTCCTCGGCCCGGGCCCAGGCCACCGCCTCGCCCACGCCACCGGCTCCCGCCGCCGCACAGGCACCCACCCCCGTTCTGGCGCCTACGCCGAAGTCTCCGGAGCCCCCGGACCTCACGACGAAGGGTGCCACCGACCCCTTCTCCAGTACGGGGCAGGCGGGGTCCGGACTGGATGAGGAGCCCGAGAGCCTCGGGTGGATGCTGACGCGCACGCTGCTGCTGTTCGGCGCGGTGCTGGCCTCCATCTACCTGACGCTCAACGTGGGCCTGCGCAAGCTGATGGGGTTGCAGGGCGTGGCCACGGGGCGCCCCGCGGTGGTGTCGGTGGTGGAGCGGATTCCGTTGGATCAGCGCCGCACCCTGTTCGTGTTGAAGGCCGCGGGCGAGTACCTGCTGGTGGGCGGTGGCGAGAGTGGCCTGCAGTTGCTGTCGAAGCTCGATACCGAGGCGGTGGAGCGCATCCGTTCCGAGCGGCCTCCGGCCAACGTGATTCCCCTGTCCCCCTTCCTCCAGAAGCTCCTCGCCCGCCGCAATGCTTCCCCATCGGGCGCTCCTGCCCAACCGAGCGGCACCCAGCCGCCGGGCGCCTGATTAGAGACGACCCGTGAGACTCACTCCTTCCGTTCGCCTCCCCGCTTTCCGCATCGTGCCGTGGCTCTTCGCCATGGCGTTCGCGCTGAATCCGTTCATCGCCTTCGCCGCCAAGCGGGGCGGTGGCTCCGGCGCCGAGGCCGTGGCCGTCGAGTCGGTGAGCCCCGACTCCTTCGCCTCGCGGCCGCTGGTGCTGATGCTGGCGCTGGCCGCCCTGTCGCTCGTCCCCTTCGTGTTGATGATGGTGACGAGCTTCGTGAAGATCTCCGTGGTGCTCTCCATCGTGCGCTCGGCACTGGGCACCCAGCAGATTCCTCCCACCCAGGTCATCACCGGCCTGGCCATCATCCTCACGGTCTACATCATGGCCCCGGTGGGACAGGCCATGTACCGGGCCTCCGAGGTGGACATCCTGTCCAAGGGGCCCAGCCTGCTGTCCTCGGAGACGGTGGGCAACCTGATGGAGGCGGCCAAGAAGTCCCGCGAGCCGCTGCGCGAGTTCCTCATCAAGAAGATCACCAACAAGGACCGCGCGCTCTTCTTCAACCTGGCCAAGAAGATGCGGACCACGGAGGAGGATCGGCAGGACATCACCGACCGGGACTTCATGATCGTCGTCCCGGCCTTCGTGGTGTCCGAGCTGAAGGAGGCCTTCCAGATCGGCTTCCTGCTCTTCGTGCCCTTCATCGTCATCGACATGGTGGTGGCCAACATCCTGCTGGCGCTGGGCATGCACATGCTCTCGCCCACCACCATCTCCATGCCCTTCAAGCTGCTCCTCTTCGTCCTCGTCGACGGCTGGTACCTCATCGCCAAGGGCCTGGTCGTCGGCTACCTGTGAGACGCACATGAACCAGCTCAACTCCATCCTGCAGCAGGCGCTCTATCTGGTGCTCGTGGTGTCGGCGCCGCCGGTGCTCATGGGCCTGACGGTCGGCATGATCATCGCCATCTTCCAGGCGACCACGCAGATCCAGGAGCAGACGCTCTCGTTCGCGCCCAAGGTGGTCGCGGTGTTCGGCGTGCTGGCGTTGACCGGTCCGTGGATCGGCAGCCAGCTGGTGCGCTTCACGTTCCACGTCTTCGATCAGTTCCCGGCCCTCATCGCCAGATGAACGTCTCCGAGGTCATCGCGAAGCTGACGGAGCAGGCCAACCTCTCGCTCGTCATCTTCACCGTGGGCCTGCTCCTGTGCCGCATCATGCCGGTGCTGGTGCTCTCGCCGTTCCTGGGCGGCGAGGTGGTGCCCACGGAGATCAAGATGGGCGTGGGCGTCACGCTCTCCGTGGTGCTCTTCCCGGCGGTGAGCGCGCGCATGGGGGCCATCCCCACCAGCGCGCTGCCCTTCATCGGGCTGATGCTCAAGGAGATCTTCATCGGCGTGTCGCTGGCCATGATCGTCAACATGGTCTTCGAGGCGGCGCGCGTGGCCGGCAACATCGTGGACACCATGTCCGGCAGCAACAACGCCCAGCTGTACGTGCCGCAGCTCGGGCAGCAGGTGTCCATCTTCTCCAGCCTCAAGGTGCAGCTCGCGGTGGTGCTCTTCCTCACCCTCAACGGTCACCACCTGGTCATCGAGGCGCTCGCCGAGAGCTTCGCCATCGTGCCCCTGGATCGCTTTCCGCGCTTCAGCCAGGGCATGTGGCCGTTCATGGATTTGATGATCCGCTCCTTCGCGGACCTGCTGAAGATCTCCATCGCCTTGTCCGCGCCGGCCATGCTGGCCGCCTTCCTGACGGACCTGGCGCTGGGAGCCATCAACCGCGTGGCGCCCCAGATTCAGGTGTTCTTCATCTCCATGGCCATCAAGCCGCTGGTGGGCGTCGTCATCGTCTTCATGTCGCTCGGCCTCATCATGGGGCGGATGCAGACCGACTTCGCGGACATGCTCGCCATGCTGCGCGACGCGGTACAGCTGCTCGGCTGATCCGGGGTTCTCGCCATGTCCGATGAAAAGACAGAAGAACCCTCACAAAAGAAGCTCGACGACGCCAAGAAGAAGGGACAGGTCTGGAAGAGCAAGGACCTCACCGGCGTGTTCGGGCTCCTCGTGGGCCTGGGCGTGGTCAAGGGCACGTGGTCCAGCGTGGAGGAGCAGGTCACCCAGCTCTTCCAGTTCAGTTTCGATCACATCGCCCACCCGGAGGATCTGGAGAAGGCCACCTACCAGCTCATGCTGATGGGGCTTCAGACGATGCTGGCGCTCACCCTGCCGGTCGTGGGGGCCGTGGGGATCGTGGGAGGCCTGGTGGACTTCCTCCAGGTGGGTTCGCTGTTCACGATGGACCCGCTGATGCCCAAGCTCGAGAAGCTCAACCCGATCGAGGGGGCGAAGAACCTCATCGGCAAGAAGCAGATCATCGAGCTCATCAAGAACCTGACGAAGATCTCCGTGACCGCCTACGTCACCTATGGCGTGGTGCGCGACGCCATGCCCCTGGTGGTGGAGACGGTGCGCCGGGACATTCCCACCATCATGGCGGTGATGGGCGAGCTGGTGTACCGCGTCGCCATGCGCGTGGGCCTGGTCTTCTTCCTCTTCGCCATCTTCGACGTCTGGTGGCAGCGCAAGTCCTTCATGAAGGACATGATGATGTCGAAGGAGGAAGTGAAGAAGGAGTACAAGGAGAGCGAGGGCGATCCGCACCAGAAGGCCAAGCGCAAGGAGATGGCGCAGGAGCTGCTGGAGGGGGCGCAGATGGAGGCCGTGAAGGATGCCGACGTCATCGTCACCAACCCGGACCACGTGGCCGTGGCGCTCAAGTACGACAAGGACTCGGACGGAGCGCCGAAGGTGCTGGCCAAGGGGATCGACTTCAAGGCCGAGCGCATCAAGTCCATCGCGCGTGACTCGGACGTGCCCACGCTGCGCAACGTGCCCCTGGCGCACGCGCTGCTGCGCGTGGACGTGGGCCAGGAGGTCCCCGAGGAGCTGTACGACGCGGTCGCCGAGGTGCTCAACTTTGTCTACGGCTTGAAGAACCCCACCCCCGCGGCGCGGGCCTGACGCGAGGTTCCCATGAGTGAAGATGTCGAGATGGCGATCGCGATCAAGTACGACAAGGAGAAGGATGTCGCGCCTCGTGTGGTGGCCAAGGGGATGCGCATCAAGGCGGAGAAGATCCGCGAGATAGCCAAGCAGTACAACATCCCCATCATGAGGAACGTGCCGCTGGCCAACGCGCTCTACCGCATCGACGTGGGCCAGGAGGTCCCCGAGGAGCTGTACGACGCGGTCGCGGAGATCCTCAATTTCATCTACGAGCTGCAGCGCGAGCAGCAGGCAGGCGGCAAACGCTGAGGGTGGAGTAGACTGTAGCCCCCCAAATGGAGTGAGGTTCGTTCCAGACCATGGCCAAGATAAACAATCAGCCCCCGAGAGCACCCCTCTGGCCCTGGGGGGGACCCCGTGCGGTACGCGAGAAGCTGGTCGATCCCGCCCAGCTCGATCGCAAGAAGCGCAAGGTTGGCAACCCGAAGAACCCGGCGCTCGCCTCGGCGGCGCTGCTGGACTTCATCGGCCCGGCGCACTCCTCGGAGGAGATCCGCCTGCCCACGCCGCCCAACCCCAAGGGGCATGACGCGGACCTGGAGGGCTTCGCGGACCGGCCGTACCTGGCCAGCGTGGCCGGGCGCGCCGAGGGCGAGCAGCGGCAGCAACTCGAGCGGAGCCTGGGGCGCATCAACGCGCCGCCGGAGCGCATGGATCGCCTGAAGGGTCTGCTGCAGCGCGAGGCGCAGATGCTGGCGCTGGTGGGCCAGGTCCACTCGGAGATCCAGGACATCCAGCGCCGCATGCGCGAGGAGCAGCAGGAAGAGGGTTACTAGCACCATGGCCGCATCGGACAGCAACAACCCCGCGCAGGACGAGGCGAAGCTCCAGGCGATGATGCAGCGCTGGGCGGATGGCAAGGCCACGCTGCGCGACGTGCGCGGCTACACGGACGATGAGCTGTACGCCATCGCCAAGACGGCCTACTTCTTCTACTACCAGGGCCGGGTGAACGAGGCGCGCACGCTCTTCCAGGGCCTCTATGCCGTCAACCCCGCGGACGCCTACTTCGCCAAGGCGCTCGGCGTGGTGGAGATGGCCGCCGGCAACCCGCAGGGCGCTCTGGCCGCCTATGACGTGGCCCTCAAGCTGGCCGCCAACGACGCCGCCGCCTACGTGGGCCGCGCCGAGGTGAAGCTCGCCATGGGCCAGAAGCCCCAGGCGGCGGAGGATCTGCGCCGCGCGGCCCAGCTCACCAACGACGGCGACCCGGTCCACGCCAAGGCCTCCGCGATGTTGGAGGCGCTGGGAAGGCGCTGAAAAAGGCGGGAGAAAATAGGGGAGGAAACTCCCGGAAGGTCCCCGCGATAATCTGTATGTAAGGCGGGCGGCACTGGTGCTGCCCCTCACCCGGAGAGAAACCATGAAGATCGGCGGCTTTCAGCTTCCCAAGCTCAACCTCGGCAACCTCATCGGCGGCATCGGCGGGCAGGTTCTCAACGGAATCAAGGACACGCTGAAGAGCGTCGTTGGCGACTTCTTCAAGTCCGGATTTGAGGGCGCCAAGAAGAGCCTGCTGGACACCATCGCCAAGCAGCTGGGTCTGCCCGCTCCGTCCTCCGCCAACATCGGCGCCCCGGGCGCCCCCAACGGCAACACGGGCATCGTGGGCAGCGGGGGAATCACCGGCGGCGCGGCCACCGGTGGCACGGCGGCGGCGGGTGGCGCGGGCAACACCACGGCCGGCAGCCCGGTCGGTATGGCCAACCAGGGAGGTCAGTTCAACCCCTCCAACGCCCGGTCGATGATCGCCGAGAACATGGGCGCTGAGGCCGCGTCGATGTTCGACGGCCTGCCCCCTGCGCAGCAGAAGGAGATGGCGATGCAGGCGGCCATGCAGAAGACGGCGCGCATCAGCCAGCTGATGACCAACATGCTGCAGACCCTGCACGAAATGAGCAAGTCGATCATCCAGAACACCCGCGGCTAGTCCGGCCGGGTGGGGCCAGCTCCAAAAGGCCCTGGATGCAGCAGACGGCGGGTGCCCGCGAGAGCGTGGCACCCGCTGTTCGTTTTTGTGGCCCTCGAGAGGTGCCTCGCCCCGGAGAAAATCGGGAAAATAAATCCCCGAGGAAACTCCGGCCGAGCGGTTGCGATAATCTGTATGTAAGGCGGGCGGCACTGGCGCTGCCCCTCACCCGGAGAGAAACCATGAAGATCGGCGGCTTCCAGCTTCCCAAGCTCAACCTCGGCAACCTCATCGGCGGCATCGGCGGGCAGGTCCTCAACGGAATCAAGGACACGCTGAAGAGCGTCGTCGGCGACTTCTTCAAGTCCGGATTTGAGGGCGCCAAGAAGAGCCTGCTGGACACCATCGCCAAGCAGCTGGGTCTGCCCGCTCCGTCCTCCGCCAACATCGGCGCCCCGGGCGCCCCCAACGGCAACACGGGCATCGTGGGCAGCGGGGGAATCACCGGCGGCGCGGCCACCGGTGGCACGGCGGCGGCGGGTGGCGCGGGCAACACCACGGCCGGCAGCCCGGTCGGTATGGCCAACCAGGGAGGTCAGTTCAACCCCTCCAACGCCCGGTCGATGATCGCCGAGAACATGGGCGCTGAGGCCGCGTCGATGTTCGACGGCCTGCCCCCTGCGCAGCAGAAGGAGATGGCGATGCAGGCGGCCATGCAGAAGACGGCGCGCATCAGCCAGCTGATGACCAACATGCTGCAGACCCTGCACGAAATGAGCAAGTCGATCATCCAGAACACCCGCGGCTAGTCCAGCCGGGTGGGGCCAGCTCCAAAAGGCCCTGGATGCAGCAGACGGCGGGTGCCCGCGAGAGCGTGGCACCCGCTGTTCGTTTTGGGGGTCCTCGAGGGGTGCTTCCCGTCCGAAGCCTCGAGGCGGAGAAAAAATCGGGAAAATAAATCCCCGAGGAAACTCCGGCCAGGCAGTTGCGATAATCTGTATGTAAGGCGGGCGGCACTGGTGCTGCCCCTCACCCGGAGAGAAACCATGAAGATCGGCGGCTTTCAGCTTCCCAAGCTCAACCTCGGCAACCTCATCGGCGGCATCGGCGGGCAGGTTCTCAACGGAATCAAGGACACGCTGAAGAGCGTCGTTGGCGACTTCTTCAAGTCCGGATTTGAGGGCGCCAAGAAGAGCCTGCTGGACACCATCGCCAAGCAGCTGGGTCTGCCCGCTCCGTCCTCCGCCAACATCGGCGCCCCGGGCGCCCCCAACGGCAACACGGGCATCGTGGGCAGCGGGGGAATCACCGGCGGCGCGGCCACCGGTGGCACGGCGGCGGCGGGTGGCGCGGGCAACACCACGGCCGGCAGCCCGGTCGGTATGGCCAACCAGGGAGGTCAGTTCAACCCCTCCAACGCCCGGTCGATGATCGCCGAGAACATGGGCGCTGAGGCCGCGTCGATGTTCGACGGCCTGCCCCCTGCGCAGCAGAAGGAGATGGCGATGCAGGCGGCCATGCAGAAGACGGCGCGCATCAGCCAGCTGATGACCAACATGCTGCAGACCCTGCACGAAATGAGCAAGTCGATCATCCAGAACACCCGCGGCTAGTCCAGCCGGGTGGGGCCAGCTCCAAAAGGCCCTGGATGCAGCAGACGGCGGGTGCCCGCGAGAGCGTGGCACCCGCTGTTCGTTTTGGGGGTCCTCGAGGGGTGCTTCCCGTCCGAAGCCTCGAGGCGGAGAAAAAATCGGGAAAATAAATCCCCGAGGAAACTCCGGCCAGGCAGTTGCGATAATCTGTATGTAAGGCGGGCGGCACTGGTGCTGCCCCTCACCCGGAGAGAAACCATGAAGATCGGCGGCTTTCAGCTTCCCAAGCTCAACCTCGGCAACCTCATCGGCGGCATCGGCGGGCAGGTTCTCAACGGAATCAAGGACACGCTGAAGAGCGTCGTTGGCGACTTCTTCAAGTCCGGATTTGAGGGCGCCAAGAAGAGCCTGCTGGACACCATCGCCAAGCAGCTGGGTCTGCCCGCTCCGTCCTCCGCCAACATCGGCGCCCCGGGCGCCCCCAACGGCAACACGGGCATCGTGGGCAGCGGGGGAATCACCGGCGGCGCGGCCACCGGTGGCACGGCGGCGGCGGGTGGCGCGGGCAACACCACGGCCGGCAGCCCGGTCGGTATGGCCAACCAGGGAGGTCAGTTCAACCCCTCCAACGCCCGGTCGATGATCGCCGAGAACATGGGCGCTGAGGCCGCGTCGATGTTCGACGGCCTGCCCCCTGCGCAGCAGAAGGAGATGGCGATGCAGGCGGCCATGCAGAAGACGGCGCGCATCAGCCAGCTGATGACCAACATGCTGCAGACCCTGCACGAAATGAGCAAGTCGATCATCCAGAACACCCGCGGCTAGTCCGGCCGGGTGGGGCTACTTTCCCGGTCTTTCAGGACCGTGATACAACAGCGGGTGCCCGCGAGAGCGTGGGCACCCGTTTTCATTTCGAGGACCACCAACGATGGATTCCAAGAAGGCCAACTCCGAGCAGCTCCTGCGCAGTGCGGCTCAAAAGACCAGCCCTGAGTACATCAAGAGCCTGCCGGAGGATCAGCAGAACCGGATGCTCAACGGGGAGCTCAGCCTCGGCCAGATCACCGGCCTGACGGGCCCCGAAATGCTCGAGATGGCCATGCAGGGCTTTCGGCTGTACGAGGCGGGCAAGTACAAGGACGCCCTGATCGTTTTCGAGGGACTGTGTGAGCTCGATCCGGCCGAGGCCTACTATCGGACGGCGCTCGGGGCCATCCTTCTTGCTTCCGAGGACCTCAACGGGGCGCTGAAGAACTTCAACAAGGCGCTCACCCTCAATGCCAAGGACACGGCCGCGCTGGTGAACCGCGGTGAGGTCCACCTGCGGCTGGGCAACCTGGTCGAGGCCGCCCACGACTTCGCCAAGGCCGTGGAGCTGGATCCCGAGAACAAGGATCCCCTCACCATGCGCGCTCGGCTTCTGGCCGCCGCGGCCCTCGAGACCATCGAGGCGGCGCAGAAGAGCGCCAACGCCGACTCGGCCAAGAAGTAACCTTTGCACGGCGATCGCCCCGGTGGGGGATGCTTCCGAGCATCTCCTCCGGGGCATTCGTGTTTCACGGCGCGTGAGCGGCCCTGCGCCCGCCTGGCCGTGAAAACGAAAGGAGCGACCCCCTTTCGGGAGCCGCTCCTCGATGGACCCATCCGCTGGAGCGCCGAGCCCGGGTGGGCTACTCCCACTTCACGGGCTTCTGGAACTGCTCGAGGATCTGGTTGAAGATCTGCTTCCAGGTCGCGTCGCGGCTTGAGCCGATGGCGCTCGACGCGGTGCCGATCGTCTTCAGCTTTTCGGTGAGCGTGTTCGCGTCCAGGGGGACCTTCCCGCTCAGGACGTCCGCCTCCAGTTCCTTCAGCATCTCCTCGGCCGCGTCCCTGGAGCGGAAGGAACCATCCTGCTGGTAGCGCTCCTCCAGCTTCTGCCGGTACGGACCCAGGACCTGATCGAGCACCTGCTTCTTCTGCTCGCGAGTCAGCTCCCCGGTGCTCTCGAAGGTGCTCTGTGCCGAGTGCCCCGCCAGGGTGCGCTGCTGCGGAGCGGCCGGGGCCGTCTGCCGGGCGGTGGACGTCTCCGTGTTGCGCTGCACGGTGGCGGTAGGCGCGCCGCCAGTTCCTCGGATGGTCGTCATGGTCTGCTCTCCTGTCACACCATTATCTCAGGAACTCGCACGAAGTTGCGTGTCAAGCCTCCTGGCAGGCCCTTGGGGCCGGAAGGGGATGCGGGCTAAGATGGTCGCCGCCGATGCCAGCCCAGAGCAATAGCTTCCTGTCCAAGTATTCCGACATCGTCCTCGCCTGTGTGGTGGTGGCCATCATCGGAATGATGATCGTCCCGCTGCCAACGCTTCTGCTGGACGTCCTCCTCACCCTGAACATCAGCATCTCCGTGGTGCTGCTGCTCATCTCCCTGTACGTGCCACAGGCGCTGCGGCTGTCGGTGTTCCCGACGCTGCTGCTCATCACCACGATGTACCGGCTGGCGCTCACCATCTCCACGACGCGCCTCATCCTGCTCACGGGTGATCCGGGCGAGGTGGTCGAGGCCTTCGGTCACTTCGTGGTGCAGGGCAACTTCGTCGTCGGCCTCGTCATCTTCGTCATTCTCGTCATCGTCAACTTCATCGTCATCTCCAAGGGCTCCGAGCGTGTGGCGGAAGTGGCCGCGCGCTTCACCCTGGACGCCATGCCCGGCAAGCAGATGTCCATCGACGCGGACATGCGCGCTGGCTCCATCGACCAGGAGGAGGGCAAGCGCAAGCGCCGCGACCTGGAGCGCGAGAGCCAGCTCTTCGGCGCCATGGACGGTGCGATGAAGTTCGTCAAGGGCGACGCCATCGCCAGCATCATCATCACCGTCATCAACATCGTCGGTGGCCTCGTCATCGGCGTGATGCAGAAGGGCATGGACGTGGGCAGCGCGGCGGAGAAGTACGTGCTGCTCACCATCGGTGACGGTCTGGTCGGTATGATCCCCGCCATCCTCATCTCCACCTGCGCCGGTATCATCGTGACGCGCGTGGGCGGCGACGAGGAGGGCAACCACCTCGGCAAGGACATTGGCGCGCAGCTGACGGCCTACCCGAAGGCCATCGCCATCGCCGCGGCCATGCTCTTCGGACTGGGTCTCATCCCCGGCCTGCCCAAGATTCCGTTCTTCATCCTCGGCGGCCTGGCTGGCTTCGGCTCCTGGAAGATGCTGGAGAAGGAGAAGAAGCTCGCCAGCGGCGAGGAGCCAGGCCTCACCAACGGCGAGACGCCGGAGGGCGAGACGCCGGCGGCCACCGAGCCCCAGCCCAAGGAGGCCATCAACCCGGACTCCGAGCTCTTCATCCCCGTCGTCACGCCCATCGTGCTCGAGGTCTCCGACTCCCTGGTGCCCTTCGTGGACTCGCGCCAGGACAACGGCAAGTTCCTCTTCGAGCTCATCCCCTTCATGCGCGACGGCCTCTTCGTGGAGCTGGGTGTTCGCTTCCCCGGCGTGCGCGCTCGCGGCAACCCGAACCTGCCTCCCGGCTCGTACCAGATCCAGATCAACGAGGTTCCCCTGGTGACGGGCCAGGTGCAGATCGGCAACGTGCTGGTCAACGACACGGTCGAGCGCCTGAAGCTGATGAACATCCAGGGGTATGAGTCGATCAACCCCGCCACGCGCCAGCCCGCGGCCTGGGTGCCCCAGCAGCACAAGGACATGCTCGAGGCGGCCGGTCTCACCACCTGGGACGTGCCCGGCTACATCATCCTCCACCTGGCGTCCGTGCTGCGTCGCCAGGCGCGCGAGTTCGTCGGCGTCCAGGAGACGCAGTCGATGCTCGACCAGCTGGAGAAGGCCTTCCCCGCCATCGTCAAGGAGGTCGTCCCCAAGGTCGTCTCCGTGCTCAAGCTCACGGACATCCTCGGCCGCCTGGTGGAGGAGGAGATCTCCATCCGTGACCTGCGCGGCATCCTCCAGGCGCTGGCCGAGTACGGCCAGGTCGAGGCCGACAACGTGATGCTCACGGAGCACGTGCGCTCCAGCCAGCGGCGCTACGTGTCCCACAAGTACGCGCGTGGCACGGGCACCCTGGTGGTCTACTTGTTGGACCCGCAGATCGAGGAGGCCATCCGCGGCTCCATCAAGCGCACCTCGTCGGGGACCCACCTGGCCCTGGAGCCGGACATCGCCCAGGAGATCGTCCAGGCGGTCAAGTCCGAGTGCGGCCACCTGCCGCCCAGCGCGCAGCGGCCCGTCATCCTCACCGCCATGGACATCCGGCGCTACGTGCGCAAGCTGCTGGAGTACGAGTTCAACCCGCCGTTCTCCGTCGTCAGCTTCCAGGAGCTGTCCCCGGACCTCAACATCCAGCCGGTGGCCCGTATCTCCATCCGCTAGGCCGCTGGACCGGCTCCGAGCCGTTCATCCCCCGCCCATCCGCGAGCACGCGGGTGGGCGGTGTCGTGTCGTGGCTAGTTCTTGAAATAGTCGAAGGCCGTGCCGTCGGACTTGTTGATGAGTCTCAACGTGGGGCGGCCGGTGTCCTGGGTCGCGCTCAGGACGTAATCCATCACGAAGTCTCCTCCGGAGGCGTCCCGGTCGTAATTCAGACTCGGATCGCACGTGCTCTCGTACCGCTGTCTCCTGGCGGTTGCACGGAACCTGAGGGTGTTGCCTTCCTGGGCGACCGCGGTGCCCTTCATGAAATCGATGGTGTAGGACTGGCAGCCGCCCACTCCTCCATCCGAGCCAAGCACCCAGGTGAAGTTTCCGTTCGGCTCGAGGAAGATGCCGAAACCGCGATAGGGCGCCATGTCCCAAGGGTCTCGAGCGCCCTTGAACCAGACCTTCGTGTCGAAGTTGTACATCTCCGTGGCCAGTTGATAGCCCATGGAGGTGCTCCAGTGATCCAACCAGACTCCGCGCAGGTTGGCCTGCATCTCGGGGACGGGCTCACCATCCGGTGTTGGCTCGACGCCGCATTTACAGGCGGACAACAACACGAGTGCCAGTGCGGATTTGTATGTGGTTGATTTGATTTTCATATCACTCTCCGAGACCGCTCATTCCCATACAGTCAGTTGGACTCGATGGGACGCTGCGTGAGAATGCCTGGAGAGTCAAGCACGGAGGGCTGGCGCTGGCGGGCGACGGACTCTCGCCCGCGAGCGCCCGCTCCCCTGCTTGCCATTGGCTGGCTGGGGAGCAGGCGAGGGAGCCCGGCGCGCGGGGCTTCAGATGCCGACGAACAGGGCGACCAGCAGGCCCAGCGCGGCCAGGCCGATGACGCCCAGCACCACCAGCGGGATGAGGCGCTTGGGGTCCTTCACGGCGGACCGCGCGTCGGCCGGCTCCTCCTTGGCGACGACCGGCGGCGCGACCTGGGCGGGCTCTTCCTCCGCGGCAGGCTCTTCCTGGGCTGGCGGTTCCGGCTCCTCGGCGGGCTCCGGGTCGGGAGTAGGGGCCACCTTGGCCGCGGCCTGCGCCTCCTGGGCCTTGGCTTCCTCCGCGGACTTGTCGGTGCCACGCTTGGGTGGCGTGCGCTCGCGCGCGGCCGGCAGCGACTGCGTCGAGTTGCCCTCGTCGTCCGACAACGCCGACGCGCTCAGGTTCGGTGAGAGGGACTCGGCCTGCTCCTCGGGAGCCTCGGACGGGCAGACGTAGACGAGCCGGACACCCCCCACCTCCACCTCGTCGCCGTCCCGGAGCGTCTTGCGGTTGGTCCGCTTGCGGTTGACCTTGATGCCGTTGCGGCTGCCCAGGTCCTCCACGTGCGTGCCGGACCAGTCGCGCCGCACCTTCACGTGCCGGCGGGAGATGAGATCGTCCCGGAAGATGATGTCCGCCGAGTCGTCCCGGCCGATGACGAACTCCTGGGCGTCGTTGATCTCCAGGCGCTCGCCCTCGCGGGGGCCGTTCATCACCCGGAGGTAGCGCTCCTCGCCGCCGGACAGGCCCCGCATCACGTCCTTCACCATGTTGCGGGCGACGAAGGACGTCTTCTGCGACTCCACGTCGTGCGGCAGGTCCGCCACCTTGTCGAAGCGCACGTCGAACTGGGCGATGGCGATGACGTCACCATTGCGCAAGAGGCGCTTCTCGCCCTTGGGCAGGGGCTTTCCGTTCACCTGGGTGCCATAGGCGCTGCCCAGGTCCTCCAGGAAGAAGAGGTTGCCCTCCTGGGTGATGCGCGCGTGATTGCGCGAGACGGCCTGCTGCGCCAGCACCACCTGGCAGCCCTTGTCGCGGCCCAGGGTGATGATGGCGTCGTCCAGGACGAACTCGGTGGCCTTGCCACCGGCTTCACTGCTCTGCTTGACCGTAAGCCTGACGCTCATCGCGATGGCGGGGTTCGGGGACGTGAGGGGTGGAGAGGGACTAGTAGGACTGCGCGCTGATGAACTTCTCGCACGTCTCCATCTCCGAGGGGAAATCCTCCACCGAGCCGTACTTGATGAAGTTCTTGCAGGCCACCTCGGCCAACGGGCGCTTGTGGGCGTCCGAGTACAGCTGGAAGAGGCCGTAGTGGCAGGGGGCGAACTTGCCGTCCAGCTTCACGCAGTCCTTGTAGGCGCGCTCCTCCTCGGACAGCAGGCCCTTCTGCTTGTACTGCTGCGCCAGCTGGAAGAGGGCGGCGGGGTCGTTCTGCGCCTTCTGCGTGTCGCGGTACTCCTTGAGGGCCGAGTCCGTGAGGGCCGCCTTGCGCTGGGCGATGCTCAGGTTGTCGATGCACTGCGGGTGATTGGGATTGACGGCCACGCAGCTGCTGAAGGCCATCTTGGCCTCCTCGAAGCGGCTGAGCTCATTGAGCACCGCGCCCAGGTCGTTCCACCAGTCCGCGTTCTGGTTGGGGGCGATCTGCACCGCCTTGGTCATCTCCTCCACCGCCTCTTCCTTCCGGTCCTGGCGGTAGCGGACGATGCCCAGGTCATGGTGGAACTCGGCGACGTTGGGGTTGATCGCCAGCAGGGTGAGGAACTCCTTCTCCGCCTCGGACAGCTTGTTGAGGTTGATGTAGGTGAGGCCCAGGTTCTTGCGGGCCTCCAGGTAGTCCGGGTTCACCTTCAGGGCACGCTTGAGGTTGTCGTGCGCCTTTCCGTACGCGCCCTCATTCAGGTAGATGACGCCCAGGTTCATGTAGGCGGCCGCGTGCTCCTGGTTGAAGCGGATGGCCTTGATGAAGTGCTCCTTGGCCTTGGCATTGTTGCCGGAGTACAGGGCGATGAGGCCCTTGTTCACCCAGATGTCCGCGAACTGCGGGGCGAACTCCAGGGCCAGGTCGCAATACACCTCCGCCTGTTTGAGGTCTCCAGCGTTGATCTGCTGGGTACATAGCTCGGTGTTGACCAGGGCCCGCTCGCTGGGAGGCGGCGTGGTGATACAGCCGGAAGCCGAGGCCAGGAGCAGGGGAAGGGCGAGAGCGGAGCGGAAGGAAGGCATGACGGGCGGGAGTGTAGGAGAGGGCCCCCCCCTGGATCAACGCCCCCCAGCAGGGAAGAATCCTCGCGGTTTCGCTGGTTTGGCCGCTGCCTTCCGGCGCTAGAGTCGGGGCCATGCGCTCGTACCTCTCTGCCCTCGGCATCGCGGTGGCCCTCTTCGTGGCCGCCCCCGCCCACGCCCAGTTCGCCAACCGCAGCCTCGGCCTGTCGGCGGGCTACATGAACTTCAACGGCACGGCCAGTCTCAACAGCACCGTCTTCATCGGCTTCGACGCCAGCCTCTACATCGAGAGCGGCTTCGAGGTCGTCTCGCTGACGAAGCTCGCCTTCCCGCAGGATCCCATCAGCGGCAAGCGGGTGGTCGGCCTCGCTCCGTCGCTCGGCATCCGCTACCTCATCCTGGAGGAGTCCATCCGGCCCTACGTGGGCGCGGACCTGAGCTACCTGCACGTCTTCAAGGACCAGGGGGAGTCGAACTTCGTCGGCATCGGGCCCAACGCGGGTGTCGAGTTCTTCGTGACGGACTCCGTCAGCCTCGGGGCGCGGGCGCAGTTCAACGCCTACCTGTCGCTGTCGGAGCGGGTGCAGACGTCGCTCATCCTGTCCGCGGGCACGTCCGTCTACTTCTAGGCCGCCCCTCGCACCCGGCCCCCGGCCTGAGCGCTGGGAGAGGGCAGCAGCGCCGCGGCCACCAGCAGCGTCCACTTCTCGTCCGAGAGGTGGGCCGGCTTCTCCATGGCCAGCAACTCCTGCAGCTTCGTGCCCAGCGCGGAGAAGAGGCGCAGCCGGGCCTCCATCCGCAGCTCCTCGCGCCGCAGGGCCGCGGAGAGCACCAGCTCCCGGGCCTCGGCGCTCAGCCGCTTCACCCGCGAGACGAAGAGGGGATCCGTCAGCAGCCCCTCGCCGCCCGTGGCGCCCAGGGCGGAGGGCGCCTTGAGGCGGCGCTCGCGAACCACGATGGTGCCGGCGAGCATGTCCCCCAGCCGCTGCTGTGAGCCGGACAGCAGCGCCGTCACCCCGCCCACCAGATAGAGGAGGGGGAGCCGATCCACCGGCCGCGCCAGGTTGCGCAGCGCCGCGTGGTAGAAGCCGATGCGCACCCCGCTCTGCTGGATGACGCGCAGGCCCAGCGCCCGCTTGCCCACCGTCTGGCCGCTCCAGGCCGTCTCCAGGGCGATGCCGTAGCCCCAGTCCACCAGGAAGTAGATGACGATGCCCAGGGCGCTGCCGAAGCCGGGGAAGGCCACCATCACCAGGCTGAGGACGGTCATGAACACGCCCGTGCCGAAGACGACGATGAGCGCGTCCAGCAGCCACGCCAGGAAGCGCGAGTAGATGCCCGCGAGCGTGAAGCGGAACTCCACGTACTCGGGCGTGAGCACGGCATGGGTGCCGTCGAGGAGGGTGTCGGGCGTGTCCGTCACGCCCTCCACTCTAGGCCAGAGTCGCGCCGCGCGTCAGGCTGCACGCCAATGGGCCCGGAGCCACTCCGAGGCGTGGTGCCGCGCGAAGAGCCGGCCCACGCCATGCAGGTCCACCCACTCCCAGACTCCGAGCCCGCCCTTGCGCTCGAGCCCCTTGAACATCACCCGGCCCGCGAAGCGGAACACCTCCGCCAGCTCGCCCGTCGGGTGGAAGCCCACCGTCAGCCGCAGGGGCTCGGGCGGGAGGAAGTAGCGCTCGTGGATCTCGGGGTGCAGCGTCTCCGGCGCCACCTGGAGCTGGCAGAAGAGGCGGTTGTCTCCCACTGCCTCCTGGTAGGCCAGCAGCGTCTCCTCGGAGAGCGCGACGCCCGCGTTGTAGATGTCTCCCGGGGCGTCCTCTCCCTGCTTCGCGGCCTCTTCCAACGAGTCGCGCACCACCTGCTCCAGGGCCCGCATCGCCGCCGCCAGGTCTCCCGCCTTCAACGCCGCGCGAGCCTCGGCCTCGGCCGCGTAGGGCACCTGGACCGAGAGCGGCGCGCCCACGAACACCAGCCAGGGGTGTGCCAGCGACGGATTGCCCCGCCGCTGCCGCTCCTGCGCGAGCATCGCGTCCGCCTTCGCCCTCGCCGCCCCCGAGCGCGCCGTGCCCCGGGCGCTCTCGTTGATGCGGTCCGCGATGGCCACCTTCGAGCGGCCGAACACCTCGTCTTCCAGGGTGATGATCAGCGGCGCCGGACCGAAGGAGAGGAACACGCCCGCCTCCAGGCCCTCGCCCCGGCCACGCGCCAGCGCCGATTCCTTCTCCCGTTGGAGGATGGGTCTCAGCCCGGGCCGGGCCGATTGCAGCTTGCGGTCGTACTCCTCCTCGATGGCCTTCAGCGCCGTCTCCACCTGCTCGTGCGAGAGGGCCTGGGCCAGGCGTTTCTCGTACGACACCAGGAGGCGGCGGATCTCCACCGCCAGCGTCACCAGCCTGTCCACCGTGCCGCTCAGCGAGAGCGCGTCTCCCAGCAGGTTGTTGACCGAGACGCCGCCCTTGTCGGACAGCTGCACCATGCCCCCGTAGAGCGCCTTCGCCTCGGTGAGGATGGGCAGGTAGAACTCGCGCCGCAGGAAGTCCGCCATGGCCGCGCCACCGAGTAGCTGGGTGCGCCGCGTGAAGTCCTTCACGTCCACGAACAGATGGGCCACGGGAGCGCTCACCGCCGAGCGCAGGATGGGCTCCGGGCGAGTGGAGAGCTGATAGAGCCGTCCGGACTGGTACTCCGCCTCCAGTCCGCCCTCCTCCTCGTTCCCCATGCGCGGGTACAGCATGCGCCGCAGCGGGAACAGCGTGCGCTCCAACCACAGGTCGCAGACGAAGGCGGTGGCGGCCTGGGCATAGCTGGCATGCGCCCTGGCGCGAGAGAGGCCCGCGGCGGCCGCTGGCTCCTTGACCGAATACTCCTTGAGGCGGGTGGCCAGATCCTTCAGCGCCTCGGCCGAGGTGCCCTTCAGCGTCTCCGCGTGGGCTCGCAGGTCCTTCGACGACTGCTTGCGTGACTTGTCATCGGCCAGGAGCGCCGTCAGCGCGGCTGGCCGGATGGCGAGCTCCCGCAGGTACTGCGTCAGGGCCGATTTGAAGCCGCCGCCCTCGCCCAGGCGCACCGCGTGCACGAGGCTCTCGCGCAGGGCGCTCAATCCCATCGCAAGCTCGGCGCGGCGCGCCAGCGTGTCGTTCGCGGCAATCGCCTTCCCCAGCGTGGCCTGCACGGTGTCCACCGGCGGGCCCCCGGGGTACTGCGCCACCAGCTTCTCCGCGTCGGGGACTCCGGCCAGCAGCTCGCAGCCGTAGAGCAGGGAGCCGCCCGTCAACGGCAGCTTCGTGCCTCCCAGCACCGCCATGGGCCCCAGTGCCGACTCGATGCGCGTGACGAGCTCCGTGGAGGGCTGGGCCTCGCGCAGCACCCGTTCCATTCCCAGCCGCAAGGCGAGGTACATTCCCGTGGCCGCGGCCGTCATGAGCTGGCGTTGCAGCGAGTGCGGCAGCTCCAGCGAGCGCAGGGCGCTCTCCACGCCCGGAAATTGTGAGGACAGCATCAGCGCCACGAGGGCCGGCGTCTCCTCCCGCCCGCGCGACTCGCGCATCTCCAGGAAGGCGCGTCGCAGCAGCTCGATGACCAGCGCCACCAGTGAGCGCCCTCCGCCCCCCGGCCCCAACCAGGCCGCCATCACCCCTCCGGTGAGCAGCGGATGGGTGAGCGTGGCCAGGTCCGCGGCTGCTCGCGTGTCCGGTCCGCCAGAGGCCGGTGACAGTGTCGGTGGCAGCGCGGGCAGGGTGGAGAACTCCTCCACCAGCAGGAAGTGATCGAACTCCCCCTCGGAGAGCAGCTCCCGGTGCCTCGACACCAGCATCAGCGCGAGCTGGCGCGCGCTCTGGGGGAAGAGCGCGGCGGCCTCGGGGGTGATGTGGAAGGGGAGCCGCAGCTCCGCCAGCGATGTGCCCAGCGAGTAGCGCAGCCGGCCTGGCTCCAGGCGAAGCAGCTCGCCCGCGCGTCCGTGGAGCTCGGTCACCAGCTCGAAACGGCGCCGCGCGATGGGTGAGGCCATGGTTTCGGAGAGCCCCATGGCCAGATTATTTCACTTTTTCAGTCAGCCTTGAACTGGGCGGCCCCGTCGATGACCGAGGTGTTGTTGGGGGTCGGCGCGGGCAGGGTGTCCTCCAGCGTCTGCCCGTCCATGGCCGTCACCCGGACCTTGAGGGCTCCGGCGCCCACCCCGCCAGGCTCGACGAAGTAGTTGTAGCTCTCGCGTTTCACCGCCACCCAGGCGTTGTTCTTCCAGTACTCGAGCTTCGTTACGGGCACGCGGTGGTTGAGCACCTGGATGCCGGTCCACCACTGCGAGCTGCCATCCTTGAAGCGGTAGCGGATGGGGCCCTGCACGTCACAGGTCACCATGCGCCATTTCACGCTCACGCGGCCCTGGACGGGGTCGGCGAGCTTGGCGAAGGCCGACGGGCTGAGATCCAGGTGGCCCTTGGTGGAGCAGTCGGGGCAGGAGTCCACGATGCGCACGCGCAGGCTGCCCTTCGGCCCGTCGATCTGCACGCACGAGCCGCACACCGCGCTGTCCTGGTACTGGCCGATGTTCATCGCCGCCACGTCCAGGTCCTGCGGGGTGGCCATGAAGCTGCAATTACCCGTGCCGTCCGCCTCGTTGTAGAAGGTGATGAGGCCGTCCTGGTCCTCGCCGAGGGCACGCAGGGCCTCGCCAGGATCGGTGGGTCCACAGGCCGCCAGCAGTGGCAGCAGGGCCGCCGCGAACCAGCGGGCGGGAGCGGGCTTGTTGACGCGCATCTTCGGAACTCCTCCAGAAGGGAAGGGGGCTGGGAGTCTACCGTGTCCACGGGTCCGGTCGCTCGCTCCCGAGGTGTTCCCCTGGAGAGGGACCGGGCGGGGGCCGTCGAGGCTCCATGATTCGCTCCACACCTACGGGGAGTGATAAACCGGAGCCTTCCACGACGTGCCTTCGAGACCCGTGGCACCCCCAGACACGCGATGACAGCGACCCCTGTCCCCGGAGTGGAGACTCGCAGCTCGGAGGCAGCCCCCCGGGGCGTCTCGCTCTTCACGCGCCTGTTCCTCCTCATCCTCGTCTGCGCGCTGCCACCGCTGGTGGGGCTGGGATTGAAGATGATGGACACCAACGCGGGTGCCATCCAGGAGGGCGTGCGCCACCTGCACCGCTCCATCGTCGGAGACGTGCAGCGCTCCGTGCGGGGCGAGCTGGTGCGTGTCGAGCAGGAGCTCGAGGGCCTCGGGATGATCCTCTTCGCGCCCGGGATGGGGGACGACGCCATGCGGTACTCGCTCGTCGGTGCCCGCATGGCCACCCTGTCCAACATCGACTTCGTCTCGCTGTACGCCTCGGGTGGGCAGAGCGTGAAGACCGTGAAGGCGGACGAGGTGCCGGACCCGAAGCTGCCCTCCCGGCTGGAGCCCGAGCTGCTCGCGGCCCTCGGCTCGTCTGGCGGGCACCTGGTGGTCCAGGGCGTGCGTGTCGGCGCGCAGGGCGGGCCCGTGCTCGAGGTGTTCTTCCCCATCACGCGCGAGGGCACCGTGCGCGCCATCCTCGGCACCCAGGTGAAGCTCGGCGAGCTGTGCGCGCTGATGGGCGAGCTGGGCGAGAAGTTCCTCGGCTCGCGCGAGAACGTGTTCGTCGTGGACCGGGAGCGGAGGCTCGTGTTGCACGCGGACCCGTCCCGCGTGGCCGCCCGCGAGGACTTCTCCCAGCACGGCCTCTTCGCGGCGCTGAGCGGGGACTCGTCCTTCGGCACGGACATGGCCGCCATCTCGGACTTCCACCTGGGTGGCCAGGAGATGATCGGCTCGCTCGAGTCCCTCTCCGAGCGCGGTTGGGCGGTGGCGGTGCAGCAGCCCCAGGCCGTGGCCTATGCCTCCCTGTCGGAGATGCGCAGGTCCATCCTCACCGCGCTCGCGGTGGCCGCACTGGTGGCGCTGGGGGTCGGGCTGCTCGGGGCCCGGCAGCTCACCCGGCCCCTCCGGGACCTGGTGGCGGCGACGCGGGCCCTCGCCGAGCGCGCCTTCCGCGGCGTGGGCGAGCGCGTCACCCGGCGTGGGGACGAGCTGGGCACCCTGGGCCGCGCCTTCGACAGCATGGCCCTGACGCTGGAGTCGAAAGAGCGCGAGGTCATCATCCAGACGCAGGTGCGCGCGGCCCTCAGCCGCTACCTGTCTCCGGACGTGGTGGACCTGGTGGTGTCCAACCCCGACAAGCTGCGGCTCGGAGGCGAGCGCCGCGAGGTGACGATCTTCTTCGCGGACGTGGTGGGCTTCACCCGGCTGTCCGAGTCCCAGCCTCCGGAGATCATCGTCGCGCTGCTCAACGAGCTGTTCACCTTCGCCACGGAGATCATCCAGCGGCGCGGGGGCATCATCGACAAGTTCATCGGTGACTGCATCATGGCGGTATGGGGCACGCCCCAGGCGCACGAGGACGACGCGCTGCGCGCGGTGCAGGCGGCCGAGGACCTGCGCCGCTGGCTCGACGTGGGCAACCGCCGCTGGCGCGAGCGGTGGGGCATCGAGATCCAGCTCGCCATCGGCGTGCACACGGGCCCCGCGGTGGCGGGCAACGTCGGCAGCGAGAAGCGCATGGAGTACACCGTTATCGGTGACACGGTGAACGTGGCCGCGCGGCTCGAGTCCATGGCCCAGCCGGGGCAGATCCTTGTCAGCGAGTCCACGCGCGAGCGCATCGGCGAGGCGGCCGTCGACCTGGTGCCCGCCGGCGAGCGCAAGCTGCACGGCCGCACCGCCGCCACCCGCATCTACGAGGTGCCGGTCTGATGCTCCAGGTGGGGCAGCTCGTCGGCGAGCGCTTCCGTGTCTTGCGTACGCTCGGCCAGGGGGGAATGGGCACGGTCTACGTGGCGGAGCAGCTCGGCCTGGGCCGCCACGTGGCCCTCAAGGTGATGCACCCGCACATCGCCAGAGCCCCCGGTTTCTCCGAACGCTTTCAACGGGAGGCCCAGGTGCTGGCCCGGCTGCGCCACCCGGGCTCGGTGGAGGTGTACGACTACGGGCTCGACTCCGGCTTCCTCTACCTCGCCATGGAGCTGGTGTCCGGCGAGACGGTGGAGTCCCTGCTGCTGCGAGAGGGCGCCCAGCCGGTGCCGCGCGCGGTGGACCTGACCGTGCAGGTGCTGGAGGTGCTGGAGGCCGCACACGTGCTCGGCATCATCCACCGCGACCTCAAGCCCGCGAACCTCTTCCTCGACAACCACGAGGGCCGCGAGCGCGTGAAGGTGCTCGACTTCGGCCTGGCCGCGCTCGGCGGGGAGCTGAACGTGCGGCTCACCCAGGAGGGCATGGCCGTGGGGACGCCGGGCTTCATGTCCCCGGAGCAGATGCGCGGGCTGCCGCTGGACGGACGCAGCGACCTGTACTCGGTGGGGTGCGTGCTCTACGAGCTGCTCACCGGGGTGCCTCCCTTCCCGGTGGCGGTGTCAGCGGAGGCGGCCGTCGCGCACCTCTACAGGCCGGTGCCTCCCCTCCGGGAGATGCGGCCAGCCCTCTCCATTCCCCAGAGCCTGGAGGCCACGGTGATGAAGGCGCTGGAGAAGCTGCCCGAGCTGCGCCCGGCGGACGCGGCGGCCATGCGCCAGGAGCTGCTGGCCGTGCTCGACGAGCCGCTGGGGCCGGCCGCGCCGAAGAAGCGGGGCGAGGGCAAGAAGACGGAGCGGGGACTCGGGCTCGCGCGGCACGAGGTGCCCGTGCCGAAGCCCGTGGCCGGTGGGCTGCCCGTGGGGGTGGTGGCTTCGCGCGAGGGGAGCACGGAGACCACGCTGGTGATGTCGCTCTCGGCGTGCGGCTTCCAGGCGCGGGTCGTCTCCCCGGAGGGGCCCCTGGGGGAGCTCGGCGCGCTGCTCTTCGTCGCGGACGGGCGGGAGTCGCTCGCGCATGCGAGAGCCCTGGCTTCGCGCCCCGGTGCCCCGCCGGTGTTGCTGTGCGGCCCCGCGGATGACTGGGAACTGGTGACGGGTGCCCTCGAGGGCGGGCTCTTCGACTTCGTCCCCCTGCCGTTGGATTCGCTCGATCTGACCCGGAAGGTGTCGCGTGCTCAGAAATCCAAGCGTTAGAGCGCTCTTCGCCGCGCTCGCCCTTGTGCTGTTCTCGCCGGCCATTTCATGGGCCCAGCAGGCCCCGGACGACGACGTGTACGTGGTGCAGCCCGGGGACACGTGTGGCAGCGTGGCGCGCAAGGTGTTCGGCGACGCGACGGTCGGCTCGGCGAAGCTGCACGCGCTCAACAAGATGGGGCCGCCGCCGCACGAGCTGAAGCCGGGCACGGTGCTGCGCATCAAGGGCGACCCGGACGCGCGCCTCACCTTCATCAAGCCCGAGGTCAACTCCAAGCGGGCCGGCAAGGTGGAGTGGCGCGAGGCGAACACCGGGCAGGGGCTGTGGCGGCTGGACTCCGTCAACACGCTGCGCGAGGCCGGCGCCGAGGTCACCTTCCGCGATCTGACGCGGCTGCAGATGAACGAGAACGCGCTCGTCGTCATCTACGGCAAGGCCGCCCAGGCGACGGACAAGGTGAAGAAGTCCGGCGCGGTGGAGCTGCTGCAGGGCGAGCTGAACGTCTCTCTGGCGGAGCTGCGCGGCGAGCCCGTGGGAGTGCAGATGCCGGCGGCCACGGTGGCGGCGCGCTCGAAAGACATCCACGTGGGCGTGGACGCGCAGCAGATGAGCCGCGTGTCCGTCTTCGACGGTCAGGCCGAGGTGTCGGCGCAGGGCCAGAGCGTCCAGGTACCGAAGGATCATGGGACGCGGGTGGCCAGGGGCCAGCTTCCCGAGAAGCCGCGCCCGCTGCCCGAGGCCCCGTCGTGGGCGGGCGGTGTCCGCTCGGTGCGGCTGCTGCTGGAGGACAAGGGGGTGGACGAGGAGCTGGCGTGGGCCCCCGTGAAGGAGGCGGCGTCGTACCGGGTGGAGCTCGCGCGAGACGAGCGCTTCAACGACCGGGTGCACGGCGAGACGGTGCAGGCGGCGGGGGAGGGCCCGAAGTCCGTGGCTCGAGCACTGGGGCCCGGCAGGTACTTCGCGCGAGTGCGCGCCGTGGACGCGGCGGGCCTGTTGGGCAAGGCCTCCGCCGTGCGGCAGGTGGAGGTGCTGCGCGTGAAGACGGAGCGGGGCGTGGTGGGGCCCCAGGGCATCCAGGGCATCCAGGGCATCCAGGGCGCGCTCCGGGTGGACTTCTCGGTCGAGGGCGCCGAGTCGCTGGACTTCCGCCTCGACGGCGCGCCCACGACGCACCCGGTGCGGGTGGAGAGCGTAGGCACGCATACGCTGGAGCTGATGCCTCGCGGGGTGCCCGACGCGCGCCCGGAGAAGCTGTCGCTCACGGTGTCGCCGCCCCGCGTGGAGGTGGACCTGGAGCCCGTGGCCGATGCCTTCCGGGTGAAGGTGCTGGTGCTCGACGAGCGCGGGACGCCGCTGGAGGGACCCTTCCCGCAGTTGAAGCTGCTCGGGCAGTACGGCACGCGGGTGGAGGCGTCGCTGCAGCGCCAGAAGGATGGCTCGTTGATGACGCGGGCGGTGCCGGGCATGCGCGGCGGTGAGCGCGTGGCCGCCCTGGAGGCACTCTGGGGTGACACGTCCATCCAACAGGTCAGTGCCCTGGCGCCGGTGGAGCAGCGAGCCCCGGCTCCCGTGGTGACCGTGGAGCCCGCGCCCGTCGTGAAGGCCGCCGAGGAGGAAGTGGCGCTCCAACCGCTGCTGGGCGCTCCGTCGGGTGGCTTGGTGGAGGCGGCTCCGCTGCCCACCGCATGGCTGCCGCAGGCCTGGCTCGGCGAGCTGCGCGTGCAGCCCGCGTTGGGCTCGGGAGGCGTGGACCTCGCTCGCGGTCGCACCGTGCTCGCCGTGGAGGGCCGGGTGTCCGAGCGGGTGGCCCTGGGCACGGCGGTGGCCCTGCGTCCCGGAGCGTTGCTGCGCGGTGGTGACGAGGCGGGCGAGCTGCCCGCGACGGCACCGTCCGTCTCGTTGTCTGGGCGGGTGCGGCTGACGGACTCCCCGGCCTTCCGCGTGCTGCTGTCCTTCGATGGCACCTTCGCGGGCTCCGGCTTCGGCCAGGAGGTCCAAGGGCTGCGGCTGCGTCCAGCGCTGCTCGCGGGGATGCGCAGGGGGCAGTGGGCCTTCTCCACCAGCCAGGGTTACGCCCTCCGGCCGGGTCAGGCCCAGGCCACCTGGGACAGTGCGTATCAGGCGTGGTTCCTGCCCCTTCCCCGGCTGGCGCTCGGGGCCGAGCTCGATGGGCTGGTCGACGCCACGCCTCGTGCGGACGGACCCGTGGCCTTCGCGGCCGGGCTGGGTGCGCGCCTGCGACTCGCTGGATTCGAGCTGGGGACCTCCGTGCGCCGGGGCTTCGGTCCCGACGGGACCCGCGTCTGGGGCGACTGGAGCGCGTTGCTGACACTCGGCTGGTCGGGGCTCACTCCCACACAACCCCAGTAGCGACACCAACCTCCGGAGTCATCCTCTCGCTTCACTACCCGTGCGCGCGGCGCTTGACGGGAAGGGGCGGGATATGGCACCTGTCTGCCCTGAATAATGATAATGAGAACCATTCTCATTATCTGAGTGTCGTTTCGGCCCGGCGGTCTCGGGCGCGTCGAAGGGAGTCGGAAGAGATGGGAGCGACCACCAGAGTGGCCCTGGTGACAGGTGCGGCGCAGGGCATTGGTGCGGAGGTGGCGCGGATGCTGGCCGACGGTGCGTCGGTGGCGTTGCTCGACAAGCGGGAGGAGGGGCTGGCCTCGCTGGTGGCGGAGCTGCGCGAGCGCGGGTGCCGTGCCGCCGCCTTTCCGGCCGACGTGAGCGACAGTGCCGCGGTCGAGCGGGTGGTGGAGCGGGTCGAGCGCGAGCTGGGGCCCATCGAGATCCTGGTCAACGTGGCGGGTGTGCTGCGGATCGGCTCGGTCGTGTCGCTGAGCGATGAGGACTGGGCCTCCACCTTCGCGGTCAACACCCACGGGGTCTTCCACGTCTCCCGCGCGGTCGCCAGGCGCATGGTGCCTCGCCGGACGGGAGTCATCGTCACCGTCGGCTCGAACGCCGCCGGGGTGCCGCGCATGCAGATGGCCGCCTACGCCGCCTCCAAGGCCGCCTCGACCATGTTCACCAAATGTCTGGGATTGGAGCTGGCCCAGCACAACATCCGCTGCAACGTGGTGTCTCCCGGCTCGACCGACACGGCCATGCAGCGCTCGCTCTGGGCCGACGAGAACGGTGCGCAGGCGATGATCTCCGGCTCTCCCGAGACCTTCCGCGTGGGCATTCCGCTGCGCCGGATCGCCACTCCCACCGATATCGCCGAGGCGGTGTCCTTCCTGGTCTCCGACCGGGCCCGCCACATCACCATGCACGACCTGTGTGTCGACGGTGGTGCGACCCTGGGGGTGTAGGAATTCTTGCTGTCTCGAAGTTGAGAATAGTTTGCATTTTCAATGTCAGTCGTGCGGGAAGAGTGGTCCTGAATCCCGACACGGGAAGGTGACTGTAATGACCGAGAGTCCCACGGTGCCGCAGGCGCTGGCCGCGCAGTTGCTCGAGAGTTACGAGGCCGGTTCGTCCTTCTTCTTCGCCTCGCCCAAGCGCACGCTGTTGGCGCGAGGCACGTTCGCCACCGTGCCGCACGCCGGTGGCACGAACGCGCTGGAGCGTCTGCCCGAGCGCGTGGCGGCGGTGCTCAACGACGCACGGGAAGCCGCTCATGACATCCCGGTGGCGGTCGGCGCGGTGCCCTTCGACGGCTCGGTCCCGGCGCAGCTGGTGGTGCCGATGACCCTGCAGCGGGCGGGGCCGCTGGTGTTCGATTCGGCCGCTCCCGTGCATCGTGCCCCGGCGGCGCGCTACACGGTCCGGCCGGTGCCCGAGCCCGCCGCCTATATCGATGGGGTGACGCGGGCGCTGGAGCTGATGCGCAGCGGCCCGCTGCGCAAGGTGGTGCTGTCCCGCTCGCTGCACCTCAGCACCCCCACGCCGATCGATCTGCGGCAGCTGCTGCGCAACCTGGCCCAGCGCAACTCCACGGGCTACACCTTCGCGGTGGACTTGCCTCCTCAGGCGACCGCGCCTGGGGCGGGCCGGCGGACGCTGATCGGCGCCAGCCCCGAGCTGCTGGTCTCTCGCTCGGGAATGCAGGTGCTGGCCAATCCACTGGCGGGCTCCGCGCCTCGCAGCGCCGATCCGCGCGAGGATCAGGCTCGGGCCGCCGCACTGCTGGCGTCGCCCAAGGATCTCCACGAGCACGCCGTGGTGATCGACGCGGTCGCGGAGGCCATGCGTCCATTCTGCAAGCGGCTGGAGGTGCCCGCTGGGCCCTCGCTCGTCAACACCGCCACCATGTGGCACCTGTCGAGCCGGATCACCGGCGAGCTGGCGGATCCGTCGATTTCCTCGCTGATGCTGGCCCTCGCGCTGCATCCCACGCCGGCGGTGTGTGGCTACCCGACCGAGCTGGCCCACGCGGCGATCGACACGATCGAACCGTTCGATCGCGGCTTCTACACGGGCACGGTGGGCTGGTGCGACGCGAACGGAGACGGCCAGTGGGCCGTGACCATCCGCTGCGCCGAGGCCGATGAGCGCACGCTGCGGCTGTTCGCGGGAGCGGGGATCGTGGCGGGCTCGAAGCCCGAGTCCGAGCTGGCCGAGACCGAGGCGAAGTTCCGCACCATGCTCCAGGCGATGGGGCTGGGGCAGGGCGCCGAGGTGCAGCCATGACTTCGCCTGTCCCTCGGGAGGAAGCGGCCCCGCTGCCGGGCTGCCCCACGTGGCCCGAGGAGTTCGCCACGCGGTACCGGAAGGCCGGCTACTGGCGGGGCGAGACCTTCGGCCAGATGCTGCGCGAGCGGGCCCGGAATCACGGTGAGCGCACCGCGCTCGTGGCCGGCGCCCAGCGCTGGACCTACCGCGAGCTCGACGCGCGAGCAGACCAGCTGGCCGCCGGGTTCCATGCCCTGGGCATCAAGCCGCGGGACCGGGTGGTGGTGCAGTTGCCCAACATCGGCGCGTTCTTCGAGGTGATCTTCGCGCTGTTCCGGCTGGGCGCGCTGCCGGTGTTCGCGCTTCCCGCGCACCGTGGCGCGGAGATCAACTACTTCTGCTCGTTCACCGAGGCGGTCGCCTACATCATCCCGGACAAGCACTCCGGCTTCGACTACCGCACGCTGGCCGAGCAGGTCCGTGGCGCGGTGCCGACCCTGCGGCATGTGATCGTCGCCGGTGAGGCCGGCCCGTTCACCTCGTTGAGCGGGCTGTACGCCTCTCCGGCCGAGCTGCCGGGGCCGAGCGCCAGCGACGTGGCGTTCTTCCAGCTGTCGGGCGGCAGCACGGGCGTCCCCAAGCTCATTCCGCGCACCCACGACGACTACATCTACAGCCTGCGGGGTAGCGTGGAGATCTGCCAGCTCGACGGGTCGAGCGTGTACCTGTGCGCGCTGCCCGCCGCGCACAACTTCCCGCTCAGCTCGCCGGGCGTGCTCGGCACCTTCTACGCGGGTGGCACGGCCGTGCTGGCGCTGAACCCCAGCCCGGACGAGGCCTTCCCGCTGATCGCGCGCGAGCGGGTCACGATCACCGCGTTGGTGCCTCCGCTGGCGATGATCTGGCTGGAGTCCGCCAAGGCCAGGCGGCACGACCTGTCGAGCCTGCGCGTGCTGCAGGTCGGAGGCGCGAAGTTCAGCGCCGAGGCCGCCCGGCGGGTGCGTCCCACGCTCGGCTGCACGCTGCAGCAGGTCTTCGGCATGGCCGAGGGACTGGTCAACTACACGCGGCTGGATGACCCCGAGGAGCTGATCGTCACCACCCAGGGTAGGCCGATCTCTCCCGACGATGAGATCCGGGTGGTCGACGAGGAGGGGAACGAGGTCGCTCCGGGGGAGACCGGTCAGCTGCTGACGCGCGGTCCCTACACCATCCGTGGCTACTACATGGCCGAGGCGCACAACGCGCGGGCGTTCACGCCCGATGGCTTCTACCACACGGGTGATCTGGTCCGGGTGACACTGGAAGGCTACCTGGTGGTGGAGGGGCGCGCGAAGGATCAGATCAACCGGGGCGGTGACAAGGTCGCGGCCGAAGAGGTCGAGAACCACCTGCTGGCTCATCCCTCCGTCCACGACGCGGCGGTGGTCGCCATTCCGGATCCGTTCCTCGGCGAGCGCACCTGCGCGTTCGTCATTCCCCGTGAGACACCGCCGACCGCCGCCGCGCTCAATGCCTTCCTGCGCGAGCGCGGACTGGCGGCCTACAAGATTCCGGATCGGGTCGAGTTCATCGCCGCGTTCCCGAAGACCGGGGTCGGCAAGGTCAGCAAGAAGGCCCTGCGCGAGACGCTCACCCGTTCCCCCTCGAAAAACGCCGCTTCCACCCCTTCGCGTTGAAAGGAGTCACTCCCATGGCACTCCCCGCCATTTCTCCCTATCCCATGCCCGGCGAGGCAGACCTGCCCAGGAACAAGGTGTCGTGGACGCCGGACCCCAAGCGCGCGGTTCTGCTGATCCACGACATGCAGAACTACTTCCTGAATGCCTTCACCCCCGGCCAGTCGCCCGTGACGGAGCTGCTGGCGAACATCCAGCGGTTGAAGCAGCACTGCGCCGCGCTGGGCATTCCGGTGGTGTACTCGGCCCAGCCCGGCGGTCAGACGCCCGAGCAGCGCGGACTTCAGCTGGATCTCTGGGGTCCGGGCATCAACGGTGGCCCGCACCAGAAGCAGATCGTCGATGCGCTCGCTCCGGGTGAGAACGACATCCTCCTCACCAAGTGGCGTTACAGCGCGTTCATCAAGACCGGGCTGCTGGAGCTCCTGCGCGAGCGCGGGCGCGACCAGCTGATCATCACGGGCATCTACGCTCACATCGGCTGCCTCCAGACGGCCAGCCATGCGTTCATGCACGACGTGCAGGCGTTCCTGGTCGCCGACGCGCTGGGCGACTTCTCCCTGGAAAACCACCAGATGGCGCTGAACTACGCGGCGCGGCTGTGCGCCGTCACCACCACCACGCAGCGGGTCATCGACGAGCTGCGGCCCGCGACCGCCCAGGGCGAGCAGCCCCTGAGCCGTCAGCAGGTGCGTGAGGATGTTGCCGAGCTGTTGCTGCAGGGGCCCTCGGAGATCGGCGATGACGAGAACCTGCTCGAGAGAGGGCTCGACTCGATCCGGATCATGAGCCTGGTCGAGCGTTGGCGGCGCACCGGAGCGGAGATCTCCTTCGTGGAGCTGGCCGAGCGCCCGACCCTGACCGATTGGTACGCACTGCTGTCCTCGAGTGCGCGGGGCGTGACGGCGACGTCCCAGGGCCAGTCCCACCGCCCCTCGTAGTCCATGCAACGAGGGGTCATCCCCTCACCGTGTGTGTTTCCCCCCAGGGAGTACCGAGCGATGAGCGATTCACAGGACGCCCGCTGGCCGCTGTCGGCGGCCCAGCACGGAATCTGGCTGGGCCAGCAGTTCGATCTCGAGAGCCCGGTGTACAACGCGGGCGAGTGTCTCGAGATCCGCGGGCCCGTCGATGTGGCGCTCTTCGAGGCGTCGGTGCGGCAGGCCGTCGGAGAGGCCGAGGCGCTCAACGTGCGCTTCGTGTCCGGTGGCGAGGGGCCCGTTCAACTCCTCGGGCCTTCGCCGGACTGGACGCTGCACGTGGTCGATGTCAGCGACGCTCCGGACCCCTGGGAGGCCGCGCGGGCGTGGATGAGGGAGGACCTGTCCCGGCCTGTCGATCTCGCTTGCGGGCCGCTCTTCGCGGAGGCGCTGTTCAAGGCCGCTCCCGACCGGTTCTTCTGGTACCAGCGCATCCATCACATCGCCATGGATGGCTTTGGCTTCTCGCTGCTGGCACGGCGGGTGGCGGATCTCTACACCGCACGCGTCACCGGCCGGCCCGCCACGGGTGGCTTCGGCTCGCTGCGCACCGTGTTGGACGAGGACGCGGCCTACCGGGCCGGGTCTCAGTACGAGCTCGACCGGGCCTTCTGGGTGGAGCGCTTCGCGGATAGGCCCACCCCGGTGAGCCTGGCGGAACCCGCGCCCATGTCGGCCAGCTTCGTACGCCAGACGCGCCACCTGTCAGCTGGCGACGTGGAGCGGTTGCAGACGGCCGCCCGTCAGGCGGGTGTGAGCTGGCCGGACCTCGTGCTCGCGGCCACGGCGGCCTGGTTGCACCGATTGACCGGTGCACCGGAGGTGGTGCTCGGCCTGCCGGTGATGTCCCGGCTCGGCTCGGCCGCGCTGCGCGTCCCGTGCATGGCGATGAACATCGTGCCGTTGCGCGTGCCCGTGCGCCCGGGGATCGGCTGGTTCGATCTGGCCCGTGAGGTCGCCTCGGAGCTGCGCACCATGCGGCCCCACCTGCGCTACCGGTACGAGCAGCTCCGCCGCGACCTGCGGCTGGTCGGCGGGCAGCGCCGGCTGTTCGGCCCGGTGGTCAACATCATGCCGTTCGACTACGCCCTGCGCTTCGCGGGGATGCCGACCGTCGCGCACAACATCTCCGCCGGGCCGGTCGAGGATCTCTCGATCGGTCTGTACGCCCGGTCCGATGGTGGCGGAGTGCGGGTCGACTTCGACGCCAACCCGGCCTGCTATCGCGCCGAGCAACTGGACACCCACCAGCGCGATTTCCTCCAGCTTCTGGAGTCACTGGTCGGTGCGCCCGACCAGGTCGTGGGTCGTGCCAGCGGCCATGGCGCCACACCCGCCTCCAGCGTGGGGGCAGGGGAGGGCCGCTCGCCCGTGCTCGACGGAGGACCGCTCCCCTCGACGGTGCGCGCGGTGCTGGAGATGATCTCCGATCGTGCCCACGAGCAACCCCATGCGGTCGCGGTGGAACATGGCCAGCAGCGGCTGAGCTACCGCGAGCTGCTTCAGGCCGCCTGTGTGATGGCGGACCAGCTCGTCGACGCGGGCGTGCGGCCCAACACCCCCGTGGCGGTGATGTTGCCCAGGGGAATCGATGCGATCGTGGCGAGCCTGGGCGTGCTGTTCTCCGGGGCGGGTTATCTGCCGCTCGACCCCCAGGGGCCCGCGTCCAGGACCAGCGCGATCCTCGAGGACGCCGCTCCCGCGTTGATCATCACCACCGATCCGGCGGCCCCGGGTCGTCCGGTCGTGCGGAAGAATGAGCGGAGCGCGTCGGCCTCGCCCCGCCCAGCTCCCGCCGCGCAGACGGCGGACGAGCAGTTGGCGTATGTCATCTACACCTCCGGCTCGACGGGTCAGCCCAATGGTGTGCAGATCACCCGGGGGGCGCTGGCCCACTTCGTGGCGGGGGCGACGCAGCGCTACGGGCTGAGCCGCGAGGACCGGGTGTTGCAGTTCGCGCCGCTGCACTTCGATGCCAGTGTCGAGGAGATCTTCCTGACCCTGTGCGCTGGCGCGAGGCTGGTGCTGCGTACCGATGAGATGCTCCAGTCGGTGACGCGGCTGCTCGACGCCTGTGCCGAGCACGGCATCACCGTGCTGGACCTGCCCACGGCGTTCTGGCACGAGCTCGCCTACAGCGTTTCAACGGGCGCGGCCCGTCTGCCGTCCTGCATCCGCACGGTGATCATCGGTGGAGAGGCCGCGCTTCCCGAGCGGGTCGCGCGCTGGCGCGCCGCCGTCGGGTCCGAGGTGACGTTGCTCAACACCTACGGCCCCACCGAGGCCACCGTGGTGGCCACCGTCGCCACGCTCAGTGGTGCTGGCGAGCCCGGGTCCGTCGGAGAGGAGATTCCGATCGGCCGTCCGCTCCCGGGTGTTCGTGCGGTGCTCATCGACAAACACGGGAAACTCGCCGCTCCGGGCACCGAGGGCGAGCTGTACCTGGTGGGCGGCGGTCTGGCGCGAGGTTATCTGGGACGCCCGGAGCTGGACGCGGCGCGTTTCAAGCTGCTCGATGCTCTGCCCGGCAGTCCACGTGCCTACCGTACGGGTGACAGGGTCCGGGTGCGCGAGGATGGACAGCTGGTGTTCGTCGGTCGCGTCGATGACGAGTTCAAGATCAGCGGTCACCGGATCGACCCGGCCGAGGTCGAGACCGTGCTGCTGGGACACCCCGGCGTGCGCGAGGCCGCCGTGGTCGGTCAGAGCCTGCCGGGAGGCACGAAGCGGCTGTGCGCGCACATCGTCGCGGCGTCCCCCGCTCCCTCCGCGACGGAGCTGCGCCGGTACCTGCTGGCGGAGCTGCCCGCGCCCATGGTGCCGGGTGCCTTCGTGTTCTCCGAGCGCCTGCCCCGGACCAGCACGGGCAAGATCGATCGCTCCGAGCTGCGCCGCATGCTGCCCACCGAGGAGTCCGCCTCGGCGACCATCGCGGCCACCGAGCTCGAGCGTGTGGTGCTGCGCGTCTGGGAAGAGGTCCTGGGCGTGAGCGGCATGTCCGCGCAGGACGACTTCTTCGACCTTGGCGGGCAGTCGCTCCAGAGCATCCAGGTGGCCAACCGGCTCAGCGTCGCGCTGGGCCGCGAGGTTCCCGTCGCCACGGTGTTCCGTTACCCGACCGCGGCCGGGCTGGCGCAGATGTTGGAGCGAGGCGCGGAGGCCGGGTCCGAGAGCGGTGGCCTCACCGCCGCCATGCTCGCCGATGCCGAGCTGTCCGAGGAGATCGTTCCCCGACAGCTTCCAACCCCGAGCCAGGCACAGCAGGCTCCACCGCGGCAGGTCCTGCTGACCGGCGCCACCGGCTTCGTCGGCGCACACCTGCTCGACCAGTTGCTGCGCCAGACCGATGCACGGGTGGTCTGCCCGGTGCGCGCCAGCGACGAGGCGCAGGCGATGGAGCGGATTCGCGCGGCCCTGGTGGCCCAGAGGCTCCCGACCACGGGCCTCGCCGAGCGGGTGCTGGCACTGCCGGCCGACCTGACGCAACCGATGCTGGGGCTTGGCGCCACGCGGTTCCACGGGCTGGCGGCCGAGTGCGACGCCGTCTACCACAACGCCGCGGTGGTCAGCGTCGTGCGCGAGTACGGCAGCCTGCAGGCGGTCAACGTGCGGGGGACTCGCGAGCTCCTGAGGCTGGCCGCCGCCGTGCGGCCCAAACCCTTCCACTACGTCTCGACGCTGGCGGTGGCCCCGCAGGCGAACCTCAGCCCCGAGGTTCCCGAGGACTTCGTGCGCGCGCACCCCGGTCTGCGCGATGGCTACCAGCAGAGCAAATGGGTGGCGGAGCGGCTGGTCCAACAGGCGGGCGAGCGCGGTCTGCCGGTGGCGGTGTACCGGCTTGGGCGAGTCGTGGGCGCGCCCGACAGCGGCATCGTCAATCCGCAGGACCTGGTCTGGCGCATCCTGCTGGCGGGCATCCCCGCGGGGGCGCTCCCCATGCTCGACGTGAGCGAGTCATGGACGCCGGTGGATTATGTGGCGCGGGCGCTCGTGCGGCTCTCGCTGGTGCCTCGGCCCGGCACGGTGTTCAACGTCACGCCCGTTCCGGAGGTCCGGCTGATGGAGCTGTTCGGCTGGGTGCGTGACTACGGCTACCCGGTCGAGCTGTTCCCGGTCCCCGAGTGGCGCGCGCGCGTGGCGGAGCGCGCGGGCAACGCGGACAACAGCACCACACTGGCGTTCTTCGATCTGCGCTCGGGCTCGGCGGAGCCCGCCTTCGGCCTGGGGCCCATCCGCAGCGAGCGGGTGACACAGGCCCTGGAGGGCAGCGGCATCTCCTGTCCGGTGGCCGATCGCCAGCTGCTCCACCGCTACCTGGACTACTGCGTGGAGCACGGCCTCCTCCCGAAACCGTGACGACTTCCCCAGCCCCTCTTCTTGGAAACGGTACTTCTGTGACGAACCGAAACTGGACCCCCCACTCCTGGCGGGAGAAGCCCGCCAACCACATTCCCGACGACTACCCGGATCCTCTCGCGCTCGCTCGCACCGAGGCCGAGTTGTCGCGCCTGCCTCCCCTGGTATTCGCGGCCGAGTCACGCCGCCTGACGGCCTCGCTCGCCCAGGTCGCCGAGGGCAAGGCGTTCCTGCTGCAGGGTGGTGACTGCGCGGAGAGCTTCAAGGAGTTCACGGCCGACAACATCCGAGACACCTTCCGGCTGATCCTCCAGATGGCGGTGGTGCTCACCTTCGCGGGTGGCCGTCCGGTGGTGAAGGTGGGCCGGATCGCCGGTCAGTTCGCCAAGCCCCGCTCCAGCTCCGTCGAGACCATCAACGGGGTCACCCTGCCGGCCTATCGCGGCGACATCATCAACGGGATGGACTTCGATCCCCTCGAGCGCACGCCGGATCCGAAGCGGCTGCTCAAGGCCTATCACCAGTCCTCGGCCACGCTGAACCTGCTGCGCGCCTTCTCACAGGGCGGCTACGCGGACCTCTGCGAGCTGCACCGGTGGACGCTCGACTTCATCGCGGGCAGCCCGCAGGGCGACCGCTACCGCGGGCTGGCGGACAAGATCTTCGAGTCCCTGTGCTTCATGCGCAGCCTCTGCGTGAGCCCGGAGCACCAGCCCTCCCTGGGCCCGGTCGACCTCTTCACCAGCCATGAGGCCCTGCTGCTGAACGTCGAGCAGGCCATGACCCGCGTCGATTCCTCGACGGGGGATTGGTACGACACCTCCGCGCACATGCTGTGGATTGGCGAGCGGACGCGCCAGCTCGACGGGGCGCATGTGGAGTTCATGCGGGGCATCAAGAATCCCATCGGCCTGAAGTGCGGCCCGACGCTGGAGCCGGACGAGCTGTTGCGGCTGATCGACGTCCTCAACCCCAAGGCCATCCCGGGGCGACTGACGCTCATCGGCCGCTTCGGCGCGGACAAGGCCGCCGAGTGTCTGCCCAGGCTGATGGCCGCCACCCGGCGTGATGGCCGCCCCGTGGTCTGGTCGATCGACCCGATGCACGGCAACACGCTCAAGGCGAGCAACGGGTACAAGACCCGGCCCTTCGACCGCATCCTGTCGGAGGTGAAGACCTTCCTTCAGGTCGCCGCCGCCGAGGGCGTTCATCCGGGCGGTCTGCACCTGGAGATGACCGGGCAGAACGTCACCGAGTGCCTGGGCGGTGCCCGCGCGGTGACCGAGGACGACCTGTCCAGTCGGTACCACACCCACTGCGATCCGCGACTCAACGCGGACCAGGCGCTGCAACTCGCCTTCCTCGTGGCGGAGGCGCTCCACTCTCTCCGAGACCTCCAGGTCCGGGCGGCCTGAACCGGAGATCCTCCTTGACAGTACTGGCCGTAGGGGACTAGCTCTGCCGCGAAAATGAAAATGAGAACCAGTTTCATAATCCCCAGCGTGTCTGGGGATCATGACAGATGCGGAGGCCACGGCCTTTTCGTCCCGGCGGTGCTGCTGGCGGGGCTTCTCGTGTCCGGTCTGGCCCAGGCCCAGGCTGGAGCGCTTCAACCTGGAGGAGCGGGGGCGCCCCAGGAGTCCGGAGCGGTTCCGGCTCCTGCTCCGGCGCTCGTGCCGCCGAAGTTGCTGGAGTTCGTCCAGGCGCTGTACCCGGCCCAGGCGGAGCGCGAGCGGCTCGAGGCGAGGGTTCCCCTCCGGCTCAAGATCGACGCGAGCGGCACCGTCACGGAGGCGGAGGTGCTCGAGCCCGCCGGACATGGCTTCGACGAGGCGGCCCGCGAGGCGGCGCTCCGCTTCCGCTTCGAGCCAGCGAAGCGCAACGGCATCGCGATGCCCTCGCTCATCCTCTACACCTACGAGTTCCGTCTGCCCCAGCAGGAGACTCCTCCTCCTGCGGAAGCCGCCGAGCCCGTCGTGCCCCCCTCCAATCCTCCTGGCCCGGAGGCCGCCAACGAGGAGCCCATCGAAGTCACCGTCGAGGGCGAGTCCGAGGCGGAGCGCCGGCGCCAGTCCGCCGAGGCGGTCCAGGTCATCGAGACCGAGAACATCCAGCGCGAGGCCGCCGACATGGGAACGGCCCTGGCTCGCACGGAGAGCGTGGCGGTGCGCCGCGAGGGAGGCCTTGGCAGCCGCACGCGCTTCTCACTCGCCGGGCTCTCGGATGAGCAGATCCGCTTCTTCGTCGACGGCATCCCGCTCGAGCTGGCGGGCTTCGGGCCCAACATCTCCAACGTCCCCGTCAACCTGGTCCAGCGTATCGACCTCTACCAGGGCGTCGTGCCCATCCGCTTCGGCGCCGATGCCCTGGGAGGGGCGGTCCAGCTCGTCACCGACCAGGAGGTCCGCGGGACGAGCGCCGATGCGTCCTACGAGTTCGGCTCCTTCGACACGCATCGCCTCACGGCGGGTGTACGGCACTTCCAGGAGTCCACCGGGCTGTTCGCCCGGGCCAATGGCTTCTTCGATTACGCCAGGAATGACTATCCCATGGAAGTCCTGGTCGCCGACGAGCTGGGGAGGCCCAAGCCCACGCGCGTCTATCGCTTTCATGATGGCTACAGGGCCGCGGGGGGTGGTGTCGAAGCGGGCTTCATGGATAGGCCCTGGGCCAGGCGTCTGCTCCTGCGCGCGTTCCTGGGGACGTACGACAAGGAGATCCAGCACAACCCCGCCATGACGGTGCCGTATGGCGGGGTGGACTCCGGCGATCTCTCCGGTGGCGCCACCCTCCGTTTCGAGCAGCTCTTCTCCCAGGTGTTCTCGGTCGACGCGGTCGCCGGCTACACCTGGCGCCAGACGACCTTCCTGGATCTCGATCAGTGCGCCTACAACTGGTTCGGCCGCTGCGTCCGGGAGCTTCCGCAGCAGGGTGAAATCCAGCCGCGTGCCGTCGAGCGGTACGTGGATCAGCACACCGGTTTCGCACGGCTCAACCTGGGCTGGAATGTCTCCGAATCCCAGACGCTTCGCTTCTCGCTCGCGCCGACGTTCGTGACCCGGAGTGGCGAGGACAAGCGTCTCCGTGCCCGGCAGCAGGTCGACCCGCTCGACAGCGAGCGCAACCTGTTCTCGCTGGTCAGCGGTCTCGAATACGAGCTCGATGCCCTCGACGAGCGCCTCGAGAACATCGTCTTCGTCAAGGATTACCTCCAGCTGGCGCGCGCGGAGAAGCTCCTGCCCAGTGGTGTCTTCCAGCCTCTCGAGCAGAACACCCACGAAGTGGGCGTGGGTGACGGCGTCCGGTTCCGGCTCTCCCAGCGGCTCTACGCGAAGGCTTCCTATGAATGGGCCACGCGCCTGCTGCGTCCGGACGAGCTCTTCGGCGATGGGATGCTCATCAACGACAACCTCGACCTGAAGCCCGAGACCAGTCACAACGTCAATCTCGGACTCACTTTCGATACCGAGCAGATGCCGGCGGGCGCGTTTCGCGCCAGCGTGAATGGGTTCGGACGCCTCGCGAACCAGCTCATCATCCTCACGGGCAAGGAGAGCTTCTTCACCTACCAGAACGTCTACGCGGCCCGAGCCCTGGGCGTCGCGGGCTCGGCGGGGTGGACTTCTCCGGGGCAATACCTGGCACTTGACGGCAACGTCACCTGGCAGGACTTCCGCAACATCTCCAGCGAAGGCGACTTCGGTTCCTTCGAGGGCAGGCGCATCCCCAACCGCCCCTACCTGCTGGCCAATGGCAGTGCCCGCTTCCAGCTCGCGGGTCTGGTGAGCCCTCAGGACGAGCTCTCGCTGACGTGGCACTCACGCTACATCCACGAGTTCTTCCGTTCGTGGGAAGGCGCGGGCACCCGGGACAGCAAGATGGTGATTTCCTCTCAACTGCTGCACTCGCTCGCCCTCTCCTATGTCACCCGCGCCGCGCCCACCACGCTGAGCTGGACGGTCGACGTGCAGAACCTGACCGACGCGCCCTCTTTCGACTTCTACGGAGTACGGCGCCCCGGGCGGAGCATCTTCGCCAAGCTCACGGTGGCGCTCTGATTTCGCAGGACCCCCAGCAGTACGACTCAAGACAGCAGAAAGGCATCTCACGTGAAGCTCGCGACCCCTCTTCGCTCCCTCCGCTTCGTCACGGCGCTCGCCCTCCCTCTCCTCGCGGGTTGTGAGCCCGACGACACGAACAACCCGGACGGCGGGAATGGTTCCAACACCCCGCTGTATGCCATCACGACGCAGATCCTCACGGCCGATGAGCCCGTGAGCTACGTCCTGCTGACGGACAAGGTGGACCACGCCGAGTCGCTGGTGCTGGATGACAAGGCCATCGAGGTTCCCGGACGCGCGCTCGGCGTCGGCATCCAGAAGTCGGGCCACCTCTACGTGGCTGGAGACGAGGGCCCCACGGTCACCCGTTATACCCTGTCGAGCGCTGGACGCCTGGAGCAGTCGGGCGTGGTGAGCTTCGAGGGCAAGGGTGTGTCGTCGATTGGCGAGTACCAGAGCCAGTTCCAGTTCGTCTCGCCGACCAAGGCGTACTACTTCGACGGGCGCACCTCGCAGGCCATCGTCTGGAACCCCACGGACATGACGGTCACGGGGAGCATCAACCTCACTGGCATCTCCGTCGAGGGCGCGATCCTGACCTTCTCCGCGGTGCCGATCCGCCGCGAGAACCAGGTGATCATGCCCCTGGGCTGGCGCCCGGCCACGGGGATTGGCATCGTCAAGCAGGCCGGCGTGGTCGTCATCGACACGAGGACCGATACGGCGACGATCGTGAAGGATGATCGCTGCGGCTACGTGCGCGAGGGCGTCGTCGGTCCCGACGGCATGGTCTACATCGCGACGGAGGTGTACGGCTCGGCGGTGCGCCGGATGGCGGGCGAGAACACGCCGGTGCCTTGCGTGCTCAAGTTCGATCCCCAGACGCTCAAGTTCGATCCTTCCTTCTTCGTGGAGCTCAGCTCGCTCGCCAAGGGGAGCACCGCCGGTACGCTGTTCCCCGGCTCCAATGGGAACGTCTACCTGCGTGTCCTCGATGAGACCGTCTACACGGTGAAGGACGGAACGCACCCCCGGCTCGTGGCGAGCGCCCCGGCGTGGAAGTGGTGGAAGGTCCAGTTCAACCCCCTGTCCGCCACCCCCGTCGAGTCGCTCCCGGCGAGCTCCGGCAGTGCCTTCCTGTACCAGGCCGACGACCGCATCCTCTTCTCCGAGTTCACGAGCGGGTCCGCGTCGACGAACCTCCGTGAGCTGACGGACCAGAGCGGGAAGGTGACGACGAACTTCCAGGGCGTCGCCTTCTCCTTCCTCCAGGTTCGCTGAGCCGTCCAAGCGACCTGTTCTCCGCCGCGGGGCGTAGCCGGCTGGCTCACGTCCCGCGGTGGCTCCGCCCATCGCGGAGGTCATGACCCATGGTAAGGACCCTCACCGAGGAAGGAGGACGACGATGCCCATCGTTGAAATGATCAAGAATGTCTTCGTGCAGTGGGGCGCCAACTGGGTCCTCTGGCTGCTGTTCGCGCTCTCCCTGGGGAGCGTTGGTATCATCGTCGAGCGCTGGTTCGTCTTCCGCGGCAAGCAGGATGTCCTTCGCGAGCTCTCCGACACCCTCGAGGAGACGCTCTCGAGCGGGGACTTCCCCGGGGCGCTGGCGAAGCTTGAGAAGCGGACGTCTGTCGGAGCGGTGGTGGCCCGGGCCGGGCTCCGCCTCGCGCCGCGGGGGCTGACCGCCGCCGACAAGGGCATGCAGAGCGCCCTGGCCATCGAGCGCTCCACGTTGGAGAACCGCCTGGCCTATCTGGGCACCCTGGGAAACAACGCGCCCTTCATCGGACTCTTCGGGACCGTCATCGGCGTCCTCCTCGCCTTCGAGGCGCTCGGCCAGACGACGGGGGGACGCACCGGAGGGGTGGCCTCGAACCTCGTGATGGGCGCCATCGCGGAGGCCCTGGTGGCGACCGCCGTGGGCATCGGTGTCGCCCTGCCCGCGGTCGCGGCGTATAACTACTTCCAGCGGCGGATTACCCGCATGCTCTCGGATGCCGAAGCGCTCACCAACCTCGTGCTGGCCTATGTGTCCGCCCGGGAGAAGAGCGCCGGAGCGGCCGGGAAGGGAATGGACTAGTCATGGCGGGTGGAACGCAACCACGCGGCGGGCTGATCGAGGGAATCAACGTCACGCCGCTCGTCGACATCACGTTGGTGCTCCTCATCATCTTCATCGTCACCGCGAAGATGATCGACAACCAGGCCCTGCCCCTCGACCTGCCCCAGGCCTCCCAGAGCGAGGAGCTCCAGACGGTTCTCGCCATCTCGATCACCGCGGACGGTAGGATCCAGGTGGATGGAGCGGACACGGATGCAGCGGCCTTGCGGGACAGGGTGCGTCAGGCGCTCGCGACGGACCCGGAGCTTCGTGCCGTCATCCAGGCGGACGGAGCGGTTCCCCACCGGCAGGTCATCTCGGTGCTCGACCAATTGAAGGAGGTGGGGCTCACCCGCGTGGCCTTCGGCACGGTCCGTCCGGAGCCAACGGAGGATGGGCGTGCGAACCCCTGAGCCACCCCCGGAGCGCGAGTCCGGCGCCGAGAGCATCGCGGAGATCATCCTCGGACCCGTGAAGCCGAGGACGCCGGGCGTGCTCGTGTGGGCGGCGGTGGCGACGGTGTCCCTGCACGGTGTGGCGGGCGTGTTCGCATGGCGGGTGTGGCAGGAGGGGGCCTCGCGCGCTCCGCCGGTGGCCGCTCCGAAGCCGCCGATCCGGGTCGATCATGTGGTGGACCTGCGACCCCAGGCCATTCCCGAGCCTCCTCCTCCCGTGTCTCCCCCAGCTCCGCCTCCGCCGCGGCAACAACGGCAGCGAGCGGCTCGGGCCGAGACGCCACCGAGCCGCGCGAAGCCCACCAACGCGCCTCCCTCTTCCGAGCCCGCTCGGGCCGGAGAGGTCGTCGCCGTGAAGGAGGGGGAAGCGCCCCTCGACTTCACCGGATTCGACATCGTGAGCGGTCAGGCCGAGAGCTATGCCGGAGGCGTGACGGCTTCCAACGGAAGCTCCGCGCGGGCGGTCGAGGCCGTCGCTGGCTCCGGAGACGATGCCAATGGAACCGGAACGAGCAGGGCCCGCCCCATCCGGCTCCCCGCGCGCAACTGGGACTGCCCCTGGCCGCGTGAGGCGGACACGCTGCGCATCAACGAGCAGACGGTCGTGCTGCGCGTCGTCGTGACTCCCGAGGGCCAGGTGACCTCGGCCGAGCTGGTGTCCGATCCGGGCCATGGTTTCGGCCAGGCGGCGCTCGCCTGTGCGCGGGGGGCGCGCTTCGACGCCGCCCTCGACCGGGACGGCCGTCCGTACGCGGCCACCTCGCCGCCGATCCGGGTCCGGTTCAAGCGTCGGTGAGGGGGATGACGGGCCGTCGCCCCCTGGCTGATTCGTCGGGAGGCTCCTAGAGTCGCCTCGTATGGACATGCCCGAGTTCATCGAGGTGCGGCGGCCGCGCTGGGAGAAGCTGGAGTCCCTGCTCGACAAGGCGGAGGGGCAGGGTCTGCGCGCCCTCGAATTGGAGGAGGCCCGCTCGTTGGGCAAGCTGTACCGCGCCGTCTCCAGCGACCTGCTCTGGGTGCGCGCGCGCAGCGGCTCGGCGGACGTGAGCGCGTACCTCAATGACCTGGTGGGCCGGGCCTATGCGATTACCTACCCGGGCCAGCGGCCGCGCTTCGCGGACGTGTGGGGCTTTGTCGCCCGGGGCTTTCCCGCGCTGATGCGTCAGGAGTGGCGCATGTACGCGGCGTCGGTGCTCCTGTTCCTGGCGGGCGCGGGCTTCGGGTACCTGGGCATGCTGGTGGACCCCGACGCGGCGCCCTACCTCGTCCCCGACCAGCACCTGGGCATGGACCCCATCAAGCGCGCCGCCGAGGAGGCCGCGGGCGATGGCATGTCGGTGGGGCAGCAGGCCCAGTTCACCACCTTCCTCTTCACGCACAACATCCAGGTGGCCTTCCTCGCCTTCGCGCTGGGCATCACCGTGGGCGTGGGCACGGCGCTGATGCTCTTCACCAACGGGCTGATGCTGGGCGCGCTCGCGCAGGTGTACACAGCCAAGGGCATGGCTGGCTGGTTCTGGGCGTGGATCCTCCCCCACGGCATTCCGGAGATCACCGCCATCTGCATCGCGGGCGCGGCGGGCTTCGTCATCGCCCGGGGTCAGATCGCTCCGCGCGGTCTCCCTCGAGGCATGGCGCTGCGCCAGGAGGCCGTACGCGCGGTGAAGCTCCTCTTCGGCACGCTCGCGCTCTTCGTGCTCGCGGGCTTCATCGAGGGCACCATCTCGCAGATCCACCCGCCGAAGCTCTCGGTGGCCTTCAAGGTCTCCTTCGCCCTGACGGTGGGCCTGGGCGTCTACGCGTACCTGTGCTCGGACTGGATGAGAGGGGCGCGTAGGGCCGCCGCGGATGGAAGCGGCGCGTCGTAGAAAAGCAGCTTCATGAACGTGGTAGTTTGTCTGTTCGAGGGGCGCACCACGGCATGGACAACGACATCACGGATCCGTCTCCGTCAGGCACTCCAGGGCTTCCTCTCTCCCGGGGAAAGAGCGTCGCTGGGCGTTTCATCATCGAGGATCTGGCTGGGCGTGGCGGCATGGGCTTCGTCTACCGGGCCAGGGATTGCCTCTCCGACCGGCCCGTCGCCCTCAAGTTCCTGCACGTCATCGACTCGCCGGAGGTGGCCTACCGCTTCAACCGCGAGGCCGTGCTGCTCTCCGAGCTGTGCCACCCCGGCATCGTCTCCTATGTCGCGCATGGCACCACCGAGGCGGGCCAGCGCTTCCTGGCCATGGAGTGGCTCGAAGGCGAGGACCTGGCTCAGCGTCTGAGCCGCCAGTCCCTTGGCCTCTCCGAGGCCCTGGCCTTGCTGCGCCGCGCCGCCGAGGCGCTCGTCACCGCGCACCAGCAGGGCATCGTCCACCGTGACCTCAAGCCCTCCAACCTCTTCCTGCGGGGAGGCCGTCCCGAGGACGTGGTGCTGTTGGACTTCGGCATCGCCCGCACGCGCTCCCTGCTGGCGGTGACACGCCCCGGCATCGTGGTGGGCACTCCGGGCTACATGTCGCCCGAGCAGGCCTCCAGCCAGCCAGACACTCCCCCCAGCGCCGACATCTTCTCCCTGGGCTGTGTGCTCTACGAGTGCCTCACGGGTCAGCCGCCCTTCGCCGCTCCCCACTTCGCCGCCGCGCTGGCCAAGATTCTCTTCACCGAGCCCGCTCCCCTGCACACGCTGCGCGCCGATCTGCCCCCGGGCGTGCAGGTGCTGGTGGACCGCATGCTGGCCAAGGACCCGCGGCGGCGGTTGCTGGATGCCTCCACCCTGCTGGAGGCGCTCTCGGCGCTGGAGTCCGTGCCGGAGTTGTTGTTGCCCCGTGGCATGGAGGACTCGCGTCCCCCCAGCCTGGCCGGGGCCGAGCAGCAGCTCGTCAGTGTCTTGCTGGTGTCCCTGTTGGGCGTGCAGCCCGATGAGCAGGGCCCGGTGGAGCGGGCCTGGGCCTCCTCGCTGGATGCGCTGCGTGTGGCGCTCGCTCCCCTTGGCGCCCGGGTGGAGTTGCTGGCGGACGGCTCGCTGGTGGCCACGCTGGTGCCAGAGCGCGGCAGTGCCACGGATCAGGCCGCCCTGGCGGCCCGGTGCGCGCTCACCTTCAAGGAGCGCTGGCCCGAGGCCGCCGTCGTCCTGGTCACGGGCCTGGGCGTCATCAATGAGCACCTGCCGGTGGGTGATGCCATGGACGGGGCGGGGCGGCTGTTGCGCCAGCTCGAGCGGATGCCCGCCTCCTCCTGTGTGGTGTTGGACGAGGTGACGGCCGGATTGCTGGGGCCCGGCTTCCAGCTCTCGCGCTCCTCGGCGGGCACCTTCCTGCTGCAAGGCGAGCAGCTCAGCGCCGATGCGTCCCGTCCGCTGCTGGGCAAGCCCACCCCCTGCGTGGGGCGCGAGCAGGAGCTGGCCCGGCTCGACTTCACGCTCGACTCCTGCATCGAGGCGCCAGCCGCCCGGGCCCTCCTGGTGACGGCCCCCGCGGGCGTGGGCAAGTCCCGGCTGCGCCATGAGTTCCTCCGCCGCATCGAGCGCCAGGAGCAGCGGGTGCTGGTGCTGCTGGGGCGGGGAGACCCCATGAGCGCGGGGGCCTCGTACGGCCTGCTGGGGCAGGCGTTGCGGCGGCTGTGCGGCATCGTGGAAGGGGAGAACCTGGAGGCACGCCGGACCCGGCTGTACCAGCGCGTGGCCCGGCACCTCCCCGAGGACGAGGCCCAGGATGTCGTCGAGTCCCTGGGCGAGTTGTGCGCCATCCCCTTTCCCGGGGAGGCGAGTCCACGCCTGCGTGCCGCGCGCGGCGATCCGCGGCTGATGAGCGCTCAGGTGAGCCGGGCGCTGGTGTCCTTCCTGGGCGCGGAGTGCACCCACCAGCCGGTGCTGCTGGTGTTGGAGGATCTGCACTGGAGCGATGCGCTCACCATCAAGCTGGTGGACGAGGTGCTGCGGGAGCTGGCCGGACGGCCATTGATGGTGCTGGCGCTGGCGCGGCCCGAGGTGAAGGAGCTCTTCCCCGGGTTGTGGTCGCCCTCCCTTCAGGAGTTGCCGCTCCAAGGCCTGAGCCGCAAGGCCAGTGCCCGGCTGGCGCGCGAGGTGCTCGGGTCGCGGGTCTCCGACACCGTCGTGCGGAGGGTCGTGGAGCAGTCCGACGGCAACGCGCTCTTCCTGGAGGAGCTCATCCGCGTGGCGGCCGAGGGACGCGGGGAGGCCGCGCCGGAGACGGTGCTGGCGGTGCTCCAGTCGCGTCTGACACGGATGGAGTCCGGGGCCCGTCAGGTGTTGCTGGCCGCCAGCTTCTTCGGCCGCACCTTCTGGGCTCAGGGGGTAGGGGAGTTGTTGGGCCGGCAGGACGCGACGGACATGCTGGCGCAGCACCTCCGGCAGCTCGTGGCGCAGGAGGTCATCGAGCCACAGCCCGACAGCCGCTTCCCCGGCACGGTCGAGTACCGCTTCCGGCACGCGCTCGTGCGGGACGCGGCCTATGGCCTGGTGCCCGACCGTCACCGGCTCACGGGCCACGGTTTGGCCGGCGCCTGGCTGGAGCGGATGGGGGAGACCGACCCGGTGGTGCTCGCCACGCATTACCAGCTCGGGCAGCAGCTGGAGCTCGCGGCCCATTTCTATACCCGGGCCGCCGAGCAGCTCTTCGAGCGCAATGCCTTGCAGGGATGTCTCCAATGTGTGGAGTCGGCCCTGGCCTGTGGCGTGGGCGGCGAGGCCCAGTCCCGGTTGCGCGCGCTCCAGGCCGTGGTGGCCATCTGGCTGGAGCAGATCCAGAGGGCGCTGGAGCTCGGAATGCCGGTGGTGTCCGAGTTGAAGGCGGGCAGCCGGTTGTGGTGCAGGTTGATGGGAGGACTGATTCTCGGGACCGGGCAGGACGGTCAACAGGAGCGGGCGGTCAGGCTGAGAGAGCTCCTGCTGCGCACCTCTCCGGAGCCCGAGGCGCTCGCCGCCTATATCGAATCCGTTGCCCTGCTGGGTCTCACCATGGCCTGGTCCGGTTCGCGCCAGGGAATGGAGCAACTGCTCGGGCGCATCATCGAGGTGGGCGCGGACATCGTGAGCGATGATCCGGTGGCGCGTGGCTGGATGAGATTCATGCAGGGCTATTTCCTTCACCTCATCGAGGCCAGGCCCTGGCAGGCCTTCCTGGTGGCCGAGCTGGGCATGCGGGACTTCCGGGAGATCGGCTCCGAGCGCAACGCGAGCGCGCTGGAGACCCTGTCGGGGATGGCCCTGGACGCACTGGGGGCATTGCCCGGGGCCTTGGAGCGGCTGCGGGATGCGGTCGCCATCTCCCTGCGGACGGATCAACGTCTCGTGGGAGCCCACGCCCGGCATCATCTGATCCAGGCGTTGGCGGGCAGCGCCGATCCGGAGCATCAGCGCGAGGCGCGGGAGCTGGTTCGCGAGTGGATGGGAAATGGAGACTTCCTGTCCTTCAAGCAGGGCACGGCGCACGCGATGCTGGCGAAGGTGGTGGCGGCCAGCGGCGAGCTCCATGAGGCCGAGGTGTATGCCCGCAGGGCCTGCGAGCTCCTGGAGCCGTTCCTGTCCTACCTGGTCTATGCGCGCACGGTGCTCAGCAACGTGTTGCTCGCCCAGGGGCGCGCCACGGAGGCCCGGCAGGTGGCGGACCTGGGTGTGCAGGACGTGGCGCGCATGGGCAGCTGGGGGGTGTACGCGGTCGCCATGCACCTGGCGCTGACGGAGGCCTGCTTCGCGGAAGGGGATGAGTGCACGGGGGAGATGGCCCTTCGGGAGGCCTATGAGTGCGTTCGAGCGCGCGCCGACGACATTCCAGACCCCGCGGCGCGCGAGCGCTTCCTGCGCCAGGTGCCCGAGAATGCTCGCACCCTCGCGCTGGTCCGCCAGCGCTGGGGCGAGGCCACGGCGTAGGACGAGCGGCGTTGGTGGGTGCACCCCGCCCAGCGACGCACAGTAGAAAAGGGCTTCACGACCCGACTCGGCGGGTCGTGAGTCTTCACTCGCGGAGAATCCATTCCGGCGGTTCGTCGTGTTAGCCTTTTCCCATACATTGGGAGGCGCATTCGCTCCTTTTTGGAGCGGTGGCCGCTCCGGCGACTGCGGGAGGGCACAGACGTACATCATGGACAACGACAGCACGGAGCCGACGGTTCCCCACAAGGTCCAGCCCCAGTTCCTTCTTCAGGGGCTCGTCATCGCCGGCCGCTTCACCCTCGAGGCGCTGGCGGGTCGTGGAGGCATGGGGACCGTCTACCGCGCCACGGATTCCCACTCCGGACGGCCCGTTGCCATCAAGCTGCTGCATGCCGTGACATCTCCGGAGGTGGCCTACCGCTTCAATCGCGAGGCACTCCTGCTCTCCGAGCTGAGCCACCCCGGCATCGTCTCCTACGTCCACCATGGAACCAGCGAGGCGGGGCAGCCCTACCTGGCCATGGAGTGGCTCGAGGGGGAGGACCTGTCGAAGCGTCTGGCCCGTCAGCCTCTCACCCTGCCCGAGAGCCTGCGCCTGCTGCGCTGCGTAGCCGAGGCGCTCGCCACGGCCCACGCACAGGGCATCGTCCATCGTGACATCAAGCCCTCCAACCTCTTCCTGCGCGGGGGCCGTCCCCAGGACGCGGTGCTGCTGGACTTCGGGCTGGCCCGTTACACCACGCGCTCCCTGGTGGCGGTGACGATGAGCAACACGGTGCTCGGTACAGCGGGCTACATGGCACCGGAGCAGGCCTCCAGCCAGCCGGAGATTTCTCCCGCCGCGGACATCTTCTCGCTGGGGTGCGTGCTGTATGAGTGTCTCACGGGCAGGCCGCCCTTCGATGCCTCGCACTTCGCCGTCGCGCTGGCCAAGATTCTGTACGCTGAACCGGCCCCGCTGAACACGCTGCGCGCCGACCTGCCTCCCGACTTGCAGGTGCTGGTGGACCGGATGCTGGTCAAGGATCCGCGGCGGCGGTTGCCGGACGTGGCCAGCCTGCTGGAAGCACTGACGGTGCTGGAGTCCGTTCCCGAGCTCGTTCCACCGCGGGCATCGAAGCAGTCGCGCTCTCCGGGCCTGGGTGATGCCGAGCAGAAGCTGGTCAGTGTCCTGTTGGTGTCCTTCGAGCCCATGCGGGGCGGGGAGTCGGGCGGGCATCTGACCCAGGGCTTCGCCCTGCGCGACTCGTTGCGCCCGGCGCTCGCGCCCTATGGGGCCCAGGTGGAACTGCTGGCGGATGGCTCGCTCGTGGTCTCGCTGGTGCCGGAGCGGGGGACTGCCACGGATCAGGTGGCGCTAGCGGCCCGGTGTGCGCTCACCCTCAAGGAGCGCTGGCCCGAAACCACCGTGGTGCTGGTCACCGGCCGCGGCGTCTTCAACGAGCGGTTGCCGGTGGGCGATGCCCTGGACAGGGCGGGGCGGCTGCTGCGCCAGTTGGAGCGGATGCCCACCGCCGCTTTCGTGGTGATGGATGAAGTGACGGCTGGCCTGCTCGGGTCGGGATTCCAACTCTCTCGCTCTTCCGAGGACTTCTTCCTGCTGCAGGGAGAGCAGTCCTGGACCGACGAGTCCCGTCCGCTGCTGGGCAGGCCCACGGCCTGTGTGGGCCGGGAGCAGGAATTGGCCCTGCTGGATTTCACCCTCACGGCTTGCATCGAGGAGCAGGCGGCCCGGGCCGTATTGGTGACGGCCCCTCCGGGCATGGGGAAGTCCCGGCTGCGCCACGAGTTCCTCCGTCGCATCGAGCGCAGGGAGTCACGGCCCCTGGTGCTGCTGGGGCGGGGGGATCCCATGGGCGCGGGAGCCTCCCATGGTCTGCTGGGTCAGGCCCTGCGGCGGCTGTGTGGCCTGGTCGAGGGGGAGTCGCTGGAGGCGCGCCGGGGTCGGCTGTTCCAGCGCGTGACCCAGCACCTGCCCGAGGACGAGTCCCAGGATGTTGTCGAGTTCCTGGGTGAGTTGTGCGCCATTCCGTTCCCCGAGGAGGACAGCCCGCGCCTGCGCGCCGCACGGGGAGATCCGCGTCTGATGAGCACGCAGCTGGGTCGGGCGCTGACGGCCTTCCTGAAGGCCGAGTGCACCCACCAGCCGGTGCTGCTGATGTTGGAGGACTTGCACTGGAGTGACGCGCTCACTATCAAGCTGGTGGACGAGGTATTGCGCGAGTTGGCCGAGCACTCCTTCATGGTGCTGGCGCTGGCGCGGCCCGAGGTGAAGGAACTCTTCCCGGGCCTGTGGTCGAGGCGATTGCAGGAATTGCAGCTCAACGGCTTGAGCCGCAAGGCCAGTGGCAGGCTGGTGCGTGAGGTGCTGGGACCGAGGATGACCGACTCCGTCGTGCAGAGGGTCGTGGAGCAGGCCGACGGCAACGCGCTCTTCCTGGAGGAACTCATCCGAATGGTGGCCGAGGGGCGCGGGGAGGCTCCGCCGGAGACGGTGCTGGCGGTACTGCAAGCGCGCTTGATGCGGATGGAGCCAGGGATGCGCCAGGTGCTGCTGGCCGCCAGCTTCTTCGGCCGCACCTTCTGGTCGGGTGGGGTGAGAGCGCTGCTGGGTCGCCAGGGCGAGGACGAGTCGTTGGAGATGCACCTGCGGCAACTCGTGCGACAGGAGGTCATCGAGCCGCAGCCTTCCGGGCGCTTCCCTGGCCTGGACGAGTATCGCTTCCGGCACGGGCTGGTGCGGGATGCGGCCTACGGTCTGGTGCCCGACAACCATCGGGCAATGGGCCACCGTCTGGTGGCGGCGTGGCTGGAGCGGATGGGAGAGCCAGACCCGCTGGTGCTCGCCACGCATTACCAGCTGGGGCAGCAGTTGGATCATGCCGCGCTCTTCTATGCCCGGGCCGCCGAGCAGCTCTTCGAGCGGCACGACCTGCAGGGGACGATGCGCTGCGTGGACGAGGCCCTGGCCTGTGGTGTGAGCGGCGAGCCCCTGGTCCGATTGCGTGCGCTGCAGTCCGTGGTGTGCTTCTGGAGGGATGAATTCGCGAAGCTGCTGGAACTGGGGGGCCCGGTATTGGAGGGGTTGAAGGCGGGCAGTCCGTTGTGGTGCAGGCTGGTGAGCGGGCTCATCATCGCGAACGCGCATGACGGCCGCCACGATCAGGTGGCCAGGCTGAGTGAGCTGCTGTTGCGTACCAATCCGGAGCCGGAGGCGGTCGCGCCTTATGTTGAGTCCATCGCATTGATGGGCGCGGCGGCCATCTGGTCCGGTGCTCGCCAGAAGGTGGAAGTCCTGCTCGGGCGGTTGTTGGAGGTGGGCCCCGAGGTCATGGCGCGAGACGCCGTGGTGCGTGGCTGGATGGGGTTCTTGAAGTCCCATCTGCTCTACCTCCTCGAGGCCAGGCCCTGGCAGGCCTTCTTGGTGTCGGAGCAGGGCTGGCGGGACTTTCGAGACATCGGTTCGGAGCGGGAGGTCATCCTGCAACAGGCACTCTCGGGCGCGATGTTGGTCTCACTGGGGGACATTCCTGGCGCGGTGGAGCGCCTGCGCGCGGCCGTGGCCGTCATCCAGGGCAAGGAGTTGCACCTCGTGGGCACCCATGTGCAGCTCTATTTGCTCCAATCGCTGGCCAGCAGCCCGGAGCCGGCACATCGGCAGGAGGCCCTCTTGCTGGCGAGGGAGTGGGTGACTCATACGCTGGTCATCGAACGGACGAACAGCGAGAATTCCTTTTCCTTCAGGCGCGGCATGTCGTGCGCCATGCTGGCGCATGTCATGGCGGGCAATGGCGAGTTGCGCGAGGCCGAGTCCCATGCACGCATGGCGTGTGCTCAGCTGGCGCCGTTCCCGGCCTATCTGATCTTCGCGCGGACGACCCTCGCCTCCGTCCTGCTGGCCCAGGGGCGCGTGGCGGAGGCCCGGGCGGTGGCGGCGCTCGGTGTGCGGGAGTTGGAGCAGATGGGGAGCGAAGGCGAGTACGCGGTATCCATGTACCTGGCGTTGGTGGAGGCCTGCTTCGCCGGGGGGGACATCGGGGCGGGGGAGGCGGCCTTGCGCAAGGCCGTGCGGTGCGTGCGAGCGCGTGCCGACGACATTCCAGAACCAGCCACGCGCGAGCGCTTCCTTCGTCGGGTGCCCCAGAACGCCCGTATCTTGGAACTGGCCCGCCAGCGCTGGGGCGAGGCCGTGGCGTAGGGCCTACAGAACGCCGCGTGTCTCACACATGCTCATGTCCTCTTCAGGGGAGAGGTTCAGGCTTCCTCGTCAGGAAGGAGCGTTCGGAGCAACTCGTCGTCCGGACCGAGCGGGCGCCAGCCAGGCGGCGGCGGCGTGGCGAGGAGTGTTGCCATGACATGCCTGGCGCGCTCCTCATGGGTATCCGGGGTGAAGGCACTCCACGAGCCGAGGGCGATGGCAACCTCCAGACGAGCTTCGTCGTCCAGCACGGCCGGCCAGCCGTCGGGGAGGCTCTCCCACAGCTCGCGCACGAGTTGTCCGCGCACCAGACGTGTGAGCCGATGGCTTCGCTCCGCCTCGGCCACCAACCCGCTGAACACCTGCACCGCGTTGACTTCGTCCCCGCCAAGCTCCTGGGCCAGTTCCACCAGCGGGAGGGTAGGGCGCGCCTCTGCGAAGGCTGTGAGCGAGTCGTAACCACGCTCGCGGACCCGCTCGTACAGGCGGACCTTCCAATCGCCCTCCCAGGAACGATCCTCGCTCATGCTCCTCTCCAGGGAGTAAAGGCCACCGGAAGATTATGGCGCTTCATCTCCCTTGCGACGATCCTCAGGATGGTATTGGGCGTCAACATCCGGCCAGCGACGGTCTCGGCGTCGTGCAGCGCCTTCATGATCATCTGGTTCCATTCGCCGGGCCATGTGCGACCCAGGCGCCAGTCGCCACCGCCATGGAGCGCCTCGTGTTTTGCTTGCTCCATGCTGACGCAGAACTGGTCGATGCTCATGTCGCCGGTGAATCCGCGCTTCTCGAACCACTCTCGGAACTCTCGCGGCAGGACGTGGTGCTGAGGTGGCTCGGCCATGCCGGCTCCCGCTCTGCCTGTCACACGCATGCCTCGCACCTCGGGCCCGTCGCCGAGCGCCTCGCGCACGCCTCGCGGCAGGTCCTGGTTCGATTCGGACATCAGCACCTGGCCGGCGTGTATCCGCACAGCGGCGCTGACGACGGATACGGAGATGACGCCCGCCTGTACGAGCCGGCGCATCATCTCCACCCACTCAGCGGAGACGACAATCCGAGTGCCCATCATCACACCATCAGCTCCCATCACGAGGCCGACACCGAGTGTGGCGGGAGCGGTCGGCGGCAGCCGAGGCAACGACACTCTCATCGCCGACAGAAGAGTGAGCATCTCCATGCTCTGCGCCGCCGCCATGAACTGCCTTCCGCGCTTCTCTGCTACGCGCACGGCTTGTCGGGTTTTATCGAACTCGCCGGTGAGGTGGCCGATCAGCGCGGGGAGGTCGGCCGCCGCTGCTTCGACCTGTCCAGGGTTCAATGAGGAGAGGGCTGTCATGGCGGGCTCGAGCATCTTCTGCGAATGGTCCAGGTCCATGAGCAGCTTCTCCACACTGTAGAAGGGGCATTGCTGGAGCACGACGTCAGTGAGGTTGAGGAAGTCGAGCCATGCGGCGAGCAGGATGGAGCCCAACATGGCGGCTTCGAGGCGTGGGCCTGCGAGGCGTAGGAGGGCGAGCTCCATTTCCGGGTCATCCACCTCCGAGGCGGTGTTGGCCAGCCGGGTGGCTGCAGCGAGCTCGGCGTCAATCCATCGCAATTGACGTTCACCATGACTGACGTAGGGGACAAAGAGGCCGGCGGCTCGGCCGGCGATTCCCAACTTGCTGGCCTTGAGTCTGGAGAGCTCGCCAGCGATGCGGCGCGTGGTGCCCGATACGTCGAAAATGGCACTGAAGACCGCTTGACGGGCCTGTGTGGATGCAAGTGGCGAGGAGGGTGGGGATGCGAGGCCGTGCGGAGGCTCCTTGCTCGGCCCTTGGGCCAACGCAGGCGCCGCGGTCTCGCGAGGTGTGTAGCTCAGGCTCGTACCCCGGCCGAGCGGTGACGTCAGCGGCACGCAGCCGGTGGACTGCAGAGCCATGGTGAGCAGCAGCCCCACCCACCTGGCCCGTGGCGAGTCAGTGTGCATTGTCTGTTCCCAGGCCCACGAGGGCGAATGAGCCTGTCCTGGCGTCAAGGACGGCTCGGAGCCCATGGTCAGTCGAGGCCCTTGGCGCCTACAGCACGCCGCGCGCCTTGATGTCCAGGTAGCGGTTCACCGCGGCCAGGCTCAGCTCATCCGGCTGGACGTCGAGCATCTGCACTCCCCCGGAGCTCACCTTCGCCTTGAGTGCCTCGCGGTCCGTCAGCAGCTCGCTGGCCACGGCCTGTTGGAAGGCCTGCTCGGCGCCCGAGGGCGGCGTGCGCAGCAGGTTCGCCAGCGCCGTGTCCCGTACGGACAGACACAGGGGCACGTGTCGCCGCGCCAGCCGGTGCAGCGGCGCCACCATCGTGGAGGCCTGCTCCTCGTCGAGGAAGTCCGTGAACACGCACAGCAGGCTGCGCCGCGTGAGGCGCACGTTCAGCTCCTTGAAGAGCGCCAGGTAGTCCACGTACGTGAGGCTCGGTGTCGTGGAGTAGAGCGTGTCCAATATCTTCCGGTACTGCATTCGGCCCGCCGCCGGAGGCAGGTAGGCCTTCACCCCGTCCGCGAACACCGCCAGCCCTACCCGGTCCCCATTGCGCACCGCCACGAAGGCCAGGAAGAGCGCCGCGTTGACGGCATGGTCCAGCTTGGTCAGCCCGTCCACCTGCGCCGCCATCGAGCGGCCCGCGTCCACGCAGATGAGGATGGACTGCGAGCGCTCGGACTCCATCACCCGCGTCACCGGCCTCGTGCGCCGCGCCGTGGCCTTCCAGTCCACCTCGCGCACCGAGTCTCCCTGCGCGTAGTCCCTCAGGCGCGCGAACTCGCTGCCCCGGCCGTCCCGCCGCAGCTGCCGCAGGCCCAGGTTCACCAGATCCAACGCCGCGCCGGACAGCAGCAGGCGGCTCGCGCCCCGCAGGTCCGGGAACACCGACACCTTCTGCTCCGCGGGCACATGCCGCTCGTGGAAGACGAGCCCCAGCGGCCCGCGCACCCGCACGTGCACATCCCCGAAACCGAACCTGCCGCGCTTCACCGGCGTCACCCGGTACACCCAGCGCGTCTGGCTGTCCGGAGGCAAGTGCAGCGGGGCCTCCTCGGGCTCGGCGGTGAAGGACTCGGGCACGTCGTCGCGCACCCGCACGTCCACCGCCTGCCCTCCCCGGTGCACCAGCAGCAGCTCCACCTTGTTGGGCGCCCCCACGGACAGACGGGCCGGCAGCTTCCGGCTCACCTCCAGACGCACCCGGCGGGCCAGCAGCAGGTCCACTCCCGCGAGCGCCAGCCCGAGCGCGTCCAACACCAGCACCACGCCGCCGAGGCCCGGGAAGAATCCCGCCGCCATCATCGGCACGGCCAGCAGGCACAGCAGCACCCACAGGCGCCCGGTGGGAATCACCGCGGGACCTCGATGGACTGCACCACCTCGCGCAGCACGTCCGAGGGCGTGGCCCCGTCCAGCTCCGCGTCCGGCGACAGCAGCAGGCGGTGCTTCAACACCGGCGCGGCCAGGAAGCGCACGTCATCCGGCGTGACGAAGCCCCGGCCGCGCAGCGCCGCCAGCGCCTTCGAGGCCAGCAACAGGTGCACGCCCGCGCGAGGCCCCGCGCCCAGGCGGATGCGGCTGGAGGTCCGCGTGGCCGCCACCAGCTTGCGCACATAGGAGAGCACCGGCGGCTCCACCGTCACCTCGTTGAGCGCCGCCCGTGCCGCCAGCAGTCCCTCCTTCGTCACCGCCGCTCCCACGCCCGCGCGCGTCAGGTCTCCCGAGTCGAAGCCCCGGTGCACCGAGGCGAGGATGGCGTCCTCCTCCTCGGGCGCCGGGTAGCCCACGTCGATCTTCAGGAGGAAGCGGTCGAGCTGCGCCTCGGGTAGCGGGTAGGTGCCCTCGGACTCCACCGGGTTCTGCGTGGCGAACACCGTGAAGAGCGGTGAGAGGGGCATGTTGCGGCCCTCCAGCGACACGGCGCGCTCCTGCATGGCCTCCAGCAGCGCGGACTGTGTCTTGGCGGGGGCGCGGTTGATCTCATCCGCCAGCAGCAGGTCCGTGAAGATGGGGCCTCGCACCAGCACGAAGGACTGGCTCTTCAGGTCGAAGATGCTGGTGCCCAGGATGTCGGCGGGCATCAGGTCCGGGGTGAACTGGATGCGCTTGAAGTCCGAGCTGACGCTCCTCGCGAGCGCCTTGGCCATCAGCGTCTTGGCCACGCCCGGTACGCCCTCCAGCAGCACGTGGCCGCCGGCGATGAGGCCGACGAGCATCAGCTCCAGCGGCTCGTCCTGGCCGACGACGGCCTTGCGCACCTCGGAGAGCACGCCCTCGCGGATGGCATGGGCGGCGGCCACGGCGTTGCTGGCGGCGGTGGACGGGTGGGGGGCGATGGTGGGCAGGGTCATGACTCCTCGGCTCTCGACATGGCGGGCTCGCCCGGCGGCGGCCCGGAAGGATGGATGCGCTGGCGCAGCATCGCGGCGCGCGTGGCCAGCTGCTGCAAATCACTCTCGGTGTCGGTGGACTCGGCGTTGCGGGCGATGGCGCGCAGGCCGTTGGCCAGGTCCTCCCGCCCGCGCGCCGCCAGGCTCTCGGCCACGGCCTTCGCGGGGGCGTGCGCGGGCAGGCCCGCGTGCAGGGCCAGCTCCTGGGTGAGGCCACGGGTGATGAGGCCAGCGGCGAAGGCGTGGTGCCGCCCCTCGCGGTACAGGCGGCTCATGGCGAAGAGGGCGTCGGTGGCCCCCACGCGCACGGCCTCGGGCGGCGGGCGCGGCCGGCCGAAGCGCTTGAGCGCCACCGCCCACAGGCTCAGCCCCAGCAGCAATTGCGCTACCGCGAAGTGCAGGCCGTAGCGGCGGGCGAAGTCCACCAGGGAGCGCTCGTTGGTGAAGCCGTGGTGGTGCTCGTCGAACTCGTAGGGCCCCGGGCCCAGTGCCCTCAAGGCGCTCAGCCAGAACTGCGCGTTGTCCGCGCGCGCGAGCGCCTGGTTCATCGCCAGCTCCGGCGCGCCCACCACCAGCACCTTGCCCGCGCCGTAGGGCACCACCGCCGCCACCGTCAGTCCCAGCGGCTCGTCCTCGAGCAGCGGCACGGCGCCCGTCTCGGGCAGCGTCAGGTAGGCCTGCACCTTCGCCTCCACGCGCTCCACGCCCAGCGTGTACGGGCTGGACAGGGGCGGGACGAGCGTGCGCATGGGCAGCGAGGTGTCCGCCTTGCGGAGCTTCACCCCCACCGCGTCCAGCAGCCGGTTCTCCTTCGAGCCCCAGGGGACATAGACGAGGTGGTGTCCCTCGCGCACGTGGTCGAGCAGCTTCTCCGTCTCGGTCTCGCTCAGCTCGGGCACGTGCAGCCGGTTGAGGCCGTGGCGCGGCACCTCCTCGTCGTCCTCCTCCTCATCCGAGTCGGAGGCGAGCGCCGTCTCGTCCGGGTCGTCCTCGCGGGCATCCTCCACCTCCACCGCGAGCAGCACCGGCGAGCCCGTGCCCTGGACGATCTGCAGGTCCGCGGTGCGCCGGAGGACGGGCATGCCACTCTCCTCGGCGAGCAGGTAGAGGCCGCGCGCCCCGTCCGGCTGGGCGCGCCAGGTGGAGAGCGTGTCGGCGAAGCCACCCCGGGCCGCGCCGCGCACCAGCCACGAGCCCAGCAGGGCGGTGACGATCAATCCCCCCACCACCAGCAGCGGGAAACGGTCACGCACTGGCGGCCTCCGGGGTGGCGGGGGTGGACAGCAGCGGGGCGCACAGCGCGCGGAAGTCGCGGTAGCCGTCCGAGCCCACCGGCAGGTTGCCGTACCAGGCGAAGTCGAAGCGCAGCGTCAGCTCGCGGAAGGGGGGCACCCACTCGCGGCGGCCCTTGAACTGGCGCAGGTAGTCCCAGTTGCTCAGCGTGGTGTCGTAGTGGATGACGCCATCGCGGTGCAGTCGGGAGAGCAGGGCGAGGTACAGGCTGCGCACCGCCTCGCGGTACTCACCCCGGGCGGCCAGCTCGTCGGCGAGCTGGGCCCAGCCCTCGGGTGGGCGGGAGAGGGCGTTCGTCGGATCCGCCGCCAGTGTCGTCGCGTCCTGGGTGCTCACCTCGAGCCGCGCGCCCTCGTCCTTCGCGTTCTTTCCGAGCGCCTTCAGCAGCACCAGCGCGAGCACCACCAGCACCCCGGCGACGAGGACCACCACCAGCACGTTGGCCACGTTCAGCCCGCTGAGGCCGGACCAGTTCGGGGGCTTCGCCGGAGCGGGCTCGTCCCGGTCGAAGAGCTTCTTCAGCCAGTCCCCCAACCATTTGAGGAAGCGCTGCCAGGGGCCCTCGGGCTCCGGCTCGGTGGGGGCCTTCTCCTTCTGCTCCTGGGGGTCGGGCACCTGGAACTCGGGTCGCGCGAGGATGTCCCGGGCGCGAGCCTGGGAAGCCCGTGCATCCGCCTGGGCCTTCTCCAACTCCGCCGTCTGCTGCGCGAGGGTGACGCCCTGCTCGAGCCGCTCCATGGCCCCGCAGTCCTCGTCCTCGTACACGCTCTCCTCCACGCCGTGCACGAGCCGCTGGAACTTCCGGGCCTCGGCCGGGCTCAGCGAGGCGAGGGTCTGCTTCCATGAATCCGTCGCCTCATGCTCGCAGAACTCGGCGAGGCTCTCCAGGCGCTGCTCCGTCTCCGCGAGGGACTCGGGTTCCTTCGACTGCTGCGCCCGTGCCGGCGTGGCCAGCAGGCAGGTTCCCACGAGCGCGAGCAGGACGAGCGCCGCGCTCCGGGCTCCCGCGCGTCCAGCCGGCAGCCTCGAGGGCAACTGTTGCACCGCCGCCAGCAGGTCCAATCCTTCCTGGCGGACCCGCCCATCCACCAGCAGCAGCGTGGCGGTGGCGGCCCGCAGCGGCTCGAAGAGGGTGAAGGTGACGGCCACGAGGAAGACGAGCCAGGGCGTGTTGTCCAGCGAGGCGAAGCGCTCGGCGAAGGTGAGGTCGATGCCGAGCAGCTTGCGGCCGACGTAGAGCAGGGCGTTGACGCCGACGTGGAGGTTGAAGAAGACCAGGAACTGGACCAGCAGCAGCAGGCGGACCCCGGTGGCTCCAGAGCGCGCCGGGCCGAGCATCTTCGAGCACATCCCGTACAGGCCCAGGGGGCTGCCGCGACCCTGCATGGTGGCGGCGAAGCCCACCAGGTGCGCGGACAGGAAGAGGAAGGCGGAGCCCAGCGAGAGGGTGAGCGTCAGCAGGTTGAAGAGGAAGAGGTAGGCCACGGTGCACAGGAGGCTCGGTGCGCGGGCCAGCGCGGCGCGCAGCGAGCCCCACGCCGTGGGCTCTCCCGGGCCCTGGCCGAGCAGCAGCTCCTGCACGTGGTGGCAGGCGGCGCCCTGGAAGAGGCCCCGGACGAGCCAGGCCAGGGTGAACCCGAGCGCGGGCAAGGACAGCGAGCGGTGGTTGGTGACCGCGTCCGTCAGGTGCATCAGGGCGGCGGTGACGAGCGCTCCGCCGGGCAGGGTAAGGGCCCACACGCCGGAGCCGCGCACGCACACGCGCAGGCCCGCGTCCAGGATCGCCACCGCCCCTCGGGGGCGCAGCTCGAGCGCGGAGACGGCCATGTCAGAGCTCCGCCGCCATGCGGGCGAGCAACAGGACACCGCCATACAGCAGGGAGGCTCCGATGAGGGCCAGCAGCACGTTGCCCACCGTCCATTCCCGGCGCTCCGCCAGCGCCTGCAGCGACTTCAGCCGCTTCTCCAGACAGCTGGCGCACCGATTGATGCCCTCGAACTGCGTGGTGCACTCGCGGCAGATGACGCGGCGGCACTCCACGCAGATGCCCAGCCCGGTGCGCTCCGGGTGATAGTGGCAGCGGCCCGAGCCCTGAATCATGGGTGCAGCCTACGAAATCCCGGGCCGACCGTGCCAGCGGGTCGGAGACTACTTCTCCGGGAAGTAGCCCACCTCGAGGACGATCTTCTGTCCCTCGGGTGACAGGGCGTAGTCGATGAAGTCCCTGTCGATACCGCTCGCCTCGCGGGGCAGGTAGAAGAAGAGCCTGCGCGACAGGGGATAGGCGCCGCTCCGGATGTTCTCCGGGGTGGGCGCGATGGCCTCCGCGTGTGCGTCCTTCTTCACCTTCACCTCCTTGACGCCCTTGGCGTAGGCGGAGCCCCCGTAGCCGATGCCGTTGCGATCCAGGGACACCGCGTGCACCACCGCCGCGGTGCCAGGCAGGGTCAGGGCCCGCGGGGTGAAGTCCTCGCCGCCGAGCACCTCGTCCTTGACGAAGGAGTAGGTGCCCGAGGAGTTCTCCCGCGAGTAGGGGACGATGGGGGCGTCCCTGCCGCCCAGGTCCTTCCAACGGGTGACGTCAGCCAGGTAGATGTCCTTGAGCTGCGCGATGGTGAGGACGTCCACCGGGTTGCTCTCATGGACGTAGAAGGTGATGCCGTCCCGGGCGACGGGGACCTCCACCGGGCCGTCGGGGTCGCGCTGCCGGGCCTGCTGTTTCTCGGCCTCCTTGATGGGGCGGCTGGACATGGCGATGTCCGTGGTGCCGTTGATGAGCGCCGCGATGCCCGTCCCCGAGCCGCCTCCGGTCACCTGGATCTTCGCGCCCGGGTGCGTCTTCATGAACTGCTCGGCCCAGCGTTGTCCCAGGAGGACCATCGTGTCCGAGCCCTTCACCGTCACGGTGCCTCGGGGCCCCTTCACGGCGGCGCTCGGGGAGCCCGCATCCACTTGCGAGGAGGACGGCGGGCGCCTGCAGCCGGCGAGCAGGGCGATGAGCGTGGCGGTGAAGAACAGGGACAGCGGCGTTCTCATGGGAACGCCCACTCTACAACGGGGCCCTGTCCCTGGCGGGGACGATCAGAGGTCGATCTCCACGCTCGCGAAGACGCGGCGGCCCTCCATCTGGTAGTCGAAGGGGAAGTCGCCGATCTTCACCAGGTAGTTCCGCGCGTTCAGCAGGTTGGTCACCTTGAGCTCGGCGGTGGCCCAGCCGGTGAGCTGGTAGCGGACGTTGGCATCGAATCGGACCCAGGCGGGCACCACCGAGGGCCTCGCGGCGGCGTTCAGGGGCTCCAGCAGCTCCTCCTCGCGGCGGTGCACCTCGCTCTGGTAGCGCCCCTGGAGCGCGAAGCTGAAGCGCTCCCGCTGATAGCTCGCCCCGGCCTTGGCCAGGTGGGTAGGTGCCCAGGTGAGGCGTCCCGCACGGGCGGGTGACACGCCATTCGAGTCGGAGCCATCGAGCAGCCGCACATAGGTGTAGCTGCCGAAGGCCGACACCCGGCCCTGTTGCCCCAGGTCCACCTCCGCCAGGAGCTCGGATTCCAGGCCCGCGTTGGTCTGGGAGAGGAGGTTGGTCAGTTCGCCGTCGCTGTAGCCGGTGAGGTTGTCGTAGCGCGAGTGGAAGAGGGTGTTCCGCCAGATGAGATTCGGGCTGATGCTCCAGTCGGCGCCGAGGTCGAAGGTGGTGACCTGCTCGGGACGCAACACCTCGACATTGGCGTCCAGCATCCAGGTGTCGGTGCCGAAGAGCTCACCCGAGGACGGTGCGCGGAAGGCCCGGCCGGCCTGGAACTTGAGGCTGAGCGCGGAGCTGGGGAGGAACACCAGAGACAGCCTCGGGCTGAGCTGCTCATAGGACTTGTAGCGCCGGGACGAGTCCGGCTGCCTCGGGTCACGGTAGTGGAAGAATTGGAAGTCGTAGCGCAGCCCCAGGGTCAGCGACAGGGGCAGGTCCAGCATCCGGCTCCAGACGAGCTGGGAATAGGCGCCCACCTTGTTGAAGGGCTCGTCGAGGATGGCCGCATAGAGGGGGCGGAGCAGCACCGGAGTCTCCGAGGCGGGGTAGCCCCCCTCCGCGTCGGCGAGGTCGGCGTTGCTATAGTGCTGCTCGTCGCCATGGTACAGGGTGGTGCCGTACTCCACGCCGCCGAGCAGGGAGAGGTGCCCATCCAGCAGGTTGGCCGAGAGCTGGGCCCGTCCGAAGAGCTCGTTGACCGCGCTCTTGAACACCTCGGTCACGCCGGAGGGGTAGAGCCCGTCGAGGGCGCCGCTCGGATAGAAGCGCACGTGGTTGTCGTACTCGTGCCGCTGGTACTTGAAGACGTATTCCTGCTCCAGCGTGCCCCCGGGCGGCGAGTGGTAGCGCAGCACCGCGATGTGCCGGCGGTCCCTCATGGGCTCTTCGATGTCGGGTACCCAGAACGCCCAGCCATGGCCGGTGCCGTAGCTCCAGTCCTGCAGGTGGTACTGCAGGGACAATCCCTCCAGCGCCTCGAGCGCCTCCACCTTGACGAAGAGGTAATCGCTGTCATGGCGGTCGCGGATGGTGAAGCGCTGGAGCGCACCCGTGGCATCGGTGCGCCCCGAGCCGTCATACGAGAGATAGGAGAAGCCATCCGTGCGCAGGTGCTGGAAGCCGACCACCGCGGAGACGTGCCGGGAGCGGGTGACCGCCACCGCGTCCACGGCGGCGGTGCCCTGGCTGCCGAAACGCAGCCGCGCCTCGCTGTTGATCTCCATCCGCTCGCCCTCGCTCAAGGTGCGTGCCGAGGAGAGGGTATTGAGCGCGATGACCCCGTGGATGGCACTGGAGCCATACAGGGATGAGGCGGGGCTGCGGAGGATCTCCACGCTCTTCACCATGAAGAGGGGGGTGATGTCCCAGGTGAACGCGGCGGCCGTGTCGTTGTCGTTCATGGGCACGCCGTCCACCAGCAGGAGCAGGTGGTTGTTGTTCCACCCCTCCCAGAGGCCGCGGGCGCCCACCGTGCTGCGCTCGTAATCGTGCGAGGCGAAGAAGCCGGGCTGGCTGAAGAGGATGTCCTCGAGCGTCGTCCAGCCGAACCGCTGCATCTGCTCGCGTGTCACCACCGAGGCCACGCCGGGTGCCTCCCGGGCCTTCTGGAGGCGCTTGGAGGGCGCGGAGAGCTCCACCTGGAGCAGCTCCTCCAGGGAGAGGGATTGTGTCCACTCGGGTTCCGAGTCCTCTTCCGGGGCCGGTTCGTCATGCGCTTGGGCGGGGAGGGTCGACAGGGCCGCGGCCAGGGGCAGCATGCGGCGCCAGGGAATCGGGGAACGGGGCGACATGGGGGGATGGCCTCAACTCATGACGGGGAGGGAGGAGGGGGAAGCGTGACCCTCGAGCAGGGCGCGGAGCCGCTCGCGCAGGATGTCCATGTCGATGGGTTTGCCCAGGGCCCGCTCCTGGTGCTGTTCGAGGAAGGCGCGGGTCGTCTCGGTGAAGGCGCCGCCGGAGAGGAAGAGCACCGCCCGGGCCTGCTCGGGGTTCGTCCGCTGGAGCTCGGCGTAGAGCTCCATGCCGGTCATCTCCGGCATCATCAGGTCGCACAGGATGACGTCGAAGGGGGGGCCCTGACGCACCCGGGCCAGGGCCTCGCGTGCACCCGTCGTCACGACCACCTCGTGCTCGCGGCCCAGGGCCCTGCGGAGCGCGGCCCCCACCAGGGGCTCGTCATCCACCACCAGGATGCGGGCCCGCTTCGCCCTGGGGGCCGGTGCGGCCGGCTCGTCCGTGCCATCGCGCGCCGCGGTGGTGCAGGGCGGGAGCACCACCGTGAAGGTGCTCCCTTCGTTCGGCTCGCTCTGGACCTCGATGAGGCCACCCAGGCTGGTGACGATGCCCTGGCAGACGGACAGTCCGAGCCCCGTGCCCACCCCCACCGGCTTGGTGGTGAAGAAGGGAGTGAAGAGACGGCCGCGGACCTCGGGTGTCATCCCGCTGCCGGTGTCGGTGATGGCCACCCGCACCCGTCCGTCCTCTCCCTGTTGGGTGGAGATGCGGATCTCATTCCGGTCCGCGGCCCCCGGCTCGATGGCGTGCGCGGCGTTGATGAGCAGGTTGAGGAAGACCTGGGCCAGCCGGACCTCGTTGGCCTCGACGGGCGGGACCGGCTGGTAGTCGCGCACCAGTCGGGCGCGGTGGCGGATCTCATTGCCCGCCATGTTGATGGCGGTCTCCAGGGTGTGTCTCAGGTCCGTGGGCTCGCGCTTGCCGTCGTCCCCGCGCGAGAAGGACTTGAGGCTCTGGACGATGTGCTGCACGCGCGCGCAACCCTCGCGGGCCTCGGAGAGGGCCTTGAGCACCTCCTCCCAGTCCTCCTCCTCCTGCGTGGACGGGGCATCCGGGGTGCCTTGTTGGGCGAGGCGCTTCAATTGCGGCAGCTCGCGCAGGGCGAACTGGAGATTGGCGGTGACGTAGGCGAGGGGATTGTTGATCTCATGCGCCACGCCGGCCGCGAGCGTGCCCACGGAGGTGCGCCGGTCCGCGACGATGAGCTGCTCCTGGGTGCTGCGCAGCTCGCGCACCTGGGACTCGATGAGGGCGCGCTGTTCGTACAGCCGGTCCAGCATGCGCGAGAGCGCGGCGGCCAGGGTGCCCGTCTCGTCGCGCCGGCTGAGGTCGAGCTCTCCCCGGGCGCCCAGGTCTCCCTCGGAGATGCGCAGCGCCACGCGGGTGACGCGATTGAGGGGCTTGACCAGCAGGGTCCCCAGCGCGGAGGCGGCCAGCATCCCGATGCCGATGATGAGCGCGGAGATGAGCGCGGCGAGCTGCTGGGTGCGCCGGCTCTCCCGTTGCAACTCGGCGAGGCTGAGGCCCAGCAACAGCGTGCCCTGCTGGCCCCCCCGGGTCTGGATCTGGACCCGGGCGAGCACCTCCTGCCCGCGGATGAACGCCCCCTGTCTGGCTTCGAGTGGCTCCTTCGGGGCGCGCTCCGGGTGCCAGGCGGACAGGGGGGTGCCATCCTCGAGCAGCAGCAGGGCGAAGACGGCCTCCGGAATGGAGTCGAGCGTCTCCAGGTGGCGTCTGCCGTAGATGGGGTCCCCGAAGTCGAGCGCCGGTTCGGTGGCGTTGGCCAGCAGCCGGGTGAGGCCCAGGGCGCGGTCCAGCATCCAGTGCTGTGCCTGTTCTTCCATGCGCGCGGGGAAGAAGAGGAGGAAGAAGAGGGCGAAGGCGGTGGAGAAGAGCACCACCAGGGTGATCAGCCGGGCCCGCAGGGAGAGATGACGGGGCATGAGGTCCATGGATCACTCCCGGTCGGGTTTGACGAGCTGGGAGAGGCTGAGCAGCCCGGCATCGAGGTCCGCGCCCTCCTCCCGGGCCGCCGAGAGATGGACGAGGATGATGGGCGAGTCCCCCTGGCGGCTGAGCCCGATGGCCAGGCCCTGGGCGACCTGGGCGCGGCTGCCCGTGAAGGAGAGGATGGACAGGTGCCTCGTCACCTGGGCGATGCGGTCCGTGTAGGCCTCGAGGCCCTCGCACGCGTAGAGCGCCGCCGCGCGGGCCGCGGAGAGCTCCGCCTGGAGCTGGGACGGATCACGGAAGCCGATGCGGATGACACGCACGGGCCGGCCCAGGATGGACTTCCCGCGCGAGGCTGCCTCCAGCGCGCGGGTGAACTCCCGAGCCGTCTGTTCCGAGCCCTCGTTGCCCTCCAGATGGAGGACGACCACGGTCAGGGGCGGAGGGAGGGTGCCCATCCTCCGGTCGTAGGCGAGGATGCGCACCAGCAGGGATGCGCGCAGCGTGGAAGGAAGTCCCTCGGCCCGTGCCGTCTGGCTGAGCAGCGCGAGCAGCACGCCGAGGGTCCAGAGGCCGCGTCCGAGCCGTCCCCGGTTGCTGTTCATCGTGCATCCCCCAATGCCAAGCCTGACATTGGAAGTATTCCACCGAAGGCGGGGGCGCGCAGCCTGGCGGGTCTCGGCGCCCGGAGTGCTGTCGTGTTCTGGAAGCCCTGACGAGTCGGGAAAAGTGTGTGGGTGGTGAGTGACTCAGGGATTGCCGTCGGTGGCCATGGCCTTGCCCGTGCCTGCCTTCTGGGCGCTAGGAACGGGCGCCCCCTCCTGGATCCACCCCTCCACCACCTCCAGCTGCTCGGGGCTCAAACCTCCAGCGGGCATGGGAGGGAGCCCTGGAGTGGTCCCCTGGAGGCGCAGGTAGAGCTCGCTCTTGAGGTCGCGGGGGATGACGAAGGGCGAGTGCCCGGGGCGGGGGGCCAGCAGCCGCTGCGCGTTGCCGATGTCGTCGCAGCGCGCGAGGCGCAGGTTGCCGGCATTGCCACCGGCGGCGCCGTGGCAGCTCGTGCAGAGCGGGTCGATGATGTCGCGCTGGATGCGCGAGAACGAGTCGTCGCGCGTGGCGAGCTCGCGGCAGCGCGCATCCTGGTCGGCGTCCTTGCCAGGATTGACGGACAGCCCGGGCGCGGGGATGCCATCGCCCTGGGAGGGATCGAAGAACAGGCGCAGGACGGTGCCGTTCTTGTCCTCGACGAGGAAGATGGAGCCGTCCCGGGCCACGCTCACGCCGACGGGAGAGCCCAGGGGCTGGGAGCCCTTCTTGTACCAGCCCTTGATGATCTCGAAGGGCTCGCCGGTGGGCTTGCCGGTGGCATCGGTGGGGATGGCGACGAGCTTCTGCCCGAAGTCCCGGTACCCGTGGTACGTGACGAGCAGCTTGCCCTTGTACCAGTCGGGGAACATGCCTCCGGAGTAGTACGCCATGCCGAGGGGAGCCACGTGGGCGGGCAGCTGGAGCGCGGGCTGGCGCATGCGCGAGCAGTCGAAGCCCTTGAACTCGGGACTGGCCTTGTTGCCGTCGTAGCAGTAGGGCCAGCCATAGTCCTGCCACGGGACGATGATGTTGAGCTCCTCGCGGGGCTCGGTGCGATCATCGAGCGTGCTGTCGGCCTTGTTGATGGAGTCTCGGGAGTTCTCGCCCTGGACGAACAGCCCCGACTCGGGGTGGATGGCCATGGCCATGGAGTTGCGCAGCCCGACGGCGTAGTTCATCCACCGGGGGGCGGTGCGGTTCGGGCCGGTCAGGGCGTAGCGCCGGATGACGCCTCGCGCGGAATGGCCTTGCGCCTCGGGGCAGGTGCGGCCCTTGGCGTTGCGATAGCCTTTGGTGGCCTCGCAGTTGTCCGAGGCGGAGCCGCGATTGACATACAGGTAGCCCTGCTTGTCGAAGAGGATGGCCGTCAGGGGATGGCGCCCGTCGGTGGGGAGCTCGTCGACGACGGTCTCCTTCGTGGAGGCGGGATCGGCCGCATCGGGGTTGACGCGGATCACCCGGGAGATCTCCCCGACGTAGAGCAGCCCATCCGGGCCGATGGCCGAGCCATGGGGGCGATCGAGCCCATCGAGCAGCTTGCGCTTCACATAGGTATGGGAGGCGGCGTCCGGGGTGAGGCGCCAGAGCGAGCCCTTCCTGGGGACCCAGCCGCCCATGTCGACCACGACGAGGCTGCCATCGGCGAGGGTCGTCACCGTGCGGGGGAAGCGGAAGCCATCGGCGACCACGCCGACGCAGACGCCGCGAGGCGTGGTCACGTCGATGCGGGGTAGGCCATCACAGTTCCCGGAGGCGGTGTACTTGCCTGTCTGGGCCGAGGCCCCGAGGGGAAGGGTTGCGAGCAGCAGTCCAAGGCGAAGCGACGTCTTCATGAAGTGGGCTCCCGGGGAGGGATACTACCCCGGAGGCGCCCCCGGGTTCCGTCCTGCAACGGACGTCCACTCCGGCCCGTGCGAGGTTTTCCGGTGGGAGGGAGGCGAGGTCCGTTAGAACCGCCGCTCTCTGAAGACACGGAGGAGAACGGAATGGACCTCATCGGACAGCTCTCGCAGCAACTGGGAGTGGACTCCAACCAGGCGCAGGGCCTCGCGGGCTCGTTGCTGAAGCTGGTTCAGGGCACCGTGAAGGAGAAGCTGGGCGCGCAGGCGGCGGATCAGATGGGGCAGGCCATTCCCGAGATGCAGGGCTGGGAGCAGCAGGCCCCGCGGGAGGGGTCCGGTGGTGGCGGGCTGCTGGGAGGGCTCGGAGGACTCCTCGGGGGACAGGGCCAGTCGGGTGGGGGCGGCGGTGGGCTGATGGGGGCGCTGGGCGGCCTTGGTGGCCAGGCGGGCGAGGTGGCGGGCATCGTGGCGCTGTTGCAGCGCTTCAACATCGACGCGGGCAAGGCCTCGCTGGTGGCGCCGCTGCTGCTCAACTTCCTCAAGTCGCGGCTCGACCCGAAGCTGGTGAGTGGCATCCTCACCGTGATGCCGATGCTCGCCAACCTGGGCGGCGGTGGGAACACACCGGAGGGGGGCGGCTCCCAGGGCGGCGGAGGCCTGGGCGGAATCCTGGGGGGCCTCATCCGCTGAGGTCATCGGGAAAGCGAGGGGTTGACCCGTTCGACCTCTCGCGTCACCTTGCGCCACTGGACCATGAGCAACCCTGACGGAGAGCTGCCCACCGAGGCAAAGGCCATCATCGCGGAAGAGGAGGCGCTCCTCGGCCGCGTGCTCGCCTCATTGGAGGCCGCGAGGCAGCGGGGCGACAGCCGTCATCAAGAGACGCAAGGGCTCGTCGCCCAGTTGCAGGTGCTGCGTGACGAGGCCGCCACCGCTCCCGTGGCGGACCTGCCCCACCTGCTCCATCAGATGAACCAGGCGCGCGCGCTCCTGGAGCGACAGGGGACGACCCTCCTGCCGGATGCCAACGCCCCGTACTTCGCGCACCTGCGCGTGGAAGGGCCCGCCGGCATCCGGGACTACCTGCTGGGCCGCACCAGCTTCGCCGACGCGTCCGCCGACGTCCGCATCATCGACTGGCGCTTCGCCCCGGTGGCCCGGGTCTTCTACCGTTACGGAGAGGGCGACTCGTACGAGGAGTGGTTCGGCGAGCGGCTCTCCGAGGGCACCGTCGAGGTGCGGCGGCTCGTCGTCATCGATCGCGGGCGGCTCACGCGCATCCAGTCCGGCACGCTCGTGCTGGCGCGCACGCCCGAGGGCTCCTGGCGGCAGCTGGGCTCGGGACCTTCCTCCCAGCTCGCGGGCGGCTCGGGGACGGCGGTGCGGCCGGGCCAGCTCGGAGTGGGGGAGGGGGCCTCGCGGCGCGAGGGGTCTCTCGACGTGACGGCGATGCTCGACGCCGAGCAGTTCGAGGCCGTGAGCGTGGCCGCGGATCAGCCGCTCCTGGTGCTGGGGAGCGCGGGCAGCGGGAAGACCACGGTGGCCCTGCACCGGCTCGCGAAGATCGCCTTCGACGACCGCGCGCGCTACCCCGAGTCGCGGATGAAGGTCATCGTCCCGGAGGAGGGGCTGGCCAGGCTCTCCCGGCGCCTGCTCGCGCCGCTCGGCCTGGACAAGGTCTCCGTCGAGACGCTCGACTCCTGGGCCGCCATGGCAGCGCGCATCTCCTTCGGCGCCAAGGCCATCAAGCTGTGGGAGGACACGCCACCGCTCGTCGCGAAGCTCAAGCGACACCCGGCCCTGCGCCTGTCGTTCGCGGCCCGGCTGGGCGTGCTCAAGTCCTCCGTCACCACCCTGCCGCAATTGCGCAAGCGGCTCGCCGAGGTCTTCACCGACCGGCGCTTCCTGGAGGGCGTGGTCTCCCGCTCGAACGGGGACCTGCCGCTCACCGCCGTCGACGAGACGGTGCGGCACACGATGCTGCAGATCGCCACGCCGCTCTCGCGCGAGCTCGAGGGCGTGGACCCCGAGCGCCTCGAGACGCTCGACGGCAAGTCCCTGGAGAGCGACACGCCCGACGCGCTGGCCGGCACCCTGGACCTGGAGGACCTCCCGCTGTTGCTGTTCCTGCGCTTCCAGGGAGGCAACCTGGGCGCCGTGGGCCGGCTGGTGCACGTCGTGCTCGACGAGACCGAGGACTTCTCCCTCTTCGAGCTGTTCGTGGTGGGCAAGCTGCTGGGCGAGGCCCGGAGCTGCACGCTGGCGGGTGACGAGATGCAGCAGACCTCGACGAGCTTCGCGGGATGGCCCGCGGTGCTCGCCGAGCTCGGAATCCGTGACGCGGCGACCTGCCGGCTCCAGGTGTCCTACCGCTGCCCGAGGCCGGTGACCGAGCTGGCGCGCAAGGTGTTGGGCACTCAGGCCACCACGGCGGCACCCCAGACGGGCCGCGAGGGAGCGCCCGTGGGCTTCCACCACTTCCCGGACGAGGCCCAGGCCCACCTCTTCATCGGCGAGGCGCTGCGCGACCTGTTGGAGCGCGAGCCCCATGCGTCCGTCGCCGTCATCGCCAGCAGCCCCGACCAGGCGCGGGCCTTCCACCGCGTCGTCGCGGACATGTCCTGGGCCCGCCTCGTGCTGGAGGGGGACTTCTCCTTCGAGCCGGGCGTCGACGTGACGGACGTGGACAACGTCAAGGGGCTCGAGTTCGACTACGTCGTCATCCCGGATGCGACGGCGCGGGCCTACCCGGCCCACGACGAGGCTCGTCGCAGGCTTCACATCGCCATCACCCGCACCTCCCATCAGCTCTGGATCGTCTCGGCGGAGGTCCGCTCGCCCCTGCTCGCTGGCTCATGAGGCCGCCACTTCGCTGTCCAGACGAGAGGACTTCGAGTGAAAATCATTGTAACCAAAAATGGACAGTCGTGGCAGAATGCGGGGGCGATGGAGCAGCGCGCCCAGCTGTTGTCACGGCTGTCGAGGTGCAATCCGGGCCAGCAGGTTCCCGGAATGTTTCTCGATGCCGTGCTCGTGTCTGCCGACGCCCGGAGCGCGGAGGTGGGTGGGCTCGCCCGGCGCCTGCTCGGTGAGGGAGAGCGGCTGGTGGAGAGCTACCGCTACCCGGTGGCCTGGATGCTGGGGATGCTCGACGTCATCGGGCAGGCCGCGGTGGCCAACGGCGAGTCCTACGGCGAGGCGCTCTTCCACTGCGGGCAGGATGCGGGCCGCGCCTATGTCCGGAGCTCCGTGGGACGGGTGCGTGCCCTGGGCGCCATCGCGTCCGGCCTGCACCGCACGCTGGAAGGCATCCCGAGCGCGGCCGCGGTGGCGGTCAATTTCGGTGAGCATTCCTACCGGCGGCTGAGCGCCAGCTCCGGGGAGCTCGTCTTCAAGCAGGACATGATTGGCCTGGCCTGGAACGCCGGCATGGTGGTGGCCAGTACTTCCGCGGCCCTGTCCATGGGCCCGGATGAGCTGAAATTCGAGGGCATCCCGACGGACGAGGATGCCAGCAGCTTCCTCCTGCGCATCAGCTGGTAGCGGGTTCCCAGCCCTCTCCGACAAGACAGGGATTGGCCTCGCGCCATGCGCGGTGGCTGTCCGTGTATTCCCTGACAGCCCCAGCCAGCGTGGCAAGCCCGGCCATGCCTCCAATCCCTAACGCATGCTCCAGACCCGGGGTCTCGGAGCGGCGGTGCGTGAAGCTTTTTCGTGGCAAGGTTGATTCGTCACGCGAGTCAATGACTTTCGGTCCGGTGCTTGACGGGGAATGGAGGGATGTGTTTCCTGTTGTATGAAAGCGATTGGGAGCAGGGGGAATTGTCATGCAGGGAATCACGGAAGGGCTGACGAGTCTTCCGACGGGTGCCGCGAGGTCGGTCACCGGTCCGTACTCGGGGTACTCGCTCCATGGTCCGGGTGGCATCCAGGTGGTGCTGCCCGAGCAGGGGGCGGTGCTGGGCCGGGCGACGCTGCTGAGCCCCACGACGGTGTGGACCCTGTCCGGGAGCGTGGCGGACACGCTGATGCACGAGCGGACGCTGCGGGTGTGTCTGGACGCGGGTGGGACGACCATCGGCCCACTGGTGGGAGAGGCCCGGTGGAGTGATGCCGGGGAGCGGGGCACCGCGCTGGGCATCCAACTGCTGGGCATCTCCGCGGAGCAGGGACGGCAAATCCTGTCATTGTTGGATGACGCGGTCCTCCGAGGCAGCGCCGAGCCCGAGGCCTCGCCCCTGCCGGTGCAGGAGGAGATCTCCGGAGGCGAGCGCATCGAGTCCATCCTCACGGCCATCTCCGCCATGAGCAACAAGGGCGTGCTGCGCCGGCCGGGCCGGACGGTGCGGGTGGCGTTGGAGCGTCTGGACGCCGAGGCGGGCCTGCTGCACTGGCGTTGCACCGAGCCGGGGGGCGAGTGGGGCGAGCCGCCCTATGAGCTCGAGGTGATGGGTTACAACTCGGCCTATCGGATGCGCCTGGCGGGGCCCGTGGCCGACGGGGAGCGGCTGGTGACCCGGCTGCCCGAGCGGCTGTGGCGGGTGCGTCACCGCTGGCACCGCCGCGTGCCGGCGCCCCCGGGCCTGCGGGCCCGCTTCGACCATCCACTCTGGAGGGAGCTGGGGCGGCGGGAGCGTGAGATCGTCGACGTCTCCTTCTCCGGCCTGGCCGTGCGCGGTGGGAGCGATGACCTGATCTTCCCGGGCCTCATCCTGCCCCTGGAGGTGGAGACGGCGGAGGGTGAGTCCATCTACCTGAGCGGGGAGGTGCGTCACGTGTCGTCCGCGCGGAGCGACGGACGGCGGGTGTTCGGTCTGGAGGTCCGGCCGGTGACGGAGCGGGACGCGGTGGAGTGGACGCGCCTCGTCTCGCAGTCGCTCTGCCCCAGCACGCGCACCAGCGAGGAGCTGCTCGAGCCGCTGTGGGACCTGTACGTCGCCTCGGGCTACTTCAACCTGGCGGGCAAGTCCTCCGAGCACTTCGCCGAGCTCCGCCGGAGCTTCATCGACCTGGGCAGGCGGGCGGCGCAGCTGCCGCGGCTCTTCTGCCAGACGGTGTGGCCCTCGGAGCGGGGCGTGGAGGCGTCGCTCTCCTCGCTGAAGCCCTACCGGTACTCCTGGATGCTGCACCAGCTCGGGCGGCGGCCCGGGCGGCCGGAGAACGCGCCCCACGTGCCGGGGCAGATCCTCCGCGACACCTACCTGCGCACGCTGGAGCACTCGCAGAGCGACCCCGAGTTCCGGTGGATGTTCTGCTACGCCGAGTCCACCGTGCCCTGGATGTACCGGACGCACCTGCGGTTCGTCCAGCGGATGCAGGACGGCGGGCAGTCGCTGGTGATGCCGCTGCGGATGATGGACGTGGAGTGCGGCGAGCCGAGCGGGCAGATCCGCCCGGGGGACCTGGACATCGGTCCCGCGTCGATTGGCGAGAAGTACCTGCTGGCCAGCCAGATCGCCCGCACCCGCCCGGCCTGCTACGTCGAGGCGCTGGACTTCACCCGCGACCGCCTGGAGCTGTGGGGCGTGTCCCGGGCCTGGCAGGGGGCGGGGCTGGAGCGCGAGCGGCGGATCCTCGTGGCGCGCCGCCAGGGCATTCCCTTGGCCGCGCTGGTGCTCGAGCTGGGGCACCCCGGGACGAACCTCTTCCGGCTGCTCGATGCCGCGCGCCTGTTCCCGCTGTCTCCGGACGGGCGGAGCGCCTACGTGGCGCTGCTGGACGAGGCGCGCCGCTGGTTCGCGCTCCGGGGGCGAAGCACCTTCGTCTACCTGTGCGAGGACGGCGGCGAGTACGCGAAGGCGGCCCGGCTGCACGACGACCCCTCGGCGCAGCCCTGTCTCTGGATCATCCCCGCCACCCTCGTCCCCGAGTTCCTGGAGCACATCCACGAACAGTCCGTCGGCAGTCCCCAGCAGAGCACCTCTCACCACGCTTGAGTTCACAAAGGAGCAACATCATGGAGCTGCTGAAGAAGCTGTACGAGCCTCACACCCTCCTCGCGCGCAGCCGTCTGGATTCCGACTCCTCCATCCGCCGGCTGTTGGATCCGTCGCTCAAGCCCATCGTGCTCGAGCGCTTCCTCATCGAGTGGATGGCGCGCGCCTCGTACATGACCGAGCCCGTGGACGGGTGGATCCGCCGCACGGGGCAGCGCTGCATCGAGCAGGGCATGGAGCGGCTGGGCCAATCGCTCATCACCCACGCGAAGAGCGAGACGGGCCACCACTTGATGACCATCGAGGACGCCCGCGCCCTGGTGCTCCACTGGAACGGGCGGCACACGCCCCAGCTGAACATGGAGCAGCTGCTCGGGCAGACGCCCACCGAGTCCATGAAGGAGTACCGCCAGCTGCACGAGGAGACCATCGAGGGCCCGTACCCGGTGGGGCAGATCTCCATCGAGCGGGAGATCGGCTTCCTGGCCGTGCACTTCGGGCCGCGGATGATGAAGCAGGTGGAGAACGTCCTGGGCAAGGAGGTCGCCGACAAGCTCACCTTCCTGGCCGAGCACGTGGCGGTGGACGTGGGCCACACGCTGCTCAATGAGAAGATGCTCGAGGATGCCATCACCCGCTCGCCCGAGAACGCGCGCATCTACGCGGAGACCGGCGCCCGGGCGATGACGACGTACATCCGCTTCCTCGGTGACTGCCTGCACATCGCGGAGGATCTGCTGGCGCCCCTGCGCGCCGTGGCGTGAGTCGTCAGGATGGCTCGGGCACCGCGCGGAGGAGGACGATCTTCCCCCGGACACCTCCGCGCTCGAGCAGCTCCTGGCCGGCCCGCCCCGACAGGAGCGGCAGGCGGTGCGCGATGAGGGGCTCCACCTTCCGCTCCGCCAGCAGCTCGAAGAGCCGGGGGAGATCCTCGCGGAACGGCTTTGGATCCTCCCGGTAGAGCTGGGTGATGCCGTAGAAGGCGGAGCGGCGGCCCCGGAGCCGTGTCCCCACGAAGAGGGACGCCATGCCCAGGAAGGTGCCCAGGTTGTCGCTGCTCCCGTCGCGGCCCACCGCGCTCGTGAAGCCGTAGGAGACCACCTGCCCGCCCTTGCGCACCGCGCGCGCGCACAGGGTGATGTTTCCTCCGCCAATGCCGTCGAAGGCCACGTCCACGCCCTCGGGGACGAGCTCCCGCACTGTCTGGTCGAAGGGGCGCTCCTTGTAGTCGATGAACCGCGCGCCCTGGGCACGGATGGCTTCGCTCTTGGGTGGAGAGTCCACGCCGAACACCTCGGCACCGGCCACCCTCAGCAGTTGGAGCAGCGCCGTGCTCACGCCTCCTCCCGCTCCCGTCACCAGCGCACGCGTGCCCCGCTGCACCCGGGCCACGCGGTGGATCATCTGGTACGCCGTCACGTAGTTGAGGATGAGCGCGGTCACCTCCGCGTCATCGAGGCCGTCTGGTACGGGGATGAACTCCTCCGCGCCCCGGGTCATGAACTCCGCGCAGCCACCGTGGACCGTCAGCGCCGCCACACGCTGGCCAACCCGGAGCCCGGTGACGCCGGGGCCGATGGCGTCCACGTCCCCGACGACCTCGTAGCCGGGGGTGAACGGAAACCGGGGCGCGTAGGGGTAGTAGCCGCGCCGCATGATGATGTCGGTGAAGCCGACACCGGTGGCGCGCACGCGCACGCGCACCTGGCCGGGACCGGGTGGCTCGAGCGGCAACTCCCTCAGCTCGAGCGCCTCGGGGCCGCCCTTCCTCGTCAACAGGACCGCACGGTAGGTGGAAGTCATGTGTGAGGAATTAGCGCCGCCGCCGATGGGCGTCGATGCGCAAGCGTGCAATACTGCGTTGCACGTATGCAGGCGACGAGCTGGGATGATCTGCGCTTCTTCCTCGCCGTGGCGAAGCACGGGACGCTGGCCACGGCCGCCCGTTCGCTCGGCGTGAACGCCTCCACCGCCGGGCGCCGCATCCAGGCACTGGAGAAGTCGTTGCGCGTGAGGCTCTTTCTTCGCACGCGCGAGGGTTTGCGTCCATCGGCCGCGGGCGAGCAGCTCCGGCAGCGGCTGGCGAAGCTGGAGCCGGAGCTGACGCGTCTCATCGGAGGCGAGCTGACGCCGGCCGAGGCCGTGGCCGGCACGGTGCGCATCGCCACGACGGAGGCCCTGGCCGCCTATCTGGTGGATCGCGGGTTGTGCGCGCTCAAGGACGAGCACCCGGGGCTGGTCCTGGAGCTGCTCGGAGGCAACCGCCCGGTGGACCTGGCTCGCGGCGAGGCGGACATGGCCATCCGGGTCACGAAGCCCGAGGGCGCCAACCTCAAGGTGAGGCAGCTCCAGGCCCAGGCCTTCGGGGTGTACGGGTCGGCGGGCTACCTGCGGCAGCGGGGCCGGCCACGTGGCGAGCGCGAGCTCGGGGGTCATGACCTGGTGGTGGTGGGCGGTGAGCTCGGTGCGCTGCCAGAGGCGCGCTGGATGGAGGGGCACCAGGGCGCTCGCATCGTCCTGAGGACGAACAGCATGCCCGCGCTCCTGGCCGCCGTCCGCAACGGGGTGGGGCTTGGAGTGCTGCCGAGCGGGTGGGCCCAGGTCGAGCCGGATCTCGAGCGTCTCTTCGAGGTGCCGGAACTCCCGCGTCGGCCCATGTGGTTGGTCATCCAGCCCGAGGCCCACGAGCGCGCCGCGGTCCGGGTCGTGGCGGCGCGTCTCAAGGAATTGCTGGACCCGGCCTAGCGCGGCCCTTGTCGAGGATTGCCCATGCCACCCACCGTCATCCGCTCCCCCCGAGCCCTCCTCCTCGCCACGGCCTTCTCGGCACTCGGGCTCGGCGCCTGCGTGCAGGAGTGTGAGTTCAAGCCCCATTGCGAGGGAAACGTCGTCATGGATTGCCCTCTTCGCTCAGGGCTGCCATGTGGACGCCGCGCTGGGCACAGCCGTCCGTGACTCGCAACGAATTTCGACTCCCGCGTCTCTCCCAGTCGCGACGCTCGTCACCTTGCTCCTCGCGCGGGCTTCGACGCGGTGTGTTGATTGAGTGACAAAAGTGTTGGATGATCTTTGGCACCTCAAACGTCCGCGAGTCGCGGACCGCTGAAGGAGTCAAAGACACACGCGCTGGTGCAATCCCTGCCGGCAATCGGGGTCGAGACCCGATTGGCGCAGCAGGGGAACCGCGTCCCGAAGATCTGAACCCTCATCCACCGGCCGCCGCGCGCGGTCCGGACCCACTCGTCGTCTGTCGACATTTCCTGGAGAGCCCCTGACGTGAAGAAGACCCTCCTCTTGGCTGAAGCGCTGTTCGTCCTCGCTGGTATCGGCTGTGGTGGAAACCCCGATGACCTGGTTTCCAATTCCAACGAGCCGGGTGAATCCCTCGCGGTCTCATCCGAGGCGTTGACCACGCAGAACTGCGCGCAGCTGACGGCCAACTCGGTGATCGACAACGGCAACGATGGCAACCTCCCGACCAACACGCTCGATGACCTGGCCGACACGCGCTGGAGCAGGTTCGGCAGGGACTCGTGGATCGACTACGACCTGGGCTCGGTGCAAACCCTGACGGGAGTGGCCATCGCGTGGCACCAGGGCAACGCGCGCGCCAGCGAATTCTCGGTCTCCGTCTCCTCGGATGGGCTGAGCTACACGTCCGTCTACACCGGGAAGAGCACTGGCACGACGACGGCGGCGGAGACGTACTCCTTCGCTGCCCGCGCCGCGCGCCGCCTGCGCATCTACGTCAAGGGCAACACCGTGAACGAGTGGTCGAGCATCGCGGAGGCCCGCGTGTGCGGAACGTCCTCGACCGGCGGCGGCACCGGCTCCGGCGTGGTGTGGCGCGGTGACTTCGAGACGGGTGACCGCTCCCAGTGGTCCAAGACGCAGATGGTCAGCGCGGACCGGCTGCAGGTGCTGTCCTCCCCCACGCGTCAGGGCAGCTACGCCATCAAGGTGACCGTGAAGCAGGGGGACAACCCCATCAGCGCCAGCGGCAACCGCAACGAGCTGGTGCGGATGACGAACGAGAAGGAAGGCGACGAGTACTTCTACCGCTGGAACACGATGTTCGCCTCGGACTACCCGAGCGCGAAGACCTGGCAGCTCTTCACCCAGTGGCACCACTCCGGCGACAGTGGTTCGCCGCCGGTCGAGTTCTACGTCAATGGTGAGACGATCTACCTGCGCCTGCAGGGGAGCAACGTGGTGTGGAGCAGGCCGCTGGTGCGCGGGCAGTGGCTGGACTTCATCTTCCACGTGAAGTGGTCGGCCAAGTCGAGCGTCGGCTTCGTCGAGCTGTACGTCAACGGCCAGCTCGTCCTGCCCAAGAAGTACTCGGCCACCCTGTACAGCGGGATGACCAACTACCTGAAGGTGGGCCTGTACCGGAACAGCACCATCGCCCCGACCGGCGTGGTGTACCACGACGGGTGGATCCAGGGCCGCAGCCTGGCGGACGTCCAGTAGCTCAGGGCAGCCCGGCCACCCACCGCACCAGGTCGGAGGTGGTCACCAGCCCCGTCAGGGCACCCCCCGGTGCCACGACGGGGACCCGGTGGACGCCCGCGATGGCCATGACCTTCGCGGCCTCGGCGAGCGAGGCGCCCGCCGGCACGGTGAGCACCTGCCGCGTCATCACGTCCTCGACAGTGGTGTCCTCGAGGACGTGCTGGTCGGAGGGCAGCGTCACGGAGTCCGCGGACTCCTCGTCGAGCTGGTGGCGCACCAGGTCCGTCTTGGACAGCATCCCCACGAGCAGGCCCGCCTCGTCCACCACGGGAATCCCACTGATGGCGTGCTCCAGCATCAACTCGGTCGCCGTGCGCAGGCTGGTGTCCGGGTGGACGGCGATCACGTTCCGGACCATCACCTCGTCCACCGTGCACAGCGCCGGGGCGGGCAGCGGCTCCGTCTCTTCCTCGTAGAGGGAGGAGACGGTCGGGAGGTCGGTCAGAAGGGCGGCGCGCATGGTGGTGCTCCTGTTCAGGGGCCCCGCTCCGCGTCTGGCCACTGCGCCCACGCTTCTGGAGGCCCGATGCTCGAGGCCTTTCAATGCAAAGTGGGCGCCATGCCCTTTCAGAGGGCTTTTCGGGAGCGTGTGCGCAGGTCCTGCGTTCGGGGTTGGCCGGTCGCGCAGGCCCTGCATGTCCACGCTGGCCTGCTCAGCTTCCGAGCAGCTTCTTCAGGGACCCATCCGCCAGGGCCTTGGTCGTGTCGTCGAAGCCGCCGATGAGCACGCCGCGCACGAAGACCTGGGGGAAGGTGGGCCAGCCACTCCACATCTTGATGGCGAGCCGCTGCTTCCACATGCCGAAGTAGCTGCCGTACTCGAGGTAGGTGAACTGGATACCTGCCTCGGTGAGGGCCTGGCGCACCCGCTTCACGAAGGGGTTCTGCGCCATGCCCACCACGACCACGGCATCACGCTCCACGGTGGTGCGGACCTGGTCGACGACGTCTCGGTGGAAGTTGGCCATGGCCTCGGCCACGGCGGGAGCGCGCTTGTCCTGAGGGTGCAGGGGACGGGGGGTTGTCATATGGGGCGCCAACCTAACGAGTGCCTCCTCGCGCTCGCAATCCAAAACGCCCCGTCAGGGTTCCGCGGTCTCCACGTCTCTCTTTGGTGAAAGGAGCGGTGGCCAGGCTGATGGCGACGACGCCGAGCGCGATGAGCCCCAAGCATGCCGCTGATGCCGGCTCCTCCGACGCGCTCGTCGGTGACTGCCTGGCCACCGCTCCGATCCTCCCCCGTACCCGCTGATGTGCTGCTACGTCATTCGAGCACGCGCTCGCAGCGGCCCGGGATGGCGCCCCTGGCCAGCTGCTCGTTCATCCCGTGCGGGAAGCGGACCTCCTTCGTCTTCGGCTTCGGCCCGTGCGGGTTCACGCACACCGCCACCTTGTCGAGCGTCACCGCCCAGCCCTGCACGCCGAGCGGTCCGAACCCCCAGCCGGTGATGCGCCTGCCATTGGCGCTCATCGCCATGGGCGTGCCGAGGTCCCACTGCTCGACCGCGAGCATGCCCTGGTCGATGAGGAAGTCGCCGAAGTTGACCATGCCCAGCTCCCGCGTCCACAGGAACGGCTCGCGCTGCGTGAAGAAGCCCGAGAAGCCCAGGATGACCGAGCCGTCGTCCGACACCACGGTCGCCGACGCGCGGTTGAAGAAGTCCGGCAGGCCGGGGACGGGAAGCTTCCCCAGCGACTCCAGGCCCGTGCGCTCGTCCCAGCGCCATGCACTACCGTTCTCCGCGCCCTGCCCGACGATGACGGAACCGTCCGCGCTGACATCCCCGGCCTCACCGACCAGGACGTCCGGGTCCATCAGGTGCTGCTGGCCGTGCTTCCAGTAGACGCCGATGCGGCCGCTGTACTCAGGGTGGAGGTCGTTCCACCCGACCACCACGCGGCCGTCCTCGTTGGTCGCGTTCGCCCGCGTCCAGGGTCCCAGGCCTCCGAGGTCCTCCAGGCCTCGCTCGGCCGTCCAGCGGAAGGCGAACGGCGAGCCGCAGCCCCCCGGGCCGTACGCCAGTCCCACCACCGCGTCGCCGTTCCCCGAGAGGTCGAAGGGGCTGGTCTCCACCGCGTCGCACGAGCCCACCGCGCCCTTGCGCACGGGGAGGGCCTTCCAGGACTGGCCTCCCGTCCAGATGCCCGTGCGAATGAGCCCATCCGGGCCGGTGAAGCTGCCGGAGATGATGCGCCCGCTCTTGTCCACCTTCACGTTGCCGTTGCCGCCGAGCACCGTGAAGCCGTCCTTCTCCGACCACCGCCAACCCGGTGCGTCCTGCCCCACGAAGCCGCCGACGATGACCTTGCCATTGCCCGACACGCCGGAGGGCTGGATGCTGGCGACCGGGATGGCGAAGAAGTTCTCGTCCGCCTCGGCGACGTTGAAGAGGATGTCCGCGGTGATGGGCGCGCCCGCCGCGGCGGCGAGCTCGGTGTAGGCGCAGCGGTCGTCCGTCTCCGAATGCCCCGACTCTCCCGCTCCGTTGTAGAACTCCTCCCCACCCGGCAGGGGCGAGGGAGGCGTGGAGAAGCCGCCCTGCACGATGCCGTCCACGTACACCACGTACCGTGCCCCCGGCGTCAGGCCGTTGAGGGTATAGCTGCCATCCGGAGTGGTGGACTGGCCCTGGCTGTAGTCACCGGACAGCGCGGACACCGAGTCGCCATAGGGGTTGGCGACGTTGCGCGCGATGACGTTGATGCCGGTGAGGGGCGTGCTGCCGTCGGTCAGCAGGATGCGGCCGCGGAGGGTGCCCCGGCTCCCGGGCCAGCCGGCCGCGGGGTAGAGGTTGGAGAGCGAGGCGAGGTCGTCCGGGTGCTCCACCGTGGATTGCGCCGCGCCCGTCTGCTCCGGGCTGATGAACGGGTACATCGTCTCGATGTCGTCCACGGTGAGCGGCGCGGAGTACGGCGGCGTGCAGCCCGTGGGGCCTTCCGCGTCGCCGTAGAAGGCGATGGCGCCGTTCGTCTGCGAGTGGGCCAGGTTGATGGAGTGGCCGAACTCGTGGGTGAAGACGGCCGCGAACCCCGTGCCCGTGGCGTCCGATGGGTCCACCGCGGCGCCATTCATCACCGCCCAGCTCTCGGTGATCGTCGTCCCGTCGGACCACTCCGGGCTGGCGATGCCGAGCACCCCGTCGGGCGCGCCGAAGAAGTCGCGGATGATGGAGCCGTCATGGTCGTACAGGACGTGGATGCCACCTCCATTGAAGGTGCCGACGACCTGAGCCGCGTTCGTCCCGTCGATGTCCGGCAGCCCCAGGAGGGCGAAGTCACCGGCCACGGTGGCCGTGAAGTCCGAGCTGGGGACCTGCGTCCACTGGCCGAACGCGAAGGCCGTGAGGGCATCCGCGGTCTTGTTGCTCAGGACGCCCAGGGGGCCCAGGTCGGTGTACACCCGCACGGGGACGCCGTTGGGGTATGCGTAGGGAATGCGGCGTTCCGGGTCGGCGATGAGGAGCGGGCCGCCAGCGTGGGCCAGGGTGGCCGTGGTGAGCGCGGCGACGGCTCCGAGACGGAGGAAGCGGTTCCTAGCGCTCATTCTTCATCCTCCCCTGGCTCACCCAGTTCTCCCGCACCGCGCGGCGGACCAGACCGAGAAAGGACTCGGCGTCCACGGCGCCCCGCTTCTTCGACAGCATCGCGGCCTCCTCCTTCTTCAGGAGCTCCGGGGAGACCCTCACGCCGTCGAACAGGCCCTCGTTGTCCGTCGCGTTGAGCACACGGTCGTTGGCGATGCGCAGCTTGCCCTGCTCCAGGCCCACCGTGGTCTGCAGTCCCGTGAGCCGTGCGGGCGCATGGAGGAACATCACCACCCGCTCGTCCTTCGTGTAGCGCGACCAGCCGTCCGGAGTGACGGTCATCAGCGTGCGGCCGTTCGGCATCTTCCGCGGAGCCCGCAGGCCGAACTGGCGGAAGGTGTACGTCCCTCCCGAGTGCTTCCCGCGGAGCTGCTCGTCCACGCGCAGGGTGACTTCGGTGTACGGCACTCCGCGCGCATCGATTCCGTCGCTGACGCTCTGCACCGCGCCGACGAGGATGCTGTCCGACTGCTGGATGAGCTCCACCAGGTTGCGCCTGCTCGCCGACGCGGCGAAGGCCTCCGCCGAGAACAGCAGACAGGTGAGCAGCGCGAGCACTCCGCGCCGCGGGTTCCACTCCGGATACGACATGTCGACCTCCCAGACTCCAGTGAGTGCTCCGGCTCACGTCTTCCGGAGCACGTCGCCGAGGGTAGGGGGGCCGTGGAGGCGCCACCATCGGGGACTCCCTGAGGGGGCCTCGGGGAATCCCCGAGACGGTGCGGCGGCTCAGGTGGACTCGGTCGGCACCAGCCCGTGGCGCATGGCCAGGCGGACGAGCGCGGGCACGTCGTAGATGCCCAGGCGCTCCATGAGCTGTGCACGGTGTGTCTCCACCGTCTTGACACTCACGCCGAGCCGCGCGGCGATGCCGCGTGTCCCATGCCCCTCCGCGATGAGCTGGAGTGTCTCTCGCTGGCGGGGCGTGAGCAGGTCCAGCTCGTTCGGTGCGGGCGCTCCCTCGCCGGTGCGCAGGAAGCCCGCCACCACCGCCCCGGAGATGGCGGGGCTGAGGTACGTGCGCCCCTGATGGACCGAGTCCAGCGCCACCTTGAGCTCGTCCACTGCGGAGTCCTTCACGAGGTAGCCCGCCACGCCCGCGCGGAGCGCCTGGGCGACGTACTCCGTGGCGGTGTGCATGGAGAGGATGAGCACCCGTGTGGCGGGGCACAGCCGCGCCAGGCGCCGCGCCACCTCGATGCCGTTGAGCCCCGGCAGGGAGATGTCCAGCAGCAGCACGTCCGGCCGCAGGCGCCCGGCCAGCTCGAGCACCTCCTGGCCATCCCCGCTCTCCGCCAGCACGGTGACGTCCGGGAGGGACTCCAGCAGGGCCCGCAGCCCCGCCCTCACCAGCTTGTGGTCATCCGCCAGCAGTACGCGCACGATGCTCCTCCTCTTCGGCGAGTGGCACCTCGGCCACGACACTCGTCCCCTCGCCGGGCCGGGACGTCACCTCGAAGCGGCCCCCCAGGTCCCTCACCCGCTCCTGCATGCCGAACAGCCCGAAGCCCCGGGAGGCGCCACCCGCGAGTACCGATTCGGGCGCGAAGCCCTTGCCGTCGTCGCGCACCTCCAACCGGACGGCCTCTCCGGCCGGCTCCAGCCGGACGTCGATGTGCCGCGCGCCCGCGTGGCGCAGGGCGTTGGTGACCGCTTCCTGGATGACCCGGAACAGGACGATGTCCCGCTCCGCCCCGAGCACTGGCAGATCCGGGGCCGCGTCGAAGCCGATTCCGACGCCACCGCGCTGCCGCACGCCGCGCAGATAGCCCTCCAGGGCGGGCACGAGGCCGATCTCGTCGAGCATCGGCGGACGGAGGTCGATGGAGAGAGCCCTCACCTGGCCGATGAGCCGGTCCACCAGGGAGATCGTCTCGGCGAGGCGGTCCATGCCCGGGCCGGCGGCTCGCCCCGCGGCGGCCACGAGGCCCAGGTTGATCTTCACGGCGGTGAGCGCCTGGCCGAACTCGTCGTGCAGCTCCTGGGCGAGGTGCTTGCGCTCCTGCTCCTTCGCCGCCTCCAGCCGCATCGTCAGGCGGCGCAGGCGCGCGAAGGCCTCCCGCAGGCCGTCACGGCTGGTGCGGGCCTCCGCCAGCGCCTGCTCCCGCTCGGCCTGGAGCTCGCGGAGCGCCCGGTTGCGCCGCTGCAGATCCCTCGTCCTCCAGCCCAGGCCCGCGACCACTCCGAGCATGAGCAGCACCAGGGCGCCGAAGTGGACCTCGCCACGCCGCCAGAAGGGTGGGGTGACCCTCAGGGCGAGCGGGCGCGTCTCGCCCCAGTCACGACCCGGAGCACGCCCACGGATGCTCAGCTGGTAGTCTCCGGGCGGCAGCGCGTGGAAGGTGAGCTGGCTGCGCGACCCGAGCGGCAGCCAGGCGCCGTCGGCCGTGAGCCGGTAGGCGTACTCCGCGTCGCCCCGGCTGAAGTCGAGGACGGCGAACTCCAGCGAGAAGGGCTGCGCCCAGGGCACCTCCAGGGAGGTCAGCTCCCACACGGGACGATCGGGGCGTGCCTCCATCCCCTCGATGGAGGTGATGATGAGGGGAGGAGTGGGGCCCCGTTGGGGACGGACGGAAGGGTCCAGCGCGACGACGCCCTTCCGGGTTCCCCAGTAGAGCCGCCCACCGTCCAGCGCCACGGCCTTGGCGTTGAAGACCACCGTCGGCAGCCCGTCGGACGCGGCGTAGCTCTCGAAGTGCCCCGACGCCTCGTCGAAGCGCGAGAGCCCCGCTCTCGTCGACACCCAGAGCGCCCCGTCCGGCGAGCGCGCGAGCGCCACCACGTGGTCGTCGATGAGGCCCTCGCCGCGCGTCCAGCGCGCCACGTCCGGGATTCCCCCTCCCGCGTCGGGCACGACGCGCTGGAGCCCCCCACCCACGGTGCCAATCCACACCGCTCCGGACGGGTCCTCCAGCAGCGCGCCGACGTGGTGGTGACTGAGCCCCGGCGAGCCGCCCGGGGAGAGGCGCGTGCACTCGAGGGTCTCTTCCTCCACCGTGCAGAAACCCGCCCCGCCCGAGCGCGTGCCCACCCAGAGCCGCCCGCGGCGGTCCTCCATCAACACCGTGACGAAGTCGTCGGGGATCGAGCGCGGGTCCGCGGCGGAGTGACGGAAGACGACGAAGTCATCGGTCTCCGGCTGGTAGCGGTAGAGGCCGCCCCCTCCAGAGCCAAGCCACACGCGCCCCCGGGAGTCCTGGAGCAGCGAGTAGACGAAGCCCGGCGCCCGGCCTTCTCCCTCGCCCAGTCCCCGCCGGTAGAACCGGAAGTCGCCGGTGGCCGGGTCGAAGCGCCATGAGCCGTCGGAGACCCCGGCCCAGATGGTGCCCTCGCGGGTGCGCAGCAGGGAGAGGACGCCGTTGACCTGCTCGCCCTTGGAGGCGGGCACGACCAGCGGCTCCACCACGCCCGTGGCCACCGTCAGCGTCGCCACTCCGTCGCCGTAGTTGCCCAGGAGCAGGCGCCCGTCGCCATCGGGCAGCACCGCGTAGATGTCCCCCAGCGCCAGGGCGCCCGCTCCTTCCGGGTCCACCGTGTCGACGCGCTGGAGGACGGGTGGATGGAGGGAGGCCCGGACGAGCCCCGCGCCGAAGGTGCCGACGAACAGTCCCCGCTGTGCGTCCAGCGCCAGCGCTCCCTGGTCGATGTACTGCGCACCCGCTCCCCGCAGGGGCGTCTCCTCCGCGGTCATCCGTCCGGTCGCCGTGTCCAGGCGGTACAGGCCCTGGCCATAGGTTCCAATCCAGAGCGTCCCTTCTCCATCCGGCTCCAGCTCGGTGACATTGATGAGCGTGTCGGAGAGCGCCACGCGGCGCAGGTGCCCGGCGCCGGGTTCCCACCGGTAGAGGCCGTCCCGCGCGCCGACCCAGAGCCCTCCCGCCTCGTCCGGCGCGAGGCTGAAGATGTCCTGGGCCGCGCGCCCACCGGTCTCGGCGGGAACCCGCTCGAAGGAGGACTCGCCCGCGCGCCGCCGGAACAGGCCCCGGCCCACGGTGCCGGCCCAGAGCGTCCCGGAGCCCTCGCGGTGCAGCGTCATGACGAACTCGTCCCCGCCACCGGGCAGCAGCGGTGTCCGCGAGGCTCGGCCGGTCCCGGGGTCCAGCAGGCTGAGCCCGGAAGCCGTTCCCACCCACAGCTGGCCACCCTCGGCGTCCGCGAGCGCGAAGACTCCGCCATCGTCGATGCTCGCCGGGTTCGCGGGGTCGTGGCGGAAGTGCTGGAACGACCAGCGCGCCCGGTCGAGCAGGTTCAGTCCCCCCGTGTTCGTGCCGATCCACAGCCGGCCCAGCGCGTCCTCATGGACGGTCCTCACGGCGCTGCTCGTCAGGGACTCGGGGTGACCCACCTCGTGCTGGAACTTGCGGAAGCGCTGGCCGTCATGGAGGTAGAGCGCTTCCCTCGTTCCAATCCACAGCAGCCCCACCCGGTCGCGGAACACCTCGGTGATGATCTCGGCCTCGAAGGAGCGGGAGACGCCCACCTCGCGGAAGTCGAGCCGCGGCGCACCTGACGACGCGCCCGTCAACAGCAGCAGGAGCAGGGTGCTCCCGAGGACTCTGACCACACCGCGCGACACATCGGACACCCGTGGAAACGTACCAGCAGTCCCACTGGCATGCGCCCGGTGGACAGGGGCGCGCTGCGGCATCCATATCCCACCTGGAGGGTGACCCCCTCCGGGAGTACCTGGATTCCGCACCTGGGGTCCGAGTGGTGTAGAACAAGGGGTCGATGGAGCTCTCCCAGGTCAGGCCCTACCTCTCGGCGCCCAACTCGTTCGAGGGCACGTCCCTCGTGTCCGAGGAGGTCCGCTCCTTCCTGCAGGAGCGGTTGGTGCTCCTCTACAAGATGCTTTTCGTCCTGACCTTCGCCTTCTACACCTTCACCACCCTGGCCGCCGTCCTCATGGTCGGGGTGCCGTGGACGCGCGCCCTGGTGGATCCCAGCTACGCCTTCCACCTGGTCGGCACCGTGATCTCGCTGGTGCTCTGGTTCCTGTGCCGGGGCAACTCCCGCTCCCTGCGGGCCCTGTCCTGGCTGGACAGCGCGGGTCTGCTCTTCGTGCTCTTCCTGCTCAAGCTGGATGCCTTCTTCGACCGGGACACCCTGTCCCTCCTGCTCTGCACCAACGGCGCGCTCATCTCCCACGCGGTCATCGTGCCCAGCTCCGTCCGCCGGACGTTCTGGATCTCCTTGATTGGCGCCCTCCCGGATGCGCTCGTCGCCGCCTGGATGGCCCACGTCCAGGGGCACACCGACACGCTGCTTCCCATCCTGGATGTGCTGCTGTGGAGCGGGGTCTCCGTCACCATGGCCACCCTCGTCTCCCACGTCATCTACGGCCTGCGGAAGCAGGTCCAGGCGGCGCGGAAGCTGGGCCAGTACACGCTCATCAAGCGCCTGGGCGCCGGGGCCATGGGCGAGGTGTATCTGGCCAGCCACGCCCTGCTGCGCCGCCGCACCGCCATCAAGCTGCTGCGCGCGGACGCGGACGGACATGGCCTGGTGCGCTTCGAGCGCGAGGTGCAGCTCACCAGCCAGCTCACCCATCCCAACACCATCGCCATCTACGACTACGGCCGCACCGCGGATGGGCTCTTCTATTACGTGATGGAGTACCTGGAGGGCGTGGACCTGGACGGGCTGCTCTCCGTGTCGGGACCGCAGCCGCCCGGGCGGGTCATCCACATCCTGCGTCAGGTGTGCGGCGCCCTGGAGGAGGCGCACGGGTTCGGTCTGCTCCACCGCGACATCAAGCCCGCCAACCTGTTCCTCTGTCGGCGCCGGGGCCTGCCGGACCTGGTGAAGGTGCTCGACTTCGGACTGGTGAAGGAGGTGGGGGGCGCCGAGGACGTCTCCGCCCAGCGGGTGCATCTGGTCGTCGGCACGCCGCTCTACCTCGCGCCGGAGGCCATCGTCTCTCCGGCGCGGGTGGATTCGCGTGGGGACCTGTATTCACTGGGCGCGGTGGGCTACGCGCTGCTCACGGGCTGCCATGTCTTCGAGGGCCGCTCGTCGACGGAGATCTGCTCGCACCACCTGCACACGCCGCCCACTCCGCCGAGCTCACGGTTGGGCCGCGAGCTGCCGAAGGATCTGTGCGACATCCTCATGCGTTGTCTGGGGAAGCACCCCGATGACCGCTACGCCAGCGCCCGGGAGTTGCGTGCCGCGCTGGAGACCTGCGCGGACGCGGGGACGTGGAGCGAGGAGGTGTCCGAGCGCTGGTGGGCCGAGAACGGTTCCATGATGGAGCTGGCCCGGCCCCGGCAAGAGCCCTCGGGCCTCACCGGGACGCAGACGCTGGTGAAGGAGATGGTCGACCGCGTGGCGTAGTGGCTTCGCGGCTCACAGCTCGTCGAGGAACTCGTCGTTGTACGTGTAGCGGCTCAGCCGCTTGACGAGCGCCTCCATGGCCTCCACCGGCTTCACCGCGAAGAGCATCTGGCGCATCTTCTTCACCTTCTCGTACTCCTTGAGGGTGAAGAGCTTCTCCTCCTTGCGCGTGCCCGACTGGCCGATGTTGATCGCCGGGAAGATGCGCTTCTCCGCCAGGAACCGGTCCAGCGTCACCTCGGAGTTACCGGTGCCCTTGAACTCCTCGAAGATGACCTCGTCCATGCGGCTGCCCGTGTCGATGAGCGCCGTGCCCACGATGGTCAGGCTGCCGGCCTCCTCGGTGGCTCGCGCCGCGCCGAAGATGCGCTTGGGCCGCTCCAGCGCTCGGCTGTCCACGCCGCCCGACAGCGTCCGGCCCGAGTTGTCCACTTCCTTGTTGTAGGCGCGCGCCAGTCGCGTGATGGAGTCCAGGAGGATCATCACGTCCTTGCCGCTCTCCACCAGCCGCCGCGCCCGCTCCAGCGCCAGCTCGGCCACCTTCAGGTGGTCGCCCGTCGGCCGGTCCGAGCTCGAGGCCAGCACCTCGGCCTTGATGCTGCGGCGCATGTCCGTCACTTCCTCGGGGCGCTCGTCGATGAGCAGCACCATGAGGTGGATTTCCGGGTGGTTGGACACCACCGCCTGGGCAATCCGCTGCAGCATGATCGTCTTGCCCGTCTTCGGCGGCGCCACGATGAGCGCGCGCTGACCCTTGCCGATGGGGGCGATCAGGTCCATCACCCGCGTCACCATCTCGCGGTGGCCGTTCTCCAGCTTGATGCGCTCCACCGGGTCCACCGACGTCAGGTCGGCGAAGTGCGGCAGGCGGCCCACCTGCTCCAGCGGGCGGCCATCTACCTGCTCCACGCGCTGGATGAGGCCCTTGTTGCCCTTCGTCTGCGCGAGCGCGTTGATGTACTGGCCCGGGCGCAGCCGCAGCTTCTGCACCAGGTTCTTCGGAAGCTCCGCGTCGTCCGGCGAGGGCAGCAGGTTGCGCTTGAGCTGCCGCAGGTAGGCGTTGGGGCCCTTCACCTCGGTGTCGAGCACGCCCTCCACCGGCGCCAGCGAGGGCTGGGGTGCCGGCTGATGCTGCCGCGGCTGTCCACCCTGATGGACCGGGTGGCCACCCTGTTGTCCGCCCTGCGGCTGTTGCTGCTGGGCCATCCGCTGCTGGTGCTGCTGCAGCTCCTGGGGCGTCAGGAACACCTGCTGTTGCTGACCGTCCGGACCGGGCACCAGGCGGTAGGCCTGTCCTTCCGGGGTGAAGTGCACCTGTGCACCCCGGCGGCGGCGGCGGCGACGGCGGCGGCGGCCTCCACCCTGGCCGGGCGGGCCTCCACCGGGCTGTCCCGGCGCGGGCGCCGAGCCCTCGCCGTCATCGGGGCCCTCGTCGCCCTCGTCGTCACCATCATCCACGTCCGGCGGCGCCTCGGCACGGGCGGCCATGGGGGACGGGAGGTCTCGGGGATCGCGGTTATCGGTTTCGCTCATGGTCTACGGGAAGTTGCGGTGCCCCCTGTGAGGGGGTCCCCCGGCGGGAGCCGCGCGGAGTCGATGACTGTGGGACAGAAGCCCGGCGCGGGGTCCTCGGGAAGGCCCTCGCGTTGGCGCGAGCCACCCGCCGACCGAACCGCCGGCTCCTGGAGCGTCCCGGCGGCTCGAGGCCGACCGGAAAGCGCCATACAACACTAACAGAGGACACGCCCGGAGCCCTGAGAATTTCGCGTTTCGGTGTCCTCCTTGTGGCTCAACGGACAGTCAGGGTGAAGGGTTGGGAGGCCTTCAGTCCTGGCTCCATCATTCCCGGAGAATCCAGACCCGTCTCCCGGATGAGCCCTCGCACGCCCGGTGGGAGGGCGGGCTCGGGGGCGGGGAGGAGGTCCGCCAGCACCCCTGGCTCTCCGCCCATGGAGGACAGCAACCCGCGAGCCTCACCCAGCACCACCAGGTCCAGCTCCTCCCCGTCGGGCACCCCCGCCCGCTTGCGCGCCGACGCCACCGCCTCCACGAAGCCGCCCAGGGAGTCCACCAGCCCCCGCTCCTTCGCCGCCGCGCCGGACCACACCCGCCCGCGCGCCAGGGTGTCCACCCGCGCCTTCTCCAGGCTCCGCGAGGCGGCCACCTGGGTGATGAAGTCGTCGTAGGCCGAGTCCACCCAGGCCTGCACCGCCTTCCGTTCCTCCTCCGTCCAGGGCCTCCAGGAGCTGAGCAGATCGGCCATGGGCGCGCGGGTGAGGGTCTCCTGGTTCACCCCCAGCTTGTCACCCAGCAGGCCGCGCAGCGCGGGCTTCAGGAAGAAGACGCCGATGCTTCCCGTCAACGTGGTGGGGGCCGCCCAGAGCTCATCGGCGCCCATGGCGGCGTAGTAGCCGCCCGAGGCCGCCACGTCCCCCATGGAGGCGATGACGGGCTTGGCCTTCTTCGCCTCCAGCACCGCCCGGTACATCAGCTCCGAGGCCAGCACGTCGCCTCCGCCCGAGTCCACCCGCACCACGATGGCCACCACGGAGGGGTCCTTCCGGGCCCGCTCCAGCGCGAGCGCCACCGTCTCCGCCCCGGCGATGGCCTCGCCTCCCAGCGGCGAGCCGCGGCTCTTTCCCCCGGAGATGTTGCCCAGGACGGGCACCACGGCGATGCGGCGGCGGCCACTCCAGCGCAGCTCCCGCTCGTTGCGCGGCGAGTAGGTCGGGTCGTAGCGGGCCCCGGGCGCCAGGGCCTCCAGCTTCGCGTTCAGCTCCTCGGGGAGCAGCACCCCGTCGATCAACCCCAGCTCCTTCGCGCGGGCGGCGGTGAGGATGCCCGCCTTCCAGGACTCCCGCAGACGCTCGGGAGGGATGTTGCGCGTCTTCGCCACCTGCATCTCGTAGTAGCCCGTCTGGGTGTCCAGGTAGGCCTCGATCGTCTCGCGCTGCGCGGGACTCAGGTCGCGGCGGGTGAGCTGCTCGGGGGCCGTCTTGTAGTCGCCCACGCGCGCCACGTCCCAGGTGACGCCCAGCTTCTCCATCGTCCCGCCCAGGTAGGTGACGCTGGCGGACAGTCCGTTGACGAGCAGCGAGGAGCCGGGCAGCGCGTACACCTCGTCCGCGGCCGAGCCCACGAAGTAGGCCGTGTCATCCACGCTGTAGAGCACCGCCATCACCCGCTTGCCAGCGGCGCGCAGCCTCAGCACCGCCTGGCGCAGCTCCTCCGCCTTGGCCCAGCTCACGTCCGGCAGACCCGACACCTTCAGCAGCACGCCCTTGAGCCGCGGATCCTTCGCGGCCTCGTCCATCCACTTCAGCAGCTGGATGTACGGGTCGGATCCGGTGATGCCGAGCAGCGACAGTCCGGGGTTCCCCCGGGCGCTCAGCCGGTCATCCAGGTCCAACATCGCCACCGAGCCCGCGTCGAGGCGCACGGCCGGGTACTTCTGGCCGGAGAGGCGCACCGCCACCACATGGTCCAGCCCGTCCCGCTCCGAGCCTCCGGCCGCGTAGGTGACGCCGAAGTTCGAGGTATCGAGCGTCAGGGCGACCTGCAGCGCCAGCGAGCGATCCGTACCGAGCCCCTGCGAGAGGCCCGCTCCCAGGCGCACACCGGAGACGAGGTGGCCCAGCACCGTATAGGTGAGGCGCCCATTTTCCCAGTCGCCTTCCCGGGCGAGGTAGTCCGCGCTCAGCGTCAGGTTCTCGCCGAGGGGGCGCAGGCCCACGGCCAGGTTGTAGCGGCGGGGCAGGGAGTAGGGCCCCTCCTCGGGAGCGCTCACGTCCTTCACCACCAGGCCCACGGAGAGGAAGCGCGTGGGGCGGACGGTGAGGCCCAGGTCGAAGCTGGAGAGCCAGTCCAGCGCGTCGTCGCGCGAGGAGTACCCGTTGTAGGCCGCGCCGAGCGACAGCTTCTCCCCGCCGAGCGCCAGGCCGAGGGACGTCTTCCGGTAGTCCGGCAGCCCCCGCCCGCGCATCCACTCCATGCTGAAGCCAGCGCCCAGGCCGCCCAGCAGCGTGCTGCCGAGGTACAGCCCATCACCCAGCTGGTCGTGCGCGAGGTCGCGCTCGTGCAGGTAGTACAGCTGGGCGGGGCCCACGTAGCGCAGGCCGGCGGGGTTGACGGTGAGGGCCGTGGCCTCGTCCACCAGCGCGGCGGAGGTGGGGGGCAACGTCACCCCGCGGGGGGGCGTGGCCGGCTGGAGGACGAGCGCCGGCTGTGCGAGCGCGAGACCGGGCAGCAGCAACAGGGAGAGGAGGGCACGCATGGCCCTCGGACTCTAGGCCCCGCGCTCCGGTGCACAAGCGCCGTGTCTCACCAATCTTCGGTTCCGTTCACTCCCTCCAGCGGATCCCCCTTCTTGGACTTCTTCTCCTGGATGCGCCGCTTGCCGCCGCGATCCTCGCCGTTCCACTCGTCCGTGCCGTGGGCGTTCTCCAGCGGATCCGACGACTTCACCACCTTCTCCCCGCCGCCCTCGGCATTGTTCACCAGGTGATTCACCAGGCGGTTGACCTCCGACTTGAGCTGGCCGAACTCGTCGCCCTGCAGCACCACGCGCTTGCTGCCGAGCCGCTTGCCGGTGCGCATCTCGAACAGGCCCAGCACCAGCTCCGTGGTGTTGTTGTCCGGCATGTCGCGCACGGTGCCCACCAGCCCCTGCTCCAGCCCGAGCGACTTGCCCATCCCCGCCACCGACGGGTTGGAGACATTGCCCCCACGCATCACCTCGGAGGCCACGCCGTCCAGCTTCGTGTCATAGGCCTTGTAGGCGTCCGTCGGCTGAAGCGCGGTGCTCGCCTCCACGTCGTCCGGGCTCACCTCGAGGATCTGCCCGTACTGGCGGAAGCCGGGCCGCTCCAGGCGCAGCAGGTGCTTGCCCACCGACAGCGTCGACACCGTCACCGGGGTGTAGCCCTTGAACTCGTTGTCGATGAAGACGCGCGCGCCGGCCGGACGGGACTTCACCGTCGCCCCACCGCGCAGCGCCGCGTTGACGCCCGTGGCCACCTGCAACCGCAGCGCGATGAGATCCCTGCTGAAGCGCTTGGTGTCCATCTCGTAGGTGGGGTTGAGCGCCATCAAGTCCAGCAGCGCCAGCTTCGCCTCCTCCGCGTCGCCGCGCAGGTGCATCACCGCTGCGTAGAGCGCGGTGGCGTCGCACAGCGGGTTGCAGGAAGCCGTCATCGCGCCGGCGGCCTTCTGCAGCTCCTTGAGGGTGGCGCGTATCTTGCGCTCGGCGTCCTCGTAGTCCTTCTTCTCGAAGGCCTCGAGGCTCTCCTTGTAGCCCTGCTCGCCGCGCTTGAGGGCGGTCTGCGCCTCCTCGTCCGGGGGCATGCCGAAGAGCTCCTCGGGCTTGCGCACGGTGTAGCCCTGGAACTGGCCCAGGGCTTCGTTCATGTAGTTCTCCAACCGCGGTCCGCTCGATTCGGCCGTGGGATCCATGGGAACGATGAGCGAGGAGATGCGGCGCGGGCCGGGGGGCGGAGCCGCCAACGCCAGGGTGGGGAGGAGCAGGAGCGCAAGGGCTTTCATTCGATGGACCTCGGAAAGGAACGCTACCAACCGGCGCCGGGGTTCCCCAGCCGTGGTCCCAGCAGCTTGGGCTGGGGTTGGGTGGCCAGGAGGATGCTCGCGGTGGTGGCCGCGGCCACTCCACCCACCGTGGCCCAGAACCAGGGCTTCTTCACGACGGGCGGCAGTGCGATCGCGATGGGCAGCCGGGAGGAGGGCAGCACCTGCTTGCCCGTGACGAAGTCATGCACCCGGGCCACGGCCTCCTGGCCGCGGGCCTCTCCGGGCTTCAGCACCACGCCGTGCAGGCGGTTGGCGAGCTGGAGGTCCCACGCGTGCAGCGCGGTCACGAGCCCCTCGCGCTCCTGCTTCACCACCGCGAGCACCACATAGCGGGCGCCGAGCCGCTCGCCGAGCTGTGACACCTCGGGCGGGAGCTTGTCGGTGACGAGCGTCGGAGACCTGGACGCGTTGACGGCGAGATCCTGCACCGCGGACAGGCTGGGCGTGGGCTCCAGCGTGGGCCGCAGCTCGGCGCGCTTGGAGGACTCCACCACCTGGAAGGTGCCGAAGGGCAGATGACCGGGGAGGGTGAGCACGACCTGGTGCGCGCCGGGCGCGAGCTCCACGTCCTTCAGCGGCGTGGTGCCCACGCTCTCTCCGTGCAGCAGTACCTGCGCGCCCGCCGGGAGGGAGTCGATGGCGAGCGCGCCCCGCGGCTGGCGCGAGAGGCCCACCTTCGCGGCGTTGAAGGCCTCGTGCACGTCCTGACCGAAGAACTCGGTCTCGGGCTGGACGGTGGGGGAGGCGAGCAGCGCCTGGGTGAAGGACTCCTGGGCCCCGGCGGCGTCCCCGTTGAGCATCCGCGAGGCGCCCAGGAAGATGTGGACGCGAGCCAGCCGCTCCGGCTTCGTGTCCACCGCGTATCGCCGGTAGAAGGCGGCCGCCTCGGAGAACTTCTTCGCCGCGGCCTCCGTGTCGAGGTTGTCGTAGAGGCCCTTGCCCTCGTCGAAGAGGGCATCCCCCTGCTTGAGGGAGATGGGCGGCGGGGGCGGGAAGAGGGGCGCGAAGTCCACCAGCTGCACGTCCGGCCAGGCGCCGAGCGCGCCGCGCAGGTCGGTCTCGATGCGGGAGGCGGTCTCGGTGGTGCCCCGGTCCGCGGGGACGGCCAGCACCGCGACACGGCCGGCCCAGGCGGGGGGCGGGAGCTGCTGCTCCTGGGGCGCGGGGGCGGGCTCGGAGGGCTCGGCCGGGGGGTTCTGGGGCGCCTGGGCCTGCTCGGGAGCCTCCACCGGAGTCTCGGCCGGGGCGGGCGTGGGCTCCGGAGCGGGGGTGCTCTGCTCGGCGGGCGGTGTCTTCTTCGACTTGCGGGACGAAGCGGCAGCGCCACCAGGGGCGGCTGCCTCCGACACACTAGGGGCGGCACCCAGCAGGAGCGCCAGCGAGAGGGCGAGGGGGGTCTTCAGATGCACGGAGCGGGATGCTAGCCGAGCCGGGGGGCCGCGCACCATGCCCCGCGAGCTGCCGGGGGGCGGTCCGGGAGGGCCCGGTACCCCGCCCCCGGCGGCGGGTCCTACACGTCCAGCTCCTCGACCTCGTTGGCGCTCTCCATGATGAACTTGAAGCGCGCGCTGACGTCCCGGCCCATCAGGTCGTTGATGACCTGGTCGGTGAGCAGCGGGTTGTCGATGGTCACCTGCAGGCTCTGACGCTTCTTCGGATCGAGCGTGGTCTCCTTCAGCTCGTCCGGCGTCATCTCACCCAGACCCTTGAAGCGCATGACGCTGGGCTTGGCGTTGCCCTTGACCTTCTCGCGGATGATCTGATCGCGGTGGACCTCGTCGAGCGCCCAGTACGTCTCCTTGCCGATGTCCACCCGGAAGAGGGGCGGCTGGGCGAGGTAGATGTGCCCCTGCTCGATGAGCGGGCGCAGGTGCCGGTAGAAGAAGGTGAGCAGCAGCGTGGCGATGTGGTTGCCGTCGCTGTCGGCGTCCATCATCAGGAAGACGCGGCCGTAGCGCAGCTTGGTGATGTCGAAGTCGCTGCCGATGCCGCAGCCCAGGGCGCTGACGATGTCCGTGAGCTCCTTGTTGCCCACCACCTTGTCGGTGGAGGCCTGCTCGGCGTTGAGCACCTTGCCGCGCAGCGGGAGGACGGCCTGGGTGCGCCGGTCCCGGCCCTGCTTGGCGCTGCCACCTGCGGAGTCACCCTCGACGAGGAAGAGCTCGCTGGTGCCCGGCTCCGTGGAGGAGCAGTCCGCCAGCTTGCCCGGCAGGTTGAGCCGGTGGCTGACGGCCGTCTTGCGGCTGATGGCCTGCGAGGCGGCACGGCTGGCCTCGCGGGCACGGGCGGCCAGCACGATGCGGGCCACCACCGCCTCGGCGATGGACTTGTTGTCGTTGAGCCACTTCTCCAGCGCGGGGCGGATGACGCTGTCCACCTGGGCCGTGGTCTCCGGGTTGTTGAGGCGCCCCTTCGTCTGGCCCTGGAACTGCGGCTCCACCACGTACGTGGAGAGGATGGCCGTCATGCCCTCGCGGATGTCCTCCGCGGTGAGCGTGACGCCCTTGAAGGAGAGGTCGTGCGTCTCGATGTAGTTGCGCACGGCCTTCACCACCGCGCCACGCAGACCCCCCTCGTGCGTGCCGCCCAGCGGCGTGGGGATGCCGTTGACGTACGAGCGGATGTGCTCGTCCGTGGCCTCCGTCCACACCAGCGCGGCCTCCAGGCGCACCCCGTTGTCACGCGAGTGGTAGAAGATGGCCGTGCTGCCTGACGGCACCACCGGCTTGCCGCGCTCGGCCACCACCTTGGTCAGGTACTCGGCGATGCCACCATCGTGCTTGAACTCCTCCTTCACGGGCGGGGTGGCCGTGTCGTCCTTCCAGACGACCGTCATGCCCTTGTGGAGGTAGCTCTTCGCCTCGAGCCGCTCGCGGATGAGCTTCGCGTCGAACCTCAGCTTCTCGCCGAAGATCTCCGGATCCGGCTCGAAGGTCGTGGAGGTGCCGGTGCCACGCGCCGGACCCTCCGCCTTGAGCGGGCTGGTGGGCTTGCCCTTGCTGTACGTCTGCACGTGGCGCTTGCCGTCGCGCTTGATCTCCACCACCAGCTTGCGGGCGAGCGCGTTCACCACCGAGCTGCCCACGCCGTGCAGACCGCCCGAGTGGATGTAGTTGCCCTGCTCGAACTTACCGCCCGCGTGAAGCGTGGTGAGGATGATCTCCACCGCCGGCTTCTTGAACTTGGGCATGATGTCGATGGGGATGCCTCGCCCATCGTCCACCACCGTGATGGTACGGCCGTCCTTGTGGAGGGTGACCTCCACGGTGGACGCATAGCCGTTGATGACCTCGTCCACCGAGTTGTCGAGGATCTCCCACAGCAGGTGGTGGTAGCCCGTAGCGTCGGTGCCACCGATGTACATCGCCGGGCGCTTGCGGACCGGCTCCAGGCCCTCGAGGACCTGGATGTCCGCGCCCGTGTAGGTCGTCTTCTTGGTCGTCGCCATGACAGTCTCCGGCTAGTCCTTCTTCTGCTCCGGCAGCGGGACGAAGAGGGGTGCGTGCAGCACCTCCTTCACCGCGTCCTTGCGCGACATCTCGTGGCCCTTGCCACCACGGCCCGTCACCTCGTGACGGCCCGCGTGCAGGGTGAGCTTGCGGCCCTTCTGCGTCTCGAAGGTGATCCCCGCCTCCTTGTTGCCGTGGGGGACGACCTGGAAGTCCACCACCCGGTCTCCGTCCTCCACCTTGATGACGGTGACACCCTTGCCAGGGCCGGCCAGCTCGTTGATCTCCGCCACCTTGCACACCAGCACGCTGGTGCGCTCGGTGAGCACGCCCACCAGGTCCTTGTCCTCCACCGGCTGCACACCGACGATCTCATCGCCCTCGCCCGTCTTGGCGTAGCGGCGGCCGGCGCGGGTGGAGATCTCCAGGTGCGGGGCCAGCGGGAAGCGCATGCCCATGCCCTGCTTCGTGACACCCAGCAGCTTCTCCGGGCGCCACAGGCGGCTGTCGAGCGACAGCGCCGCGACCACGCGCTCGCCGTCGTCGAACTTGAACAGCTTCTGCACCGGATCGCCGTAGCCGGTGGAGGCCGGCACGTCGTTGAAGCGGGTGACGTAGGCGGTGCCGAAGTTGCTGAAGAGGACGAGGTTCGCCTTGAGGCTGCCGGCGAGCACCGTCATCACCGCGTCACCCTCGCGCAGACGGGTGGAGTTGGGATCCTTCACCTCGCGCACGCGCTTGATCCACCCGTCGCGGGTGAGGACGACGTGGGCGTCCTCGTCGGCGATGAGGGCCTCGGCGTCGAAGGTCATCTCCTCGGCGCCGCGGAAGCTCACCTTGGTCCGGCGCTTGCCGGTGCCGTAGGCGGCCTTCACCTCGGCCAGCTCGTCCTTCACCGTGCCCCACAGGCGCTGGTTGCTCTTGAGCAGCGCCTCCAGCTCCTTGATCTGCTTGCGCTTCTCCTTGAGCTCGTTCTGGACCACCAGGATTTCCAGGCGGGCCAGCTTGTAGAGCTTCATCTCCAGGATGGCGTCCACCTGGAGCTCATCCAGCTTGAAGCGGGCAATCAGCTTCTTGGCGGCGTCCTGCTTGCCCTCGGAGGCGCGGATGATGCGGATCATCTCGTCCAGGGCGTCGTAGACCTTCTCGAAGCCCTCGAGGATGTGGACGCGCTTCTTGAGCTCGTCGAGCTGGTACTGGATGCGGCGCTTGATGACCTGGAGACGGAAGTCCAGGAAGTACTGGAGGATCTCCTTGAGCCCCAGCCGCTTGGGCGTGCCGACCTCGGGGTTCTCCGGGTTGGGCACCAGGCACGTGAGGTTGACGTTGAAGTTCGTCTGGAGGGGCGTGTTCTTGTAGATGTACGCCATCACCAGCTCGGGGCTGGCCTCCTTCTTGAGCTCCATCACGATGCGCACGTCCTTGGTGGACTCGTCGCGCACGTCGACCACGAGCGGCAGCTTCCGCTCCCGGACGATCTCGCCGATCTTCGCCACCAGGGTGGACTTGTTCACCGTGTAGGGGATGGACGTGATGATGATCTGCTGGCCGCCGCGCTTGAGCTCCTCGAGCTCGTACTCGCCGCGCAGACGCACACCGCCCTGGCCGGTCTCGTAGATCTCCTGCAGCTCCTTCTGGGAGTTGAGGATCTCTCCGCCGGTGGGGAAGTCCGGGCCCTTGACCCACTTGAGCAGCTGCTTGGTGGTGAGGCTGTTGTCATCCACGAGCGCGGTGAGCGCGTCGCACAGCTCGCCCAGGTGGTGGGGCGGGATGTTGGTGGCCATGCCCACGGCGATGCCCGTGGTGCCGTTCATCAGCAGGTGAGGAACGCGCGAGGGCAGGACGATGGGTTCCTGGCGGGTGCCATCGTAGTTGGGCCGGAAGTCGACGGTCTTCTGGCCCAGCTCGTTGAGGAGCTCGTCGGCGAGCTTCTCCAGGCGGCACTCGGTGTAACGGTAGGCGGCGGCGGCGTCGCCATCGAGCGAGCCGAAGTTGCCGTGGCCGTCCACGAGCGGGTAGCGCAGGGAGAAGTCCTGGGCCATGCGCACGAGGGCGTCGTAGATGGCGGTGTCGCCGTGCGGGTGGTAGGGGCCCATGATGGCGCCGACGACCTGGGCGCACTTCTTGTACTTCGCGTCGTGCGAGAGGCTCAGGTCATTCCACATGCCGTACAGGATGCGGCGCTGCACGGGCTTGAGGCCGTCGCGCACGTCCGGGAGGGCGCGCGAGGTGATGACCGACAGGGCGTAGTTGAGGTAGCGCCGACGGGCCTCCTCGGCGAGCCCGGCGGGAGTGGCGCCACCGCCCCCCCCCGCGGCCGCGGGCGCACCATCGCCGCCCCCGCCGCCCGAGGCCCCCTGCTTCTTCCGCGTCTTGTTTTCGGCTTCTGCGAGCATGCTCATGTGTTCAGGTCAGGACCGTTCGTATCCCTATGGAACGCGGGGCGCGGCTCGCGCACTCCGCACCCGGCCCAGCAAATGATGGGTCGGCGGAAGTAGCACGGCCCTCCGTCAAAGGGAACAAAATCGAGGGTTTGCACAGCCTCGGGCGTGGGGTTCCTATACATCCGTTCAGTGTCCGGGGCTACGAAATCAATCATCCAAGGGCTTGAAAAATGGGGCCATTCCGCTTGCCTGCCTGGGTTGGGACCGGGACGACGGGTAGGGGCGGAACGGACGGGGGGTAGGGGGGCAATGCCTACCAGGAGGGTAGACAGGCCGGGGGTGGGTAGGGGCCTGTTTGTCCTGACGGGTAGGGCGGAGGGGGCATCGCGGTACGGCATGGACCCGGGTCCGAGGGCCATTGGCGGATATTGGATCGGGGGTCTGACATGACTCGCGCGGTTCGCTTCCCGGCGTGCAGGGCTACCTGGGAAGCGTGGGCTCGGTGGCGTTTCCCCTCCGCCTGATTGCTCTCGGTCTACTTGCTCTCGGTGCCGACGCGCTTGCCGCCCTGCTGTGCCGTTCCCCAGCTCCCACCGCGCCGGAAGATCATCACCTTGCCGCTGCTGGCACTCCCACTGAGCATGCCGGGGATGGAGGCCTGGATCGCCTTGCTGCCGGGTGGGTGGTAGACGACGCGCACCTTGCGGCCCGAGGGCAGGTTGCTCGTGGCGTCGATGAGCAGGAAGACCGTGTTCCCCTCGATGTGGATGCGATCGGGATCTCGCCGGTGATCCAGCTCGGTGAGCAGCTCGCCGTCATCCAGGGTGCGCGAATCGTCCGACAGGCGCCGCACCTTCACGCGCAGGTAGCCGTCCGAGCTCGTGCCGGAGAGGTCTCTCGTGCCCTGGATGACGAGGGCCAGGTCCGCGCCGTTCTCGGGTGCCTTGTCGGAGAGCTTCAGGCCCGACTGCGTGTTCGAGTCCGTGTCGAGCAGCACGGTGGCGCTGGCACAGCGGCTGCCACACTCCTGCCCGAAGGGGGGTTTGTCGAAGCGCAGCCGCAGCGCGAAGTCACTGCCCTGGGGTCCTACCGTTGCCTCCACCACCACGGGGCGCTCCTCGTCCGGTGGAGGGGTGTAGCGGAAGGTGGCCCGGTCCTTGGCCATGGCGCTCGTGGCGAGCAGGGTGAGAGCCAGGGGGAGCAGCGGGGTCTTCAAGCGGGGGCCTCCTCGGCACGGGGGGAAGGGTCCACATTCAAATGCGAAGCGGTGTCCCGTCTCAAGAGCGCTCCTCTTCCCGCGCGCGGGGCATAGAGTGGACACCGTGGGGCGGAGGCCCGCCCGGAGGATGCCGATGCAATCCCTGTACGTGCGCCAGTTGAAGCTCGGGCCGATGGACAACTTCGTCTACCTGGTGGGCCCCAAGGACTCGCCGGAGGTGTTGGTCGTGGACCCGGCGTGGGACGTGCCCGCCATCGAGAAGGCCCTCGAGCAGGATGGCAAGCGCCTGGTGGGCGCCTTCGTCTCGCACTGCCACGGCGACCACACCAACGGGCTGCCGGAATTGCTCTCGCGTCACGACGTGCCGGTGTACGCGCAGCGCGCCGAGGTCGACTTCTCGGAGGACCTGCGCAAGCTGGCGGGAGGCGCGATGCGACCCCTGGGCCCGGGGGATGCCCTCACGGTGGGCGGACGCGGCTTCCAGGCGTTGCACACCCCGGGGCACACGCCGGGCTCGCACTGCCTGCTGGCGCAGGACGCGCTGGTGTCGGGCGACACCGTCTTCATCAACGGCTGCGGGCGGTGCGACATGCGCGGAGGCGACCCGGAGGCGATGTACCGCTCGCTGTCGCAGGTGCTGCTGAAGGTGCCGGACAGCACGCGGCTCTTCCCCGGGCACGACTACGCGGACGTGCCGGTGGCGGCCATGAGCGACGTGCGCCAGCACAACCCGTACTTCGCCTTCCCGGACGTGGCCTCCTTCGTGGCCTACCGGATGCGTCCGAGGCGCTGAGGCCCGTAGCCCATGTTCTCCGGGGGCGCGGCGCGCAGCGACCAGCGGGCGAAGAGGCCCAGCAGCGCGAGCGAGACGAAAGACCAGAGCGCGGCCCAGGCCCAGGAAGGCACGGGGGTGAGGTGGGCGAGCAGGGTCGCGTCGCTGGCGGAGCCCACGGCGCCGTGCAACAGGTCCGAGCGCAGATCGAAGGCCACGTAGAGCGCGGTGAAGGCGGCGAGGAAGAGGTTGAGCATGTCCACGCCGCCGTCCGGGAGGTACTTCGCCGCGAGCGCCAGCACGAGCGCGGTGCCCAGGCAGAAGGCCAGGGTGAAGCTGTCGCCGGCGTAGAGGACGCCCATCACCGCGAGCCACAGGCACGCCGCGCCGAGCACGAGGCGGCGCAGCCGGAAGCGGAAGGTGGCCAGCAGCAGGAAGGCCCCAGCGAGCGCGCTGCCCACATAGCCGGCGGAGTAGACGGCCACCTGGGCCATCATCCCGGAGGGCAGCCGGGACAGACAGGCTCCGGACTCATTGGCGGCGAGGGTGATGCGGTCCACGGCGCCCCCGGTGAGCAGGGTGGCGAGTGCGTGACCGCTCTCGTGCATCATCACCACCAGCAGCTTCAGGGGCCACAGGGCGGGCGAGTCCCAGAAGTACCAGCCCGTGCCCAGGAGCACGAGGAGAAGGGCCACCCGGCCGAAATCCAGCTTTGCGCCGCTCGAGGTCTGCATGCGGGGCCCACAACACGTCCCCACATGGCTTGTTCCCCGGGACTCCTCCCGCTCCCTGGCAAGCCCGTGGGGTGAACGAGCGAGACTCCGTGTATGCCCCCTCTCCCTCTGGGAGAGGGCTGGGGTGAGGGTATGTACCCCTCTCCTGGTCTCCCTGGCCACCCGAGACCATCGCCAGCGGAGCCGAGACGAGATAGGGAAGGGCTCCATGAAGAAGACGCTCCTGCTCCTCTCGCTCGTGGCTGCCCCGGCGCTGGCCGGGGAGGGAAAGTGGACCCCTCAGCAGGTCCTCGAGCTCGACCCGGCGTGGTTGAAGGCCCAGGGTCTCCAGGTATCGCCGAAGCGGCTGTGGGATCCCAAGCGGGGCACCGGCCTGCTGGCGGGCGCGGTGAACGTGGGCGGCTGCACGGGCGCCTTCATCGCCGAATCGGGCCTGGTCATCACCAACCACCACTGTGCCTTCTCCATCATCCAGGAGCACAGCACGCCGCAGCGCGACCTCCTCACCCAGGGCTTCCTGGCGAAGGGCCGCGAGGAGGAGCTGCCGGGCAAGGGCGCGCGCGTGCAGGTGCCGCGCAGCTTCACGGACGTGACGAAGGAGATGCTGGCGGCGGTGCCGGAGGGGGCGGATGACCTCTCGCGGCAGAAGTCGCTGGAGCGCAAGGACAAGGAGCTGGTCGCCGCGTGCGAGAAGCGCCCGGCCACGCGCTGCAAGGTGGCCAGCTTCGACGGCGGGCTGCGGTACGTGCTGATCGACTCGGTGGAGCTGGCGGACGTGCGGCTGGTGTACGCGCCGCCGCGCGCGGTGGGCGAGTACGGCGGAGAGGTGGACAACTGGATGTGGCCGCGTCACACCGGTGACTTCGCCATCATCCGCGCGTACGTGGCGCCGGACGGCTCGGCGGCGCAGTACAACGCCCAGAACGTGCCCTACAAGGCGGAGTTCTTCTTCCCGCTGGCCACCGAGGGCGTGAAGCCGGATGACTTCGTGATGGTGCTGGGCTACCCCGGGACCACCTTCCGCGCGCTGCTGGCGGATGAGATGGCCGAGCGCCAGGCGCGCTACTACCCGCGCCTCATCGACGTGTACGGCGAGCTCATCCGCATCCTCGAGGAGGAGGGCGCGAAGGACCCCGCGGGGAAGATCGCCGTGGCCTCCAACCTCAAGAGCATGCACAACCGCTACAAGAACGCGGGCGGACAGCTCGCGGGCCTCAAGCGCGGGTCCCTGGTGGAGAAGCAGCGGGCGGCCGAGGCGGCGGTGGTGGCGTGGGCGGAGAAGCGCAAGGAGTCCGCGGGTGCGTTGAAGGCGCGCACGGAGCTGCTGGCGCAGCAGGCCGAGAAGGCGAAGACGTTCGAGCGCGAGTTCCTGCTCGACGTGCTGAAGGCCTCGGTGAAGGGGCCGTCGCTGGCGGTGACGCTGGTGCGGCTGTCGCAGGAGCGGGCGAAGCCGGACCTCGAGCGCAAGCCCGAGTTCATGGACCGGGAGCTGCCGCGGCTGAAGGACAGGCTGGAGCGCGAGCAGAAGAACTTCTTCGCGCCGGCGGACAAGCGGATGTTCCTCGCGCTGGTGCGGCGGGCCCAGACGCTCGGTGAGAGCGAGCGCATCGCGGCGGTGGACAAGCTCTTCGGCCGGACGTACGCGGAGAAGGAGGTGTCCGCGAAGATCGACGCCCTCTATACCGCCTCGAAGGTGCTGGACCTGACGGAGCGGCAGAAGATGTCGGGCGAGACGGAGGCGCAGCTGCGGGCGCGGAAGGATCCGCTGCTGGACTTTGGCTTCGACCTGGCGGCGGAGGTGGTGGCGCTGGACGAGCTGAGGGATCGGCGTGCTGGGGCGAGCGCGCGGCTGTTCCCCGAGTGGCGCCGGGCGGTGTTGGCGCAAGCGGGCAAGCCGGTGGCGCCGGACGCCAACAGCACGCTGCGGGTGACGTTCGCGAAGGTGAAGGGCTACTCGCCCCGCGACGGAGCCTTCTACACGCCGCAGACGACCCTGGCGGGCGTGATGGAGAAGCACACGGGCGAGGAGCCCTTCGACGTGCCGGACAAGGTGGCCGCCGCGGCCGAGGCGAAGCGCTACGGGCCGTGGGTGGACGCGCGGTTGAAGGACGTGCCGGTGAACTTCCTCGCGGACGCGGACACCACGGGGGGCAACTCGGGCAGCCCCACGGTGAACGGCAAGGGACAGTTGGTGGGCGTCAATTTCGACCGCGTGTGGGAGAACGTGTCGAACGACTTCGGCTACAACCCGGACGTAGCGCGCAACGTGAACGTGGACGTGCGCTACGTGCTGTGGCTGTTGGATCAGGTGGAGGACGCGGACGCGCTGCTTCGCGAGCTGGGCATCCGCAAGGGCCCCAAGGCCCAGGAGCGCCGCTGATGTCGGACGGAACCGAGGGTGGACCGCCGCCGCTGCCGGTCTTCGGACCGGAGGAGAAGGTGTGCGGCAACTGCAAGCTGTGGGCGGCGCACTCGGTGGATCACCGGGGCTGGGTGGGCCACTGCCGGTTGCAGGCGGAGCGGGGGCTGTTCCCGCCCTCGGCTCCGCTGTGCAACAAGTTCCTGGCGCGAGGCGTGGCGGCGAAGGCGGCCGAGGAGGCGTCGCGCCGCGAACGCTCCGCGCGGAGCGTGGCACCGGTGGTGCGGCGGCGGGAGCGGGACCCGAACGAAGTGGTGGACCTGGAAGGGCTGGAGCTGAACATGACGCGCGCGGAGCTGATGGAGCTGATCCGGGAGGCGGTGGGCGAGGGCGGTGAGGCGCCGCCCCTGGCCAACAAGTGGGAGGGCGGCACCCTCAAACTGGTGCCCGGGAAGACGGACGTGCAGGGGCGGGACATCCCCATCGACGCCTTCTTCCACAAGATCGTGATGGTGCGCGACAAGCTGCGGGTGATGGAGCAGAAGCTCAACGCACACCCGAAGCTGACGGACGCCGAGAAGGTGGAGATGCAGAGCTACATCACACGCATCTACGGCTCGTTGACGAGCTTCAACCTGCTCTTCCGCGACAAGGAAGATCACTTCGTGGGGTCGAAGTCGGAAGACTGATGAGTCCCCATCCCCTCTCCCTTCGGGAGAGGGACGGGGTGAGGGTAACGGAGTCCTCGGATTGCATCCCACCGTGCCCGAGGCGTTACACCCTCACGGCTCCAGGCCGCGGTCCTTCATTTCAGCCTGGGCGCGCAGACGGCCGCGGTGCAAGGCGCTCTTCACGGTGCCTTCAGGGATGCGCAGCATGGAAGCGATCTCCGGGTAGCTGTAGCCGCGCATTTCCCGCAGCCACAGGACCTGACGCTGCTGCTCATTCACCTTGGCCAGAGCCTCTTCGAAGTGCCGCTGCATCTCCGTGCCCACGGCCTGGTTCTCGGGCGAGGCGGGGGCCTCGGGCTCGTGCTGCAGCCGCTCGCGGCGCTTGCGGGCACGCAGCCAGTTGATGCTGCTGTTCACCATCACACGATGCAACCACGTGGAACACGACGAACGACCGTCAAAACCCGTGGGGCGCTGAGCCAAGCGGGTGAAGACGTCCTGCACCACATCCTCTGCGTCGTCCGCGTCGCCCACGATGCGGCGTGCGATGGCCAGTGCCCGTGTGCGGTACTGGCGGTACAGCTCGGCGAAGGGAGGAAGGGCGATGACCGCGGCATCCATGGTGTATGCCTCCTGGACACCCTCATCGGGTGTCTGGAAGCTGGAACGCACGGGCCTCGAAAAGGATCTAATCGCCCCTGGCGCCGCCCGAAACCGGATTTCCCCGGCTCGGGGTGCTACTCCGACTCCTCTTCCTGCTTCGTGAGACCCCACTCCTTGAGCCGCTTGAAGAGGGTGGAGCGGGCCACACCCAGCTCGCGGGCCACGCGCTCGCGGTTGTTGCCATAGCGGCGCAGGGCGGCCTCGACGATCTGCCGCTCCAGCTTGAAGAGCATCTGCTCCAGCGTCATGCCCGGAGGAAGCTCGGGCACCGACACGCCCGTCTCGCGGTTCACCTCCTGGTCGAAGGTGAGGTCGGTGGCGTCGATGGAGGCGCCCTTGCGCAGAAGCAGGGCGCGGTGCACCACGTTGCGCAGCTCGCGGATGTTGCCCGGCCACGCGTGCTGCTGGAGCCGCTGCACGGCGGCGGGGGTGAGCCGCACCGTCTGACCTCGGGGCGAGTAGATGCGCAGGAAGTGCTCGGCCAGGGCCAGCATGTCCCCGCGCCGGCTACGCAGCGGAGGCAGGTGCAGGGGCACCACGCACAGGCGGTAGTACAAATCCTCGCGGAAGCGGCCCTCGCGAGCGGCGGTCAGCAGATCGCGGTTGGTGGCGGCCACCACGCGCACGTCCACGTGCATGGGGCGGCCGGCGCCCACGCGCTTGATCTCTCCGTTCTCCAGGGCACGGAGCAGCTTGGCCTGGAGATCCAACGGCAGCTCGCCGATCTCGTCGAGGAACAGGGTGCCCCCGTCGGCCTCCTCGAAGGCGCCCTTGTGCGCGTTGGCGGCGCCGGTGAACGAGCCCTTCTCATGGCCGAACAGCTCGCTCTCGATGAGCTCCTTGGAGATGGCGGCGCAGTTGACGGGGATGAAGGGGCGGTCGGCGCGCTGCGAGCACTCGTGGAGGGCGCGGGCCACCAGCTCCTTGCCGGTGCCGGACTCACCGAGGATGGCCACCGCGGCGGAGGAGGGGGCCACGCGCTCGATGAGCTCGGTGAGCTGCCGCACCGACGGGTCGTTGCCGATGATGCCGTGAAAGGACAGCTCCTTCCGGGCCGCGGTGACGGGCTCGAGGATGAGGTCCGTTTCACCCACGCGCAGGGTGGAGGGCAGGCCGACCTGCACCTCGAAGATTCGCACCGAGCCCATCCAGGTGCCGTTGGTGGAGTTGGTGTCCACCACGTGGAAGTGGCCATCGCGCCGGGTCACCTTGAGGTGACGGCCGGAGATGAAGGGATCCTCGATGACGAGGTCGCAGGAAGGGTCCTTGCCCACGGTGAAGCTGTCACCGCTGAGCTTGTGGACGGTCTCGTCGGAGCCCCGCTTGATGCGCACCTGGGCGGGCTGCCAGCGCGAGGTGGAGTCGCGGGGCTGAAGCTCGGTGCGGGAGCCGACCTCGGTGGGGCCCTCGGACTGGCCGCTGCCATGGAGCCGGAAGATGGCGCGCCATTGACCGAGCGCGATGTCCGAGCCGTCCGCGAGTTCGCCCTTGCTCATGGAGGTGCCAGCCACCTGGGTGCCCTTACCTGACAGGTCCTCCAAGTTGCAGCGCTCGCCATCGAAGGTGAGAGCGACCTGCTGCCGACTCACCTCGGGGTCGGGGATGACGACGTCGCTCTTCTCGCCGCGACCGAGCACCATGCGCTCGCGTCCCAGACCGACCCGCAGCACCTCCTCACCTCGACGAAAGAACACCAGCTCTGGCATCGAGCCTCCCTGAAAAGTCGTGGGGCTCTCCTAACCCGTGGCGTGTCCCTCACGCAACTCCCAGACATGATTTTCAGGGTAGGGTGATTTTCTCCAACCAGGAGAGTAACCACCCGACCTCGTCACGTGCGCGTGCTTCCTCCATCTCTTCTCGCAAGGAGGGGAGGGGCCACCGCTCGAGCGCGGCCTTGTCCGAGGCCACCGCGGCGGCGCTCAGCTCGTCCTGGCGTGCATGGGTTTCCGCCTGGCCGCAGTGGTCTCTCAGGTCATCGGCGCCGGCGTCCATCAGCAGCGTGCCTACCGAGGTCTCCAGGTAGCTGGAGGTCTCGGTGAGGCGACTGCCGATGCGCCAGAGCATGCGTCCCATCCATCGGCGTTCATCCTCGGAGAGCCGCTCACGGGTGGCCTCGGCTCGCCGGAGCAGGAGGAGTGCGCTGCTGATGCCGGTGGCTCGCTCCACGACCAGGGATGCGCGAGCGCTGGGGGTCGAGAGCCCTGCCTCTCGCAAGTGGTCTCGTGCCTGTTGGAAGGTCCACGTGTGGGAGCTCCTCGTCCAGACGGAGAGGACCGAGAGCTCATCGAGCGCGGTGAGTTCTTGCGGGGTGAGCGGGGATTTTGCCTCGGTGCCTGCCAGGAGCAACAACAAGCGAGGCTGCATGGATGGGGCGGAGACCTCCACGAGCCGGGCAAGCCGCTGGCGAAGTATGGGGAGGGCCTCCTGTCGGAGCGCCGCTGGAAGCGAGTCCTGACCCAGCATCTCGGATGCCGCCGTGAGCAGAGCGGGCTCCTCCAGTGTGGGGACCTGTTCGAGCAACCAACGGGCGCGCTCCTCGGAGAGTTGGAGGGATGCGAGTGCGAGGGTGAGTCGGATGGGAGAAGAGGAGGTTCGGCGCCAGACTGCTTCCTCTTCGTTGGGATTGTAGGGAGAAAGGAAGTCCGCGTCTGGCAGCAAGGAGCCCTGCCGCAAGTTGGGGCGGCCCAACTCCATCCAGGCCTCGCGGAATGCTCGCTCCCAACCTGACGAGGGCGCCTGCTGGCGTGACACCCACAGCTTCTCCAGGAGTTTCGGCTCCGGACGTTCCGGGGCTACGGCTCTCAATCGGGCGATGACCTCCCGAGCCTCTGGAAGGTTGTTTTCTTCCAGTGCGATGCACGAGAGGACGAGGAGTGCTGGCGCATCGTTGGGTGCGTCCGCCAATGACGCCAGGATTTCCTTCCTGGCGAGTTCCACGTTGCCCGAAACCAGGGCCTGGGCGGCGTGCTGGGAGGGAGTTGGGGTCCGGTGAGGGGTGCGCACCAGGGCACGCTGCTCCCGTGCGGACTGGGCATTTCGGAAGCTCCAGACACCCGTGATGGCGGCCAGCGGGATCATGAGACCGCAGGCCCAGAGCAACTTCCGGCGAGCGGCGCGCTCTCCATTGAGGTCGGGGGTGAAGCCCTGTGAGGGCGGCGTGCGGTCCTTCATCGTGCGCGACCTCCCGTCGAGTCATCAGGAGTTCAACCCGCGCTGAGGAGCCTTCCAAGGCAACCAGAGGTGAGCCGTGTTCTTGACCAACACTTCAGCCGAAGAACCTGGTTCCTGATGTCGATAAACGCACGGCTGACGATCTCCCAGTGACTCATTCAATGGAGAGTGACGAACGAGTCTCCGAGAATTGCTGCCGATGCTTCGGGCTACGTATGCCTGAGCCGTCTCCAGGGAGGGTGCATGCAACGCTCGAGGAACATCGGTGCTGCGCGCTTCTTTTGGTTTCGCTCGGTTGCTACCGTTGCCGTGATTCTGACTACAGGGTGCTCGGAATCAGGCGAGGTTCCTGGTCGTGGTGGAGGAGATTCCTCCGAGCAGTGTCCCGCGCCGCTTTCCCACAAGGAAATCAAGGAGCGTTGTAGCGAGGGCTTCACGAAGTGCCTTGGTTCGCGGATTCAAAGCATCCCCAGTGGGACGGCAGGTCACAGCCTGTGTCACGTCTGTCAGGATGAGTGCATGCAGAATCAGGGCGAGTGGCCGGACTTTCTCGATGATGGAAGACCCTGCCGGTGATGCTGTCCAAGAGCTCGGAGCGTCGGTTCGAAGAAGTGGCACGGGCAATCGATCAACTGCTCGTGACAACCTTCAATGATGCCTTCGAGGTGCTCGAACCCAAGCTCGAGGCACTGGAGAGGCAGCTGTTGCTTTCTGTGGTGAAGACGGACTTCGAGCGGTGTGAGGTGAGACGGCGCATTGCCGAGACGCTCTTCACCGAGGCTTTTGGGCGGAATTGCCCATGGCCTGTCTTCGAGCGCACCTTGCGGCGCATCCAACGTTTGGGCTACTCCCATTCAGAGCGCCGTTACCACGTCGCATGTCTCTACGCGCAATGGTGTCGCTGGCACCCGGAACACGATGACCGCGAGGCCCGCCGGATGTTGGACGAGGCCGAGCAGCGCATTCGTCGGCTCCCTCGCGACCACTGGCGTCGCAAGGGCTTGTTGAAGAAACTTTCGCAGCTCCGGGCCCGGACCGGTTTCCAGTCCGGGCCGGGTGCCTAGCGCATCTGCGGGCGCGGCGGACCGAAGTTGGGCCGGTTGAAGAAGCCGGACAGGTGCGCCACGCGGAACTTCGGATCCGTCTTGTCCGTGGGCAGCATGGACAGGCCCGCGCCCAGCAGACCCAGCCGCTTCACGAACTCCGGCTCGGCGCGCAGCTTGAAGTCCATGTCCGGCTGGCTCACGTCCAGCCGCTGGCCCAGCTTCACCGTGCCCGACCCCTGCACCTCCAGGTCCTCGCTCTTGGCCTGCAGCGCCTCCACGGTGGCCAGACCCTTCTCGATGCGGATGCGCCCTTCGATGTCCCCCAGGGCGATCTTCGGCAGGTCCATCGGCGTGGGCTGACCGTACATGGGCACGGTGATGGTGCCGCCCTGAATCAGCAGCTCCTTCGTGTCCAGCGTGAGCTGGCCGTTGGCCTGGCTCAGGTCCGGCTGGCCTCGCGTCTTCGGCAGGGTGAGCGTGAGCGAGCCATTCAGCTTGCCCGTCAGGTCCATCCCGCTGAAGCCCTTGAGGTTGCCCTTCGAGGTGTCCAGGTCCGACAGCTTCACCACCGCTTGCACGTCACCCAGCCCACCCACGTTGCCGCTGACGCTGCCGCCCATCAGGTCCAGGTGGAAGGCCACTCCCAGCGGCAGCAGCGCGGGCCGCACCGCCACGGAGTCCAGGGTGAGCGGCTCGCCCAGCTCCTCGGGGCCGGGCAGCATGCTCGCGCCGCTGGCGAGCATGCTGTGCAACTCGGGCGTCATCCCGTTGGGCACCTTGCTGATGCGCACGTTGGTGGCCGTCAGCCCCCGCAGCCCCGGCCGCAGCGAGCCGATGCGCAGCGCGTACCCCGCGTCCGCCGCCGCGTCCACGGCGCGCCGCCGCAGCGTGTCGTACGGGAAGGTGATGAACAAGCACACGAAGAAGGCCACGAGCGAGAACGCCCCGTAGCCCAGGCCGAGTTTCCAGCGGGCGGTCTTGATCTCTGCAGCCATGGTCATTGCTTCAGCTTGTAGGTGGCGACGGTCGTCCACGCCGTCAGGTTCTCGGAGGCGGCGTGCGGCTCCAGGCGCAGGCTCTTCACCTTCACCACGCCCGGCCCGCTCTCCACCGACGACAGGAAGTCGTGCAGCTTGCGCAGGTCCACGTCGGTGAACGTCAGCTCCACCGAGCTCTCGATGATCTGCCCGTCACCGATGCCCACGTCGTTCTTGGGCGTCATGTTGGGCACCGTCAGTCCGGCCCGGGTGGCCTTGTCTTCGATGTAGCTCATCAGCCGTACGTTGCTGGCGGTGAGCTGCTGCTCGATGGCCTGCCGCGCCTGGGTGGCCTGCTGGTAGCTGGCCGCCAGCGTCTGGACCTCGCGCAGCTTGGCCATCTTCTGCTCCGTGCGCTTGCGGTAGCTGTCCGCGCTGTTCGAGAAGGAGAACAGGATGACGAACAGCACGAAGACCAGCACCGCGCCTCCGGTCGCCATCACCATCCGGCGCTCCCGGATGCTCAACCGCTCGAACCAGGTGCGGGCCTCGTTGAGGAGTCCTCGAATCTTTTCCATGTCTAGCTCTCCCCTCCCTGGACCTGCTCGGGGCACTGCACCTGGATGTCCAGGCGGAACGTCACCTTGTTGCCGTCCCGGGTCTTCTCCACCTTGCCCTCCTTCACTTCCTTGAAGCAGCGGTGGCCCTTGAGGGCGGAGGCGATGGTGTCGATCTGCTTGGAGCTGTCCGTCTCCCCGCGCACGCTGATGCGCTCGAGGTCGATGTCGATGCGGTCGAACGTCACCTGCACGTCCGCCGGCACCCGCTGCGTCATCTCCGCCAGCAGGTTGACGGCCGACAGCTTCGGCAGCGCCGCGGCGGGGCTCTCCACGCCCTTGAGCCGGTTGAGCGCGAGGTCATAGTTCTTCTCGCACGCGCCGAGGATGTTCTTGGTGACGGTGCACAGCACCTCGTCCACCTGGGCCTCGCGCCGCGCCAGCACCGAGTTGCGCACCACGCCGCTGGCGATGAGCAGCAGCAGCAGGGTGGCGGCGAACGAGGCGAGCAGTCCCAGCTTGTCCTTCACGTAGTCGTAGTCGCCCTTGAAGGCGAACTCGCCTCGGCGCAGGTTGAAGCGAGGCGCCCTGGCGCCCGTGGCCTGTCCGCGCAGCGCGAGCGAGTACGCCTGCATCACCGCCGGCTGCTCCGTGGCGGGCACCACGGTGGAGACCTCCTGCGGCAGCGCCAGTACGCGCGTGGGCAGCCCCAGGTCCTTGCCCAGCTGCTCGGCCAGACCCGGCATGCGCGCGGTGCCGCCGCACAGCAGCACGGCGCCCACCTGACGGCGGGTGCGCGCGGTGAAGGACTTGAAGGACGGACGCAGCTCGCGCAGCACCGGCTGCAGGCCGCGCACGAAGGCCGCCGCGGCGCGCTCCCCATCCGGCCCCTGGGCCTGGGCCGCGCTCGCCAGCGCTCCGTGCGACTCCTTCCAGTGGTGCGCCTCCGGCAGCGGCGTCTGGAACTCGGCGGCCAGCGCGCGGTCGAGGCCCTGTCCACCACCGGAGAAGGTACGCGCGAACTCCACGCCCAACCCGGGCCGGCCAATGGCCAGCGTCGTGCGCTCGTGGCCGATGTCCACGATGGCCACCGTCTCCGAGTCCAGGTCCGCCAGGAGGCTCGCCTGCTGCAGCAGCAGGTTCTGGTAGGTGATGCCCGGGTGCGTCACCACGCGCGGGTCCACCCCCGCCTCGTTCAGCACTCCCAGCAGCGTCGCGAGCTCCTCGCGGCGCACCACGCCCACCAGCAGCTCGCTGCCCTTGTCCTTCACCTGCGTGGCCACCTGGTAGTCGAAGACGGCCTCGCCCAGGTCGAACGGAATCTGGCTCTCCACCTCGAAGGGGATGGTGGCTTCGATCCGCTTGGGGTCGGTGAAGGGCAGGGAGAGCTGGTGCGTGGCCAGCGACTGACCGGGCAGCGACACCACCACCTGATCGGCGTGCTGCAGCTCCGGGTTCGCCAGCAGCTCGCGCAGGGCCGCGCGCAGCGTCTCCTGACGGTCACCCTCGGGGGCGCGGCGCACCTCGGCCCAGGCCTTCACGGCCGAGCTTCGCGTGTTCGCGTCGAGCAGCAACCCCTTCACGGAGTGGCTGCCCAGGTCCAGACCAAGAATCCGGGCCATTCGTTATTCCTCTCTCCAATACAGGAGCTTGCCAAGTCCGTCGTCGAGCTTGATCACGGCGCTGATGGTCTTCTGGACCGAGCCCGCTTCTCCGACGGACTTGATGCTGAAAGTGGTGCTCTTGTCGCCGAGCAGGCGGTTGCCGGCCACGTTCGCCTTGAGCGTCGGGTTGACGGCGATGCCCGCGCCCTCGATGGCCGTCACGAAGTCCGCCACGCTCGTGCCGAAGAAGCTGAAGGCACGCGCCGCGCGGATGCGGCTGATGAGCTCCTGGACGAAGACAGGATCCTTCAGCCGCGGGTCCGGCCGCGCCGGGTCCGCCGCCGACAGGATGGCCATGTACATCATCAGCGGGTCATCCGTGTTGACGTTGGGCTTGGAGTTGACGTCCGGGTACACCGTGAGCCGGTCCCGGAAGGCGGCCATGAAGCGGTCGTTCACCCCATGCACCCGGTACAGCTCGTCCATGCTGTCGAAGCGCGCGTTCTTCGGCTGGTAGCGCGGCTCGTAGCGGCTGTAGGGCCCGCCCTCGTCCGAGAAGCCACTGGAGAGCGGATTGACGGGATCGTTGAGGTTGATGGCCGACTGCACCTGATCCTCGTCCACCCAGTCCTTGAGGGCGATGACCACGTCCTGCGGCGAGACGCGCACGCCGTTGGCGTCTTCGCGCGAGAACAGGAACTCGAAGCGCTTGTCCCCGAGCAGGTCCATCAACCGCATGGCGGTGGGGAGCGCATCACCGCTGCCCGCGTTGAGGCGGTGCAGGTTGAGCTTCTCCTCCTCGTCGGAGATGGTGGCCAGGAAGCAGCCACTGAAGCCGCCGAAGGAGCGCCTCTCCGGCCCCAGCGCGAGCTCGGTTTCCGCCTTCTCGTCGTCCTCGTGGAGCGCGGGCCGATCGGAAACCTCCTCGCTCGCGCCCTCGCCCTCCGCGCCACCGCCCGCCACCATGCCCTTGAGCATGTGGCAGTCCACGCGCGCCAGCTTCCACAGCTGGATGTTGAGCGAGGATGCCGGCTGCTGGCCGCCGGGCGGCGTGGTGCCGCCACCGAGCAGGCTGCCGGCGATGGCCCCGAGATTCGGGATGGGCGTCTGGTCCACCTGCTTCTGGAAGCGCAGCAGCAGGCGCGAGAGCGCCACACCGGAGCGCGCCATGTACGTGGCCTGAAGCTCGTCGCGCTGGTTGGACGCCAGCTGGAGGTCCACGCGCGTGTTGTAGGCGAACTCCGTGGCCACGACGGTCAGCAGGGTGATGGCGACCACCGCGATGATGAGCGCCACGCCGCGCTGACGGCGGTGCTTGCGGGCATCTCGGCGGGGAGCGTCCACCCGCCGGGCCTTCTCGTGCTCGGGGCTCGTCATGGTCAGTACCTGGGCAGCTCCGTGTTGAGCATCACACGGGTCTGGGTGGTGTAGCGGACTTCCTTGTTGTCATCGTCGAGCGCCACCACGGTGATGCGCACGCGCGTGGGCAGCTTGGACTTCTGATCCACCCGGCGGGTGTCCCACTCGTCCACCCACTCCTTGCGGTCGGAGTCCCAGTACGAGAATTCGAGCTTCTTCACGCCCTCGAAGAGGACATCCGTCGTTCCGCCGCGATCCATCCGGTCCTCAACATTCGGATTCTCGCGTCGCATCAGGTCCTGACGGTTGCCGGCCCCTCGTTCCGAGGACGACTGGAGGGAGTACTCCACGATCGCCTGGTCGGACTCCTTGGCGTCCGTGTACATGCGCTGGTGCGCGAAGGTGGTGAAGAGCAGCCGGTCCTCGTCTCCCACGAAGTTGGTGGGCCGGTCGTTCTGGTCGCGGTAGCGCCGGGCGTCGTAGCGGTCGCTCACGAAGGCGGAGCCGATCTCCCGCGCCATGCGGTTCATGGCCACCCGCACCTCGCGGTAGTGGTCGGCCTCTCCCTCGACCACTTCCTTGGCGTGGAAGCCCGTCTGGAAGGCCATGGCCACCATCGCGCCCATGAGGGCGGTGATGGCCACGGCGATCATGACCTCCATCAGCGTGAAGCCACGCATCGAGCGCCTCATCGCGTCACTCCTCCGCCGGGAACCACGCCGCCGCCACCGTTGCGCTGCTGGAGCCAGTCGCTGCGCTTCATCAAGGGCTGACCGCTCGTCGGGTCCACCATCTGGCCGTTGGGGCCGGGCACGGGGTTGGGCACGATCTGGCCGGAGGCCGGGTTCACCCACTGGTTGTTCACGCTGTCGGGCTGCCTGCCCTGCTGCGGCGTGAAGGCGCTGCTGCCGTTGCGGTCCGAGCCGGGGCCCAGCGACACCACGTGCGTGACGACGTCCAGGCTCTCCACCTGCGTGCCCTCGCGCCAGTAGACGGTGAGGTGCACCTCGCGCACCGTCTGGGTGATCTGCTGCACCATCTGGGTGAACATGGGCTGGGCCATGCCCATCGCGGCGCCCGCCATGGGGTTGGCGGTGGTCTGCGAGGAGCCGCCCTTGTCGTCCTTGCCCCCGCTCCCGCCGAACATGGAGGCCAGGCCGCTCAGGTCCCCGCCCTCGCCGATGGGCAGGTTGAAGATGGCGCCGATGAGCTGATCCGGCGTCACACCCTCGGTGTTCGGGGCGATGATCTTCGCCCGCCACTTGAAGTTGTCCCAGCCCTCCTGGGAGAAGTCGCCGGACTCCTCCTTGTCGTCGTTGGAGAAGCCGTCGTCGTAGAGCTGCTGCTCCAGGTCCGTCATCTTCGAGCGGGCCAGGAGCGTGGCCACGGTGAGCTTCTTGGCGTAGGCGTGGTTGGCCACCGCGCCGGAGTTGATGTCGAAGATGGCCATGAGCGCCAACGCCAGGATGGCGAGCGCCACCACCGTCTCCAACAGGGTGAAGCCACGGGTGCGTCTCATGACCGAGGCACCTCCAGAGCCTCGCCCACGATCTCGACCTTGCCGGTCAGGGGCGAGACGGCGAGCGTCCAGACGTTGTCACCCTGGCGCACGTAGACCTGGGCCTTCTCCGTGTAGCCCTGGGGGAAGAAGTAGAGGTAGGCGACACCCTTCTCGACGGTCTCGCGCTGGTGGCGCGTCCACACGGAGACGGTGACGCCCGAGGGCAGCTCGCGCGGTTTGATCTCCTCGGCCGTGAAGGCGGAGAAGCGGGCGGCGTTCTCCACGCGGCCCTCCTCCTGCGCGAGGATCTCATCCAGGCCGGGCTCGTCATCGCTGTCACGCGCGTAGTTGCGGCGCGTGTCGGAGCGGCTCTGGTTGCGCTTCGCGTCCTCCTGCTCGCGCGCCTCGTCGCGCAGCATCGTGTCCCGGTCTCGCGCGGTGGTGACGTTCCCCGCGGCGCACTCGGCGCGGTAGCGCGTGGGCCCCTCTTCCTCGGCCTTCGGATCCGCCAGCTCGAAGACGAGCCGGCACGTCTTCCCGGAGAGCGCGGCGGTGTCGTACAGCGAGCGGATGGTGCCGGCCAGCTCGGCGGCGGACGCCTTGGCCTTGGCGCCGGTGATGGAGCCGATGGACAGGGTGACGGCGGCGAAGAGCACCGCGGCGATGCCCAGCGAGATGGACACCTCGATGAGGGTGAAGCCGCGCTCCCGCGCCCTGCTGCGTGCGAGCCCGCTCATGGCTGACCTCCCCGTGCCGCCTCCTGCTGCTGCTCGGGCGTGCCCAGGATGGCGTTGTTCAGCACGCCACCGCTGATGAGATCCGCGTCGTCACCGGAACCGCCGGGCAGGCCGTCGGCGCCATAGGACATGACGTAACCCTTCCCGCCGTCCATCCGGTACTGGTACGGGCGTCCCCAGGGATCCACGGGCATCTCCTTCAGCAAGCCCACCTGGACGAGGGGATAGAAGTTCTCCGCCTGGGAGGGGAAGCGGCCGGTGATGCGGTGGAAGGACTTGAAGTAGCCCTCCAGGCCGCGGATCTCCGCGCGCGTCTGACGCTGCAGCGGGCTGAGCGTCGAGTCGAAGGTGAGGCTGGCGATGCCGAAGGCGCCCGCCGTGGCCACGAGGATGACCCCGCCGACGAGGAGCCGTCCCACGCGGGACGGGCGCACCGTCGCTTCGGCCTGCTGCTGCGTGGGAGCGTGCTCTGGGGTCGTCATGGGGTCCTCTCGCGTTTCCTTGCTACTTCTGGGCCGCGCCGTCGCGCGAGGAGATGTCCGCGTCGGGACCCTCGCCGCCCTGCGTGCCGTCGGCGCCGTAGGAGATGATGACGGGCTTGCCGCCCTCGTTCATGTACACGTACTCGTGGCCCCAGGGGTCGGTGGGCACGCGCTCCAGGTTGTTCGTGTCCACCAGCGCCTTCAGGCCGGTGCCCGTGTCGGGGAACTTGCCCTTCTTCGTGTAGTAGAGCTTGAGGGCCTGCTGGATGTTGCCGATGTCCAGCCGGGCCGTGTCCTGCTTGGCCTCGTCCAGCTTCGGAATCACCGCCACGCCCACCGCGGCCATGATGAGACCCAGGATGGTGATCACCACCATGATCTCGATGAGGGTCATGCCGCGCTGGCGGCGGCGCTGCTGCTGGGTCTTCTTGTCGCTCATGTCTTTCCTCATGTTGTCAAAATGTCCTAGGGCTGAGTCGCGCTGCTGGTGGCCGCCGTGCCGGCCTCGGAGTTGGAGGAGTACAGCGCCACCCCCACGGTCAGCAGCGTCGCCGTCAGGGCGAGCAGCGCCGCCAGGGTGACGCGCTGGATCCACCGGTCGAGCGAGTCGTTCATCGTGAAGCCTCCGTCACCGGATGGCCGAGTTCACCTGCAGAATCGGCATCAGGACCGAGAAGGCCACGAATGCAATGATTACGCCCATGAACACGGTGAGGATGGGCTCGAGCATGGAGGTGAGGGCGCCGATGCGCACGTTCACCTGGTTCTCGTAGCTGTCCGCCACCGACAACAGCATGTCCTCCAGCTGGCCGGAGCGCTCGCCAATGGAGACCATGTGGTAGACGAGCGGCGGGAACTCGCCCGAGCGCTTGAGGGGCGCGGCGATGCTCTCGCCCTCCCGGACGGCGTCGCGGGCCTTCTCCACCACGTCGGACAGCACCGAGTTGGTCACCACCGCCTTGGTGATGTCCATGGCCGTCAGCAGGGGCACGCCGCTCTTGAGGAGCGTGGCGAGCGTGCGGGCGAAGCGCGAGATGGCCAGCAGGCGCAGCAGGCTGCCGAAGATGGGCGCCTTGAGGGCGAAGCGGTCCCACACCGGCCGGCCCTTCGGGCTGCGGAAGTACGTCATCAGCGAGAAGACGATGAGGCCGACGAGCGGGAAGAGGATGAACCACCAGTCGCGCAGGAAGTTGCTGCCCCAGATGAGGATGCGGGTGGTGATGGGCAGGGTGGCCTTCATCGTGGTGAAGATCTTCGTGACCTTCGGGATGACGACCACCATCAGCATGGTGAGGATGCCCGCGCCCACCAGCATCATGATGGCGGGGTAGGTCATCGTGCCGATGATCTTCTGCTGCAGCTTGGACTGGCTCTCGGTGAAGTCCGCCAGGCGCAGGAGCACCGTGTCCAGCGCGCCCGAGTGCTCGCCGGCGCGAATCATGTTCACGTAGAGCGCGCCGAACACCTTCTGGTGCACCGCGAGCGCGTCCGCCAGGGACGAGCCCTCGTTCACCCGGCTCTTCACCTCGGAGAGGATGAGCTTGAGCTTCTCCTTCTCCACCTGGTCCACCAGCGCGCTGAGCGACTCCACCAGGGTGACGCCCGCGCCCAGCAGGGTGGCGAGCTGGCGGGTGGTGATGGCGATGTCGTCGGTGGTGATGCGACCGCGCGCCATCTTGCCGAAGTTCACCTCGCGGTCGGCCTGGGCCGCGTTGGCGCCCTTGCGCACGCCGGCACGGCCGCCCTCGGCCTGACCGATGACCTCCGTCAGGAACTTGCCGTCCTTGCGCAGCTGGGAGCGCAGCGTCTTGGGCGAATCCGCCTCAAGCATTCCACGGATGGATTTTCCGGCCTGATCAAGGGCCTTGTACTCGAAGACTGGCATGGTGGCTCGCGCAGTAAAACCACACCCCGCGCCACTCCCTTCCGGGAGGGCCGGGGCGGGTGTGCTTTAGAGATCCTCCTGGGTGATGCTGAGGACCTCGGCGATGGTGGTCTCTCCCAGGGCGATCTTGCGTGCGCCGTCGTCCAGCAGCGTCTTCATGCCGCTGGCCACGGCGGCCTTCTTGATGGTGGAGGCGTCCACGTTCTTGAGGGCCAGCTGGCGCACGGTCTCGTCCACGAGCAGCAGCTCGTAGATACCGGTGCGGCCGCGGTAGCCGTTCTGGCCGCAGGAGGGGCAGCCGGTGGCCCTGTAGATCTTCTCCACCCCGTAGCGCTCCTTGAGCGTCGCGCGGGTGAGGGTGATCTCCTTGAGCTCCTCGTCGGTGGGCGTGTACTGCACCCGGCAGTCCGGGCACACGCGGCGCACCAGGCGCTGGGCGAGGATGGCCGTGAGCGAGGAGGCCACGAGGAAGGGCTCCACGCCCATGTCCACCAGACGGGTGACGGCGCTGGCCGCGTCGTTGGTGTGCACCGTGGAGAACACCAGGTGGCCCGTCAGCGACGCCTGGATGGCGATCTCCGCCGTCTCCTTGTCGCGGATTTCGCCCACCATGATGACGTCCGGGTCCTGACGCAGGAAGGAGCGCAGGCCCTGGGCGAAGGTGAGGCCGATCTTCGGGCTGATGGCCATCTGGCCGATGCCCTTGAGCTGGTACTCGACCGGGTCCTCGACGGTGAGGATGTTGAGGTCCGGGGTGTTGATGCGCGAGAGCGCGCCGTAGAGCGTGGTCGTCTTGCCGCTACCGGTGGGGCCCGTCACCAGGACGATGCCGTGCGGGCGGCGGATGACGTGCTCCATGCCCTCGAGCGTGTGGGCCGCCATGCCCAGCTCGGTCAGGTCCAAGAGCGTGGTGTTCTTGTCCAGCAAGCGCATGACGATGCGCTCGCCGAAGGTGGTGGGGATGGTGGACAGACGGATGTCGATGTCGCGGCCGGCCAGCTTGATGCGGATGCGGCCGTCCTGCGGCAGGCGCTTCTCCGCGATGTTCAGCTGCCCCATCACCTTCACGCGGCTGACGATGGCGCTCTGGTAGCGCTTGGGCGGCTTGATGATCTCCTGCAGCACGCCGTCCACGCGGAAGCGCACCATGAGCTCGCGCTCCATGGGCTCGATGTGGATGTCGCTGGCGCGCTCCTTGGCGGCGCGGAAGAGCACGGAGTTGACGAGCCGGATGATGGGCGCCTCGTCGCTCTCCGCGTCGAGGATGTCCTTGGGCTCGTCCAGCTCGTGGGCGAGCGAGTCCAGGTCCGTCGCCTCCAGCTCGTCCACCAGCTGTTCGGCCTCGTTGGTGGCGCGGTCATAGACGCTGTTGATGGCGTCCACGATGGTGGAGGCGAGCGCGATGCGCGGGTGGACGTTCTGCCCCAGCAGCATCCGCGCATGGTCCAGCACGGTGGTGTCCAGCGGATCCGCCACGGCCAGGGCCACCGCGTCCCCGTCCACGGACAGGGGGAGGATGCGCGCCTGCTTGGCGAAGTTGATGGGCACCCGCTTGATGAGCTCCGCGTCCACCTCCTCGAGGAAGATGCGCGCCAGGTAGGGCAGGTCCAGCTGGAGGCCGAGCGCCTTGGCCACGTCCTCCTCGCCGAGGGCCTTGATGCCCACCAGGATCTCCCCCAGCCGGCCGCCCTTCTCGGCCTGGAGCTGGAGCGCCTCCTGGAGCTTCTCCTCGGAGAGGCCACAGGTGTGGCGGAGGATCTCCCCCAGCGGTCGGCCGCACAGGTAGGCGGGACCGTGGGCGACGACCTGGGTGGCGGTGTCGGCGGGCTTGGCGAGCGGGGCGTCAGCGAGCAGGCTCATGGTCTATCTCTCGTTCCCCGAATCCGGCTGGATGCGCAGACGCTCCTGATCCTCCGCGGGAGGCGCAGGCGGAGGTTGTACGGGGGGCTCCTCCGACGGCACTGGGGATACGGAACCCTCCTGCGGGGGCGGGACTTCCCCGGCCCGGGTGGGCGCCGAGCCGGCGGACGAGGGGCCGGCGGGAGCCTGGGAGCCCTCGGGCCGGATGACGCGCTCGCCCGGCAGACCGGGGCCGCCGTTCTCCACCTTGCTCTGCTCGGTGTACAGCACCTGGCGCATGCGGCTCAGCGGTCCGGCCTTGCGGGTGAAGTCCACCGGCACGTCGTAGCCGGCCACCTGCCCGTAGAACTGCTCCACGAACTGCTGCCGCTCGGCCATCTTGCGCTCGAAGATGCGCCGGAAGTCCGACTGCTCGCGGATGATGTAGGGCGTGAGGAAGAGCAGCAGGTTCGTCTTCGTCTTGCGCGTGGTGGTGTCCCGGAAGAGGTGGCCGAGCAGGGGCACGTCACCCAGGATGGGCACCTTGACGACGGACTCGATGGTGCGGTCCTGCATGATGCCGCCGATGACCACCGTCTCCTGATCCTTCGCCACCACCGTCGTCTTGGCGCTGCGCTTGGAGGTGGTGGGACCGAGCACCTGATCCGTCGAGGCGATCTCCTCGGTCTGCTCGGTGATGGTCATGCGGATGAAGTCGCTCTCGTTGATCTGCGGCTTGACGGTGAGCTTGAGCTCCACGTTCTGGCGGGTGATGGGGGCGTAGAGGCTGCCCAGGCCGCCCAGGGCGCCCAGCAGCGAGGAGGAGACGCCGCCGGCGGTGCCCGTGGTGCCGATGCCGGTGCCCAGCGAGGTGGGCGTGAAGCCCGACTGGAAGGGCACGTTCTGGCCCACGGTGATCTCCGCCTCCTCGTTGTCGCTGGTGAGGATGTGCGGGGTGGAGAGCACGTTGGCATCCGAGCTCTGCTGCATGGCCTGCAGCACCACGCCGAAGGCGGGGATGTCGATGCCCAGGTTCTTCAGCTCGGGGATGACGGGGCCCTGGATGCCGGCGAGGAAGCCGCCGAAGCTGGCCAGGCTCGCCAGCGAGAAGGAGGGGGGCGTGCCGCTGGTGCTGTACTTGGTGCCGACGATGCCCGAGCCCTGGCCGAGCGGCGTGCTCAACGAGTAGCCGGTGTGGAGGTTGAGGCCGAAGCGGTTGCTGCGGTCCAGGTTGACCTCCATGATGACCGCCTCGACGAACACCTGGCGGCGCGGCTTGTCCAGCTGCCGGATGACCCGGACGAGGCTGCGGTAGTCGCTCTGGCTGGCGATGATGACGAGCGAGTTGGTGCCCTTGTCCGCGGAGATCTTCACCTCACCGGCGAAGAGCTCGGCGGCGCTGGTGCCGCCACGGGGAGCGCCCGGGGTGGGCGGGGCCGGGATGGGGTTGCGAGGCCGGGTGGTGCTGCCCTGCGACAGCGTCTGCAGCGTGCTGGCCATCTCCTCCGCGTTGGCGTTCTCCAGCGGGTAGACGTTGATGCGCTCGGTGCCGGCGGTGGGGATGTCCAGCTCGCGCACCAGGCTCTGGATGCGCTCGAAGGCGGCGGGGCTGGCCACGACGATGAGCTTGTTGGTGCGCTCGTCGGGGATGATCTGCGAGAAGGTCACCGGGCCGTTGGCCGAGCCCTCGGCGCCGCCGGGAGGGGGCACGCCCTCCATTCCGGGCGCGGGCTGACCGGGCATCACCGCGGGGGCACCCCGCTGGCCGGGGCGGCCACCGCCACCACTCTTCTGCTCGAAGAGCTTCTGCACCGTGCCGGCGACGTCCTGGGCGGTGGCGTACTGCACCGGGATGATGCGCACCTCGTCACTGGCCGCGCGCGAGTCGAGCTGGTCGATGAGACGCTCGAGCCGGTGCACGTTGGAGCCCACGTCGTTGATGATGATGATGTCCGGCGGGTACGGGATGGTGTCGCCGTCCTTGGACACCAGCTGCTGCAGCACGCCGCGGAGGGGCTCCACCTCCACGTTCTTGATGCGGAACAGCTTGGTGATCATCTGCTCGTTGGTGGTGTAGCTCGCGTCCGGATCCACCAGCGTGGGGATGGGGTTCTGCTTGGCGGCGCGCTTGTCGACGATCTTCAGGAAGCGCCCGTGCTGGTAGACGGACAGGCCGTTGGCGTCGAGCGCCGCGAGGAAGGCGGCGTAGAACTGGTCCGCGTCCACCTCCACCCGCCCGTTCTCCGGACCGATGATGGAGATCTTCCCGCGCACGTTCTCCGGGAGGATGAAGGTGCGGCAGGTGGCGTCCGACACCGTCTGCACCAGCTTCTCGATGTCCACCTTGTCGAAGTAGATGCCGTAGCGGGCGCGGCGACGCACCTCCTCGCACGTGGGCGTGGGCCGCACGGTGGCGGCGCCGGCCTCGGGGCCGTTGGCGTTCTGCGGGGAGATCTGCCGATCGCCCGTATCTCCGGCGGGAGGCGGGCCAGGGCGGCGCTGCGCCAGCGCGGGCATGCTGCTCAGCCCGAGGCACAGCAGGAGCAACCAGGACGGAAGCGTCTTCATGGAGGGGCGGGGTACTGCGGGTGGTGTTAGCGGATGGTGTAGTTCTTGCGGATGCTCGAGCCATTGCGCTCCAGCTCGATCTCGATCCGCGAGGCTTCCTTCAGCTTGGTGTAGACCTCGAGGGCCTTCTCCGGGCTGTTGAGCTCGAAGCCGTTGATGCGCTTGATGACGTCGCCGTTCTGGACGCCGATCTTCGAGTAGATGGAGTCCGGGCGGATGGAGAAGAGCTTGAAGCCCTGCGCCTGGCCGTCCTTGAAGGCCGGCACGATGCGCGCCTGCATGGCCACGTCGTTGAGGTTGGCCAGGGTGCGGTCGATCTCCGTGCGAGGCACCTCGTAGTCGTTCTCGCTGAGGGCCTTGATGCCGTTGCCCATGCCGTTGCCGGGCGGCGGCTGCACGGGCGTGGTGACGGGCGGGGTGTAGGCGGCCACGGGCGCGGCGCCATCCCCGGGCTGGCCGTCGATGAACTCCTTGCGGCCATTGTTGAGGATGATGACGCGCTCGCGCTCGATGTCGATCACCTCGGCGCCCTGGATGCGGTCACCCACCATGTACGTGGTGGAGCGCTGGTTGTTCATGTCCTGCACCGAGGCCACCGACCACAGCTTGTCGCTGGCCACCAGGGTGCCCAGCAGCTTCACCCTCAGGCCGCTCTTCACCGGCGCGGCGTCGGGATCCACCACGGGGGTGACGGGCTCGCTGACGATGGGGTCGGGCTCGGGCACGGCCACGCCGGTCAGGTCCGACACGCGCTTGAGATCCAGCGACGCCAACATCTCCAGGGGCTTCGCCTTCTGCGGCGCCGACACCTGGCCCGACGGCAGCGGGGTGAGGGCGGACTCCACGAACAGGTTCACCGTGCGCGCCGCCAGCAGTGCGACGAGCAGGATGAAGACCAGGTTCACGGTCCAGAAGTACTTGCGGAAGAAGAGTTCCATCACGCGTCCAGAAAAGGCCTGCTCGGGATTGAGCAAGTGGGGTGCCATCCACGAAGGGGAGCGGGCAACCCGAGCCTTACAGCCAAGTGCTTGAAATCATTCCGGAATAAGCCAGGCCGTCCGGAGCAGGAGTCAGGGCCGCGACGGCGTGGGACAAAATGTCAGCGGCCGGGAGGATGGCATGACGGGCTGTCACTCGGCCGGGTTGGAGCCGGGACCCTCGTCACCACCGCCGCCGGGGGAGCCGGAGGCCTCGCGCTCCAGCTTCCGGTAGATGGTGCGGGCGGCGATGCCCAGCAGACGGGCGGCCAGCGTCTTGTCCCCCTTGGTGTGGCGCAGGGTCTCGTGGATCACCCGGCGTTCGATCTCCTCCATGGGGGTGCCGATGGGGATGACGAGTTGTCCGGCCGAGCCCAGGGGCCCTTTGCGTACCGCCTCGGGGAGATCCGCCACCTCCAACACGTCACTCTTGGCGAGCACCACCGCGCGCTCCACGGCGTGCTCCAACTCTCGTACGTTGCCCGGCCAGGCGTAGTTCTCCAGGACGCTCACGGCGTCGGGCGAGAAGCCACGCAGGGCCTTGCCATTCTTGGCGGCGAAGCGGCGGAGGAAGGCATCGGCCAGCAGGGGGATGTCCTCGCGGCGCGAGGCGAGCGCCGGGACGCGCACCTCCACCACGTTCAGGCGGTAGTAGAGGTCCTCGCGGAAGCGGCCCTCGGCCACCTCGCGCTGCAGGTCCTTGTTGGTGGCGGCCACGATGCGGACATCCACCTTGACGGTCTGGGTGCCACCCAGCCGCTCGAGCTCCCCTTCCTGCAGCACGCGGAGGAGCTTCACCTGGGCGGACAGGGGCATCTCACCCACCTCGTCCAGGAAGAGGGTGCCCCCGTTGGCGCGCTCGAAGCGGCCCTCGCGGCGGGCCACCGCGCCGGTGAAGGCGCCGCGCTCCACGCCGAAGAGCTCCGCCTCGAGGATGCTCTCGGGGAGGGCGCCGCAGTTGATGGCGACGAAGGGTCCCCTGGCGCGGTTGGACTGCTCGTGCAGGGCGCGCGCGGCCAGCTCCTTGCCGGTGCCGGACTCGCCCAGCAGCAGCACCGTGGCGGTGGAGGGCGCGGCCTGGCGCAGGGTGTCCATCATCGCCCGGAAGGCGGGGGACTGGCCCACCATGGCGCGCCCACCGGCGTTGCCCATCTCCGCCAGCTTCGCCTTGAGGACGCGGTTCTCCGCGGCCAGCTCGTGCCGCTCCAGCGCCTTCTGCACCGACTTCACCAGCGAGTGGCGCTTGAGGGGCTTGGTGATGAAGTCGTAGGCCCCGTCCTTCATGGCGGCCACGGCCGTCTCCACCGTGCCGTAGGCCGTCATCAGCACCACCTCCACGTCTGGCCGGATGGTGCGCGAGGCCTTGAGCAGCTCCTGCCCATCCATGCCCGGCATCATCAGATCCGTCACCATCACGCTCACCTCGGGCCGGCGCAGCAGCTCCAGGGCCTCGGTGCCGTTGCTGGCGGTGAGTGTCTCCAGGCCCTCGCGCTGGAAGATGCGGGCGACGGAGTCCAGGTTGGCCCGGTCGTCATCGACGACCAGGACAGTGGTCGGGGGGGTGGTCATGGTGCTGGCGCCTTGCAATCCCTATTCCTCGTCCTCGGCCAGCAGGGGGCCACTCATGCGGCCGAGGTCCTCGCGGTTCACCTTGTCCAGGTTGAACCGCCGGGCGCTGGAGATCATCCGGGACACGGTGGGGTCGAACTCGGCGGTGCCCTCCTTCTTGAAGCGTAGGAAGTTGATGCGGGCCACGACGAAGTTCTTGAGGTAGGGGCTCTGCAGGCCGCGCTCCTTGAGGGAGGTCACCACGGAGGCCACGGCGTCATCCAGCTCCAGGAGCTTGTCGGCGCGGGCCTCGCGCACCCGGAGGGCCTCGGCCATGGGCAGTTCCAGGAAGGACTCCACCCGCTTGATGAAGGGGTTGTAGGCGCCCCCGGAGAAGCGCGGCCGCTTCTCGTAGGCGGCCCCGAGGGTGAGGAAGGCGGGCTCCTCGAAGAGGTGGGCGAACTCCGACTCCCGCCCGGCGCGCGCCCCGGTGAGGCCCCGGTGCATGCGGATGACCTCGAGCGAGCGCTCCTTCAGGTTGTGCGCCTTCTCCGTGTTGAGGGCGAGGATCTGATACGCCACGTCCTCGTCGGGCAGCACCAGGGCCATGATGGACTTGCCGCCCAGCAGCTTCGAGGCCTGGAGCCGGTGGTTGCCGTTGGGCGTCCAGTACCTGCCCTCCTTGCGGATGGCGATGATGGGATCCAGGAAGCGATCCAACCGCTCCATGGCGCCCGCGAGCCGCTTCACATGGGGCTCGGAGACGTCGCGCTGGTACGGGGTGGGCTCCACCTTGTCGATGGGGAGGGCGGCGAACACCACCGTGTGCCCGCCCAGGGGGTCCCTGTAGACGCTCAGCACCTCGCCACCATCCTCCGAGATGCCTTGAATCAGCTCGGGAGACGGCATGTAGGACTCGCTGGCCACCTGCGCGGGGGTGAGACCGCGGGAGGCGGGCTCGGCCTTCTTGCGGCGGGGCCGACGGGTGGTGGTGGTTGTCTTGCGCGCTGCCTTCGCTGCCATGGACGTCCCCCTCGTCAGGAGGCGGGGACTCTATGCCAGCCGGGCTTCGGGTCACATCCCGGATTGGGGCCGTCTGTCCTCATGGACCCCTCCCACCTCCGGGGAGGGCCTGAACATCGGAGCCACCGCCATGAAGAAGGAAATGATCGTCCGGGCCTGGAAGGACCCCGCGTTCCGCGCCAGCCTCTCCTCCGAGGAACGCGCCTCCCTCCCCGAGAGCCCCTCTGGAGAGTCCCTGTCCGAGCTGGATGAGACCGAGTTGCGTCGGATCATCGGCGGGGCGTTGGTGAAGGATACGGGGACCCTCCCCCCGGGTACGGGCTGTACGGACGGCCGCCTCACCTGCGGTATCATCAACTGCTCGTTCACGAAGGCGGAAGCCGCCATCTGAGCGCATGAGCGTATACGCACTGGTGGGGGCTCGACCTGCCGCCGAGCCCCGGCCGTGTCACTCGCCACCGAAGGGGTCGCTGAACCTCGGGTCGTTCACGAAGTCCGTGTCGGTGAGGCTCTCCAGGAAGGCGATGAGGTCGGCGCGCTCCTGGGCGCTGAGCTCGAAGGGGCGCACCAGCGGGTTCTTCAACGGGCTCGCCCGGCCGTCTCCCACGAAGGGGCCGATCGTCACGTCACGCCCACCGGCCATGTAGAACTCCAGCACTTCCTCCAAGGTGGCCACGCTGCCGTCGTGCATGTAGGGCGCCGTGAGGGCCACGTTGCGCAGGGCCGGCACGCGGAAGCGCCCCATGTCGCGCGGGTCGCGGGTGAACTCGAAGAGGCCGGTGTTGTCCCCCGGGTAGCCGCCCTGCCCATCCACGTTGTAGAGGCCCGTGTTCTGGAAGTCCCGCTGCAGCTGCTTCGTGTCCTTCGAGCGGAAGGAGTTCGTCAAGTGCGGCCCGCTGTGGCAGTGGTAGCACTCGGCGCGCTCGGAGAAGAACAGGTCCATGCCCCGCTTCGCGGCGCCGGACAGCGCATCGAGGTCACCCTGAAGGTAGCGGTCATAGGGTGAGCTGCCAGAGATCAACGTGCGCTGGAAGGACGCGAGCGCCTTCACGACGTTGTCCTTGCTGACGGGGTCCTCGTCTTCCGGGAAGGCCTCGTGGAACAGGGCGGGGTAGCGCGCGTCCTCGCGCAACCGTTGGAGCACCTCGTCCAGGTGCCCGTTCACACCCAGCTCCACCGGCACCTCGCCAAAGAGCGGCACCAGCGCCTGCTTCTCCAGCGTGTCGAGCACGGGGTTGGCCCAGGTGTACGTGGCGAGCCAGGCCACATTGGCCAGGCCCGGAGAGTTGCGCGCCACGTGCTCCCCCGTGGAGCCGGTGGGCGTCGTCTTGCCGTCGCTGAAGGCCCGCTTCTGCTCGTGGCAGCTCCCGCAGGACATGGTGCCGTTGCCGGACAGGCGCTTGTCGTAGAAGAGGTAGCGGCCCAGCGTCACCTTCTCCTCGGACATGGGGTTGTCCTCGGGGACGAAGGGCTCCGGGAAGCCCGCGGGCAGTTGCCACGCGTAGGGCTTCGTCTCCGCTCCACAGGCGGCGAGGAGGAGCACCGCCAGCATCGCGATGCTCCATGCTGAGAGGGGTCGGGATGGCATGTGCTCACCGGACGCGGATGAACGAGGCGGGCACGGTCTGCGCGGTGCCATCCGCCGCCAGCCCCACCTGCTCGAAGAGCGCCGGGCACTCGGGGTCGGTGGTGGACGACATGCAGCCGGCGACGAAGTCCGTCTTGTGATCGATGGTGTGATTCAGGTCCGTGTCGGCGTAGAGGGCCGCCAGGTCGAGCGCCACCTGGTTGTGCTCGGGGTTGAAGCCGCTCAGGGCCACCGTCGTCTGGTTGGAGGCGGCACAGGTATAGCCCTCGACCGTGTTGCCGGTGCAGCCGGACGCGCCCAGATGGAAGAAGAACTTGGGGTTCTTGCTCGTGCTCACGTCCAGGTGCAGGAACTTGTAGCCGTTCATCCAGCCCCACGACATGGCATCATTATTGAGTGGAGGTGGCGCCGTGGTGCCGTTCAGGTGGTTCAGTTCCTCGGGCACCCCCACCTTGAACTCCAGGCCTGTGTAGTCATCGAAGTCCGGTGCCTGGCCCACCACCTCGAAGCGCGTCTCCGGGGTGCCGGTTTCACAGGTGCCGGTGCGGTCCTCGAAGTCGAGCAGCGCGATGGCATCTCGCTGCCACGTCCCGTCCTGCTCCAATGCGAGCGCGTGCTTCTCCCCATTGGCGCGCACGAGCGTGACGTCCCTCACGTACATCTTGAAGTCGATGAGCCGCACCGTGGAGCCCGTCTTCCCGAGGCTCGGGTAGCTCGCATCGCAGCGCAGCGCCTGCTCGCCCACCTGGGGGCTGAACCTCACGGAGAACTTCTTTCCGGCGGATTCGCCTCCACAAGCCTGGAGGAGCGAGAGCGTTGAGAGCAGCAGGAGTGGCGGGAGGGGCTTCTTCGGGACCTTCATCGTGCACCTCGGGGCGTGCTGGATGTCTCCAACTCGGGAAGTGCCGCCAGCGATAGCAGGGGGCGCGCCGTCCTCCTCTGCGGCATGGTGTCGCATCGAGGTGTGCTTCGTTGGCTACCGGGTGGACGGGATTCAGGTCTTCCCAGGGCCACTTCCAGTCAACTGGAAGTGAAGTGTGATTTATCTTACATATTGGGTGTTCTTGCTTCCGGTCGACTGGAAGTCCGCTGGGAAGCCGCCTGCTTCCGGGGGCTTGGACGCGCTTCTGTCACCCCATGCACGTTTCCCTGGTGGAACTGGCGCTCTAAGATGCCGGGCCGCATGGCCCCTTCCCGCCGCCCGTCCCGCAAGCCCGCTGAGCCGTCCGAGGAGTCCGGTTCGGATCAGCAGAACACCCGTATCAAGGCCGCCAGCGCGGTCCGCCGCGGCGCTCCCCGCGAGGAGGAGGAGTACGCCGCCGAGGAGGAGAGTGACGAGGGCGACGAGGGTTCCTACGACGATCCGAGCACCGCCGAGGAATCGATGCCCTCCCTGGACGAGGAGGACGACAACCCGGACGCCACGCGCGCCGGCCCGCCCCTGAAGTTGGAGATCATCGAGGGCCCGGATCGCGGCCAGCGCAAGCGCTTCAAGAGCGTGCGCATGGTCATCGGGCGCGGGCAGGACTGCGAGCTCACGCTCACCGATCAGTCCGTGTCGCGCCGCCACGTGGAGCTGGTGTTCGGCGGTGAGAGCGGCGTGCTGCTGCGCGACCTGGGCAGTGGCAACGGCACCAAGGTGAACGACGAGCGCGTGGACGAGCGCAAGCTGGTCCACGAGGACGTCATCAGCCTGGGCCGGACGAAGATCCGCCTCATCGACCAGCAGGAGCTCATCAAGCGGATGCGCGCCGCCGAGGAGGAGGAGGCGCGCAAGAAGAAGGAGGCCGCCGAGCTCAAGGCCCGCCAGAAGGAGGAGGCCGCGAAGAAGGCCGCCGAGGGCGCATCGGCCGAGGGTGCGGCAGCCGCGGGCGCGGCGGCCGAGGGTGGCGAGCCCCAGGGCAACGGCGAGGAGAACAAGAAGACACAGGTCCGCTCCGTCCATGACATCCCGCGCCGCAATGCACCCAAACGCCGCATGGGGCTCATGGTGGCGGGAGCGCTGGTGCTCCTCATCGCCCTCCTCGGGGGCGGTGTCCTCTTCCTCAAGCGGGGCCCGCCGCCCCCGCCGCCTCCCAACCCGAAGGAGGTGCAGGCCCGGTCGCTGATGGATGACGCGCGCAAGGCCTTCCGCGCTGGCAACTACGAGGAGGCGGTGAAGCTGGCCGAGGAGGCCGAGTCCCTCTTCCCGGGCATCGACGCGGAGGGCTTCCTCCCGGTGGCACGCGCGGAGCTGGCCATCGTGCGTGCCTTCGCCCAGGTGCGCGCGCTGATGGACGAGAACAAGTTCGACGAGGCACGTGAGCTGCTGGAGCAGACGCCGCACGGCACCGCGCAGCTCACGGAGGAGATGCGCGAGAAGCTCGAGGCCGAGCTGGAGACGCGCGAGCTCGAGTACCTGGTGAAGCAGGTGGAGGCGGCGCTGGAGGCCCGCGACGTGGAGGGGGCCCGGGCGCTCATCCAGCGGTTGCCCATGGAGCAGCAGCCGCTCTACCTCGGGAAGCTGGCCGAGCTGGAGAAGCTGCTCGCCCAGGAGGCCGCCGACTCGCTGGCCAGGGACAAGGCGGCCAGGGCCGCCGCCGCCCGGCGGGCCAAGGAGCAGCGCGAGGCCTTCATCGCCGCCGCCTTCGGCGTGGTGGAGACGCGCTTCAACGCGAGCGACTTCCCCCGCGCGGTGCTCGAGTGCGACCGGGTCATCGACGCCAACCCCGGTGACAAGGAGATCCGCGAGCGGGCCAAGCTGCTCAAGAAGCTCATCCCCCAGTTCGCGCGCGTCTACCAGGACGCCCAGCGCAAGGTGCAGCAGAACGCGCTGGAGTCCGCGGCGCGTCCGCTGCGCTCGTCGGCGGAGCTGTACCGGCAGATCGGCCTCAAGGGCCCCTTCGGCGATATCATCAATGGCCAGCTCGCTGGCTCGTCGGTCGTCGCTGGCAAGGCGGCGCTCGCGCGCAACGACCTGGCCAACGCCGCCAGCTTCTTCGGCGAGGCGCTGCGCTTGCGCCCGGACGACCCCAAGGCCCAGGAGGGGATGGCCGCCATCCAGGGCAAGCTGGAGGACCTGTTCAAGCAGGCCTACTTCCAGCGGGACAGGGATCCGGAGGGCTCGGCGCAGAAGTTCCGGTTGATCCTCCAACTGGCGGCCGAGGGGTCCGAGGTGAAGACCAAGGCGCAGACGCAACTCGAGGCGCTCGAACAGCAGCCGTGATGGGGTAGGGTCAGCCCCCCAACAGGTTCGTGGAGGAGTGGGATGAACGAGTCATCTTTGCGGGAACTGGGGCTGGACCTCCTGGAGGACCGCCAGTTCGAACGGGCCCTCGCGGTGTTCGCCGAGGCGGTGCGCCGGGTTCCCGCGGATCACCGCTCGCGGATGATGGCCGCGCGGTGTCTGGTGGAGCTGGGAGAGCGCGAGCGGGCCGTCACGGTCTACCACGCGTGTGCCGAGGGTCTGCTGCGGCGTGACTACCTGCTGTCCGCCATGGCGGCGTGCAAGCTGGGCCTGGCCCTGGCGCCCCAGGAGAAGCGGCTGCGCGAGACGCTGGTGCGCCTGCATGCCCGCGCGGCGCGCAACGTGGCCAAACGCGCCTCGGTGCCCCCGCCGCTGCCCCCGGAGACGCTCTATGACGGCAAGGTGGACACGGACCTGATGGCCCTGTCCGGCGAGGAGCTGAGCGACCGCGCCATCGAGGTGCTCGCCGCGCCGGACCCCGGTGGAGCCGCCAACCCGAACGACCGGCCGCCCCTGCCGCTCTTCGCGGACCTGGAGCGCGATGCCTTCATCGAGCTGGTCATCCGCATGGGCTACCGCTCCGTCAAGCCCGAGGAGGCGGTGAGCACCGAGGGCGGGACCCTGGATGGGCTGAACGTCATCGTCGCCGGCAAGGCGGAGGTGACGCGGCGGGTGGAGGGCGAGGATCGGACGCTGGGCTTCCTCGGAGGCGGCTCCATCTTCGGTGAGCTGTCGCTGCTCACCGGCGCTCCGCCGACGGCCACCGTCACCGCCGTGTCCGACATGGAGGTGTTCGAGCTGCGCCGCGAGCACCTCAACGCGGTGGCCAAGAACTTCCCCTCGGTGCCGCAGGTGCTGGCCACCTTCGCGCAGAAGCGCATGGAGCGGAACCTGACGGCCACCTCGCCGCTGTTCCAGCCCATGCCCGAGTCCGAGCGTGACGCGCTCCTGCAGCGCTTCGCGTTCCGCTCGCTGCAACCCGGGGAGAAGGTGCTCATCGAGGGGGAGCACTCCTCGGGCCTCTTCCTGGTGCTCGCGGGCGAGCTGGTGGTGCAGAAGGACGATCCCGCCGGCGGCACCGTGCGTCTGGGCGTGCTGCGAGAGGGCGAGGTGGCGGGGGAGATCTCCCTCCTCACCGGCCTGCGCGCCACGGCCACCGTGGTGTCGCTGCGCAAGACGGCGACGGCCTTCCTCGAGCGCGCCTCCTTCAACGAGCTGGTGAAGACGTACCCTCACATCAAGAAGTACCTGGAGCAGCTCTCGGATCGCCGGCTGAAGCAGATTGGCGAGGCGCTGCGGCCCTCGGAGATCATCGACGCGGACGAGCTGTTGATGGAGAGCGAAGGCACGACGGCCTGAGGCCTGGGAGCGGATGATGACGCTGTCGAGAGGGCACGTGCTGGGGTTGGTGCTGGCGCTGCTGGCCGCGGGGGCGGTGCTGGCCTTGTGGCCCCAGGCGGAGCCCGGGGTGAAGGACGCCATCACGCGCAAGGTGGTGCAGATGACGGCCGCCGCCGAGCGCAAGGACATGGCCGAGCTGATGGACGGCGTCTCCGACAGCTTCCGCTCGGGCGAGGGATGGAACAAGCAGCAGCTCAAGGGCGTGCTGCTGGGCCAGGTGCTGCGGGGCAGCTGGGTCCGGGTCTTCGTGCGCGACCTGCATGTCACCGAGGTGAACCCCACGCGCGGTGACGTGCAGGTGAAGATCATCTTCGGCCGCTCGGAGGCCGAGCAGCTCGAGCAGCTCGCCCAGGACAGTGTGCTGAGCGCCTACCTCATCGAGGGCACCTTCGAGAAGCAGGACGACGGCGAGTGGCGGGTGGTGCAGGCGAAGCACCGCTCGCTGAGTCCCACCGAGCTCTTCTGAGTCTCTACTGGAGCAGCGCCTCGGCCTCGGTCCTCCAGGCCTTGGCGATGCTGGACTGGCCCGCGTCCACCAGGCGCTTCTCCACGTCCGAGACCTTCTCCTTCAGCGTCTCCCTGGGCATGCCCTGGAGCCGGGAGCGGCTCATCCCGAGGAAGTAGCTCTGGCAGCCATTGGCGAACTCGCCCTTGGCGAAGAGCAGGTCTCCCAGCGCCTCGTAGGCCTCGGGCATGCTGCCCATGCCGTTCTCCGGCGCCACCTCCACCAGCAGCGGCCGGGCGGCGTCATAGTCCTTGCGCGCCATCAGCAGCGACGCCTTCGCGTACTGCGCGCGCGCCATGCTCACGCCCCTCACCGCCAGGGCCCGGTCATACGCCGTCATCGCGTCGTCCGTGCGCGACAGTGCCTCCAGCACCCGGCCTCGCGCCAGCCAGTAGCGATCGTCCCGCTCCAGCGCCGCCACCGTCTTGCCCTCGGGCGCCGGCACCTGGACGTCGCGGAAGACGGCCTCGTACCCATCCAGCAACGCCAGCGCGCCCTCGCCATCCCCCGCCTGTTGCAGCGCTGGCGCACCGTCCAGATAGAGCAGGGGGGCCGTCCGCCGCTTCGCCACCGCCTCCTGGAAGGCCGCGCGAGCCCCCGGATCCTTGTTCAGCGCCAGCGCCCGCGCGCGGATGAAGAGGGCATGGTGCTCGTCCGGTGACGTGGCGAGCGCCTCCTCCGCGTCCTTCCGGGCCTCGTCCGTGCGCCCCTCGGCCAGCGCGAGCGCCGCTCGCACCGCACCTGCCCGGGCCTTCAGCGCCGGGGTGAGCTCGGCCTCGCGGGCCTTCATGTCGGACACCGTCTTCGCCGCCTCGTCCCGTCCCCCGCCCTGGTACAGCCGCGCGAGCGCCAGCGACAGCCGGGCGCGCAGGTGGTCCGGATTGGCCGACGTGGCCTTCTTCAGCGCCTCGGCGGCCTGGGCGTACATGCCCTCGTCGAGCAGGGCCTCGCCATGGGCCACGGAGTAGCGCGGCTCCCGCCACGCCGTCTCACTGGCCCGCGCGAAGGCCTGCCTCGCGTCCGACAGCCGCCCGCGCGCCAGCAGCGTCTGGGCCTCGGCGAGCGCCAGCTTGGGGCTCTTGGCGCCCTGCGTCTTCAATTCCTCCAGATACTTCTCCGCCTCCGTGGCCTTGCCCTCGGCCACCAGCAGCATCGCCCGCGCGCCGTAGCGCTCGCCCGAGCGCGAGTCCAACGCCTCCGCGCGCGCCAGGTGCTCCCGGGCCCGGGCCTCCGCCTCGGGCTGGCGGTGCTCCAGCCACAGCCGTGTGTTCACCTCGGCCGCCAGCGCCTGGGCGTCCCGCGCGTCCCCGTCCAATTGGAAGAGGGCCTCCAGCTCCGCCAGGGCCTTGCTCAGGTCCGCCGGGTTGTCGCGCTGGACCAGCGTCCGCGCCGCCTTCATCCGCGTGTCCACCTGCTGCCGCACCGAGCCCCGGTGCACCACGTACGCCACCGCGCCCGCCAGCAGCACGGCCACCACTCCCACCTGGAGGAGCGCGCTGGGCAGACTCTCCCGCCTCCGCCAGTCCCTCTGTCCGCCGTGGTTTCCGTCGGTCGCGGCCATGGAGGCGCCTCCAAAATGAAAATTGGAATGGTTTCAGCTGTTTAGGGGTGAAACGATGGGGTCGTCCGTAGATAGGCACGGTGCCCCGGGGTGTCAACGCGGGGGGCCGGCTCGGGGCGGCGGAGTGTGCCGCGGGAGAACATCATCATGGCGCTCTACACCACGCTGGATGCGGCGGCCTTCGCCCGGCTCTCGGAAGCCTACGGGTTGGGGACCGTGCACGAGTTCACGGGCATTCCCCAGGGCTCCATCAACTCCAACTTCCGGTTGGTGACGGCCTCGGGGCGCTACTTCGTGCGGCACACCACGGTGCGCTCGGCGGACGACCTACGCTTCGAGGCGGACCTGCTCTCGCTGCTCAACGAGTCCCACTGCCCGGCGCCGCGGCTCGTCTCCACGCGCGAGGGCGCGCCCTTCCTGGAGCTGGAGGGAGGCCGGGTGTGCGTCTTCGCGTGGCTGGTGGGCGAGGAGCTCACGCGCGCGCAGCTCACCACCGAGCACCTGGAGTCGCTGGGAATGGAGCTGGGCAAGCTGCACCGCATCACCCTGTCCTTCGGGGGCTCGCGCACCAACCCGTACGGCCCGGAGGTGGTGAGCGGCTGGCTGGAGGGGCTTAAGCGCAACCCGGACGCGGAGCTGTCCTCCATCGCTGGCGAGCTGGAGGGCTACCTGGCGCGGGCCGAGTCGGAGCGCGGAGGGCTGGAGCCGCGCGGTGTCATCCACGCGGACCTCTTCATGGACAACGTGAAGTGGCTGGGGGACCGGGTGAGCGCGCTCTTCGACTTCGAGATGGCGTGCCGGGACGCGTACGTGCTGGACGTGGCCATCACCCTCAACGCGTGGTGCTTCGACAACGGGGCGTACCGGCCGGAGCTGTGCCGGGCGCTGCTGCGCGGCTACCAGGTGGAGCGCGCGCTGCTGCCGGTGGAGCGCGAGCACCTCTTCGGGCACGCGCTCTTCGGTTCGGTGCGCTACACCGCCAGCCGCATCCGCGACTTCCACCTGTCCGGGCTGCCGCCTGACAAATTGGCACCGAAGGACTTCCGCACCTACCTGGCCCGGGCCCGGACCCTGGTGCGCCTGGGGTCCGAGGGCCTGCGCGCGCTCGCGGGCGTGTGAGCGCGCACCGCCCGTGTCACCGGCTCAGATGCCGGAGACGATCCGCCACTGGCCGTCTTCCTTCTGGAAGACCATCTGCTCCAGCTCGGAGTCGCGCTGGGACTTCTCGATCAGCCCGGAGGCGCGCCAGCTGACGTTCCAGTAGTAGATGACGGTGGCCGCCCCGTCGTTGCGCACGTTCACCGAGCGGATGTCGAGGTCCACCCGGGCCGACTCGAGCTGGGCGAAGAGGGCGGGGAGCGCCTGGGGCAGGTTGGCGTACGTCAGGTCATCCTGGGGATCCTCGGTGCCGCCATTGTCCCGGAAGGACTTGGAGACGAGCTGTTGGATGGCCTTGGCATCGCGCGCCTCGATGGCGGAGCGGTAGCGCTCCATCACGTCGAGGATGGCGCGGGAGTCACTGGTGTCGGGGATCTGCGTGCCGGGGATGTTGCGCGGGCCGCAGGCCACGAGCAGCAGGAGGGCACAGGCAGGGAGCAGACGGACGTTCATGATCGTGGAGTCTCCGTGAAGGGGCAACCGCGCATGGAGAGTTGCATTCCTCGTGCCGCATCTAGCGGAAAGACTCGCGGGGCACCAGGGGGCCGCCGAAGTGGCCGTCCTCGAAGTCGCAGCGCTCGGCCCATTCCTGGGCCACGGCACGGAAGCCGGGGCCGAAGTCGGGGAGTGCCCCCACTTCGTGTCTCACCGCCCCGCAGTCCCCCGCCAGGTAGGCCGCCTGCACCCGGAGGCGGAGGGCCTCGCGGCGGATGGCCTCGGGCAGCTCCCCCTCCAGGGCCCGGGACAGGTGCGTCAGGGCCAGGGCGGGGGCGTCCACCTGGAGCAGGCGCCGGCCGAGCAGGTAGTGGAGGTAGGGGTCCTTCGGCGCCGCCTCCAGGCCGTTGGCGAGCCTCAGCAGGCGCAGCTCCTCGCTCCTCTCCCGGAAGTAGGCCTGGATGGGGCCGGCGCGGACGTCGGACTCGAGCGCGGCGAGCTTCACCTGGGCGGTGCGTGTCACCTCGGGGCCGGGGGTCAGTGTGAGGACCTGGCCGAGGAAGGCCCGCGCCTGCTCCTTGTTCCCCCGTCGCGAGGCCACGTCCGACCGGGCCAGGGCCACCTCCGCCTCCAGGGAGGGCTGGCCCTTCACCTGCTCGAACAGCGCGGCCAGGACCTGGTCGGCGTCGTCCGGACGCTCCAGCCGCTCCAGCGCGGTGGCCTGGCCCAGCAGGAAGGAGGGCTCCTGCGGTTGGAGGCGGGCGGCGCGCTGGTACAGCTCGAGCGCCTGCTGCGGATCGCTCGCGAGGTAGTCGCGGGCCTCCTCCTGGAGGAGGGCCACCTCGCGGGCGCACGCGCGGGAGAAGAGGCTGCCGGTGCGGAAGCGCAGGAAGGCGCGGCTCACCGTGGCCTCGTCCAGTGGCAGCGCGTCGACGTATTGCTCCCACTCGGTGGCGAGCGCGTCCAGCGGGCGGCCGTAGGCGCCCTCGAAGTCGCCATGGGCGTAGAGGGCGCGCAGCTTCTCCGGGCCGTAGGTGTCGGCGAGGTGGCGCAGGAAGGAGCCGACGAGGGTGTACGCGCGGGCGGGGGCCGACTGGTAGAAGCCCTCGGGGCCCACCAGCTTGCGGATGTCCGGGGCCAGCTTCTGCCGGCGCATGCCCGCGGCCCACTCGTGCAGGGTGAGGTCTCCCTGGACGGGGTTGTCCGCGGCCACCGCCAGGCCCTCGATGACGCCCATGAGGGGCCACACGCCCAGCCGGGTGGTGACGCGGAAGGGGGCGCTGCCCGCGGGGGCCGCCATCACGTGCGCCATTTCGTGCTTGAGGGTGGAGTGGGGGAAGTCGTGCCCCCCGTTGATGTGCAGCTCCAGGCGCCAGGGCTTGGCGAACTGGGTGCGGCCGGCGCCCACCAGTGCCTGCTTCTCCTCGTCCGAGCGGTACAGCCACACGCGGATGCGGCCCTCGGGCGCCCCACCGAGGAAGCGCGAGAGCTGGGCGTAGCGGAACTCGAGATCCCTCACCATCCGGTCCACCTCCTCGCGGGGCTCGCCGCGGGGATGGATGAGCTGGAAGTGCTCCGTTTCACGCATCCCACCGAGCCGCGCCATGAGGGCCGAGTCCGTCATGCGCAGACCCAGGTCGGTCCCGTGCGCCTCGATGAGGAGGACGGGGACGAGGGTCAGGCCCAGCACGGCGAGCGCACCGGCGCGGAGGCTCGGGCGGCGCAACCGGGCCTCGGAGACGTCCAGGCAGAGCGCGGTGAGCGCCCAGACGGCGAGGGCGAGCAGCAGCGTCTCCAGCCGGAACCAGAGGAGGCCGGAGGAGACGGAGAGCGACTCGTCATAGAGGGGGCCGGGCAGGTGGCCCAGGAAATGGTTGAAGGCGTAGACCTGGGGCCCGAAGACGATGGGCCAGCCGGTGCCCACCCCCGAGAGGAGGACGAGCCCCACGTAGAGCAGGACGGCCCGGCCCCAGCGGCGGGTGGCGAAGCCGCAGAAGACGCCCACCGCCGAGGCCAGCACCGCCGAGGGGAGGGTGAGCAGGGGGTAGAAACCCACCAGGGCGAAGGGGTCGCACCGGGTTCCAATCAGCGCGTACAGGGTGGCGGCGAGGAAGGGGGGGACGAGGACGGCCAGGTTGATGAGCAGGGCGGGGGCGAGTGCCCGCCACACCCATGTCCCCGGGGTGTCCGTGGAAGCCCCGGCGGCAGCCTGGCCGGCGAGCAGGCGGCGCTCCTGATGCACCGCGGCGATGCCCGTTCCTCCCCCGAGCAGGCCGATGGCGATGGAGAGGGTGAGGCCCAGCTCGAAGCCGGGGACGCCATAGAGGGGAAGCAGCACGAGGGCCGAGCCGCCGACCGCGAGGGCCCCGGCGAGCACCAGCACCGGGGGGCGCCGGACGAGGTCTGTGGCACGGAAGAGGACTTGCCGCATGGCCTTCTCCTATACTCCGCACTGTATGGCCGAACAGAAGACAGGCTCTGAACACCGCCAACATGCTCGTGCGCCCATCGAGCTGAAGGTGGACTACAAGAAGCTCAACTCGTTCTTCGCCGATTACACGAAGAACATCTCGAAGGGTGGGACCTTCATCAAGACGAAGAAGCCGCTGCCCATCGGAACGCGCTTCCTGTTCAAGCTGACGGTGCCCCAGCGCGAGGCGCCCTTCGAACTGCTCGGCGAGGTGGTCTGGTCCAAGGGCGATGCCGAGGAGCCCGGCATGGGCATCCGCTTCATCTACAACGACGAGCGCCAGCGCGGCGAGTTCGAAGGTGTGGTGGAGCGGCTGATGGCGGACAGCCTGGGGACGCAGCTCACGGAGAAGCTGCTGAACAAGCAGCTGCACCTGGGATGAGGGGCCGGGGGCTGAGGGGACTCTGTGCGGTGCTGCTGCTGGCGGCCTGCGAGGCTCCCGAGGCCAAGGGCAGACCGCCCGCGCCGGCGGGGAGGGTGGTGACGGACGTGAGCGCGGAGGATTACGTGGGGCCCACGCTGCCGCGAGCGAGGGTGCTGCTCAAGGATGCCTACGGAGGCGTGCACCGGGTGGACGTGGAGGTGGCCGCCACGTCCGACACGCGCACGCGCGGGCTGATGTGGCGCAAGGAGCTGGCGGCGGGCAAGGGCATGCTCTTCGTCTTCCCTCGCGACGAGGTGCAGAGCTTCTGGATGCGCAACACGCTCATCCCGTTGGACATGCTCTTCATCAACGCGGCGGGGCGCATCGTGGGCATCATCGAGAACGCCGAGCCGCGCACGCTCACTCCGCGCACGGTGGGGGTGCCGGGGCGCTACGTGCTGGAGGTGCCCGGCGGTTGGTGCCAGAAGGTGGGCATCACGCGTGGGAGCTCCGTGGAACTTCAAGGGTTGGAGTCCATCCAGGTCGTGCCCTGAGCGAGCGCCAGGGGGAGCAATTGTGCCGATTGTGTCACGCGCTCCTTGCCTGGAACCCACCCGGCACCGGTAGCATCCGTCGCCATCACTTCCAATCGTGAGGTCACGATGCAATCGGGTTATTCGTGGTGGGAGCGCCGGATGGGGCGTCTGGTGCTGGCGTCCCTGACCGCGCTCGCGCTCTCCTCGTGTACAGGGGAGACAGGAGCGGCGGGACCCAAGGGGGACACCGGCGAGCCGGGAGCTCCCGGTCCGGTCGGCAATGTCAAGTCGCTCAGCTTCACGCCGGTCAATGCCGCGCGCACGGACGCGGAGAAGCGGGCCGTCTACGCCAGCTCCAAGGCGAACGTGAATGGCAAGGACGTCTCCATCCAGTACGAGACCGTGCTGCGCTCCGGTCAGACCGTGGGCGAGCACGTCTTCGGGCGGATGATCCAGAAGGACGGCAAGCCGGTGAAGAACACGGACGGCTCGGACTTCATCTCTCCGTCCAATGATTTCTCGGCGCTCATCCAGACGGGCAACAAGATCTTCGAGCTCACCCAGTTCGAGACCACGCCCGCGTCGATGTACCTCTCCGAGCTGCGTCAGGATCCGAACGGCAAGCTCACGGTCATCAGCTCCCGGCCGATCGACTTCTCCGGAGTGGAGGGCTACTGGATTCCCTGCGCGGGCAGCGTGTCTCCGTGGAACACGAACCTGAGCAGCGAGGAGTACCCGTCGGATGCTCGCGCCTTCGAGAAGGCGAGCACGGTGAGCGCGCTCCCCTCGGCGGATCGGTCGATGCTTCGCTACTGGGGGCTCGATCCGACCACGGCCACCATCGAGGAGGCGAAGGCCGTCTATTCGCCGTACCGCTATGGCTTCGTGGTCGAGGTCGCGGTGGACGGCTCGGGCACCACCACCGTCAAGAAGCACTACGCGGCGGGCCGGCGCGCGCTCGAGCTCGCCTATGTGATGCCGGATCGCAGGACCACCTACCTGAGCGATGACGGCACCAACGACGGCTTCTACATGTTCGTGGCGAAGCGGGAGGGGGACCTGTCCGAGGGCCAGCTCTACGCGGCGCGGTGGTTCCAGACCACCGCTTCGGGCCAGCCCTCGGGCCGGGCGGACATCTACTGGATTCCGCTGGGCCCCAGCGCGACGAACGCGGAGGTGAAGGCGCTGATCGACGGTGGCATCAAGTTCTCCGACATCTTCGAGGTCGAGGACCAGAGCGCCGATGGCACCTGCCCGAGCGCGGCCTCCGGGTTCCGCGCCATCAACACCGAGACCGGCCGCGAGTGCCTGCGGCTGAAGCCCGGTCAGGAGCTGGCGGCCTCCCGCCTGGAGAGCCGCCGTTACGCGGCCTACGTCGGCGCCACCACCGAGTTCCGCAAGACCGAGGGGATCACGTACAACGTGGCCGCCCACCGGCTCTACGTGTCCTTCAGCGAGCTGAACAACGGGATGATCAGCGACCCGACGAACAGGGATCTCGGCGGGCCCAATCACGTCCAGGTCGCCCGCAACGACTGTGGCGCGGTCTACGAGATGGTGGTGTCGCGCAACGCGGACATCGGCAGTGACTACGTGGTCGAATCCGCTTCGCCGCTGGTCGAGGGCGTGTGGCTGAAGGCTCCTGGCGCCAGCCTCTACCCGAGCAACAGCCCCTACTACGATCCCACCTTCACGTCCGTGAACAGCAGCGGCGTCTCCCAACCGGGGATCGCGAACGTGTGCAGCGTGAACGGCATCGCCAATCCCGACAACCTGTCCTTCATCAACGGGTACAACACGCTGCTCATCGGCGAGGACACCGTCGATGGCCACCAGAACGACATGGTCTGGTCCTACAACATCGTCACGCGTGAGCTGACCCGTATCTTCTCCGCTCCCTATGGTTCGGAGACGACGGGCGTCTACTTCTACCCGGACATCAACGGCTTCGCGTACATCAAGGCGCAGGTGCAGCACCCCTACGGCGAGTCCGATGTCGAGAAGCTGGGGGCGGATCCGGCCGAGGCGCGGCGCCTGAGTCAGTCGTACACCGGTTACATCGGCCCGTTCCCGGCGATGAACTGAGCAGCCCCGAGGGGCCTTTCCGGGAGGAGTCTCGGGAAGGTCCCTCGGTTTTCATCTTCTTGGGAGCAGGACATGGGCCGCCGGAAGGCGACAGGGGTGGTGCTGGCAGCGGGGTTGTTCGTGGCTGGAGCGGCCGTGGTGTGGCGTTCGGGCGGTGCGCGTCCTCCGACACCCGCGCCCGCGCCGGTCGACCAGGTACGGGCGGCACTCGAGACCGCCATGCCGGAGAACGCGAGGGTGCGCCCCCAGCTCTCGAATCCGGCGGCCTACCTGCCGGCGCAGTGCTACGCGGCCACCCAGGACACCCCGGGCGGACGGACTCATAACGGCTGCTTCGCGTGTCACCAGACGCCGCGCCCGCCCAACTTCATCGAGGACGACACCGTCCAGACGGTCCTCTCGGTGGCTCGCTCCGCCGAGGAGAATCGCTGGACGAACGTGCTCCAGCCGCCGCCGCCCGTCGAGATGCCGGACGCCGAGCTGCTGGCCTGGGTGCGGTCGAGCAATTACGTGGATGAGCGCGGAGGGCTCCGGCTCGCCGCGGCCCTGGCGCATCCGCCCGCCGCCTGGGACGCGAACGGGAATGGCCAGTGGGAGGGCTACACCCCGGACTGCTGGTTCCAGCCAGACGCGGAGGGCTTCGATCATTCCCCGGATGGGGCCATGACGGGCTGGCGTTCGTTCGCCTATGCCCCGTTCCCGGGCATGTTCTGGCCGACCAACGGGAGCGCGGGAGACGTGTTCATCCGCCTTCCCGAGGCGTTCCGGAAGGATCGGGCCGGGCGCGAGAGCAAGACCGTCTACCGCATCAATCTCGCCATCCTGGAGGCATTCATCCGCCGGGTGGATGTGCCACTGCCTCCCACGGACGAGCGCGAGCTCGGTTCGGATCTCGATGGAGACGGGGTGTTGGGGACGGCGAGGCGCGTGGCCTTCGTGTGGCCGCCCAAGCCCGAGCGTCCCTTCGGCTACGTGGGCCAGGCGGCCGGGTTGGATCGTGCGCGGGAGGGCTGGCCCGCCGCCGGCCTCTACCCGCGAGGCACCGAGTTCCTGCACAGCTTGCGCTACCTCGACGTGGAGGGAGAGCAGGTCCGCATGGCCGCGCGGATGAAGGAGCTGCGCTACATGCGCAAGACCCGCTGGCTGACGTACAGCGACCTCCAGCTGACGGCCGAGGCGGAGGTCCGGGAGAGGATGAAGCACCCCGACAAGCTGAAGACGGTGCTCGCGGACGCGGAGCGCGGGGTGGGCACGGGCTCCGGCTGGTTGATGCAGGGCTTCATCGAGGACGCGGGTGGAGCGCTGCGCCCCCAGAACGTCGAGGAGACCACGGCCTGTATCGGGTGCCATGGCGGCGTGGGCGCGACCACGGACAGCACCTTCAGCTTCGCGCGCAAGCTCGATCCGCGCTCGGCCTTCCAGGAGGGCTGGTACCACTGGGAGCAGCGGGGGCTGAAGGGCATCCCGGAGCCGAAGCGCGCGGATGGACAGGGCGAGTACGCCCACTGGCTCGAGCAGGTGGGGGGAGGGGACGACTACCGGAGCAACGACGAGGTCCAGGCGCGCTTCTTCCAGCCGGACGGGACGCTCAGACCCGACGCGGTGAAGGCGCTGACGAAGGACATCTCGGTGCTGCTCGTCCCGTCACCGGGCCGGGCGCTCCAGCTAGACCGGGCCACGCTGGCGCTGGTGAAGGCCCAGCGCTTCGAGCGCGGGCGGGACGTGGTGGTCGGGTCGCCGCCGAAGGTGAAGGCCCGCCTGGAGCAGGATGGGGCGACGGGAATCGTCGAGCCCGTTCTTCCCGGTTGGGTGGGCCCGAGGAAGACCGCTTCGCGCTGAGATGGGCGGGGTGGTTTCACGCGGACGCGTTTTCAAGTATGCCACTGCGCGTCCATGACCCATTCCCACTCTGCCTCTTCGAGTGCGCGGGGACGTTCCCGCGCCTTCAAGTTCCTTGGAGCGCTCGCCTTTGGCTCCCTGCTCATCGCGTATCCCGGCTGCGATCCCGAGCCGACTCCGGAGCCCCCGCCGATCCGCGTCCAGATCCTGGCCTTCAACGACTTCCACGGCAACCTGGAGGCCCCCACTGGCAGCAACGGTCGCATCGCGACGACCGGCAGTGATGGTGGCACCGTCGACGTGAACGCCGGCGGCGCGGCCTTCCTCGCCCACCACCTCCAGCAGCTGAGGGCGGAGAACCCGGAGTACACGGTGGTCGTTTCGGCGGGTGACCTGATTGGCGCCTCGCCGCTGGTCTCCGGCATCTTCCACGACGAGCCCACCATCGAAGTGATGAACATGATGGGGTTGGACCTCAACTCCGTGGGCAACCACGAGTTCGACGAGGGCGCCACCGAGCTGCTGCGCATGCAGAATGGCGGCTGCCACCCGGTGGACGGGTGCCTGGCGAGCACGTCCTTCACGGGCGCGAAGTTCAAGTTCCTCTCGGCCAACGTGTTCACCGACGTGGCCGCCCGGAAGACGCTCCTGCCGGCCTACGACATCCGCGAGTTCCAGGGCGTGAAGGTCGCCTTCATCGGCATGACGCTGGAGGGGACGCCGCTCATCGTCAGCCCGTCGGGTGTGAAGGGGCTCACCTTCCAGGACGAGGCGGACACGGTCAATGCGCTCATCCCCGAGCTGAAGCAGCAGGGCGTGGAGGCCATCGTGGTGATCATCCACGAGGGTGGCGTGCAGCCGGGGCGTTATGACGATTGCAACGGCATCTCCGGCCCCATCAAGGACATCGTCGAGCGGCTCGATGACGAGGTGGACGTGGTTGCCTCGGGCCACACGCATCAGGCGTACAACTGCGTCATCGACGGCAAGCGCGTCACCAGCGCGGCCAGCTATGGCCGGCTCATCACCGACATCGACCTGGTGTTGGATCCCGTCTCCCGTGACGTGGTGGAGACGACCGCGCGCAACGTCATCGTCACGCGCGACACCGTGCAGCCCACCGTGGACGGGTTCGTCAAGGAGATCGTCAGCAAGGCCGCGCCCCAGCGGGACAGGATCATCGGCAACACCACCGGTGAGCTGAAGGCCCCCGTGCGGCCGATTCCCGCGGGCTCCTCGGGCGAGTCCACGCTCGGCAACCTCGTCGCGGACGCGATGCTCGCGGCCACGCGCGACCCGCAGACGGGCGGGGCCGTCATCGCCTTCCAGAACCCGGGCGGCGTGCGCGCGGACATCAACGCCGGTGACATCACCTTCGGTGAGGTCTTCTCGGTGCAGCCCTTCGCCAACAACCTGGTGACGCTGACGATCACCGGCGCGCAGATCGACACGCTGCTGGAGCAGCAGTTCCAGCCGAGCGGCACCTCCGTCCTCCAGGTGTCGCGGGGCTTCTCCTTCTCCTGGTCGGCCTCGGCGCCGCGGGGGAGCAAGGTGGACCCGGCGTCCATCACCTTCAATGGCGTGACCATCGACCCGGCGGCGAGCTACCGCGTCACGGTGAACAACTTCATGGCCTCCGGTGGTGACGGCTACGCGGTGCTGACCGAGGGGAAGGATCCTCTCACGGGGCCGATCGACGTCGACGCGCTCGACGCCTACCTGCGCACCAGCAGCCCGGTGTCCCCGCCGGCGCTGGGCCGCATCACGCTGCTCCCGTGAAGCCACGCCTCTCCCCCGAGCCCCGGGCCGGGGGAGAGGTGGATTCCGGTCGGGACCACGCCTCGGCGCGTGGTCCCGGATTGACTCGGAGGGCTGGGGGCGTGGACGATTCCCGGTGCGTGGACACTGAACGGACATCGCCCCCTCCGATGTGGCGGAACTGGCGCGTGTGGGGACTGGTCTTCGCGGGGTGGACCCTCTTCTGGCTGCTGGGCGTGGCGCAGTCCTGGATGCAGGTCTGGGCCGACGGTCTTGCCCCGGAGGATATCCGCTGGGTGCTGGGGGACCTGCTGAGCCTGTGGCTCTGGGCGCTGATGACGCCCTTCCTCTTCGTGTTTTGCGACTCCTTCCCGCTGCTCGGTCCCCGATGGGTGCGCAACCTGGGGGTCCATCTGGCGCTGTTCGTCGTCATCCTGTTGGGGAAGGTGGAGATCGGAGTCCTGGTCTCTCCATGGCTGGGCGCACCTTCTCCCGTGTCCTTCCTGGTGCGCACGTCCAGGAGCATCTTCATCACGGTCTTGAGCTACTGCGCCGTGATCGGCGTGGGTCACGCGCTCCGTTTCCACCGCTTGTATGTGGAGCGCCTAGTGCGCGCCTCGGAGCTGGAGTCCCAGCTGCTGCGCGCCCAGTTCCTGGCGCTGCAGATGCAATTGCGCCCGCACTTCCTCTTCAATGCCCTCAACACCATCACGGGCCTCATCCGCACCGGGAACGCGCGAGGCGCCGTCCAGATGACTGCGGGTCTGGCGGACCTGCTGCGCGCGGTGTTGCGCGGCGACGGCACCCAGGAGGTGCCCCTGCGTCAGGAGCTGGACTTCGTGGAGAGCTACCTGCGCATCGAGCAGCTCCGCTTCCAGGAGCGGCTGCACACCCGAATCCACGTGGACCCTGAAGCGCGTGATGCGCTGGTCCCCCACCTGCTGCTGCAACCCCTGGTGGAGAACGCTGTGCGCCACGGTTCGCGGGACGAGGCGGAGAACCGGGTGGACATTCACGTCACCCTCGAAGAGGACATGTTGTGGCTGCGGGTGCGTGACACCGGGGACGGCCCGGTGGCGCGTGAAGGCTCGAGTCCCGAGCCGGGTGTGCCCGACGAAGGTGGCATCGGCTTGACCAACACCCGTGCCCGGCTGCGTCACCTTTATGGCGAGGCGCACCGGCTGGAGCTGTTGCACGCCGAGGGAGGAGGGGCCCTGGCCCAGGTGGCCATTCCCTTCCGCCGGGCGGGGACGGAGTCGCGGCAATGAGCGCGCTACCGGCCTCCGCCCCCATCCGCGTGCTGGTGGTGGATGACGAGCGCATCGCCCGGCAGGGCCTGCGCGCGCTGCTGGCCGCCGATCCGGAGGTGGAGGTGGTGGGCGAGTGCGCCAGTGGTACCCAGGCGGTGGAGGCCCTGCGCCAGCACCCGGTGGACGTGCTCTTCCTGGACGTGGAGATGGCGGGCATGGATGGCTTCCAGGTGCTGCGGGAAGCCGGTCCCGAGCGCACCGCCGCCGTCATCTTCGTCACCGCGTACGACACCTATGCCCTCAAGGCCTTCGAGGTGCACGCGCTCGACTACCTCCTCAAGCCCTTCGACGACGAGCGCTTCGCCCGGGTGCTGGCCCGGGCCAAGGATCACGTGCGAGGCGGGCGCATCCAGACGCTGGCGCGTCAGCTCGCCGGACTCCTGGGCACCGCCGCGCCTCCACCCGCCCCCTCCGCTCCGGCGCCGGCACCCGCGGCGCCGGCCTACCTGGAGCGGTTGGTGCTCAAGGACGTGGGCCGCGTGGCCTTCCTCGCCGTGGACGAGGTGGATTGGCTGGAGGCCGAGGACTACTACATCCAGGTTCACACGGGAGGGCAGACCCACCTGGTCCGCCAGTCCCTGCGCGAGATGGAGGCGCAGTTGGATCCCCGCCGTTTCGTGCGCATCCATCGCTCCACCATCATCAACGTCCAGCGCGTGAAGGAGCTGCGGCCGCTCTTCCATGGCGAGTACCAGGTCCTCCTGCACGATGGCACCAGCCTGAAGCTCAGCCGCGGCTACCGGGACCGGTTGGACACGCTGCTCGGCAGGACCTGACGGGCGGGCGCACGCCGCCCCGCTGGGGGAGCAGACGGGGAGGGCTGCCCAGGTTACGCCAGCAGCCGCTGATGGCGCGGGTCACCGTGTCTTCCACCCCTTGTCGAACCCGGGTAGGATTGTCGAGGGGACAACCGGATGGAGACGAGCTGCACCCCAGAGGCTCCCTTTCCGTGACAACCCCCTCACATTTCTGGATGGCTGGGTCACAAGATGGGGCTCAGGGGTCGGGTATACGCCAGCCCCCGCAAGGAGGGCTCGGGATGGAAGGGCAGCTACAGCGGCGCATTCTGGTGGTGGACGACGACCCGACCATCCTGAATGTCTGGCGCAGGGTGCTGGGGCCCAAATGGCGCCGGCCCGCGTTGGACAACCTGGAGAAGAAGCTCTTCGGTGCCACCCCGCCCGCCGCGGCCCCTGAAGTGGCCTTCACCATCGACACCGCCTCTCAGGGGATGGAGGGCTTCCAGAAGGTCGTCAGCGCGCTGGCCGAGGGGCGTCCCTACAATTTCGCCCTCGTCGACATGCGGATGCCGCCTGGCTGGGACGGGTTGGAGACCATCCTGCGCATGCTGGAGAAGGACCCTCAGCTGGAGGTGGCCATCTGCAGCGCCTTCTCGGACATCTCCCGGGATGAGGTGGTCAAGCGCGTGGGTCGGTCGGACCTGCAGTGGCTCAAGAAGCCCTTCGAGCTCGAAGTGGCCCGCGAGCTGGCCTGGAAGTTGAGTGAGCAGGGCGTCCATCGACGCCAGTCCCGCTAGAAGCTGATAGGGGAGGGGCGCATGACGAGCCCCCTTCCGAGCTCCTCTCGCGCCGCTGCCCTCGCCGTCGTCCTCGTACTCGGGCTGCTGGCGGTGCATGCGGGCATGGCCTCTCCTGGAGGAGACCTCTCCCACCACTACACCGACCACCTGCGGCACATGGCGGAAGCGCAAGCGCTCGTGGAGCGTGGATTCTCCGTCTATCGACTGCCGTATGCCGAGTCCGCGCGCGGGCTGTACCCCTGCGCGGCGCACGAGGGGCTGTTTCCCGAGCGCACGGCACCGTATCCGCCGCTCGGGCTCCTCCTGCACTGGCCGCTGGGCGCGCTGGAGCGCTCGGGGCTCCTGGCGCCTTCGCTGGCCCACCGGGGGATGACGCTCCTGTTGCTCGCGTTGGGTCTGGCCGCCAGTGCGGCGGGACTCGTCCTCCTCCGTCCCCAGGGCCGGTGGGCGCTCGCGGGGGGCGTCCTTCTCCTGGTGCCCCTGCTCGTGGGCTCGGGGGCGAACGGCTTCTATGACGTCACCTATGTGCTCGCCGGCACCCTGGGACTGCTGGCCCTCGCCCGTGGCCGACCCCAGGCGGCGGTGGTCCTGCTGGGGGTCTGCGCTGCGCTGAGCTTCCGCGCCCTGGTGTTCGCACCCGTGGGGCTCTGGGCGCTCGTCGAAGCGTGGCGCCAGGGGCGGCGGAACACGGCCCTCTCTGGTGCCGTGGCGGCGGTGCTCGTCCTCGGCGCGGCGGCCAGCGCGGCGGCGCTCCAGGGAACGCTCGAGACCATTCCCGCGGACAACCCCGCGCACGTCTCGCACCTGCTGCGCGGCAAGCCCGCGCCGCTGCTCTTCGTGCTCGTCTCGGCCGCCACCGCAGGCTACCTGCTCCGCACCCGTCACGTGTGGACCGCGCTGTCCGTGCTCTCGGCGGTCCTCGTCGCCCTCCTGGATCGCTCGCACGGCTACTGGCACGCGCTTCCGCTGCTGGTTCCCCCGCTGGTGCTCGCGGCCGAGGGCTCTCCCTCGGCGCCACTCCCGCCGCGCCACTGGCAGGTCGCCTGGGGCTGGGTGGTGGCCGCCACGGTGCTCGCGTTCCGTTATCCCCTGACGCCCTATTGGCAGTGGCTGGTGGACGTGGCGAGGGGCAGGGTGGTGTGACGCCGCCGTCTACGTCTTGTCGCGGGAGATGGGCCCGAGCTTGCCCTTGGTGACGCGCAGGTAGTCCGCGGGGGACAGGAGGAGCTGCGTACCCCGTACGCCCGCGGAGACGGAGACGACGTCGAACAGCTCGAGCGTCTCGTCCACGAACACGGGGTACTCCTTCTTGCCGCCAATGGCGGTGACGCCGCCGCGGATGTAGCCCGTGAGCGGCTGGAGCTCCTTGAGCGGCACCGTGTCCACCTTCCGGTCCCCGCTCAGCCGCGCCAGCGCCTTCAAATCCAGCTCGCCGTTGCCGGGCACCACGGCCATGAGCACGCCGGTCCGGTCCCCCCGGGCCACGAGCGTCTTGAAGACCTGCTCCGGAGGCATCCCCACCTTGGCGGCCACCGTCTCGGCGGAGAGGTCCTCCGGGTCCACCTCGTACTCGCGCAGCTCGTAGTGGACGCCGAGCGAGTCCAGCAGCCGTGCCGCGTTCGTCTTCATGGATTCACGCTCCCAGGGCCTGGCGGGCGGCCTTGATGCGGGCCAGCGCCTCCTCGGGCGTGGTGCCCACGGCGGACAGGTGTCCCATCTTCCGGCCCTTGCGCGCCTCGCGCTTGCCGTACAGGTGCAGGCGCACGCCCGGCATGGCCAGCACGGACTCGAACTTCGGCCCGCCCTCGCGCAGCCACAGGTCGCCCAGCAGGTTGACGATGGCCGCGTGCCGCACCACCTCCACCGAGCCCAGCGGCAGGTTGCACACCGCGCGCACCGCCTGTTCGAACTGGCTGGTGAGGCACGCCACCTCCGTGGCGTGGAAGCTGTTGTGCGGGCGCGGCGCCAGCTCGTTGACCAGCAGCCGTCCGTCCTTCAGGAGGAACATCTCCACCACCAGCAGACCCTCGACCTCGAGCGCCGTGGCCATGGCACGGGCGATCTCCGTCGCCTGGGTGGCTACCTGGGGTGACACCTGTCCTGGCAGCAGCGACCAGTCGAGGATCCGCTCCTCGTGGTGGTTGTAGGCCGGCGGGTACACCACGACTTCTCCCCGGGGGGAGCGCGCCACCAGCACGGACAGCTCGGCCTCCAGGTCCAGCGCGGCCTCCACCACCACGGGGCTCCGGCCCAGCTCGCGCCAGGCCTCGGGGGCCTCGGAGGCGGACTTCACCTGGTACTGGCCCCGTCCGTCATAACCCCCCTCGCAGGACTTCACGAAGCAGCGCCCGCCCAGCTCCGTCGTCGCCGTGGCCAGGGCCTCCTCCAGGTCGGCCTGCTTCCACGGCCCCTGGGGGAAGCCGTGCTTCGCGAGCCAGGCCCGCTGCCGCCCGCGGTTCTGCACCACCTCGAGCACGTGGGGGCCCGGCCGCAGGGGCGCGTGCTGGGCGGCGGCGCGCAGGGTGGCGAGGGGAATCTTCTCGATCTCCAGCGTCACCACGTCACTGGCGCGCGCCAGCCGGCTGGCCTCTTCCATGTTGCCGAAGTCGGCCGTGTAGCACTGGTCCACCACGAAGCGGGACGAGCACGCGGGGTCGGGATCCAACGCCTGCACCTGGTAGCCGAGCGTGCGCGCGGACAGGGCCATCATCCGGCCCAGCTGCCCACCGCCGAGGATGCCGATCGTCCCACCCGGCAGGATGGTCTTCGTGTTCATGCGAGCTCCCGATCCCGGAGCACCTCGTCGGTGCGGGCCTGACGCCAGGCGCCGAGCCTGGGGCGCAGCTCCGGGTATTTGAGGGACAGGATGGAGGCGGCGTACAGCGCGGCGTTGATGGCCCCCGGCTTGCCGATGGCCATGGTGCCCACCGGCACGCCCTTGGGCATCTGCACGATGGACATCAGCGCGTCGAAGCCGTTGAGCACCGTGGCGGGGATGGGGACGCCGAGCACCGGCAGCAGGGTCTTGCTGGCCACCATGCCCGGCAGGTGGGCCGCGCCTCCCGCCGCCGCGATGATGACGGACAGCCCGCGCGACTCCGCCGTCTCCGCGTACTGCATCATCCAGTCCGGCGTGCGGTGGGCGGACACCACCCGCACCTCGTGCGGGATGCCCAGCTCCTTCAGCACGTCGATGCCCGGGCGCAGGTGCTCCAGGTCACTCTTGCCGCCCATGATGACGCCCACCCAGGGTGTTTCCGCGCTCAAGCTCTCGCCTCCCGTACGCCCTCCTGGTGAGGCCAGGAGGTGCGGAGAACGCGGAGATAGGGTGGGGGGATTCCGCCGGTCAACCGGAAGCGTACGGGGGCGGGCGGAATTTCAGTAGGTGGAGCCGATCTTCCCGAAGCTCTTCATGGCCCGGGCCTTCGTCCGCTTCACCGCCGAGCCCACCGACTCGCTGTCGGACGCCTGCTCGTAGTCCTGGAGGACCGCCTGCTGCTCGGCCAGGTCCGCCGCCACCGCCGAGGGGCTGGCCACCGTACCCGCCTCCTGGAAGAGCGCCTGGTTCTGTATCACGTAGCCCTTGGCCTCCTCCTTGCGCCCGTCCCGCAGGGCCTCGGCCGCCAGCTTCAGGTTCTTCGCGCTCAGCGCCCGCGTCGCGTACACCGTGGCGTCCTTGTCCTGGCGCGCCAGCACCTCCTCGCGCCGCTCCGTCACCATCGCCGACAGGCTCGCCGCGCTCTCCACCCCCGCGTCCTTCAGCAGGTCCGAGTACGCCAGCTTCAGCCCCGTCACGTCCACCGTGCTCCCCGGCCGGGTGCCCTCCACCGTCAGCCGCGCCACCACGCGCTCCACCTGGCCCGAGGAGAAGTCCGGCAGCGGCACCCGCACCGTGTTTCCCGCCTGGTGCGCGCGGTAGCCCAGCACCTCGCCCAGCCTCACCCCCGCGGGCAGCTCGAAGGACAGCTCCACGCCGCGCGCCACGCTGGTGGCCGCCTGCCGCAGGTCCTTCTGGAAGAGCGTGGCCAGCTGCCCCGCGTCCTCCAGGAAGCCGTACGCCCCCGCTCCGTACTCGGCGAAGCCCTGCATCAGGTCCTCGTTGAAGTCCGTGCCCACGCCGATGGCGCTCACGGTGATGCCCTCGGCGCGGATGTCCTTCACCACCTGGGTGAGGCCCGCGTCGTCGGTGATGCCCTCGGTGGGCTGGCCGTCGCTCAGCAGGATGATGCGGTTGACGGTGTAGCCGCCCCGGGCGGCCGCCACGTGCGTGCGGCCCGTGTGCAGCCCCGCGCCGATGTTGGTGCCGCCATCATCCCAGATGCCCTCGACGTACTGGAGCATCCGCTCCCGGTTGCCGGGCGTGGCCGGCAGGCTCGGCAGGCTCTTCACGTCCGAGCCGTAGTGCACGATGGCCAGCCGGTCCTCGGGTCCCAACTGCCCCACGAGGTGGCGCGCGGCCTGCTTCGCCTGTTGCAGCTTGTAGCCGCTCATGGAGCCCGAGCGGTCGATGACCACCGCCAGGTTCACCGGGGTGCGCTTGGAGCCCGGCACCTCCACGCCGGTGATGTCCACCGTGACGAAGAGATCCGAGGTTCCCGGGGTGATGTAGGGGTGCGACAGCCGGCTCGTCATCGTCAACGAGCCGTTGCTGGCGGTGGCCGGCCTGGGGGTCGGCACGGGGGTGGCACCGTGCGGCGGTGCCATGTGCGGCAGGCCCAGCACCAGGGCGGTGAGGGCCAGTCCGGCGGTCAGGGAGACGAAGGCGACCGTCTTGTTCATGACAGAGGGCTCCTTGCGGCGAGGGCCCCACTGTCCACGTCCGGCGCGCGAAAAAGTTCTAAGCCGCGCGCGCGAAAGGCGTCAGTTGCTCGCGGACTCGACGGCGCCGGCGCAGAAGTAGGGCGAGTTGTTCTCGCCGAACGTGTTGCGGTAGGCGACCGGATCGTTCACGCGCATGTCGTCCATCGCCTGCTGATCCAGCAGCAGGGCGCGGCAGACCATGCGATCCTTCACGCTCGCCTCCGCGTCCGAGGCGTTGACGGCGCAGTCATTCTGGAGGCTGTCCGTCACGCACGACTTGCTGCAGTAGCCCCGGGCCAAGCCGTCTTCCTCGGGGGGCTCCGCGTAGCTGGTGTCCCGCACGCAGATGAGATCCTCGCACTCCGTCATGCCGAAGGAGATGAAGTCCTGGCCCGGCTTCAGCTCGGTATACTTGATGGGCCGGGTCTTGCCGAGCTCCGGATGGGCCGCCAGCTCGTCGGCGGTGGCCTTGCGCACCAGTGTGCACCGCCTCCCGATATCGGACTTGATCTCGCACCCACCACACAGCAGGGCCGCAGTCACCAGAAGAGCCAGACGCGCAGACATCGACTTGCACCTCATGAAACGCATGTGGGCGGCCACCGTAACACAGTGCCTCCCCATGCCAACCCGCACCGTGGTCGCACGGATGGCCGCTCTGCGAGTGCCTCGGGTACCCTCTCTGCAAGAATACCGAGTGGATACACAAAAGGGCCCGGGAGACCTACTCCAGCGCATACACAGGGAGCAGGCGAGCTTTGATCGGTTGATGGGTTGCGAGCGGGACAGATAGGATGCGCAGCGCCTCAGCCTCCGATTCTGAACGCATCGGCGGGCGGACGCCCAACCACGGAGCTTCCGGAAGTGAAACGCCTCCAGGCCATTCTGCTCGCGCTGTGCCTCGCGCCAGTGTCGGCACTTGCCCAGAACCAGCAAGACCCGGGGCTCGGACTCGATCTGAGCGGTGATCCCAACAAGCCGCAGGAAGAGACCGAGACGAACGCGGAGACGCCCGCGGAGGAGCCGCCCCCGCTGCCCTCCACGGTCGCGGAGACGCCCCCCGACGAACCCCTCTCTCCGGCCGAGCGCGACGTCACGCTCGATGACCGCGTGAAGAGCGTCCAGCGCAAGGTGTACCTCAAGAAGAACCGCTTCGAGCTGGCGCCCTTCATCACCCTGTCGGTGAATGACCCGTACTACACGAAGGTGGGCGCCGCGGTGCGTGGGGCGTACTACCTGGCGGACACGCTGGCCCTGGCCGGGCGCGTCTCCGTGATGCAGGTGCTGCCCGAGGACGATGTGCGCATCGCCAAGAGCACCTTCGCCAGCCGCATCTTCTACTCGGTGCCCCAGTGGTCGGCCATGGGTGACGTGGAGTGGAGCCCGCTCTACGGCAAGGTGGCTTTCCTCAACTCCATCCTCCACTTCGATGCCTACCTGCTGGGCGGCATGGGCGTGGTGAACACCCAGGTGTCCAAGGACCGCGGTGGCCCCAGCCTCGCCGCGGACCTCGGTCTGGGCCTGCGCTTCGTGGCCCGTGACTTCCTCGCGGTGAACGTGGCGGTCATCAACACGTCCTACGTGGATCAGCCCCTCAACAGCAGCAAGGGCGCCACCCAGAACATCATGACCCTCAACGCCGGCATCTCCGTCTTCTTCCCGCTGAAGTCGACCGGTCGGGAGTCCGAATGAAGACCGCCACTCGTCGTCTGTTGCTCGCGCTCTGCCTGGCGCCCGTGCCCGCCCTGGCCCAGCAGCCGGCGCCCGCCGCGCAGCCGGCGCCCGCCGCGCCCGCCGCCAGGCCCGCGCCCTCCAGCTCCGGCTCCTCCGAGCAGGAGGCCGGTGACGTGTCCGAGGTGGACAAGGATCGCCTCGGCCCCCTGCGCGATCGCGTCACGCCCGTCTCCGGCCACCTGTTCCTCAAGAAGGGCCGCCTCGAGTTCAGCCCCTCGGCCACCCTGTCCGTCAAGGATGCCTTCTTCACCAAGTACATCCTGGGTGGCGTGCTGACCTACCACCCCACGGAGACGCTGGGTTTCAGCCTGCGTGCCGGCTATGCCATCCCCACGGTGGCGGGGGCCGCGCAGATCTGCACCTTCTCCGACAGTGAGGGCGGCACCGCCACCCGGGGTTGCCGCAGGCCCTCCTTCGAGGAGCTCAACGGCGCCGCCCCCGGGCAGCTCACCCTGACGGGCGGGCTCGACGTGCAGTGGGCTCCCATCTACGGGAAGATCTCCCTGCTAGCCGAGCAGTTCGTCCACTTCGACCTGTACGGCATCGCCGGCGCCTCCGCGGTGCAGTACATCGGGCCCACCCGGAACGCGGAGTTCACCGCTGGCGGCAACGTCGGCGTGGGCATGCGCTTCTTCCTCAACCGCTGGATGACGCTGCGCACCGAGTTCCGCGACCTCATCTACGTCGAGAAGGCCATCAACCCGACCACTACGTTGCGCAACCAGTTGCTGTTCGAGCTGGGTGTCTCCTTCTTCTTCCCCTCCGCCCCTCCCGAGTCATGAAACGTCTGCTCCGGCCTCTCTGCCTCGCCACCCTCGGGCTCACCCTGGCCTGGGCGACTCCCTCGCCCGCGCAGAGCTTCGAGGGCCTGGATCTCTCCCAGTCCGCGAAGAAGAAGAAGAAGAAGCCCACCCGCAAGCCAGCGCGCGGGAAGAAGCCCACGGCCACCCAGGCCCAGGACGATGACTCCGACTCGGATTCGAGCTCGGATGCCAGCGCTTCCAGCGACACGTCCGCCCCGGCCCCCGCTCCCGCCGACACGGGCACGGCCTCCACTCCGGCCGCCCCGGCCGGCGACGCCGCCTCGTCCACCCCCGCCATGGGGTTGGATCTGACGGCCGAGACGCCCAGCGCTCCCAAGGCCGCGCCCACCATGTCCTTCGACGCGGTGGACGTGTCCGGCAAGAGCGGTGATCGCCAGCGCCTGGACGTGGCCATCGCGCTCTTCAAGAACGAGGAGTACGAGAAGGCGGCGATGAGCTCCTTCGAGATGCTCCAGGACGCCAAGCTCGCCGGCCTCCACCTGGAGGCGCGCTACGTGCTGGCCAAGGCCCTCTACCGCATGGGCCTGTACCACTCGTCGCTGGGCGAGTTCTCGAAGATCCTCGCCGTCGGTCCGGAGACGAAGTTCTTCCGCACCAGCCTCGAGTGGCTCTTCTTCATCAGCCGCAAGACGAAGAACGAGACCGTCATCCTGGATGAGATCGCCAAGTACGCCAACCAGGAGTTCCCCGAGCGCTTCCGCAACGAGTTCCACTACCTGCTGGCCCGCTACCACTTCGTGCGTGGCAAGGCGCTGGACCAGGTGGGCCGCCCGGAGGACGCGGACAAGAGCTTCAGCGAGGTGAAGCGCCTGGCGCTGCTCATCCCGAAGACGGATCCGTTCTACCCGAGGACCAAGTACCTCGAGGGTCTGGCCTACTTCCGCTTCGGCAACCAGGCCAAGAACGCCGCCGAGAGGCGCGTGGACATCAACACCGTGGGCGCCATCGACGCGATGAAGGAGATCGTCCGCGTCACCCGCTCCACGGCCGGCCTGGACGCCGAGCAGGTCGCCTTCAACCAGAAGCTGCGCGAGCTGGCCTTCATGCAGCTGGCCCGTACCCACTACGGCATGCAGCAGAACCGCTACGCGCTCTTCTATTTCAACAAGGTGGAGCGCGGCACCTCGCAGTGGCTGGAGGCCATGTTCGAGGCCAGCTGGGCCAACTACCGCGTGGGCCAGTACGAGCAGGCGCTCGGCAACCTCATCACGCTCTCCTCGCCCTTCTTCCGCGAGGAGTACTTCCCCGAGGCGATGATCCTCAAGGCGGTCATCTATTACGAGAACTGCCGCTACCGCGAGTCCAGCCTCATCCTCCAGGACTTCGAGCGCACCTACCTGCCCGTTCATGATCAGCTCGAGCTGATCACCAAGAAGCAGATGAACGCCAGCGAGTACTACGGCGTGCTCTCCGACGTGCAGAAGAAGAACAAGGAGGGCCTGGAGAAGCAGACGGACGTCATCCTCGAGCGCATCCTGCGCCTGGCCCTCACGGATCAGGACCTCAAGAAGACGAACGACTCCATCCTCGAGCTGGAAGGGGAGATGGACGTCTTCGGGGAGAAGGGTGACACCTTCCGCTACTCCGAGCTGTCCAAGCAGCTGCTGGAGGGCCTGAAGACCCAGCGCACCGTCCTCATCGAGAAGGCCGGCACCATGGCCAAGGGCAAGCTGGAGACGGAGCTGGTCGGCCTCAAGCAACTGCTGGCCAACGGCCTGCGCATCAAGTTCGAGACCGTCTCCAAGGAGAAGGAGTTCCTCGAGGAGCAGCTCAAGGCCGGCGGCAGCGTGTCCGTCGTGAAGAAGTACCGCTACTCCGTGGCGGTGGCGGACGATCAGCTCTACTGGCCGTACGAGGGTGAGTACTGGCGCGACGAGCTGGGCACCTACCAGTACACGATGACCAAGGGCTGCATCCAGCGCGACACCGCGAACCGGACGATCCAGGCCAGCGAGAGCAACTGAGCCCGGACCCCAGGCGGCTCCCGCCACCCGGTGGGAGCCTCCCGGCACCGTCCTCCACCGGGGGCTGGATCCACTCGGATCCGGCCCCCTCGTCTTTCTACAAACCTGTAAGATGGTGCTCTCATGGCCACCAAGCTCGTCACCATTGCGTTCGACGTGATGGGGAGCGATCACGGCCCCGCGGAGGTAGTCAGGGGGGCCGCGCAGCTCTCGTTGGAATCACCTCACATCCACACGTTGCTGGTGGGGGACAGGGCTGTCATCGACAATGCGCTCGCCGAGACGAAGCACAACGGCGAGCGCATCTCGGTGCAGCACGCCTCCGAGCAGATCTCCATGGACGAGAAGCCCGGCGAGGCGCTGGCGCGCAAGCCGGATGCGTCCGTGTCGGTGGCGGCGCGGCTCGTGGCCGAGGGCGAGGCGGACGCGCTCGTGTCGGCCGGAAACACGGGCGCGTGCGTGCTGTCGTGTGCCCGGCACTTCCAGCTGCTGCCGGGAGTGCGGCGCGCGGCGCTGGCCTCGGTGTACCCGACGCGCGCGCGCCGGGGCGACAAGGATGATCCGTTCTCGCTCATCCTCGACGTGGGGGCCACGGTGGAGGCCACCGCGGACGACCTGGTGACGTTCGCGGTGATGGGGGCGGCGTACGCGCGCATCATCTCACGCAACGAGAACCCCAAGGTGGCGCTGCTCTCCAATGGCACCGAGCCCAACAAGGGCCCGCGCCAGGTGGTGGAGGCGCACGCGCGGCTGGCGGGCCTGCCGGGGCTGCAGTTCATCGGGAACGTGGAGGGCGTGGACATCCCCAAGGGCACGGCGGACGTGGTGGTGACGGACGGCTTCGTCGGCAACGTGTGCCTGAAGATGCTGGAGGGGGTGCACGAGACGGTGGTGGAGCTGGCCCAGTACGCGTACAAGGAGAGCCTGCGCTGGAGGGCCGGGCTGGCGATGCTGTCCGGTGGCATCCAGCGCATCAAGGACGTCACCGACTGGGAGCAATACGGGGGAGCACCGGTGCTGGGGTTCGATCGCATCTTCATCAAGGCCCACGGACGCTCGAAGTCGCGGGCCATCGCCAACGCGGGCAAGGTGGCCGCCAAGGCGGTGTCCCATGAGCTGGGCAAGGCCATCCAGGAGGGTCTGGCGCGGTGAGCCTGCCGGACCGCATCGATCCCAGGCCCCCGCGGCGCATCTACCGCTGGGACCTGGACAAGACGTACCTGCAGACGGAGTTCGACTCGCTGCGGGACCTGCTGCGCACGGCCTTCCAGAAGGCCCACGAGAAGCAGGCCGTGCCAGGTGCGTCCGCGCTCATCCGCGAGCTGGCGGCCAACGGGGACACGCGGCTGTGCATCGTCTCCGGAAGCCCCAAGCAGATGCGCTCGGTGCTGGAGGAGAAGCTCAAGCTGGACGGGGTGGTGTGGGACGAGTTCGTCCTCAAGGACAACGTGGGCAACCTGATGCGCGGGCGCTTCCGGGCGCTGCGCGGACAGGTCGGCTACAAGCTGCCCGCCATCATGGAGAGCCGCGCCAACGCGCCCGTGGAGGCCGAGGAGGTGCTCTTCGGGGATGACGCCGAGGCGGATGCCTTCATCTACTCGCTCTACGCGGACATGATCGCCGGGCGCGTGGACGAGCGGGTGCTGAACCAGATTCTCGAGGCTGCCGCGGTGTACCCGGACGAGGCCGAGCGGGTGCGCACCGCGTGGAAGAAGATTCCGGTGTCCGACCCCGTGCGGCGCATCTTCATCCACCTGGATCGGCTGACGCCGCCGGCGCACTTCGCCAACTACGGCCCGCGCGTGGTGCCCATCTTCAACTACTTCCAGGCCGCGCTGGTGCTGCTGGCCGATGGGCACCTGACGGCCCCGCAGGTCATCAAGATCGCCGTGGAGATGGTGCAGACGGCGGGGCACAACATCATCACGCTGTCCAACTCGTTCCAGGACCTGCTGCGCCGGGGCCTGCCGCTGCAGCATGCGGCCGCGGCGCTGGTGCAGGCGCTGGAGGGGCCCAACGCGCTCCTCCAGGCGCTGCGGCCGGTGCCGGACATCATCTCGGCCTTCACCAAGCGGCTCGCCGCCCTGGGGACGCCGCCGCCCCCGCCGCCGGTGCAGGCGGTGGACTACCTGGATCTCATCCACCACGCGCTCCCCCGGACGCACAAGGCGCGCAAGACGCATTAGGCGCGGGGCCTCGCGCGCGGGAGACACGGGAATGAGAGCCATCGTCACGGGCGCCAATGGCACGGTCGGCTCGCGGCTGTGCGAGTACCTTCGGCGGCTCGGTGTCGAGGTGGTGTGCTGGGACCGCGACCGCGTCCCGCTGGACGACTACTGGGCCATGGAGGGGTTCGTGCGCTCGGTGGCCCCGGAGGCGCTGTTCCACCTGGCGACGGCCTCGCGCCCCACGGGCCGGCCCAACGAGTCGTGGCTCGTCAACTACGAGTGGACGAGCGAGCTCGCGTGGATCTCCCGTCAGCTGGGCGTGCGGTTCGTGTTCTCCAGCACGGCGATGGTGTTCTCGGACCATGCCCCCGGGCCCTTCACGGTGGACTCGGTGCCGGAGGCGCCCGAGGGCTACGGGTACGAGAAGCGGCGCGCGGAGGAGCGGGTCTTCCAGCAGAACCCCGAGGCGCGCGTGGTGCGGCTGGGCTGGCAGATCGACGACCGGCCCTCGGGCAACAACATGCTCGCCTCGCTGGAGGCGCAGATGCGCGAGCGGGGCAGGGTGGAGGCGAGCACGCGGTGGTATCCGGCGTGCGCCTTCCTCGATGACACCGTGAGGGCCCTGCTGGCGCTCGCGTGGGCGGAGCCGGGGCTCTACATGCTCGACGCGAACGAGCGGTGGTCCTATTTCGAGATCGTCCGCGCCCTCAACGCGCGGTACGGCGGCCGGTGGCACGTGGAGCCCACGGAGAGCTTCGTGTTCGATCAGCGCATGATGGACGACCGGGTGGTGCTGCCCTCGCTCAAGGCACGGCTGCCGGAATTGCGCTGATGTTCTAGCGTCACTCCTCCCTCGCAGCCCCGGGAGTGACCGTATGCGGATCCTGAAACCCGTTGCCTCTCTTGTCGCCGTCCTCGCGCTGTCGGCCTGTGGTGCGCCCGACACCCAGGAGGAGCCGCTCGCCACGAGCTCCGCCGCGCTGACCTCGGGCGTGTCGCGGGGCTGCACCTTCTACGTCTCGTCCCAGCAGAAGCCGGGCACCTTCCCTCCCCAGTACGAGGTCCGCGTCAACCGGGTGGCCTCGTCCACGTGTGCCTGGGGCGGCGGGAGCGTGGTGATCGGCACCACGTACAACAGCCCCTCGCTGTCACTCGCGGCCAATGACCTCGGGGTTGCCGCCAGCTTCACGTACAAGGGGACGCCGAGCGGCTCCGCCGCCGTCGTCGTGTACGTCGACCACGTGGCGCCGGACACGCTGTCCATCGTGCGCACCACGGGCCTCGGCGCGATGAACCCCGGCTACGCGGGCTACGTGTACGGTGGGGAGCTGTCCATCCTGTCCGATGGCACCACCCTGGAGGTCCGTGGCACCAAGAGCGGCACCATCCCGGGCGAGACCGGCGGCGGCTCCAACTACACCGCCACCTACCCGGACTTCTTCACCAGCACCACGCCGCCCACCGTCGTGGCCTCCTGAGCCCCCTGGGCGCGAGGGGCGTCGTCATCCCCAGGAGAGCTCGTACTCGGTGTCGAGCGACTCGAGCGGATGCGCGCGCACCGTCAGTCCTCGTATCGCCGTGACCTCGAACGTGCCCTGAAGCGAGCCCTCCATGTAGGGGTAGGGGAGGATGTCGCGCGTGATGAGGATGACGGCGCTGGTGTGCCCCGTCCACCTCACCTTGCACGTTCCCACGTTCGTGGTCATCCGGTAGGCCGCCGGCAGATTCTCGAGCAGCCGCCGGGGCTGCCCGAGAATCTGCCGAAGCATGATCTGTCCCATGGAGGTGGTGGCGAAGCTCCTGGCCGACAGATAGCCCATCTGTCGCATCACCTCTTCGAAGTTCCGGCTGTCGTTGCTCAGGCGCCGCGCACCGGCATAGGACATGCGCAGCAGGGTGCTGACCGGATAGTTGAAGAGCGCCACGAAGCGCGTCTCCCCACTTTCGTCCAGACAGTGCCGCACCGTGGCCTCGTCCCCCAGTTGGCGTACCACCTCCAGCACACTGTTGAGGAAGATGCCGCGCGTGGTGTCCGCGGGTGTCACGTAGGTCAGCCGTCGCCGCAGCTCCTCCTCGGAGCCGAGAGAGTGCGAGCTGCCCGTGTCATCCCCCATGGCCTCCCCCTTGTCGCGAGTCTGTCGCCCCTCCTGGGAAGAGCGCCATTCCGCATGGGGGAGGATCCAGTGGCCACCCGTTCATGACAAGGGGGTTGTACGGGCTTATGTGGCCTGCTTCGCTTCCGGGTTCTCTTCGCCGTGCCCGGCGTGCGAGGCCGCGAGCTGGCCGCTCAGCACTGGCAGTGCCACCTTCACCGCCACTGTCAGCACCATCAGCCCGAAGGCCCATATTCCCGCTGTAATCTTCCATTCGGTGACGGTGGGCACGTACTCCACCAGCTCGTGCAGGGTGCTCGGGACGAAGCCGGGAATGATGAGGCCCATTCCCTTTTCGATCCAGACACCCGCGAACGCCAGCGCGCACGCCAGGTTGAGCAGCCACACGTGACGCCGCGTGGCCGGCAGGTGCACCACCACCGCCGAGGCGATGTTGAGCGCCACCGCCGTCCAGATCCACGGCACCAGCGCGTGGTGCCCGTGTGAACCGAAGAACAGGTAGCGCACCGCCGTGGCGTGCGTCCCACCCGTGTAGAAGGCCGTGAACAGCTCCGAGCCCAGCATGAACAGGTTGAGCAGCACCGTCACCCGCATCACCGACATCAGCGTGCGCAGCGGCCCCTCGCCGATGGGCAGCCCCGTGAAGCGGCGGATGGCCTGCAGCAGCACGATGACGAACGCCGGGCCCGTGATGAACGCCGACGCGATGAACCGCGGCGCCAGCAGCGCCGAGTTCCAGAACGGCCTGCCTCCCAGCCCGCTGTAGAGGAACGCCGTCACGCTGTGGATGCTGATGGCCCAGAAGATGGAGAGGAAGACGAACGGCAGGTACCACTGCTTGCGCGGCTTGCGCCCCAGGAAGCGCATGTAGATGAGATAGCCGCAGATGTGCAGGTTGATGAGCAGGTAGCCGTTCAGCACCACCACGTCCCAGGTGAGCATCGAGATGGGCCAGTTGAACCGCCCAATCCCCGGTATCAGGTGCCACGCCCGCTCGGGGTGCCCCATGTCCACCACGATGAACAGCAGGCACACGAAGATCGCCGCCACCGCGAGCAGCTCGCCAATCAGCGTGACGTCGTGCATCTCATGGTCGTGGTACAGGTACGCGGGGATGACCATCATCACCGCGCCCGCCGCCAACCCCACCCCGAAGGTGAAGTTGGCGATGTACAGGCCCCAGGACACGTGGTCGCTCATCCCCGTGAGCGCCATGCCCTCGGCCAGCTGGTGCGCATAGGCGTTGGCGCCCACCAGGGCGATCGCCGAGAGCACCGTCATCCACGTGTAGAAGCGCCAGCTCCCATCCGTGCTCATCCAGAGCAGCCGGCCGAGGAACCGCGGGTAGTCGAGCAGGTGACGGGAAGCAGCCATGGCTCACTTGTCGAAGAAGTAGAAGAAGCGTGGCCGCGTCCCGAGCTCCTCCTTGAGCACGAAGACGCGCTTGTTCTCGAGCACCCAGCGGATGGGGCTCTTCGGATCCAACAGGTTGCCGAACACCCGCGCCCCCGTGGGGCACGCCTCCAGGCACGCCGGCAGCCGCCCCGCTCGCGTGCGGTGCAGACAGAAGGTGCACTTCTCCACCACCCCCTGCGGGCGGATCCGGTTGGAGAGGTATCCCTGGTCCGGGTTGATCTCCTCGGGAGGAATCTCCGGCTTCGCCCAGTTGAAGCGCCGCGCGTGGTAGGGGCACGCCGCCTCGCAGTACCGGCAGCCGATGCACCAGTTGTAGTCCACCACCACGATGCCGTCCGGCTCCTTCCACGTGGCCTGCACCGGGCACACCTTCACGCACGGCGCGTTGTCGCACTGGTGGCACTGCACCGGCAGGTAGTACTTCCCCTCGGCCGGCACCGGGTGGTCGTAGTTCGCGTTCCCGTGCTCCAGGTCCAGGCTGCCCTGCTCCATCTCCAGCACCCGGATGTACGAGTTCCCCGTGCGCCGGTCGTGGTTGTTCTCCTGGTGGCACGCCTCGGCGCACTTCCGGCAACCGATGCAGATGCTCAGGTTGAGCGCGTACGCGAACGACACGCCCTCCTGCGGCGGCAACGCCTGGATGTCCACGTCGCGGCCGTACTTCCGCTTCGTCTCCTCCTTCAGGTGGACGAGCACCCGCGTCAGCTCGTCACGCGTCAGCTCCTTGTAGTGCTTCTGCAGGAACTGATCGACGCTCAGGTCCTGCGTCCACTCGGTGAGCGGTGCCATCGCGTGCGCGAAGGCCGCGGCCCCCAGCGTGGCCCCGACACCCTTCATCACGGTGCGGCGGGAGACGGTGTCACTCATGGCCTGTCGCCTCTTTCGTGTCCGGCTCGCCGTGGGCGGGCGGGTTGCGCGGAGGCATCACCGGATGCGCGCCCGCGTACTTCGGCGTGTGCGGGTCGTGGCAGCTCACGCAGTTGTTCCTCGTGCGGTCTCCCCGTGACAGGTCCCAGTACCCCGTCATCCCCCCGTGCGCCCCCGCCTTGAAGTCCCGGTACTGCGGGCCGTGGCACTGCGCGCACAGCGTCACCACCTCCGTCATCGGCAGCGGCTCGCCCGTGGCCAGGTGCAGCGTGCGCGGCTGCTGGGCCTGGTGGCACGAGGTGCAGGCGAGCTCCCCATGGCGGAACCGCAGGCCCTGGTGGAACTCCTTCAGCTCCTCGGGCCGCGAGGGCATGGGCTTCGTCTCACGCAGCGAGTGGCAGCTCTCGCACGACACGCGAAGCGGCCGGCCCAGCGCGTCCTTCTGGTCGCTCTCGACGGAGGTGAGCTTCGCCGGTTGGTGGAGGGTTTCCCTGCCCGTCGGTGCTCCCGGTGGCGGCTGGAAGCTCACGGGCTGAGCCCTCCCGCAGCCGCCCAGGGCGAGCAGCGAGGCGACGAGCGCCGGGCGCATCATTCTGTAGAGGTGGTTCTCCACGGAGGCCAGCGCAAAGCAGCGTCCGTGCCATCACGCTCCGCCCCTGTGTTCCGCTGGGAACTCGGGATGGGCATCCCGCTCGCCCGCGAAAAACCTGCATCGTTCGAACAACTTTAAGCGCAGGCTTTGCGCGCGCACCCGTGGGATGAGGGGCACGCCGGGGTGGTCCGCCTCTTGCTCCTGGGGGCCGTGTCCCCATGGACGGAGCCTGTATGCCCATCAGTAGCCTGGTGCTCACCCTCGATGCGTCGCCCGAGTCGAGGGCGCTCGCGCTTTCAGAGCTCGCTCGCGACCCGCGCATCACCCTGGGCCCGCCCGTGGAGGGGCGATGGCTGCCGGTGGTGACCGAGACCGCCAGCCCCTACGAAGGTGAGGAGCTCGCCGAGTCCCTGAGGGAGTTGGTGGGCGTGAGCTTCGTGGACGTGGTGATGGTGGATTTCTCCGAGGAGGAGCGCTGAGCCATGGATCGCCGGGACTTCCTGAAGGGTTCGGCCATGACGGCGGCGACGCTGGCCGCGAGCCGTCTGGCATATGGCCAGGACAGGGCGGCCGTGGAGCCGCCGAGCACCGCCCGTCAAGGCGGTGACGTGCAGTGGAACAAGGCGCCCTGCCGCTTCTGCGGCACCGGCTGCCACGTCCAGGTGGGCGTGCAGAACGGCAAGGTGGTGGCCATCGCGGGCGACCAGAAGGCTCCGGTGAACAAGGGCCTGCTGTGCGTGAAGGGCTACCACGTGGGGCTCGCTCTCTACGGGCAGGACAGGCTCACGACGCCGCTGCTGCGCAAGGGCGACAAGCAGGTGCCCATCAGCTGGGAAGAGGCGATCGACATCATCGCCCGCCGCGTGCTGAAGGACCCCAAGGGCTTCGCCCTCTACGGCAGCGGCCAGTGGACCATCCCCGAGGGCTATGCCGCCTCGAAGTTCGTCAAGGCCGGCCTGGGCACGCACAATATCGACGCCAACGCGCGTCTGTGCATGGCCTCGGCGGTGACGGGCTTCCTCGCCACCTACGGCGTGGACGAGCCCGCCGGTTGCTATGACGACCTCGACGCCTGCGACGTGCTCATCACCTGGGGCAACAACCCCGCGGAGATGCACCCGGTCCTCTTCTCGCGCGTCATCGACCGGCGCTCGCGCGGCGAGAAGGTCACCCTCATCGACATCGGCACGCGCAAGACGCGCACCAGCGGGTTCGCCGACCACTCCCTGCGCTTCAAGCCGAACTCGGACCTGGCGATCGCCTGTGGCATCGCCCACCTGCTGGTGGAGAACGGCACCTACGACAAGGCCTTCGTCGAGGCCAACTGCGCCTTCCGCGCCTCCAGCACCCCGCCCACCCTCGAGGGCAAGGCCATCTCCTTCGAGGAGTACCGCGAGCTGCTGAAGCCCTATACCCCCGAGAAGGTGGAGCAGCTCTCGGGCGTGTCCCAGAAGGACCTGCGGATGCTGGCCGGGCTGTTCGGCCGCAGGGACGTCCGCATCACCAGCCTGTGGTGCATGGGGCCGAACCAGCACACCCAGGGCACGGCCATGAACAGCCTGCTCCACGGGCTCCACCTGCTCAGCGGGCACTTCGGCAAGCCCGGGGATGCACCCACCAGTCTCACCGGTCAGCCCTCCGCCTGCGGCACCGTGCGCGAGGTGGGCACGCTCTCCCACGCGCTCCCCGGCGGCCGCGTGGTGGCCAAGGCCGAGCACCGCGCCCAGATGGAGGAGATCTGGAACGTCCCCGCCGGCCGCGTCTCCGAGAAGATCGGCTACCACACCGTGGAGATGTGGAAGCGCTTCTCCACGCCCACCGAGCAGGGCGGCGATGTCCACACCGTCTGGGTCCAGGTCACCAACCCCGCCCAGAGCCTCCCCAATACGCACAAGCTGGTGGACCCCAGCCGCAAGCTCGCGGACAAGTTCCTCATCGTCTCGGACGTCTACCCGACCGCCACCACGCGCATCGCCGACCTCGTGCTGCCCTCCGCCATGTGGGTGGAGAAGAATGGCATGGTCGGCAACTCGGAGCGCCGCACCCAGCAGTGGTTCAAGCTCGTCCAGCCCCCCGGTCAGGCCCGCGATGACGGCTGGCAGCTCATCTCCGTGGCCCACCGGCTGCTCGAGCTCGGCTTCGCCGGCATGAAGGACAAGGACGGCCGCTTCCTCTTCGACGTGAAGGGCAAGGACGGCAGGTCCGTGCCCATCTGGGAGTGGTCGCACTACTACGACGTCAACGTCGACGAGCACCTCTTCGAGGAGTACCGGAAGACGACCCGCATCAAGCACAAGGACCTGGCGCCCTATCAGGAGTACGTGAAGGCACGCGGCCTGCGCTGGCCCGTGGTGCAGCAGCCGGACGGCAGCTGGCGCGAGACGCGCTTCCGCTTCTCCGGCTTCGACGACCCGTACGTGAAGAAGGGCCGCGACATCCAGTTCTACCACTCGACCTCGCACGACGACCGCGCGCAGATCTGGTTCCAGCCCTACGAGCCTCCTCCCGAGTCCCCCGACTCCGAGTACCCCTTCTGGCTGTGCACCGGCCGCGTCATCGAGCACTGGCACACCGGCTCGGTGACCATGCGCATTCCGCAGCTCCGGCGCGCCATGCCCCAGGCGTACGTGGAGATGAACCGCGCCGATGCCCGGAAGCTCGGCGTGGACAACGGGGACCTGGTGACGGTGGAGACCCGCCGCGGAAAGCTCGACCTGCCCGTGTGGCTCGGCGGCCGTGGAGAGCCCGTCGAGGGCTCGCTCTTCGTCCCCTTCTTCGACGAGCGGCTGCTCATCAACGAGCTCACGCTCGACGCGCACGACCCGTTCTCCAAACAGCCCGACTACAAGAAGTGCGCGGCCCGTGTGCGCCGGCGTGAGCGGGTCGCGGAGAAGCAGAAATGAGCGCCGCGGGCGAACAGTCGGGTGGGCTCGGGGCCCGCTGGCTCCAGGTGGGAGCCGCCGTGGCGGTGGCGCTCGCGGCCACCGGGTACTTCGCGGGCCTGCGCGCCCCGGAGATGCCCGAGCGTCCGGCGGCCTCCGATCCGCACGCGCAACGCGCCGAGCGCGCTCCGAGCTACAGCGAGCTTCGCGAGCAGCGGCGCGGTGACAACGCGCGCATGTATGAGGGCGCCATCGCCTCGCTGGCGGAGGCGGACTTTCCGGTGAAGCCCCTGCCCGTGGCCACCCCCGAGATGCGCGCCGAGGCCGTGGCCCAGCGGAAGACCCACCGCGCCTATGACGGCGCGCCTCCCACGATTCCTCATGAGATCGACCAGCGCGAAGTCCCCGGCTGTCTGGCCTGCCATGGCGAGGGGATGAAGCTGGGCACCCGCGTGGCTCCGAAGATCAGCCACCCGCCGTACCAGAGCTGCACGCAGTGCCACGTGGTGGGGGAGTCGCCCCGCCCCCTGGCGCAGTACAAGGACGTCCCGGGGAATGGTTTCGTCGGACTGGTCTCGGGAGAGAAGGGCGCTCGAGCCTGGCAGGGGGCTCCACCGACCCTGCCTCACCCCACGCTCATGCGGACCGACTGCACGAGCTGCCACGGCCCCAGGGGTCTCCCCGGGCTGCGGACCTCGCACCCGGAACGGCAGAACTGTCAGCAGTGCCATGGGTCCTCCGCACTGCTCGACCAGCGCCTCCCGGAGGACTCGGGCGCGGGGGCTCCCGGACAGCCACCCGGTGGCGTGGCGATGGAGGCCAGGCCTTGAGCGCTCGAACTGAAATCAGCCGCCGTGCGCTCCTCGGGTTCCTTCGGAAGAAGGAGGCGCCTGCGTCTTCTCCAGAGCCTGTTCGTGCTCCCTCGCCCGCCGTGTCCGAGCCCGCGCCGGGAGCGGGCTTTTCGCTCGAGGCGTTCTATTCCTCCCGTGCGCTGTCGGGTGAGGCGACCGGGACGAGTCTCCCCGTCTTCTCCCTCCGCGAGGGGCTCGCCGTTCCCCAAGAGGGTGTCAGCCGCATCGAGATGGCTCCGCTCGCGCCGGCCGCGGGGGCTCCCGTTCCCGGGATGACCGTCCGGGTTCGGCCTCGGTTCTGCCTCGCCTGGCAGGGCTCGTTCTGCAGCACCTGCTCCGAGCGCTGTCCCGTCGAGGGCGCCCTCGCCGTCGAGCTGGGCCGCCCTCGCGTCGTGGAAGAGCGATGCAACGGGTGCGGCCTCTGCGTCCAGGTGTGCCCGGCTCCGCTCAACGCCTTCGAGTTCCTTCCCTCCGCACCGCGGGTCCCCACTTCATGACAGCTGGTCTCCGCCTCGCGAACGCCGCCCCCGAGGACCCGTCTCTCCCCCAGTTGCAGGATGCGATCCTCGATGCGGAGACACTGGAGCAGCTCTTCCGTGACATCCAGCGCTGCACCGTGGTGAGCGAGGTGCTCCTCAAGGGCGGGGCCCTCGCCATGGCCTCCGAGAAGTCCGTTCCGCTCGACGAGGCCCTGGCCGCTCTCCGCGAGGCGCGGGTGCTCGGTGTGCAGATCCGCTACTGGTACGACGGGGCGAACTGGTGGGACACCCTCATGCGCACGCCCAAGGGCGTCCGGCTCATCCGCATCCAGCACCGGCTGACGGGGTAGGGCGGTTTCAGGCCCCGGAGGCCTCGTCTGTCGCGGGTGCCGCGTAGAGCTCCGGATGCAGGAAGGGCATCAGCGCGCACGCCAGCGGGCCCTGCCACATCTCGGCCCGCGTGAAGAGCCCGTTGGTCAGGATGCCCACCGCCCCCAGTTTCTTCTTGCTCTCGTTGCGGCCAGACACCTGGTCCATCACCGGCCCCAGTTCCTCACCGCGCAGCACCCGGGCCACCGCGACCGGAGGAAGGGGAAAGCGCACGCCCCAGGTGAGGTTCTCCCGGCCTCCGGCCTCCACCACGGCCACGCAGTTGATGAGGCTCCCGTCCGGGTCCACGCCCCCCTCCAACCCCATTCCCATCCGTGCTCCCTCGACCGCCCCGAGCGCTGCTCGTGCCCGGTTGCGCGCCCCCGTTGATGTCTGGTCCGGTCCGATGGGTTGTTCCGGCACTCCGCTGGGCACCTCGATCGGCACCAACGTGCACCCAGGGAAGGCCCTCTCACAGATGGTTTGCGCGGCCGTCGTCTTGGCCGGGTTCGTCGAGCCAATGGCGATGATGAAGGACATGGGGCTCAGTGTTCTCCTGAGGGTGGAACAGGGGGACGGATACCCTCACCCTAGCCCTCTCCCAGGGGGAGAGGGGACATACACGGGCTCAACCCAGCACTCCTCGGGGCGTCAGGGGTTGGTCTCTTGGGAGCATTCCTTCTTCCTGGAACCAGCGCAGTGCTTCCCGGATACCGAGCCTCACAGGTCGCGGTCGGTAGCCGAGTTCCCTCATCGCCTTCCCCGAGGACTGGTACGCAGGTAATGGCAGCGCCTGCAGGAAGGCCGTGTTCATGTGCTGGAAGAGGTCCGGGGACAGGCGTCCCACCACGTCTCCGAACCGTCCCACCGCCTTCACCACCCCGTCCGGTAGTGGCACCGCCGGTGCTGGCACCCCCGCCTCTTCCGCGCAGACAGTCAGGAATTCGCGGAAGGTCAGGTTCTCCCCACCCAGGATGTAGCGCTCCCCCGGGCGGCCCTTTTCCATGATGAGTTGGAGCCCCCGTGCCACGTCCTGCGCGTTCACCACGTTGATGCCGCCGCTCGGGTACACCCGGACGATTCCCTTCGCCACCACCCGCAGCAGCTCCCCCGTGGACGGCCTCACATCGTACGGGCCGAGGACGAAGCCCGGATTGCCCGCCAGCACCTCCAGCGTCGGCCCCGAGGCCTCCAATGCCAGGCGCTCCGCCTCCCGCTTGGACTCGTGATACGGGTTGTCCCCCTCGTAGTTGTAGAGCGTCTCCTCGGTCGCCGGCTCGGCCAGCGTCCCATGGCCCACCGCCGCCACGCTCGACACCAGTACGACCCGCCGTACACCCGCCGCCCGCGCCGCATCCAGAACGTTTCGCGTCCCCTGGGTGTTAAGGCGGGAGACGTCCTCCCGAGTAAAGGGATCGAACCGGACGATGCCCGCCACGTGGTAGACCCGCCCCACCCCCTTCATCGCCCCCCGCAACGACTCCGTGTCCAGCACGTCGCCGAGCACCTCGTCGTAGCTCAGCCCGCGCAGACCCCTCCGGTCGCTGCGCTCCCGGACGAGCAGACGGGGGCGCTCCCCCTGCCCACACAGCAGGTGGGCCAGGTTGGCCCCCACCAACCCTGTTCCTCCCGTCAACAATGTCTTCATGTGCTACTCCCTCCCGGGAGGATGCGCTATAGGTCGTACCCCTTAGATTCGCCCCCCCACGGGGCGTCAACCGCGAGATGACGCGAGACTCCACTGACACACCGCCTGTCGGCGGACCCACGCTCCAGCCTGCGCCCGATGACGCGCGCGAGGTTGCTGTCTCCGAGGCCGAGTCCCTGGACTCCCTCGAGATGTTGCCGGTCCCCGAGCCCGCGGAGGAGACCCAATCCCCCATGTCCGCCCTGCTGGAGACACTTCCCCAGGACACCCTCTCCGAGTCCAACTCCGAGCTCTTCTCCCACCCCTCCCCCTCCGGCCCTCCCCCCGAGATCGACCCCGACAAGCTCGATCCGGATGCCCTCAAGGTCATCCACCGCCTCCACTCCCATGGCCACCAGGCCTACCTCGTGGGGGGCTGCGTGAGAGATCTGCTCCTGGGCCGCACGCCCAAGGACTTCGACATCGCCACCAGCGCCCACCCCGGCGAGGTGCGCGCCATCTTCCGCAACTGCCGCCTCATCGGCCGGCGCTTCCGGCTCGCTCACATCTACTTCAAGGGCGGGAAGATCATCGAGGTCTCCACCTTCCGCGCCAACCCCACCGAGCTCGACGCCTCCAATCCCGAGAACGGCTCCGAGAACGGCGAGGAGGAGGGCTCCGAGACCGAGGAGTCCCAGGATCTCCTCATCACCCACGACAACGTCTTCGGCACCGCGGAGCAGGACGCCCGGCGCCGTGACTTCACCATGAACGGCCTCTTCTACGACGTCGCCGAGGGCCGGGTGATTGACTACGTGCGTGGTCGGCGTGACCTCGACGAGCGCTACATCCGCACCATCGGCGACCCGGAGATCCGCATGCGCGAGGATCCGGTCCGCATCCTCCGTGCCGTGCGCTTCTCCGCCAAGCTGGGCCTGGACATCGAGTCGCGCACCTACGCCGCCATGGAAGGTGCCGTCGAGGACCTGCCTCGCTGCGCCCCCGCCCGCCTCCTGGAGGAGACCTTCCGCCTCATCCGCGGCGGCGTGGCCGCCCCCTGCCTGAAGCTGCTCGCCGCGCTGGACGCGCTCAAGGTCCTGCTCCCGCCCGTGGCCGCCTACTTCAAGCAGCATGGCCGCCGCGGCCGGGACACCTTCTACGCCTACGTCGAGGCGCTCGACCGGCGCGTGTCCTCCGGCGAGCCGCTGGATGACGCCATCCTGCTCGCCGCCCTGCTGGTGCCCATCGCTCAGGCCTCGCCCATCGTCGAGAGCCAGGACCCCGCCGGCCGCCCCTCCGTGGCCCAGGCCATCGAGGATCTGCTCGCCGAGTTCGTCCAGACCGCGCGTCTGCCTCGCCGCATCGCCGAGCGCTGCCGGTTGCTCCTCATCGCCCAGCGGACACTCTCCGGCGAGCGTCGCCGCCGCACCGGTGCCTTCCGCCGCCATCCGCTGTTCAACGACGCGCTCATCGTCTTCGAGATCTCCGTCCAGGCCACCGGCCAGCACCGCGACGTGCTCGAGGCGTGGAAGCGTGGCGAGCTACCTCCCCTCAAGCCCTCCGAGGGCTCCACCGAGGGCGGCGAGGCCCCCCGCAAGCGCCGCCGCCGCCGCCGCCGCAGTGGTCGCAAGGCCGGGGCAGGGGAGAGCGGTTCTTCCTCTTCGCCGGGTGGGGCCGAGGCCTCCTCCTCCTCCGGAACGGTTGTTGAGCAGGACTCGGGTGACTCAGGAGACGCTGGCGAGGTCGACGAGGAGTCCGAGCTGGGTGCTGAGTCGGGTGATGATTCTGGCGACGATTTCGGCGCCGGGTCCGAGACGGATTCCGAGTCCGACGAGGGCTGACCCTCACCCCAGCCCTCTCCCAGGGGGAGAGGGGGCATACACGGGTTCAACCTGGGGCCCGCGTACCCTCACCCCCGTCCCCTCTCCCGGTGGGAGAGGGTTTAGTTGGGACGCTTCGGTTTGCGGGGACGTTCTGGGTCCGGTTCCGCTTCGTCGTTCCCCGCGATGTCCGCCGTCATCACCGCTTTAGCCCCGAAGCGCTCCGCGATCTTGTCCAGCGCCGCGTTCAGCTTGTCGCTCCGCTTCGGTTTCTCCGGCTCCGTGAAGAGCCCGAGTTGTCTCGGCTGTTCCTCCGTCCCCAACTCCTGCATGGACACCCCGGTCAGTCTCACCGGCTTGTCCTCGTGCGCCTTCTCCAGCAGCTCCCTCGCCACCCGGTAGAGCGTCTGCCCGTCATCCGTCGGTGAGGGCAGGGTGATTCGTCGGGTGATGAGCGTGAAGTCCGCGAACTTCAGCTTGAGCTGCACCACCCGTCCCTTCACGCCCGCCCGTCGCAGCCGGCGGCCCACCCGCAGCGCTTGCGAGTGGATGTGCGGGCTCAGCTCCTCCATCCCCGTCAGATCCTCGTCGAACGTGTCCTCCGCTCCCACGCTCTTCGCCTCGCGGTCCGGTATCACCTCCCGCGGATCGATCCCGTGTGCCAGGTCCCACAGGTGACGCCCGCTCGCGCCCCACCTCGCCTCCATCCACGCCGCGTCCCGCTTCGCCACGTCGCCGATCGTCTCCAGCCCCTCGCGCTTGAGCGCCTCCTCCGTCTTTGGCCCCACCCCCCACAGCCTCCCCACCGGCAGCCCCGCCAGGAACGCCACCGTCTCCTCCGCCCGCACCTCCCGCTGGCCGTTCGGCTTCGCCACGTCCGAGGCGATCTTCGCCACGAACTTCACCGCGGCGATCCCCGCCGATGCCGGCAGGCCCGTCTCCGCCGCGATCTCCTTGCGGATCCGCCTCGCCATGTCCGCCGGCGCTCCGAACAGCCCCACCGAGGCCGTCACGTCCAGGAAGGCCTCGTCCAGCGACAGCGGCTCCACCAGCGGCGTGTATCGCTCGAAGATGGAGAACACCTGCTCGCTCGCCTCGCTGTACGCGCTGAATCGCGGCTTCACCACCAGCGCGCCCGGTGCCATCTTCATCGCCCGCGCCATCGGCATCGCGCTGCGCACCCCGTACTTGCGCACCTCGTACGATGCCGCCACCACCACCCCGCGCCGTGCGTCCCCGCCGACAATCAACGGCTTGCCCCGCAGCTCCGGGTTGTCCCGCTGCTCCACCGACGCATAGAAGGCGTCCATGTCCACGTGGATGATGGCTCGCATCGCTGCACTCACTGTAGTGGACCCCTCTGACGCTCACTCCTCATGAAGACCCTCACCGAATACCTCTCCGTCCACACCCGCGAACGCCGTGAGCTCGTCCGCATCACCGACACCGTCGCCGAGCTCGTTCGCAAGAGTGGCATCCAGGAAGGCATGGTGCTCGTCTCCGCCATGCACATCACCGCCGGTGTCTTCGTCAATGATGACGAGTCCGGTCTCCACGAGGACATCTGGGAGTGGTTGCAGCACCTCGCTCCCCAGGGGCCCGACTACCGCCACCACCGCACCGGCGAGGACAACGGGGACGCCCACCTCAAGTCCCTCCTCATCCACCACCAGGTCATCCTCCCTGTCACCGCCGGGAAGTTGGATCTCGGGCCCTGGCAGCAGGTGTTCTACGCCGAGTTCGATGGTCAGCGCCGCAAGCGCCTTGTCATCAAGGTCATGGGCGAGTAGGGCCCTCGGGGTTCATCCCGGGGCTCGGGTACCCTCACCCCGACCCTCTCCCGAAGGGAGAGGGAGGGAGTGGTGCTCGAGCACCTCGAGGAGCTCCCGGGGCAGGGGGCTTTCCACTCGCACCCGCTGCTTCGTCACCGGGTGCGTCAGCCCCAGTGCCTTCGCGTGCAGGAAGAAGCGGCCCAGCCTGGCTTCCTCTCGCCCTCCGTACAGCGTGTCTCCCACGATGGGCGCTCCCACCGCCGCCAGATGCGCTCGCACCTGGTGCAGCACCCCCGTGGAGATTCGGACCTCCACCAGGCTGTACTCCCCCGCGCGCTCCAGCACCCGGAACTCCGAGTGCGCATCCCGCGCCCCCTCGCCTCCGTCCAGCGCTGGCTCCACCCGGTCCGGATGTCTCGGGTGGTGGCGCAGCGGCAGGTCGATCTCCCCTTCGTCCGCCAGCGGCCCCGTCACCAACGCCCAGTAGCGCTTGTCCACCTCGCGCCCGCCGAACGCCTCGCGCACCGCCTCCCACGCCTCGCGCGTGCGTGCCGCCACCATCACCCCGGACGTCTCGATGTCCAGCCGGTGACACAGCCCGCCCTCGCGCTCGTCCTCCGAGGCCTCCGCGCACTCCGGGTAGCGCGCGATCAGCGCATTGGCCACCGTGCCCGTCTCTCCCGGCTGCAGCGGGTGCGACGGCTTGCCCGCGGGCTTGTCCACGAACACCAGGGACTCGTCCGTGTGCAGCACTCCCAGCGGCGCCTCCGGCTCCGGCACCACCTCGCGCCGCTCCTCCGGCACCACCACGGTGATCCGCTGCCCCACCGCCACCAGCAGGCCCTTCTTCGCCGCCCGGCCGTCCACCTTCACCGCGCCCGACTCGAAGAGCTTCTTCAGCTTCGCCCTCGACAGCCCCAGCGCCTCTCCGATGAAGAGGTCCACTCGCTGCCCCGCCTTGCCTGCCTCCACCACCAGCGTGTGCGTCGTCCCTGTCGTGCTCACTCGGAGAGTGCCTCGTACACTTCCTCCGCCGTCTGGAACCGGTCGTCCGGTTCCTTCCGGATGAGGCGATGGGCCACCCGGGCCAGCTGCGCATCTCCCCTCTGGTTGAGGGCCAACAGTGGCGGGGGCTCGGTTTCCAGCACCTTGTGCCACAAGTCCACCGGGGACTTCGCGTCAAAAGGCGGCCGCCCGCTCATCAGCTCGTAGATGATGACACCCAGGCTGTAGAGATCCGCTCTCCCATCCAGGGGCTCGCCCAATATCTGCTCCGGCGACATGTAGCGGAACGTCCCCACCATGCGCCCGTCCAGCGTCATCCCCGCGTCGTCCGCCAGGAACTTCGCCAGCCCGAAGTCCATCAGCCGCACCTGCCGGTCCTCGTCCACCATGACGTTGGACGGCTTCAGGTCCCGGTGCACCAACCCGTGCGCGTGGATGTAGGCCAGCGCCTCGCACACCTGCAGCATCGCGTCCTTCAGTCGGCCTACCCGCTCTGGCCGGTTCAGCTCCTCCAGCCGCGCCGCCGGCTCGCGCTTCACCGGCTCCGTTCCTGGCTCCGTCACGTCGTACGGCAGCTCGAAATCCAACGGATCCACCTCGTCCGAGTCCGAGCCCAGCCACGGATCCATCGGCACCGGCAACACCGCCGCCGAGCCGGACGTCCCGAAGCGCATGGAGGGGGCCAGCTCGTCGCTCGGCGCCTCCTCGGCGAAGGCCGACAGGTCGAAGGGCAGGGGCCGCGCCTCGCCCGACTCCAGCTCCCGGCCCGAGACCGCCTCCATCGAGGTCGACCCTCCCGACGAAGCCGGCCCTTCGGACCGCCGGAACAGTCCCGAGCCCGAGGACCCGCTCGCGGGCGACAGCAGCTCCTCTCCCCTCAGCGACAGGTAGTCCCGCAGCGTCAGCCCCTCGATGAGCTCCATGACCAGGAACGGCGAGCTCTGGAAGACACCGGTGTCGTACACCTTCACCACATTGGGGTGGGACAGGTCCGCCAGTGTCTCGAACTCCCGCACCAGGCGCCTGGCCGCTCGGGAGTCCATGGCCGGGCCGCCCGTGAGCAGCTTCAGGGCCACCGGATCGTTCGTACGGCTGTCAAGGGCCCGGTAGACGGTCCCGATGCCACCACTTCCAAGCGTCTCGAGGACGCGATAGGGACCGATGACCTTGGGACGCATCAAGTCAGAGATCCTAGATACCCTGTCGCGTCGGGGTCAAACTCCCTCCAGGCGGAGAGGAGTGTGGGATGCTCGGCTCCGGCTATGATGCGCGCCCGGATCCGTGCCCAGTCAGAGGAATCTGCCCTTGAGTCACGTCGGTAAGTACCAGCTCGTCAGCAAGCTCGCCACCGGAGGCATGGCCGAGGTGTTCCTCGCCAAGGCCGCCGGTCCCATGGGGTTCGAGAAGACGCTCGTACTCAAGCAGATCCTCCCCCACCTGGCCGAGGATCCGCAGTTCGTGGAGATGTTCCTGGGCGAGGCGAAGCTGGCCGCGCAGCTCAACCACCCCAACATCGTCCAGATCTTCGACTTCGGTGAGTCCGAGGGCGCCTATTACCTGGCGATGGAGTACATCGACGGGCCGAACCTGCGCATCCTGTCCAAGCGCGCACGCGCCGCCGGGGTGCCGTTGCCGCCGGCCTACTGCGCGAAGATCATCGCCTCGGCGTGCGAGGGCCTGGCTTTCGCCCATGACTTCGTGGACCCGGACACCGGTGAGTCCCTGGGCCTCATCCACCGCGACATCAGCCCCGACAACATCCTGCTGTCGCGCCAGGGCGCGGTGAAGGTGGTGGACTTCGGCATCGCCAAGGCCGCCAACCAGAGCCACAAGACGCAGACGGGCCTCATCAAGGGGAAGATCGCCTACATGCCGCCGGAGCAGCTCCAGGCCCGGCATCTGGACCAGCGCGTGGACGTGTACGCGCTCGGCGTCGTGCTCTACGAGCTGCTCACCGGGCAGAAGCCGTTCGATGCCACCACCGACGTGAGCATGATGCAGGCCATCCTCTTCGAGCCACTCGTGCCCGCGGTGTCTCGCCGGGCGGATCTGCCGCGTGCCATGGTGCAGATCCTGGATCGCGCGCTCGCCAAGGTGCGCGAGCACCGCTACCCGGACTGCCGCGCCTTCCAGGCGGACCTGGAGCACTTCATCCTCTCCACCGGAGAGCCGGTGGGCGCCTACCAGCTGTCGCAACTGGTGGCCAGACTGTCCGGCGACAACGCGGGGCCCGGATCCACGTCCTCTGCCGGCAGCGGTCCCAAGAGTCGTCCCGGCAGTGGCACGCGCCTTCCCGCTTCCGAGTCCGTCGCCCAGGCCTCTTCGAGCCGCTCGAGTGGCGGGACCCGGGCCGCTTCCGCGAACCCGAGCAGCGTCGACAGCGCGACGCGCGTCGCCCAGAACGAGGACGAGCCGGACACGATCCGTTCGGAGCCGGTGCCTCCCGCCACGCTCATCTCTTCCAGCAGGCCCGCCGCGACCGCGGTCGGCCCCGAGGCGGAGGATGTCGCCCTCGCCCTTCCCAAGCGCCGCACGGGTCTGGTGCTCGGGCTCGGGGGCATCGTGCTGCTCGCCGCGGGAGGGGCAATTGTGTTCCTCCGCGGTGGCTCCGAGCCGCAGCCGTCCCCCTCTCCCATCGAAATCCGTTCGAACTCCCCCTCGACGAAGGGGACCTCGCAGGGGACGGGGAGCGCTTCCACCGGGACGCCGCCAGTGGATGTTCCGCCTGCCGGCACCGAGTCCCAGCCGAAGGTGGCCGCCGTGGACCCGGCGACGAACCCGCTGCCCCCCCAGCCTCCGGAAGGGGACAAGCCCGCTCCGAAGCCCTCCGATGAGAAGACTGCCCCCGTCGCCGGGCTGTCGACGCCACCGGACAAGGACAAGGAGCCGTCCGGGAAGAAGCCGAAGAATGGGGGCGGCGTACGGCCGCCGCCTCCATCGACCCTCCGGCGCGCGACCGTGGAGAAGGCCTCCCTGGAGTTCCGCATCCGGCCCTACGCCATCGTGGTGCTCGATGGGAGGCAGCTCGGCCAGACGCCCCTGGCTGCCGCCGAGGTCGAGGTGGGCTCGCACACCGTGAAGCTCATCAACAAGGATCTCGGCAAGGAGATCACCCGCACCTTCGAGGTGAAGGCGGGTCAGCCCAATATCTTCAAGCACAACCTGCTCGAGGATTGATGCCCGTCCGTATTCCAACTCCTGATGGAGTCGCGTAGCCGCGATGAGGTAGGTTTGAAACTCACTGCCTTGCGGACGAGTAGGTGAGTGACAAGGGCAGGTGGGGTGAACGGCCATGTCCGGGGCCGTTCCACCCCGTGCGGCGACCGCTCGGGTTGTTGGGACGACCGCTCCTGCACGCGCCCGTGGACGTAGCCCGGTGGGGCCTCTATCTTGCGCAGCCTCATGGAACGCCCTGCGTCACCTCCTTCCCTCACTGCCCTCGAGCGACTCGTCCAGGAACGGCCCCTGCCGCGCCACGTGGGTATCATCATGGACGGCAATGGTCGTTGGGCGGAGATGCGCGGCCTTCCGCGGGTGGAGGGTCACCGAGAGGGCTCCACCAGTGTGCGTGAGGTGACGCGCTGCGCCCGCCGTGTAGGCGTGGAGGCTCTCACCCTCTATGCCTTCTCCTCGCAGAACTGGGCCCGCCCCGCCGAGGAGGTGGCCGCGCTCATGGACCTGCTGCGCGAGTACCTCGAGAGCGAGCGCGCGGAGATTCTCGAGAACGGCATCCGGCTCAACGCCATCGGCGAGGTGGACAAGCTGCCGCGCTTCGTGAAGGAGCCGCTGGACAGGCTGCGGGCGGACTCGGCGCACAACAAGGGCATGGTGCTGACGCTGGCACTGTCCTATGGCGGACGTGAGGAGCTGGTACAGGCCGCGCGCCGCGTGGCCGAGGCCGCCAGCAAGGGCGAGTTGTCGCCCGAGCAACTGGATACCAAGGGCTTCGAGTCCTTCCTCTGGACGCACGACCTGCCGCCGGTGGACCTCGTGGTGCGTACCAGCGGCGAGCAGCGCATTTCCAACTTCCTCCTCTGGCAACTGGCGTACGCGGAGCTGTGCTTCAGCGACGTCCTCTGGCCGGACTTCCGGACCGAAGCCTTCCTTCGCTGCCTGGCTCAGTACCAGCAACGCGAGCGGCGTTTCGGCCTCACCTCCGCGCAACTCAAGCGGGAGGACTCCCAGCGGGCCAAGGCGTGAACGAGAAGAACAAGAACCTCGTCATCCGACTCGTCTCGGCGGTGATTCTGCTGCCGGTCGTCGTCTTCCTGCTGTTCATGGGAGGCGCGTACAGCGCGGGCCTGCTGGCCGTGGCCGCGGCCATCTGCGCCAGCGAGTACTACACCATCACCCAGAAGACGCTGTCGCCGGCGGCCTGGGTGGGCATCGTGCTCGCGGGCGTGCTGCCCTTCCTGCCGTTGAGGAACCCGGAGCGCACGGGCGAGGGGGCCTTCTGGGTGACGGCCTTCTTCCTCTTCTTCGCCTTCACCTACCACCTCATCCGGGGCCCGCTGCAGGAGGCCCCCACGCGAGTGTCCCACCTGGTGACGGGCTTCCTGTATGGCTCGGTGGGAATGACGGCCCTGTCCGCGGTGCGGCTGATGCCGGACGGGCTGGCCTGGGTCATCGCCGCGCTCGTCATCACCTGGGCCAACGACACCGCCGCCTACTTCGCCGGCCGCTTCCTGGGCCGGCACAAGCTGTACCCGGCGGTGAGCCCCAACAAGACCTGGGAGGGCTTCGCGGGCGGCCTGGTGGGCTCGGTGGGCGGCATGTTCATCGCCCGGGCCTTCTTCTTCCCCGTCTTCACGGTGGCTGACTGCCTGCTGCTCGGCCTCTTCGGCGGCATCCTCGGACCCATCGGGGACCTGTGCGAGTCCATGCTCAAGCGGGCATACGGGGTGAAGGATTCCGGTCGTGTCATCCCCGGGCACGGCGGCATCCTGGACCGCATCGACGCGCTGCTCTTCAACGCGCCCCTGGTGTTCGTCTACATCACCTTCGTGCGCGGTCTGCTCTCGTAACAGCCGACGATTGTCCGGTTGGCTGGACTGCCGGCCTCGAAGCGCATTGTCCGGCATGGTTCCCACGGTTACTGTTGGCACCATGCTTCAAGGTCCCGGTCTATTCATCCTGCTTCTCGGTGTGCTCATCACCGTCCACGAGCTGGGCCACTTCCTCGTGGCCAAGGCCTGCGGGGTGAAGGTGCTCCGCTTCTCCATCGGGTTCGGGCCGAAGCTGTTCGGTTTCACGAAGGGGGAAACGGAATACCAGGTGGCCATCCTGCCCCTGGGCGGCTACGTGAAGATGGCCGGGGACTCGCCCCACGAGGAGCTGGCTCCCGAGGACGCCGGGCGTGGCTTTCTGAACGCCGCGCCCTGGAAGCGCGCCCTCATCGTGGCGGCCGGGCCGTTCTTCAACCTGGTCTTCCCCGTCCTCATCTACTTCTTCGTCTTCGTCGGCTCCCACGAGGCCATCTCCACCAAGGTGGGATTCGTGGACCCGGCCATGCCCGCGGCGACCGCCGGCATCCGTCCGGGAGACCGGATCATCGCCGTGGATGGCGAGAAGGTGCGCACCTTCGAGGAACTGCGCGACACCTTCGTCGGCCGCTTCGAGCGCCCCATCCCCATCACCGTCGAGCGCGATGGCAAGCAGTCCATCGTCGAGGTGACGCCGCGGAAGGTCACCGACTCCAACGGCATCGATCCGGTGGAGCGGGGGCAGATTGGCATCCAGTACGCCCGCAAGCCCGCGGTGCTGGGTGTGTCGCCGGGTTCTCCCGCCGCTCAGGCGGGGCTGAAGACCTTCGATCGGGTCCTGTCCATCAACGGGGTGAGCATCCCGGACGAGGCCGCCCTCCATGAGCAGTTGGCGAAGCTGGAGGGGCCGCTGGAGGTCGCCGTCCAGCGCATGCGGCCGGTGATGGCCGGCGCGGTGACCGGTGGCGTGCCGTCCGTCGTCAAGGTGACGGTGCCGAAGCAGCCGGGCAACGACGGGTTCACGGCGCTGGGCGCGGAGTCCTCGGATCTCTACGTCGTCTCCGTCAACCCCGGCAGCGTGGCGGACAAGGCCGGCATCCGGGCGGGGGATCGGCTCATTTCCTTCAACGGCGAGCCGCTGCGCTCCTTCACCGTGCTGCTGGCGGAGCTCAGCAACCTGAAGGATCAGCCCTTCCAGCTCACCTGGCGCTCGGCGGACGGGCAGGAGCACACGCAGAAGCTCGCCCAGGCGCCCTACAACACCCGGAGTGAGTTCTCACAGGAGGCCCGGCTCGAGCTGGGTGTGGACCCCTGGTATCCCTCCTCGGCGGAGCTGCTGCCCGTGGACATGGTGACGGTGGATATCAGCCCCGGAGACGCGCTGCGTCAGGCCGCCACCGTCGTGCCCCGGATCGTCGGGCAGATGGTGACAGTGCTCGGCCGCATCGCCACCAACCAGATGTCCACGAAGACGCTGGGCGGGCCGGTGATGATGTACCAGCTGGCGTCCAAGAGCGCGGAGCAGGGCTGGGAGAGCTTCTTCCACCTGATGGCCGTCATCTCCATCAACCTGGGGGTGATGAACCTGCTGCCCATCCCCATCCTCGACGGCTTCCACCTGCTGTCCGCCTTCTGGGAGGGCATCCGCCGCCGCCCCATTCCGGTGCGCGTGCGCGAGGTGGCGAACGTCGTCGGCCTCATCCTCCTGGCCGCGTTGATGGTGATGGCCTTCTACAACGACATCAATCGACTCATCTTCGGGTAGGGGTGCGATGCGGCGGCTGCTCATGGGCGTGACGGTGGGGGTGGGGGTTCTGGTGGGGTGCGCGCCGCGTGCTACCCGGCCAACCTCTTCCGAGGAGCGGGAAGTGGTGCGGCCGGAGAAGCAACCCCCATCACGGGCGTACCTCGAAGAGGGGGTCGCCTCGTACTACGGCCCGGGCCTGGTCGGCCGGCCCACCGCCAGCGGCGAGAAGCTGGACCTCAAGGCCTTCACCGCCGCGCACCGCAAGCTGCCCTTCGGCACGTGCCTGCGCGTGGTGAACATGGAGAACGGGCGCTCGGTGCAGGTGCGCGTCAACGACCGGGGCCCCTTCGTCCGGGGGCGCGTGGTGGACGTGTCGCTCGCCGCGGCGAAGCAGCTCGACATGCTGGACAAGGGGTTGGCCCGGGTGCGCCTCTACCGCTGCGCGGACCGCACCTCCTTCCTCTTCATCCCCTTCGGCCCGCTGGCGGGGTAGAAGCCTCGCATGTTCCTCGCGCTCGATACCTCCACCCTCACGCTGTCCCTGGCCCTCGTGGAGCGGGAAGGGGAGGGCGTCCGCGTCCTCGAGCACGTGGTGGTGGGGCCTCCGAAGAAGCAGAGCGAGGTGTTGCCTGGCATCGTCGGCGAGGTGCTCGCGCGGCACGGGGTGGTGCTGAAGTCCCTGGAGGGGCTGGCCATCGGCCTGGGTCCGGGCTCCTTCACCGGCCTGCGCATCGGTCTGTCCTGCGTGAAGGGGCTCGCGTACGCGGCGGGCCTCAACGTGGCCGGGGCGTCGTCGCTCGCGGCCGTGGCCCTGGAAGGTCCCGAGGGTCCGCCCCTCTTCGCCCTCGCGGTGGCGCGCAAGGATGACCTGTACCTGGGGCGCTACCGGCGCGTGGGCCAGCGCGTGGAGGCGCTGGGGCCCGAGGAGGCCATGAGTCCGGAAGAGGTGGCCGCGCGCATGGCCTCCGAGCCGGAGGCGCTCGCGCTGGGACCCGCCCTGACCGATTATCGCTCGGCCCTGGAGGCCCACGGCGTGGCTCCCTCGCGGCTGCTGCACGCGCCCGATTTCCCCTCGGCGGTGGCGCTGGCGCACCTGGTGCGCTTCCCCGAGCAGCGCTCGCTGGAGGCGATCTTCGCGCTGGAGCCGCACTACGTCCGGGCCTCCGAGCCCGAGCGCAACCCCAAGTTCCCCCCTCTGCCCGGGCCTCCTCCCACCGCTCGCCTCAAGGAAGACTGAGGCCCGTTTCCGGTAGGGGGCTCTACACCCGCCAGGTGCGCGCCACCGTCTCCATGCGCTCGGCGGCCTCGCGCAGCGTGCCCGTGGCCCTCGTGGTGGCCTGCAGACTCCGCATCGTCTCGTCCATCAGCGTGGACAGGTCCGTCACCGCGGTGAAGATCTGCGAGATGCCCGCGTTCTGCTGGTTCACCGCGACGGCGATCTGCCGCGCCGCCCCCGCGTTGTCCCGCACGATGGACGTCAGCTCCCGGAGGCTCTCGCCGCTCTCCCGCATCTGCTCGAGCCCCGCCTGCATCTGCGCCTGACCCTTCTCGGTCATCGTCACCGTGGTCTGGATGGACTGACGGATGTCGTCGAGGATCTCCCGCACCCGGCCGGTGGAGTCGATGGACTGGTCCGCCAGGCTGCGGATCTCCCGCGCCACCACGCCGAAGCCCTTGCCGTGCTCGCCCGAGCGCACGGCCTCGATGGCCGCGTTGAGCGCCAGCATGTTCGACTGGTCCGCCAGGTCCTTCACCGTCTGGGCGATGTCGCCAATCTGCAGGGTGCGCTCGCCGAGCGAGACGATGCTGCTGGCCAGGCGCCCCACCTTCGCGTGCAACTCCTTGAGGCCCTCGAGGCTCGCGTTCACCTTCGCCTCGCCCGCGCTGCCCACCTCGTCGGCCCGGGCGGCCACCTCCAACACGGCCTGCGAGCGCTCCGCCGCCATCTGCGAGGTCTGCTGAATCTCCTGCGCGGTGACCTGGGTCTCCTGGATGGCCGATGCCTGGCGCGCGAGGTTGCCCTCCTGCACCTCGGACGCCCGGCTCAGCTCGGCCACGGCCTCGGTGAGCACGCGCGTGCCCTGCTGCAGGCCGAGCGTGGACTCGCGCACGTGTTCCATCATTCGCGCGAAGGCACGGGCCAGATCGCCCACCTCGTCCTGGCTGTGCACCTCCACGCGCTGGGAGAGATCTCCCTCCTGGACGACGCGCGTCACCGTCTCGCTCAGCGCGGCGATGGGACGGGTGATGCCACGCGCCAGCCACCAGGCGCCTACGATGGCCAGCCCCACGAAGAACGCCAGCATTCCGAATGCCACCGTGGCCGCCTGGTTCACGGGGGCGTAAGCCTCCACCGCGTCCACCTTCGCCACGAAATGCCAGCCATCTCCCACGTCCTGCTCGGTCGTGTCGTTGATGGCCACCTCGGACACGGGCCGGTCGAACGGAGCGGCATCGGGGGGGCGCGAATCGAAGAGGAGCGTGCCATCCGCGCGTCGCACCTCCAGGGCGAACGTGCTCTGCGCGCGCTCGTGGGCCCGCCGTACCGCGGCCCTCACCACGCTGCCGACCTGGCTCCAGTCATACGCGGCCAGCAGTATGCCGATGCGACCGCCGCCGAGCGGGCTGAGCACCGGCGCGGCCAACGGCAGGACCCGCCGGCCAAAGATGGGATCCTTCTCGGTCGAGAGTGAGTCGGCGGTGAAGCGCCCCTCCAGCGCCGCCCGGTACCACGCCGTCTCGCGCACCTCGCGCTCCTTGCCCTGATAGGACTTGAGCAGCTCCTCCGTGCTGGCGGAGACGGCGCGCCCCTTCTCGTCGAAGAGGACGAAGCCCCTGACGGAGGGGTGCCGCTTCGCCAGCCCCGCGAGCACCGCGTCGCTCTTCTCGTAGGTGTCGAAGAGCAGTGCCCCTCGCAGGATGGCGTCCTCGGACCAGCTGCGTACGCTCGCCTCGCGCTCGGCGAACGTCCGCTCCACCAGGTCCTTGAGGCCCTCGGCCTCCACCTTGAGCGTGGAGTGGATCTGCTTCGACAGCGTGCGCCGGGTGAAGGACAGGCCCAGGCTCGTGAGCGACAGGAGGGACAGGGCCGACAGCAGGGCCACGGCCAGGGTGAGGCGGCTCCTCAGCTTGAGGTTGCCCAGGAAGGGGTTGTTCATGATGTCAGAGCTCGAGCAGGGAGACGGACACGGTGAGGGCGCCGATGACACGGGCGCCGTCCTTCACCGGCAGGGAGACCTGGACGACGTAGGCCTGGGAGGACTCATCGAAGAAGGGCTTCTCGCGCAGTTCCCCGCCCCGGCCACCGTTGAAGGCCGCGCGCCACTTGGCCTCGTCGCCCTGCCAGTAGTCGGAGGTGCGGCGCGTCGCGCCCACCAGCGCGCCCTGGTTGTCCATGATGAAGGCCTCGGCCACCACCCGGCCCAGTTGCTCGCGGTAGCGGTGGAGCGAGCGCGTGCATGCGCTGCTCAGGATCTTCCGCTTGAAGGGAGTGAGGGCGGGTGTCGCGGTCCACTCCGTGTCCAACTTCTGGAGGGTCTCCACCGGGACGCGCTGGGCGTTCTGCCGCTTTACTTCTCGCACCACCACCGGATCCCTGGCGAGTCGCCGGAACTCGGGCATCAGCGCGTCTACCTTCTGCAACTGCGCCGCACCATCCGGAGGCAGTTGTGTGAGCAGCAGTAACGAGACGATCGTCCACATCGATAGGGATCACCGTCCGGCCATGCGGAGATGCGTGCGGGTGACCCACTCTGGCCACCCGTGGCCGGCGCTTCTGGCGCGCAGTCTATCCGATGGATGGAGGGGTCCTTGCGGGCACGAGAGGAGGCCTCCGAGCAGGCGCATGCCCTCAGACCCGAAGCCAGGGGAGCGAGGGGAGCGCCGGTCAGGTCTGGTTGACCAGACCTGAAAAACACCGGCCGTGCGTGCAGGTCAGGTCTGGTTGACCAGACCTGAAAAACACCGGCCGTGCGTTCACGTGCAGGTGAGGTCTGGTTGACCAGACCTGATGTCGCATGCTGGCCTACAGCATATCCACCCACCCGGGCTTCCGGGCAACCAGAAGGGCAGCCCACTCGGACCGGGGCTGGGGTAAAGGACGCGCCATGAACGAGAACCTGCGAATCGCCGTGGTGGGCGCCACGGGCGTGGTGGGCAGCGAGGTACTCTCCGCCCTGTTCGACCGGGACTTCCCCGCCGAGCGGCTCACCGTGCTGGCCTCGGAGCGCTCCGAGGGCGAGGAGCTGGAGTACGGGGAGGAATCCCTGGGGGTGGAGAAGGCTACCCCCGAGTCCTTCCGGGGCATTGGCCTGGCGCTCTTCGCCACGCCAGCGGACGTGTCGCGCACGCTCGCGCAGGCCGCCCAGGCCGCGGGAGCCTGGGTGGTGGACGTGAGCTCCGCCTTCCGTGCCGATGGCAACGTCCCGCTGGTGCTTCCCGGCTTCAACTCCGAGGTGCTGGGCGCCTCCTTCAAGGGCCGCATCGTGTCCGTGCCCTCGGCGGTGACGAGTGCCCTGGCGACCCTGCTCGAGCCGCTGCGCCAGTCCTTCGGAGTGGCCCAGGTACAGGTGACGGCCCTCATGGGGGCGTCCTCCGCGGGCCAGCGGGGCCTGCGCGAGCTGGAGCAGCAGACGGCGGCCCTCCTCTCCGGCCGCGAGCCCGAGTCCCACGCCTTCCCCCAGCGCGTGGGCTTCAACCTGGTGCCTCAGGTGGGTCCCTTCCTGGCCAACTCTCCCTGGACGGAGGAGGAGGCCGGTTGGACGTTGGAGGCCGCTCGCCTCTTCGCCCCCAAGGGGGAGATCCCCGTGGTGGCCGGTACCGCCGTGCAGGTGCCCTCCTTCTATGGTCACGGGCTGAGCCTCCATGTGCGGCTGCGGAAGCCCGCCTCGGTGGACCAGGCGCGCGCCGCCCTCAAGGGCTCGCCCGCGGTCAAGGTGCTGGATTCACCCGGAGAGAAGATCTACCCCATGACCAGCCTGGTCACCGCGGACCCCACCGTCCACGTGGGCCGGCTGCGCTCCTTCCCCCAGGCCCCCGAGTGGCTCACCCTCTTCGCCGCCGTGGACAACGCCGGCCGGGGTGCCGCCCTCAACCTCGTGGAGGCCGGACTGCGGCTCACCGAGCGCCCCGCCTGACAATTTGGCAAGGCCTCCGGGACGCCCCTGCCCATTTGACCGGGGAGGGGCTCCTTCCCCCTCGGAAATGAAGGGAGGGGGGCCGGGTTCTTCCTGGCCTCTGGCTTGCTACCCTCCTGCCCGCCCATGCGTAACCTCCTCCTTCTCACCGCCGTGCTCCTGTCGTCCGCGGCCTCCGCCCAGGCAGTGCAGTTGCGCCTGTCCACCGGGCAGGAGACGCGGAGCTTCGGACCCAAGACCTGCACCGGGGTCGTCGCCGTCACCTGGACGAGGACCGGTACCGTCTGTGACCAGCTCTCCTTGTGGCTCACCCAACCCGGCAAGGACTGCGGTGACAGCCCCGCCACCGGCGACGTCAGCCTGGATGCCATCTCGAGGGACACGCTCCTGGCTCAGGGGACGGGCAACTTCCAGGTCGACCTCAGCCAGTTGCCCTTCCCCATCACGGACGGCGGCGGTGGATGCGGTTCCCTGGCGCAAGACGCGACGTTCCGGTTGTGTGGTGCCACCAAGAGCCCCTCGGGCCTCTACGGGGAGACGTGCAACACCGTGTTGAGGGCGTCGGGGATGAAGTTCGTCTATGACGGGACGCCGCCGGCCGCGCCCGTCATCGAGGACGCGCAGGGCCTGGACGAGGCCCTGCTCGCGGACGTCAGCGAGCCCACGGGCGCCACCGTCATCGAGCTCCATGTGTCGCGCGACGGCACCGAGGTGACGACGGTGAGGCAGGACGTGGGCCGGGGCGCCATCCGGGTGGAGGGGCTGGAGAACGAGGCGACGTACCAGCTGGTGGCCTACGCCTTCGATCAGGCGGAGAACCAGAGCGCGGCGTCCGAGGCCAAGGAGGCCACTCCCACCAAGACCAATGGCTTCATGGAGGAGTACGTCAACGCCGGGGGCAAGGAGACGGGCGGGTGTGGCGCGGCGGGCGGAGGAGTTGTGGGCAGTGCCGTGCTGGCCGCCCTGGGTTTCTGGTTGTCCTCAAGGAGAAATCGTTCATGACTCGAGCAGTGGCCCTCGGCGTCGCGGTGTTCCTCATCGCGCTTCCCGGTGAGGCGCAGGATATGTCCGGGGTGGCTCAGTCACCTCGCAGCGGCTCCGTGGAGTTCCGGCTCGGTGGCTGGCGGCCGCAGATGGGCAGCGAGGAGGGCCTCTCCGAGGACCCGTTCTCGAAGGTGTTCGGGGGCAGCAACCTGCTGCTCTTCGAGGCCGAGCTGCAGCGCTTCTTCTACCAGGGCATCGGCTCGGCGGGTGTGAGCGTGTCGCTCGGCTACGCGGAGAAGTACGCCGCCGCCCTGCTGCCCGGTGGGGGCAAGAGCGCGGAGCGCACGGGCTTCCACGTGCTGCCCATCCATCTGCGCGGCGTCTACCGGTTCGACTACCCCGCGTTCCACTGGGGCATTCCGCTGGTGCCCTACATCAAGCCGGGCCTCATCTACATGCCGTGGTGGGTGACCAAGGGCGGAGAGATCGAGACGCTCGAGGGCGTCAAGGGACGTGGCGGCAAGCTGGGCTGGGAGGTGGCCGGTGGCGTGTCCTTCCTGCTGGACGTGCTGGAGCCGCGGCTGGCGCGCGACTTCGACTCGGACCTCGGGGTGAACCACAGCTATCTCTTCGCCGAGTACACCTACGCGAAAGTGAACAACTTTGGCGGAGAGGGATTCAATCTCTCCGACTCGTACTGGATGTTCGGTCTGGCGCTGGATTACTAGACCGTACATGACACACCATGTGCGTCCCAACCTTCGCGCCCTGACAGTCTTCTGCCTGGTGGCCACGGCCCTGGTGGGGTCGGGCTGCCACCGGGCGGCGAGACCGGAGGCGGGGGGAGAGCGCACGGTGGAGGCTGGCGTACCGGTGGGCTTCGGCTCCGAGGCCCCGGACGCGCCGGTGGTGACGTGGGACTTCGGTGACGGCTCACCGCCGCGGCAGGGCGCGCGGGTGTCCCACGCCTTTGCTCGCGCGGGCGCGTTCACGGTGCGCGCGCTGGAGAAGGACAAGAAGGACGAGGTGCTGGCCAGCGCGCAGGTGACGGTGGTGCCGCGGCCGGTGCTGCGCGCCATTCCCGCCGAGGCCGAGGTGGCCGTCTACTTTCCCCAGCTCCGGGGCAACGTGGATCCGCTGATGGATTTCTATTCGCGGCTGGTGGGTGAGTCGCAGGCGCTCGAGTCGCTGGAGGACACCCCGCTGCTGTCGCTGGTGCTGCGCGACCTGCGGGGGGAGCCCCGGGTGGTGGATCCGGAGGAGGGCGTCGGCTTCTTCTCCCTGCCCGACTTCCAGGGCACCGTGGCGTTGCTGGGCGTGACGGATGTCGAGGCCGCGATGGACTCGGTGGTGAGGGATCTGGAGTCCGCGGGAGTCACCGTTTCCCAGCGCGAGCCCGGCGGCGCCGTCCGCTTCCAGCGCCAGAATGGGGAGCCCCTGCTGCTCTTCCCGGATCGCGGCTACCTCTACCTGGCGGTGCCGGACACGGAGGACGAGGAGTCGGAAGGGGCGGTGCCCGCATCGCAGGCGGGCGATTCCGCCCTGGAGGCGGCCCGCGCGAGCATCACGGGCATGAGCGGCCCGGGGCTGTCCGAGCTGCCGCTCCTCGGAGAGCTGCGGCAGAAGGTGGGCTCGGGCAACGTGCACTTCTTCGTGCGCCCGGTGGGCGAGGATGCCTCCTCCGGCATCCGGGGCGTCTTCGCGGCGCTGAAGGTGGAGGAGGCTCGCGCGGAGTTGGAGGGCTGGGTGGCCTCGGAGAAGGCGCTCTTCGAGGGCAAGAGCGCGCCCGGCTCGGAGCTGCTGGGGAAGGCGCCCGCGGGCCCCTTCGCCGCGCTGATGGTCTCCATTCCGCCGGAGGAGCTGGCGAAGCTCGTCTTCGGCGCGCCGGGCTCGGAGCGCCGCGAGCGGACGCTGCTGCGCCTGCGGGAGGAGGGCTTCGACGCGGCCAACGCGGACAGCCTGCTGGACGCGCTGAGGGGAGACCTGACGCTGCTGGCCTACTTCGACGCGCCGGCTTTCTACCGCAACCTGCTCAAGGGCACCCAGCGGCCGGAGCCGCGCGGCACCCTGCTGTTCGAGGCGGGACTCGTACGCTCCGAGCCGATCGTGGAATGGCTCACCGGGCGGTTGAAGGCGCGCGGGCAACCCTTCGAGGTGGTGAAGGACGCGGGCGCCACGCGTCTGCGCACGCGGGCGATGGAGCAGCCAGTGGAGTTCACCGTGACGGCCAACCGGCTGTCGATGACGGCGGGCGAGTCCATCCAGGGCCGGACCGTTGGCGACATGGGAAGCGCGCTGAGGGAGCGCTTCGGCAACAATGCCTTCGAGCCCGGCCACCTCTCCGCCATGGTGGACGTGGGCCGGTTGCGTGCCGAGCTGGATGCGCCCCAGGAGGTGCCCGGCGTGCCGGCGCAACAGCTCCCCGCGGTGCGTTCGCTGGTGGGGACGCTGCTCGATCAGTTGCCGCCCGTGGAGCTCGTCTTCGTCGACTTCAAGCCCGAGGAGGGCGGGGGGCGTTTCCGGGCGCGCACCGTGCTCCGTTCGCGCTAAGAGGGGGCCGTGCCCGATACCATCACCGTCCTGTACTTCGCCGCGGCGCGCGAGCGCGCGGGGCTGCCTCGTGAATCCCTGGAACTGCCTCCGGGCGCGCGCGTGTCGGACGTGCTGCGCCTGCTGGCCGGGCGTCACCCGGGGCTCGCGCCGCTGCTGCCGCACCTGCGGGTGGCGGTGAACCAGGAGTTCTCCAGTGCGGACGCCGAGGTGCCCGCGGGCGCGGAGCTGGCCCTCATTCCTCCCGTGGCTGGAGGCAGTGGTGGGCTCTTCCGGGTGGTGGATCGGCCGCTGCGGCTGGAAGAGGTGGTGGAGGCGGTGGCCGGCGAGGCCTATGGCGGGCTCGTCACCTTCTCGGGCTCGGTGCGCAACCAGACGCGCGGCAGGCGGGTGACGAAGTTGGAGTACGAGGCCTATCCGCCCATGGCGGAGAAGAAGCTGGCGGAGATCGGCACCGAGGTGGCCGAGCGCTTCAACGGGACGCGGTTGGCCATCGTGCACCGGGTGGGGACGCTCGTGCCGGGCGAGCTGGCCGTGGTCATCGCCGCCGCCGCGCCGCACCGCAAGGAGGCGTTCCTCGGGTGCGAGCACGCCATCGAGCGGCTCAAGCAGGACGTCCCCATCTGGAAGAAGGAGTTCTACGAGGACGGCGAGGTCTGGGTGGGTCTGGGGCCCTGAGCCTCGCCCGAGCCCCAGCTGGTGCTCAGTGGATGCCGAGGTTCGCGGGCAGCGTCTTCACGCCCGCGTCGGGCCTCGAGTCCTGGGGGATGGGGTGCGCGGGCGAGTCCACTCCGAGCCGCTTGCGCTCGGCCTGCTCCAGCTCGCGGGCCGCCTGGATGGCGCGGGCGTTGGACTCGGCCATCTTCTCGGGCGTGGGCCATGCGAGGAGGAAGCCCACCGGCAGGCTGAGGAAGAGCACCGACACCATCGCCAGCCAGCCCAGGTCGCGCAGCCGCAGGCTCGCCGCGCGCTTGCCCGCGACGGAGGGGGCGACGAGCAGGGCGAGCTCGCCCTCGGAGATGCGCAGCCGGTCCTCCTGGGTGAGCTCCACCCAGGCGCGGCCCCCGGTCCGCTGCAGCTCCGAGTCGGGCACCGCGCGGAAGGCATCGCCGCGCTTGCTCCGCTCGACGCGCGCCGCCGGAGGGATGAAGACGCGGTAGCCGTGCTCGGTGCGCTCGGCGAACAGGAAGCGCTCCTCCGGCAGGGTGAAGCCATAGAGGGGCAGGGGCACCGTCTCGTCCGGCGCGGCGATCACCTGCGGGTGCTCGGGACCGAAGCTCCACGCCTCGTTGAGGGTGGTGCCCCAGTAGAGCTCGCAGAACAGCCCCTCGTTTTTCACCTCGGTCCTCATGGCCCGGTGGAGCATAGGAGGTTCTCGTCTCCTTGGCGCTTCCTTCCGGCGGGGGGCGTTGTCCGATGCACTCCTGGTTGCCCGGGAGGCCAGCGTCGGGCCGGGCCCGGCGCTCACCCTCCGAGGTCATCCGCCAGCAGGGACATGCCGCCATCCGAGGGCTCCAGGGACTCGGTGGTGGCACCCGGGCCCGGGTGCGCGGTGCCCGCGTCGGGGGTGGTGGAGACGGGAACGACACGGGGGCCGCCATCGGGCACGGTCGGGGAGGGGGCAGCCCTAACCGGAGCGAGGGGGGTGGAGCGGGCCATGACCTGGCGCAGGTCCGCGAGCGCCACCGTGAGCAGCACCCCGAGCAGCGCGAGGAAGCCCACCGTGTGCACCAGCGTCTCCACGCGCGGGGGCACCTTCCGGTGGCTCACCACCTCGAAGAGGAGGAAGAGCATCCGCCCTCCGTCCAGCGAGGGCAGGGGCAGCAGGTGGAAGAAGGCGAGCGCCACCGAGACACTCACCAGCACGCGCAGGAAGGCTCCCATGCCGCTGGCCGCCGCGCCCGAGGACTGCTTCACCAGCCCCACCGGGTTGGCCACGACGAGGCCCTGCTTTCCCTGCATCAGGCGGTGGAGCATCCGGGTGCCCTCCGCCACCAGGTTCGCCGTGTGCGCCACGGCCTGCAGCATCGCTTGTCCCGGGTCATGGGTCCGGTACACGTACTGCTGGCTCACGCCGATGCGGCCCTCACCCCGCTCGTCCGGACGCGGGCGCACCATCACCTCGCGCGGCTCCTCCTGGCGCTCGACTCCCAGCTTCAGCTCGCGGCCGGGGTTCTGCGCGATGAGCTCCACGAACTCGGCCCAGCTTTCCAGTGGCACTCCGTCCACGCTGACGATGCGGTCCCCCGGCAACAACTGGGCGCGCGCCGCTTCCGAGCCGGGAACGATGGTGCCCACCGTGAGCGGCACCACCACATGCGTGCCCGAGGTGTAGAGCGCCACGAGGATGCCCAGGGCCACCAGGGCGTTGGTCAGTGGCCCCGCCAGCAGCACCAGCATGCGCTTCCAGGGTCCCTTCGACGAGAAGCTCGTGGGGTCCGAGGGATCCAACCCCGGCTCATGAGGGTTCATCCCATGGATGCGGACGGAGCCGCCCAGCGGCACGGCGCCGAGCACGTACTCCGTGCCCCTGAGCCGCCAGGTGAGGACCGCGGGCCCGAAGCCGAGCATGTAGCGGTGGACTCGCACGCCCACCAGCCGGGCGGCCAAGAGGTGTCCCAGCTCGTGCAGTGCCACGAGCAGGCCGAGGGCGAGGATGAGCGGGAGGTAGTGCATCCGGGGGTGCTTGCCTCAGAGCTTCCGCCGCTGCCCGGTCCGCTTGTAGGTCAGGTAGTCGGCGAGGATGGTGCCGTGGTCGAAACACAGCTCCCCGGGCAGGGTATCCACCGGGAATGTCTTGGCCTCGGCCGCGTCATCGGAGCCTACCGGCTCGCCCTGGGCCCGGCCGATGAAGACGGTGGAGATGGTGTGCTTGCGCGGGTCGCGGCTCGGGTCCGAGTAGGTGAAGAACTGCTCCACCAACTGCACGTCCAGGCCGGTCTCCTCCTTGACTTCGCGCACCGCAGCCAGGTCGAGGCGCTCGCCCTGGTCCACGAAGCCGCCGGGCAGCGCCCAACCCAGGGGCGGGTTCTTGCGGCGGATGAGCACGATACGGTCCCCCGGCAGCTCGATGATGCAGTCCACGGTGGGCAGGGGATTCTTGAACTGGGACATAGGGGGGCCAGTCTAGCTGCTGGCCTCGCGGTTGCACTCCGCACGTATGCCCGGGTTGCGCTACCCTGGGATGCGTGGCTGCTACCCGACTGTTCCGCCCTCTCCTCCTGTCCTCCCTTGCCCTCATCCTGAGCGTGGGATGTACCCGCGCCTACATCCAGAACGAGGGCGACTACGAGTTCATGGCCACGGAAGTGCTGCGCGACGACTGCGCCATGCTCTCCTCACCCGAGGCGCTCTGGGGCGGCACGCTCAAGATCTCCGGCGAGGTGGTCCGCATGGACTACGAGCTGCTCGACATCCAGCTCATGGGGTTCTTCCTCGATGGGGGCGCGGATGACGAAGACGCCTTCTCGATGGATGGCAGCGTGACCAACGCCTCGCTCACCGCCAATGGCCAGCAGTGCTTCGTGGACCAGGTGACGGTGCATCTGGAGGGCACGACTCAGTGCGCCACGCGGTTCGATGGGGTGTTGCGCGTGCGCTACGAGCCGCGGGTCCATCAGTCCGGGTGCTCCTGCGAGCTCTGGGTCCGGTATCAAGCCGTCCAGAACTCGTACTCCTGCGCCCCGGCTTCCTGAGGTGGGCCGCGGAAGGTCCCGTGCACGACAGAGCGGTCTGGCGAACGTACCATTCCTGGCGCGGAGCCCATCGCCTACGTTGCGAGCCTTCCGGTGGATGGAGGTGCACGCATGAGCTTCTCGCGGAAGTGCTCGGGACACACGCGCTTGGTGTTGGGACTGCTGGCGTCATCCTTCGTCATGACGGGGTGCCCGCCGAGAGTCACGAAGCCCTCCTCCGATTCGACGCCTCCGGTCGTGAAGTGGAATGTCTTCAACCACGGCACGAATGAGAGCCAGGACTTCACCGGCAACGCGAAGGTCACGGCCAAGAGAGGAGACCTCTTCCGGGTCACCCTGAAGGTCGAGGACCCGGAAGGTGTCAGCATGCTCTCGCTGGGCAGCAGCTCCCAGTGGACCTGTGTCTCAGGCGGCGTGGCCCAGAGCAGTGGCCCCTCTCTGGACAAGACAGACGTCCAGACCTTCCAGCCGGACAGCAGTGGCAAGGTGCTGACGAGCAGCTTCCTGATGAGGGATGCCAATCTCGACTTCAAATGCCAGCAGTCCGGATTCACCTTCTCGGGAGGTTCCGTGTCGTTCTTCGGCACCGGGGAGAACTACTTCAAGGGCAAGACCCAGGCGACGCTGGTCCTCGAGGCCAAACCCTGACGGGACAGGAGTCCCCGGGGCTCTCAGCGCTCCAGGTGGGTGATGCCCGCCTCGAGCAGCGCGGCCACGCCCCGCCGGGCCACGTGCACCACCTTGTGGCGGTGGGGCGTACCCGGCGTCGTGTAATGGGTGCTCACCTTGTGGTGCAGCTCCGTGGCGCCCCAGACGAGCACCAGGTCTCCCCACTCCAGGTCACTCTGGGCCTTGCCGGCCGTGCGCCGCTCGGTGCCGTCCACCATGCGCAGCTCGATCCGGGTTCCGAGCTTGTTCTCCAACTCCTCGCGCACCGATGGCGAGCCGCCCACCACCACCACCCGGCGCACCCCGTGGCGCTCGCACGCTTCCAGGAAGGCCACCTCGGCGCGCCGGTTGTTCGAGCCTCCGCAGTGCTCGCAATGGCTGCGGGGCTCCACCGGCAGCGGCTCCCGCCCGCTCGACCAGGCCACCTGCTGGCAGGCCGGAGCCGTGCACACCCGGTAGAAGCGCTCGGCCAGGAGCTGCTCGGCCCGCGGCAGCTTGGTTTCACTGATGCGCACCTTGCGAGGGCTGGTGAGGTTCGCCTCCTCCAGCACGGCCCGGGCGCGGGCTCGCGAGTCCGGTGAGGTGATGCCCCGCTCGCCCAACCACCCGTCGATGTCCTTGTCCGCGCTCACCTGGGCCCGTTCTCCGTGAAGAGCTCGCCCTGGGTAGGCCCGGTCTGGACCGGCGTGCCTCCGAGTGCTTCTCGTACCGGCGCGAAGCTGCGGCGATGGATGGGCAGTACCCCCCTGTCCCGGATGGCCTGCACATGCGAGGCCGTGGGGTAGCCCTTGTGCTCGGCGAGGCCGTAGCCCGGGTATCTCGCGTCCAACTCCCGCATCAACCTGTCCCTCGTCGTCTTCGCCAGCACCGATGCCGCGGCGATGCTCAGCGAGAGCGCGTCTCCCTTGATGATGCCGCGCTGGGGCAGGGTGCACTCGGGAATCGTGAAGGCGTCCAGCAGCACGTAATCCGGCCGGATGCCCAGCGCCTCCACCGCGCGGTGCATGGCCAGCAGGCTCGCCCGGCGGATGTTGAGCCGGTCGATCTCCTCCGCATCCGCCTGGCCCACCGCCCAGGCCACCGCGCCGCGCTTGATGGCCTCGGCCAGCTCCTCGCGGCGCGTCTCGTCGGCGATCTTCTTCGAGTCGTCCAGCCCCTCCAGCCGCCAGCCCTTGGGAAGGATGGCGGCCGCGGCCACCACCGGTCCGGCGAGCGGCCCCCTGCCTGCCTCGTCCACCCCGGCGATGTGCGTGTGGCCCTGCTCCCACAGCTCGCTCTCGAAGCGCAGCAGGTGGCGCAGGCGCTGGCCCTCGGCGCGGTTCTTCCCCTGGCGGGAGCGGATACGACGGGCGAGGGCCTTCGCTCCCTGGCGCGCATCCGCCTCCAGCGCCTCCAAGAGGCCCGATGGGACGGAGTGCTCCTGGGTGACGAAGCGCTCGGTCAACTCCGCGAGGGAGTGCTGGAGGAGGTCTTCCACACTCGGCATGGCGCCCTCAACCTAGCGAGTCGGGGCGCGAGGGACAAACACCGATTGAGGAAGCAGCCGACCGAAGGGGCTCAAGGGTGGAGCTGGAGCCGCACCGTGGAGGGCTCGGGGTGGCAGTGGCAGTCGTCGCACGTCCAGGCCACTTCGGCCGGGGCGCTCACCTTGGAGCCGGCGGTGGCCACCAGCCGCACGGAGCCCGAGCCGATGTCCTCGTTCACCGCCGTGGTGACGCCCCGCTCCCCGGTGGTGCTGGTGATGGTGCGACCGGTGTCTACGTTGGTGGCCGTGACGGTGGCGTCCCGTATGGTGGTGCCCTGTGCGTCCACCACCTCCACGCGCAGCGTGACGAGGTTCTCGGTGCAGGGGTCTCCCTGGCGGTTGACCCGCACGCCTCCATCACAGGAGACGAGGGGCGCGAGGCCCAGGAGGAGCAGCAGATTTCGTGCCTGGAGCATGCGGAGGGATTGCGCACGCTTCTTCGTGGAGGCAATGCCGGGTGTCAGGTGGTGGGCGGAAGGCGGGCCTGGGCGAAGCGGGAGGCGTCCGTATCCGGGTACCGGTCGACGATGTACTGGTAGACGTCCCGGGCGCGCGTCGGCTCCCGCATGCGCTCGCCGAGGACGCGGGCCAGCAGGACGAGGGCGCGCGGGGCGATGGGGTCATCCGGGGCCACGTCCGCCGCGGACTCCAGCGCGCGCACGGCCAGGGGGTAGTCCTCGTAGGTCGCCGCCGCCTGTCCGACGAAGAGGTGCAGCTCCGGGGCGATGGCCGTCTTGGGGAGGCTCAGCGCGGCGTAGAGCGAGAGCGCCTCGAGGACGTCGCGGGCCTGGACCGCCCTGGAGAGCTCCTGGAGCCGGGCCTCGGGTACGACCTGTTCCACCGGGGGCGGGGCGCCCTGGACGCGCAGCGAGGTGCTCGGCGCCGCGTCCAGCAAGGGAGTGAGGTAGTCGCGCGGGTCGCCATACCCGAGGGAATCCCCGCGCGTGTAGAGGAGCAGCCCGAGCACGCGCGCCATGACGAAGGCCACGAGACACTCGAGGCTCGCGGAGAGCCAGCTCGACAGGACGAGGATGTTCGCCGCGCGCAGGCCGGAGGTGAAGAGGCGGACGACGAGGAACACGAGGCCCAGGGTGAGCAGGGCGCCGAGGGCCACCGCGTAGTCCCGCCCGAGGCGCCGCATGGCGCGCACGGCCTTCACCGGGTTGAACAGCTCCACCAGGTCGATGCCCGCCGCCGCCAGCATGAGGGCCATCGGGAGGTAGGCGAGGCCGGCGAGTCCCAGCAGCCAGGCGAGGGGATCCTTCAGGAGCGTCTCCCCGGGCACGGAGTGGAGCCGGCCGGTCGTGTAGAACATGGGATCGTTCAGCAGGCGCTCCATGTACTGGAGCACGTCCCATCCTCCAGCGAAGACGAGGTAGAGGAGGAGGGTGAGCCACACCGGGCTGGTGGCCAGCACGCCCCGCAGGACCGGGATGAACCAGTCCTGGAAGAAGTCGCTGAAGTCGGGGAGGGGCACGTCGGTCTCTCCGCGCGCGCTGGAGCGGACGATGGCGAAGAGGGTGCTCCAGAAGGCACCGGCGGCGAGCATGGCGGGGAACAACCGCGCCAGGACGAACGAGACGTTCGTCATGAAGCCAAAGAAGGTGAGCACCGCTCCGAGCCCCGCCACCAGCGCCAGGCCTTGGGGAGTGAAGGGGTAGCGCCACACCTGGCCCAGCCGATGGGCGAATGAGGCCTGCTCGGAGCGGTGGACCACCAGGGGCTGGGCCTGGCCGCCACACGCGCGGCAGACGAGCAGATCCACCGTTTGCATCCGCCGCGCCTCCACGCACTCGGGACACAGCGCGGTCTCACAGTCCAGACACCGCCAGCCCGCGGTGGCGGCGGGGTGGCGTTCGCAGCGCGAGAGGCGGTTCGGCGGCTTGGGCATGGCTGGGGCGTGAGCTTACCCCGGCTCCTCCCAGGGCGCGCCCAGCCACGCCTGGTAAGCCGCCTTCTGCGCGTCGGTGGGCTTGTCCACGCGCGCGAGCCACGCCGCGTCCGCGGGCTTCTGGCCGAGCACCACCGGCACCTCCAGCAGCCTGTCCCTGCGGAACACCGTGATGAGCACCGTCTCTCCGGGGTTCTTCTCGTCACAGCGGGACAGCAGCCCCGCCGCGTCCACCCGCCAGCCGTCGAGCGCCACGAGCTCGTCATCCACGTACAGCCCCGCCTCCTGCGCGGGCGAGCCGTCCAGCACCGTGGCGACGGTGGAGCTGCCCTTGGTGGTGACGCCCAGCCAGCCCTTCTGCCTGCTCTCTCCCTTGGGCCGCACCGGGACGCCTCCCTTGTCACTGGGGGACTCGCGCGGGCGGAAGTGCACCTCCAGTCCCACGTGCGAGAAGATGGAGTAGTCCAGCTCCTCCGTGGAGCGCACCGCCCGGTCGAAGAAGGCACTCAGGTCCTTCCCCGCCAGCTCCGAGGCCGCCGCCTCCACCCCATCCTCGGGTACGCCGGACTCGTCCCCGTAGCGCTCCCAGAGCAGTCGCATCAGGTCGTCCAGGCCCCGCGCGTCGCTCGTGGCGCGGCGCAGCTCCAGGTCCAGCAGCGCGGCCACCACCTCGCCCTTGAGGTAGTAGGAGATGGCGCTGTTGGGCGAGTGCTCGTCCGGGCGGTAGTGCTTCACCCAGCTCACCAGCGACGCCTCGGCGAGCGTCTGCACCTTGCGGCCCGGCGTGGCGTGCAGCGCGGAGAGTGTCTCTCCCAGGCGCGTGAGGTAGCGGTTCGCGCCCATCAGCCCCGCGCGCAGCACGAAGAGGTTGTCGTAGTAGGACGTGGCCCCCTCGAAGGCCCAGAGCAGCGAGGTGTAGTTCTCCTGCGAGTAGTCGAAGGGGACGAGCGCCTTCGGCTTCACCCGCTTGATGTTCCACAGGTGGAAGTATTCGTGCGCGGCAAGGGTGAGGAAGTCCTCCCAGCCCCGCGCGTTCTGCAGTCCCGCGCGCGGGAAGAGGAGCGCCGTGGATGCCTTGTGCTCCAGCCCTCCGCGGCCCTTGTCCGTCAGGTAGACGAGGAAGAGGTAGCGCCGCATGGGCAGGCCGCCGAACAGCCTCGCCTGCGCCTCGCAGATGCGCTGCAGGTCGAAGCACAGCCGGCCCGCGTCGGGCATCGTGTCGCCCCAGACCACCACCTCGTGCGGCACGCCCGCGGCGGTGAAGGAGAGCGGCGTGTGCGGCCCCACCTCGAAGGGGCTGTCCACCAGCTCGTCGTAGTCCGGGGCGACGAAGGCCTCGCCCCGGCGCTCCAGCGCGGCGAAGGGTTTCCACCCCTCGGGGGCCTCCACGGTGACGAGGTGCTCCAGGCCGCGCGTGGCCTCGGTGTAGAGGAAGAGGGTGGCGCCGTTGAAGTAGCCGTGGCTGCCATCCAGGTGGCTGGTGCGCACGGTGAGCTCGTTGGCGTAGACGCGGTAGCGCAGCGTCACCGCGCGGCCCCCGGCCTGGACGCGCCAGGTGCGCTTGTCCACGCGCAGCACCGGGAGGGGCTCACCGCCCGGGCCCGTGGCGCTCATGTCCTGCACCTGTCGCGCGAACTCGCGCACCAGGTAGCTGCCGGGCGTCCACACCGGCAGCAGGGCCTCGAGCGTGTCCGGGCCGGCGGGGAAGGTGGCCTCCACCTCGAAGAGGTGCGAGTGCGGGCGGAGCATCGAGACGCGATAGTGGACCGCTTCCGGCATTCCTTGCCCTCCAATGGACGGGGAGACATCCTCCCACGGGGCGGACCGGGCCGCCCCGGGTGGAGACGCTACTTCGCGCGCACGAGGATGGCCCCGAAGAAACCATCCGTGCCGTGCAGGTGGGGGGCGAGCCGCAGGAAGGGGCCCGGGCCCACCTTCGCGCCCAGCTCCGGCCCGAGCTCCTCCGCCACTGGACGCACCGAGTAGTCCGGGTGCCTGGCGAGGAAGTCCTCCACCACGGCCTCGTTCTCCTCGCGCAGCACGCTGCACGTGCCGTAGATGAGCCGGCCGCCCGGCTTCACCAGCTGGGAGAAGCGCTCCAGCAGCCGCTTCTGCCGCGCCACGTGGTCCTGAATCATCTCGGGCGTGAGGCGGTAGCGCGCGTCCGGCTTGCGGCGGAAGGTTCCGGTGCCACTGCACGGGGCATCCACCAGCACCCGGTCCGCCTTGCCCTTGAGGGCGGCGAGGGCCTCGTCCACCTCGGGGCCCTCGGCGGGGATGACCTGGGTGCGCACGTTGTGCACACCGGCCCGGCGCGCGCGCTTGCGCAGCTCGTCGATGCGGCCCTCGTCCACGTCCAGCGCGTGCAGGTCGCCCCGGTTCTTCATCTGCACGGCGAGTTGCAGCGTCTTGCCCCCCGCGCCCGCGCACGCGTCCACCACCCGCGTGGGCGGCGCGTCCACCAGCATGCCGAGCAGCTGGCTGCCCTCGTCCTGCAGCTCGAACCAGCCCTCGCGGAAGGCCTCGAGTGTGAAGGCATTGGCGCGCGTGTCGAGGATGAGCCCGAGCGGCGACAGCGGGGTGGGGGTGGCGTGCACGCCCTCCTGCTCCAGCTGCGCGCGGAGCTTCTCGCGGTCTCCCTTGAAGCCATTGGCGCGGGCGGTGAGGGGGGCGCGCTCGTTCATCGCCTCGGCGGCGCGCTCGGCGTCGGCGCCGAAGACCTCGCGGAAGCGCTCGGCGAGGAAGTCCGGCAGCGAGGCGGCGATGGGGAAGCGCTTCTCCCTGGGGAGGGACTCCAGCTTCCGGGCGGCCTCGGGGAGGGCGGCCAGCGCGCCAGCGTCGGTGCCCGGCAGCGAGGAGGTGCGCGCCACCACGTCCACGGCCTCGCCATGGAGGATGCGCGAGGCGGCCAGGCGCAACACGTCCTGGCGCGTCTTGTCCAGGCGGGAGAAGTCGCGGTGGGCGTGCTCGAGGAGGAAGTCCACCGTGCGCTGACGGCGGAGCAGGGCGTACACCCGCTCGGCCACGGCGCGGCGCTCGTTGGAGTAGAGGTTGCGCTTGTGACGGAGGGTGAAGTCCAGGGCCCGGTCGGCCAGACGGCCCTCGTGGCGGACGAAGCCGTAGGCCTCGAGGCTCGCCTGGAGGACGAGGTCCTCCCTCACGGGGCGGTTGGGGCGTGGCGCCGCCTCGGAGGAGGGCGGCTCATGGCGGGGCTGGGAGGCCCGGGCGGGCGGGCGGGGGTTCTTCTTCATTCGAGACTCCGGGGGCCCGGGAGACGGGCCTGCTCGTTCGGCAGTCAGGCGAATCGCATCCCGGGCGCTCAATGACAAGGGTGGAGGCGCCCCGGAGCGTTTCCAGGGCGCCCGTGCCTTCTCCCCCGGTCTCCCGGCTAGCGGCGGCGGCGACGGCGCAGGGCCCCGGCGAGCAGCACCGCGCCCGCGGGGAGCAGCGCCATCACCGGGCCCGCCGAGCACCCGGCGACCTCGGGCTGTGGCTCTCCCAGGTCGCCGTCCTCGGACGAAGTGTCCGGAGTGCCAGGAGTGCTCGGCAGTCCGGTGCCGGTGCCATCGGTGGAGGAGCCCGGCTGGGGGGCAGGAGTCGGGTCGGCGGGCTGCTCGGCATCGGGAGTGCCGTCGGGCCGCTGCTCGAGGGGAGGGAGGTCCTTGGAGAGGGAGAAGCTGTCGATCACCTTGCCCGAGGGGGTGAGCATCTGGGCGGTGAGGGTGCCTTCCTCCACCTTCACGTCGAGGTAGCCGTGGTCCGCGTCATTGCGCAGCACGGTCCAGGAGGGCTTGCCGTTGTCGAAGCGGCGGAGGGACGCGCCGCCGCTGCCCACCACGAGGTAGGTGGGGCTCTGGGTGCTCGACGCGGCCACGTCATTGCCCTGCATGGGGTACATGCGCTCGTAGTGGTGGTCGTGCCCGTTGAGGACCAGGTCCACGCCGTACTTCTCGAAGAGGGGGGAGAACTCCCGGCGCATCAGGAGCTGCGAGCCGTGTTCACCGCTGCTCCAGGGCGGGTGGTGGAAGAAGACGATCTTCCAGGGCGCGGTGCTGGCGGCCAGGTCCTGCTCCACCCACTTCTTCTGCGCGGCGAGCGAGCAGCGGTCCGAGGAGGCCAGGCCGATGGCGCAGTTGGAGTCCAGGGAGACGAAGTGGATGTGGCCCCAGTCGAAGGAGTAGTAGCGCTCGCCACCGGAGGGGCTGGTGGGCAGGTAGAGGTTGTCGAAGTAGGGCTGGGCCTGGTTGGTGACGTACTCGTGGTTGCCCGGGGTGGCGAAGAAGGGCACCTGGGAGAGCAGCGGCGCCATGGGGGCGAAGAGGTTGTTCTGGATTTCCGTCTCGGTGCCCGAGCTGTAGGCGTTGTCGCCGAGCATCACGAAGAGGTCCGGCTTGCGGCCGAGCATGGCGGTGGCCACGCTGCGCTGGTCGGCGTTGTTCATGCCGAAGTCGCCCACGGCGGTGAAGTGGACGTTGCGGGTGCCGGGGACGGGGGCGGTGGAGAAGCGCACGGGGTTGGTGCGCGCGCCGCAGGCATCCACGAGGTAGGTGTACTCGGTGCCGGGCTGCAGGCCGGCGAGGACGACGGCGTGGTTGCGGCCGGTGTCCGCCGACTGGGCGGTCTGGTCGGTGGAGCCGTTGGTGCCGTAGAGGACCGTGGGGACGCACGGGGCATCCAGGCGGAAGGCCACGGTGGCGGTCTCGGGGCCCACCCGTTGGAGGTAGGGCTGCCGGGCGAGGCCGTCGGCGCAGGCGCTGCTCGCGGTCAATGTGAGCGCCGCGGTCACTGCTCCGAGCGCGAGGGAATACAGTCGGTGCATGTTGCCTCCTGCCCGAACCATTCGGACCGGAGTGCAACCGTCCACCGTGTGACATCCATCCGATTTCTTTCGCTTGCCTGTCTACCCCACGGCGAGCGAACGAGGGGCTGGCTGGGCGTCGGTCCAGGCAGCCCCATCCCAGTGCGTGACCGTCTCAGGGCTTCTTCACATCATGAGAGACGAGCTCCTCGAGCCGCTCGCCCGTCTCCTTCACCTTGCCGATTCCTGGCACCAGCCAGTACGTGCGCTCGTCGCCCTGCTTGTCGCCGCGCTTGCGCTTCACCTGGATGGCGTTGGTGAAGGTTCCTGCCGGCGTGGTGACGGTCTCGTTCACCGCCTCCACGCTCCAGATGTACGTCTTGTCCTGGTCCTTCACCTCGCCATCGTCGAAGTGCTTCTCCACCTCGCGGATGTCCGACGTGTAGCTCCACCCCACGGGCTGCTCCCGGGCGATCGACTTCACCGTCGCGGGGTTCCAGGTCGTCACCTTCTGGAGCGTGTTCTCCTCGCGGTCCTCCTCGCGCAGGCGCACCACCAGCCCGTTCACGTCGATGATCTGCCAGGACAGTTCCTCCTGGTGCGGTTGGATGCTGCGCACCGCGGTGGCCTTCATGGACGTCTCTGGCACCGCCTGCTCTCCCAGCACCTCCACCCGTTTCTCGAAGACGCCCTTCTTCGGGTCCGTGATGCGGTAGGTCCACGTGGAGCCCCGCGTGAGCGGCCAGAGGCTCGTGAATGGCTCCTGTGCATCGGGGTCCACCGGCTCTCCCGGCAGGTTCACCGTCCCATCCGGATTCGTCGTGGCCGGCTGCTCCTGTGATTGCCTGGGCAGGCTCCCGCCTTCTCCGCATCCCGTCCAACACGTCACCGCCACCAGTGCAGCCCACCCCCACCGCTTCATCCTCGCTCCTCCCAGCCGCCCTTCCGGGACGGCATCTCCGACCACCTCAGTCCCCGGATCGGTCCGCCCGCGGACCGGCCCAGCGCCGATGCGAGCACTCCCGGTTCCTTCTCTTCCACCTCGAGCTCCACGCGCCGCCCGTCGAAGTCCAGCGCGCAGCTGCGCACCAGCACGTTGCGCTCGCCGAGCTTCTGTCTCAGCCACGCCTCCGCGCCCGCCAGGTCATCCGCCTGCGCCGACACCAGCATCCGCTGCCTGGTGGCGGTGGACTCCTTCTTCTCGAAGAAGTCCAACACGAACAGCAGCACGCCGACGAAGACGGTGCCCACCCCGGCCAGTCCCAGGCTGCCGTGTCCGCAGGCCATGCCCAGGCCGATCACCAGGAAGAGGATGGCGGCGTCGCGCGGGTCCTTGAGTCCGGAGCGGAAGCGCACGAAGCCGCCGAGCCCCACCAGTCCGAAGGCCTTGGCCATGCTGTTGCCGATGACGGCGGTGATGACGGCCGCGGCGGTGCACAGCAGCACCTGGGCCTGCACCATGTCCGCCCGGGGCAGGGGCTTGCCGGTGAGCAGCCGCCACGGCCGCAGTGCGAGCACCAGGCCGATGGCCACCGCCGCCAGCAGGCGGGGCACCATCAGTCTCGCGTCGTGGAGGGAAACCCCGGACGACACATCGTTGGCGAGCGCGGAGAAGAACGAGTCCATGGGCTGGGTGCCTTCCGCTCAAAGCGTGGGCCGCGGGGCGTCGTCCCCGGGCGTGAGGAGGGCCGCGCGCTCCGAGGGGAGCACGACCGCGTGCTCGGCGGCGACGATGCGGTAGGCGTTGCGCAGCACGGGCAGGCGGCCGGAGGTGAGCTCCAGGGCGCGCAGGATGAGGGCCTCGGCGCGCTCCGTCAGGGGCAACCCCTCGAGCGAGGACACCACCGTGGCGGGCCAGCGGCTCACGAAGTCCTCGCGCAGCCGCCACGCGCGGGGGTCATCCAGCCCGTCCAGCGAGTCGAGGGCCTCCTTCGTCAGCGGGGCGCCGCGCTCGCGCAGGGCGAAGGCCTCGTCGGTGGTGAGCCCGGTCAGCGAGCGCAGCACCAGCTTCAGGGCCCTGTCCTCCAGCGACAGGCGCAGGTCGCGCGCGAAGGGCGTGTCCAGGCCCTGGATGCTGCGCAGCACCGCCAGCCTGTCCTGGGCGAGCAGGCTCTCGCGCAGGGCGTCCGCCCGGGGTGAGCCGAGGCCGATGAGGCTGCGCGCCACGTCCGCGTACAGTCCGTGCCGCACGCCCAGCTCGCGCGCCGCCCAGGCCGGCTCGTCGTCCACTCCGGCCAGGCCGCAGAGCACCTCTCCAATGCGCCCCTCACGCAGGGCGTGCTCGCGCAGCGCCCAGGCCTCGGGCGAGTCGTTGCGCTTGAGGCCGGAGAGCACCTCCGCGGGCGCGTGCACGTAGAGGCGCTCGCGCAGGGACATGGCCCGGGGCGACGGGTTGGCACCGAGGCTCACGGCCACGTCCTGGGGCACCACCTCCGCCAGCAGCTCGCGCAAGGCCCGGGCCGGCTCGTCGTCCAGCCCCGTGAGGCTGCGCACCGTGAGTCCCGGGAAGCGCTCCACGAAGCCCAGCCGCCGCTGGTGCGCGGCGAAGCCGGGGATGCCGCCCAGCAGCCACACCGCCAGCTGGGGCTCGCGCACCTCCAGCCCGTCCAGCGCGCGGAAGAAGTGCTCCTCCACGTCGTCCACCGTCGTCGGCACCCGGACCGGCGTGGGGCTCGGGGGCGTCACCCGCTGCGCTGGCAGCTCCCGCCCCTCCAGTCTCGCCACCACCGCCTCCACCAGGCGCTGCTCCAGCACGTGCAGCGGCTGATCATTGTTCTCGATGATGAGCCAGCGGGCGGGGTCCCTCCGCGCCAGATCGAGGAAGGCCTCGCGCTGGCGCACCGTCAGGCCCGCCCCCGCCAGTCCCTTGCGGCTGTCCGAGTCCGGGGTCCGCTCGCCCTTGTTCTTCCCCAGCCGCTTGCGCAGCCGGGCCAGCTCCGGCTCCACGTCCACCAGGATGACCAGGTCCGGCCACAGTCCCTGCGAGGCCAGCTCGCACGCCGGCGCGAGCGACTCCCAGGGCAGCCCGCGCCCGCCGCCGCTGAGCGCCAGCTGCGAGTAGAGGTAGCGATCGCTGATGCACACCTCGCCACGAGCCAGGGCGGGGGCGATGACCTCCTCCAGCTGCTGCGAGTCCCGGGCGAGGTTCAGGAAGAACTCGGTGCGCGGCGACATCTCCAGCAGCTTGGAGTCGCGGGTGAGATCGCGGATGCGCCGGGCGATGGGCGAGCGCAACTCCCCACCCTCGCGAGCGTGCGCCACCCGGTAGCCGAGCCGCCGGAGCCGCGCCGCCAGGAGGTTGGACAGGGTCGTCTTGCCGCTGCCGTCAATGCCTTCGAAGTCGATGAACACGGTTGCTCAGCCCCCCAGAATCCCGTCCGCGACGAAGTCGTGGACCCTCGCCATTCCCTCTGCGAACTTGCTGTACGACGGCTTGCGCCCGGGGTGGAGGGCCGCGAGCCACTCGGGCAGCTCCTCCCCCAGGTGCTTCACTTCCACCACCACGCGCCCGTCCAGGGCGAGTGGCTCGCCCAGCCGCTCCGCGCTCAGCGTCCTCTCGCCGAACGCCAACTGCGGCGTCACCCGGTGGAAGCCGATGTCCCGGTCCACCGTCACCCGCCACGCCTGCGAGCACTGGTACACGTGCCTCCGGTACGTCACCGCCAGCGCCGGGACGAGGTTGCCCCCCGCGATGAGCGGCAGCAGCCGCACGCCTCCCTGGAGCACGCTGCCCAGCTGCGCGCGAGGCACCCAGACGCGGCGCTTCTGGGTGACGCCGTTGCGCTCGCGCTTCACCTCCAGCACCACGCGCTCCACGCCGCAGGCCCCCACGTCCGGCGAGTACTCCTTGGTGCGCACCTTGAGGCAGTCATTCGGGGTGCTCAGGGCGCGCGCGGCCAGCGGGTAGCCCGGCTTGTCGAAGTAGACGGAGGTGATGCGCGTGGGGGGAGGCAGGTAGTCGCCCAGCGAGGCGGAGAGCCTCGCGCACAGGGCCACCGCCGTCTCCCTCTCGAGCACCAGCTTGAACTCCCGGCGCAACCGGGTGACTTCTCCTTCCGCGAACTGGAGCATGGTCGTTCGTCTCCGTTCCTAGAAGCGGGTGGCGAGCTGCAGCGAGTACTCGAAGCCTGGCGCCTCGTCCCCGGGACGCAGCGCGCGCTCGGCCTGGAGCTGCGCCTTGAAGTGCTCCGAGTACAGGACGTTGAGGCCACCGACGAAGCCATGGCCGCGGGCCTTCAGCGGGCCCTGGAGCTGAAGCGACTCGGCGCCGACCACCGGCTGCACCGCCCATCCGTCCAGGCCCACCGGCAGCGTGTAGCTGGCCAGCCCGAGCTGCGCGCTGAAGGGCCCCACGGCGAGCCGCCCGTTGACGTACTCGCCCGACACCTCCAGCCCGCCCAGGTGCAGCGTCGCGTCCGCGGCCACCGCGTGGTTGCGGGTGCCCTGGAAGACCTGCGTGAGGTAGGTGCTGGCTCCCACGGAGAGGAACTTCACGGGACGCACGCTCACCCGGAGCGCGGCGTCCTCGCTGGCGCGCACGCCCGTGTCCTCGTCCTTGGCGCCCTGGAAGACGCCGCCGGACACCTTCAGCTTCCAGAGGTGCTTGAGGCTCACCTCTCCCATGAGCCCCAGCCGCCGGCCGCCGATGTCGTTCTCGTCCTCCAGGTAGTCCGCCACCAGTCCGCGCCGCATCAACGGGAGCTGCCAGGAGGACTCGAGCTCGCGCGCGAGGAAGGGGGCCTTGAACTGGCCGCCGTAGAGCCGCAGCCGCTTCTTCCCGTCGGAGACGCGCAGGAAGGCGTCCTTGAGCAGCGTCTTGGAAGACAGGTCCGCGGTCACCTCCGCGTCCACGTGGGACAGCGACGCGGCCAGCCCCACGCGCGCCGAGGGAATGGACAGCGAGCGCTCGTACGCGTCGCGCTCGTCCGCGCTCACCCGGGCGTAGACGCGCCCGAAGGGGCGGACCCGCAGGCCCTTCTTCTCCTCCGTGCCCGCTGCCTTCTGCTCGTCGCTCGGCAGCGTCTCCTCTCCCACGCTGGCCTCGGACTTCGACGCGTCCGCCGCCGCCGGCTTCTGCTCCGCGGCCCAGACCGGCATCCCCAAAAGGAGGACCGAGGCGAGGACTGCCCGCCTTCCCTTTCCAACCCCATGCCCCTCGCCCATGAACGCCTCCTCGCCGCGGCCCGCGCGAGGGGATTGCAACCAGGGTGCCTGGGAGCAGCGCGTTCGCGGGCCGACAGTCGTGTCGTCTCCGCGTCCGAAAGCCACCGACACCAGGGCGTTGCTCCGCCGTCACAGGGAAGCGAAGTTCCACTGCTGGGCGGTGGGGGGCCTGTCGAAGTTACGGGAGCGAGGGTGGCTTCTCTTCAGCCGTGGCCGGGGGATCGGCCGGAGTCTCCGAGCCGGTGGCGGGAGAAGCGCTCGTGATCGGCGGTTCGGTGGCGGTCGGAGCCTCGGCCCCGGAGACGGGGGGGATGGCCGCTATCGGAACCTCGGCGGTTGGCGGAGTCTCGGCGGCCGGCGGAGTGTCGGCGGCCGGCGTGGACGGGGCTGGCCCGGGCGGGGTGGGCTCCTCCGCCGAGGCGACGGGTGCTCGCTCCTCGGGCCGCTCTCCACCCAGGATGTTGTGTACCGTATACCCGAGCAGTACCAGGATGCCCAGGCCGAGCACTCCCCAGCCGAGCATCCGCGACACCGGTGGGCCGCCCACCTCGAAGGAGGCGTGGATCACCTTGTGCCGGGTCGTCCGGAAGCCGACATCGAGCAGGTGCGGGCCGGAGCTGTCGGGGGTGAAGGTGGCCTGCCAGTCGCGCTCGCCCCGCTTCACGGTGACGGTCTGCCCGTGGGTGGCACCCGCCTCACGCAGGGTGAGGACGAGGGGGCCCTCGAAGGCGTCGCCCTCGAAGCTGCCCACATGGAGGGAGACGTGGAGGGGCTGGCCCTCCCGAGGGTACGCGGGGCGGATGCTGCCCTGGAGGCGCTCCTCGGTGTCGGACCAGGTGAGCTCCATCAGCTCGTTGGCCGGACTGACGTCGATCCGATCGGTAGGGTCCCTCGGAATGGCCGGGTCCGCGGCGGCGGCGGTCGCCAGCAGCAGGCCGGCCATCAGAGGGAACCAGCGAATTTGCACCGGTCGCCTTTGCCTCACCCCGGCCCGTCGCCTAAGATGCACCTCTCTGACATCTTCCACTTCGCGCTTGCTCCCCCCGGCGAGCAACCCGGGATGAACCCTCAATCTTTCGGGAAATATCAGCTCATCAAGAAGCTCGCCACCGGCGGCATGGCCGAGGTGTGGCTCGCGCGCCAGACGGGCATCGAGGGTTTCGCCAAGAACGTGGTGGTGAAACGCATCCTCCCGCACCTGGCCGAGGACGCGGAGTTCGTGGAGATGTTCCGCAACGAGGCGCTCATCGCCGCGCGGTTCAACCACCCGAACATCGCCCAGGTGTACGAGTTCGGCGAGGCCAACGGCTCCTATTACATCGCCATGGAGTTCATCCACGGCGAGGATCTGGGCCGGGTGATGCGCAAGGCCTACAACGCCGGGCAGTGGATCGCCCGGCCCCTGGCCATCCGCATCGTGGCCGCTGCGTGCGAGGGCCTCTACTACGCCCACTCGCGCACGGATGACTCGGGCCGCCCCCTGCGGGTGGTGCACCGCGACATCTCGCCGCAGAACATCCTCATCAGCTTCGACGGCTCGGTGAAGCTGGTGGACTTCGGCATCGCCAAGGCGGCGGATCAGGCGTCGCTGACGAAGTCGGGCGCCATCAAGGGCAAGTTCGCCTACATGGCGCCGGAGCAGGCCGCGGGCAAGGCGTTGGATCACCGCGCGGACATCTTCGCCATCGGCCTGGTGCTCTACGAGTTGCTCACGGGCGTGCGCCCGCTCAAGCGCGAGACGGAGCTGGCCACGCTCCAGGCGGCGCTCGAGTGCAACATCTCCACGCCCTCCGAGGTCGCGGACGTGCCGGCGGAGCTGGACTCCGTGGTGATGCCGGCGCTGGCCAAGGCGGCGGATGACCGGTACCGGGACGCGCGCCAGTTCCAGATGGCGCTGGAGGAGCTGCTGGTCAGCCAGCGGTGGGTGGCCGGCTCGGTGCAGATCTCCGAGCTGATGGAGACGCTCTTCGCGGACCGGCTGGATGAGGAGCGGCGCAGCGGCAATCCGGAGCCTCGGAGCGAGGAGTCGATGTCGGCGATGCCCGTGCCGCCGGAGCCGCCGCCTCCCGAGCCGAGGGAGTCGCGCCCGCCGCCCCGGAGCAGCTCGCGCGTCGAGTCGCGCCCCAGCGCCAACCCCGCCAGTGACATGAACTGGGAGGCGCCCCCGGGAGAGATGCCGCAGAACCGGCGGACGGGGACGCGCGCGGCGGTGGTGAACAAGCGCACGGAGTCGGCGACGCTGCCCATGACGGACGTGCCGGAGGTGGGGGAGTGGGAAGCGCCTCCGGCCACCGAGGTTCCGCGCCGCCGGACGAGCAGCGAGGCCCCGCGCCGCACCCAGGCGGGCAACACGTCCATGGCGCGTGCCCCCAGCCGGGTGGAGATGAGCCGGGGCGGTACCCAGACCGAGGTTCCCGCCCCGAGGCGCACGGGCACCCGCATGGGGGCGGAGTCCGCGGAGGCGGAGGTTCCCGCTCCCAGGCCCTCGCGCGCGGGGTCCGCGGTCGCCAACCCGCGAGTCCGCACGCCGCCCGTCATCGAGGACGACGAGGATCCGGAGCGCACGATGTTGCCGCCGCCCCCGGAGCCGCCGGAGCCTCCGAGGCGGCGCACGGTGATGGCCCCGTCTCCACAGGCCGCCGAGCCCGCGCCCCGTCGGCGCACCCAGAGCCGCGCGGAGATGCCCGAGGCGCCCACGCCCCGCCGGCGGCCCTCCGTCGTGCAGGAGGTGGACGACGAGGACGAGGACTCGGTCGGCACGACGAAGCCCCGGCCCGCCGCGCGCGTCGGCCGGTCGCTGCCGTCGTTGTCGAACCTGCTCGGGGTCTTCGTGGTGGTGGCCGCGGTGGGCCTGGCCTTCGTCTTCCGCCAGTCCATCTGGGACACGCTCAACAGCACGGCCACGGACGGGCAGGGCATCTACCTCAACGTCGTCACCAACCAGCGCGTGCAGGTGGCCGTGCGGCACAACGCGCGCTGTCGCAGCTCCGAGCCCATCACCGTGCTTGGCTTCACCCCGCTGCAGCGCATGGGTGGCGCGCACGTGCAGGACACGCTCATCCTGGAGAACAAGGAGCAGGGCATCCACGAGGAGATCGAGGTGCCCTTCGGTGAGCCCCAGGAGACGAAGACGATCGAGCGCACCTTCCAGACGGGCTTCTTCCGTCCCAAGGTGGTGCCGCGCAGCGTCTCCGGCGTCGAAATCTTCCGCGACGGTCAGAAGCTGGCGCTCTACCAGCCCGGGCTGAAGCTGGAGTTGGTGGAGGGCACGCACCACCTGGTGTTCAAGAGCGCCTCGCTCAAGGAGCCGGTGCTGGTGGATGTGGAGGTGAAGGCCCGCAGCACCGTGGACCAGCAGGTGGATCTGGCGCCGTACATCCAGTAGGGCGCGTCAGTAGCGAGGCAGGCTCGGGTCCACCGCGCGGGAGTAGAGATCGATTCCCCCGCGCAGGGACACGGCGTCCAGGCCGCGCGAGCGCAGGTACGCGGCGCCGTCCAGGCTGCGCACGCCGTGGTGGCAGTAGACGACGACGGGCCTGCCGCGGAAGGACTCCAGCTCGTCGGCGCGCTCGTCCAGCTCCGGCAGGGGGATGAGCACCGAGCCCGGGAGCGCCACGTAGGCGTGCTCGTCGGGGAAGCGCACGTCGAGCAGCACGGGACGCGCCTCGGGCGGGCCGGAGAGCTGGTGGGCGAGCGTGGGGGGGTCTATCTCGGGGATGGGCACGGGGACTCCGTTCAGGCGGACGAGGCGCAGAAGCGCTCGTAGTCGATGAGCTCCACCTTCGCGCCAGGAGCGCACACGGGGCACTTCGGATCTCTCCGCAGCTTGAGCTCCTGGAAGCGGGTGCCGAGCGCGTCGAAGGTGAGCAGACGTCCCACGAGCGGCTCGCCCACGCCGAGCAGGAGCTTGAGGGCCTCGTTGGCCTGGAAGAGGCCGATGATGCCGGGGAGCACGCCGAGCACGCCGGCCTCGGCGCACGAGGGGGCGAGCTCGGGAGGAGGCGGGGAGGGGTAGAGGCAGCGGTAGCAGGGGCCCTGGCCGGGGACGAAGGTGGTGACCTGGCCCTCGAAGCGGAAGATGGAGCCGTGGAGGTTGGGCTTGCCCTGGATGACGCACGCGTCGTTGAGGAGGTAGCGGGTGGGGAAGTTGTCCCCCCCGTCGAGGACCAGGTCGAAGCCCTCGAGGATGCGCAGGACGTTGTCCGAGGTGAGCCGCTCGTGGAAGGGCACGACCTTCACGTCGGGGTTGAGGGCCTCAAGGGTGGCGCGGGCGCTCTCCACCTTGGGTTGGCCGGCGCGCTCGTGGGTGTGGAGCACCTGGCGCTGGAGGTTGCTGAGGTCCACCACGTCCGCGTCGACGATGCCCAGGGTGCCCACGCCCGCGGCGGCGAGGTAGAGGGCGGCCGGCGAGCCCAGTCCGCCCGCGCCGAGCAGGAGTACCCGGGACTTGAGGAGCCGGGCCTGCCCCTCCTCACCGACCTCGGGGAGGATGAGGTGGCGGCGGTAGCGCTCCTTCTGGGCGGGGGTGAGCACCACCGGCTTTTCCACGGGGTAGTGGGCGTCGCTCCAACGGTTGTAGCCGCCGGTGAGCGAGGCCACGCGCGTGTAGCCCATGTGTTGCAGGGTGCGAGCCGCGAGCGCCGAGCGGGTGCCGCCAGCGCAGTAGAGGACGAGCTCCTCGTCGCGGGTGGCCTTGTCCTCGATGCGCAGCTCCAGGAAGCCGCGAGGGATGTGGAGGGCGCCAGGCAGCCGGCCGCCCGCGTACTCGTCGGCTTCGCGCACGTCGACGAGCTTCAGGGGGGCCCGCGCATCCAGCAGACGCTTGACGTCCTCGATGGAGACCTCGCGGATCTCCTTCTTCGCGTCGGACAGCAACTCGCGGAAGGTGGCGGACATGGGGGCACACGTATAACCCGCGCCGGGAGGGATTTCCCTGATGGAGGTGGGTCCTTCGCCCGTAGCATGAGCACCGCTTTCCAGGCGTTCGGGTCGGCCCATGGACATCATGGCTGTAGCCTGGAGACGGGTCTGGCGACCTGGGCCCCCAGGGCTGGATGGCAATTTGGGCGCCCGGCGTTATAAGGCGCTTGTAAGGAGAGCAACCTACATGGACACCACCACCACCCCCGCAGCGAACACCTCCACGGCTCCCCAGAGCACGCCCGCGACGCCGGTGCGGCTCACGGAGGCCGCCGTGGCGCAGGTGAAGAAGGTCATCCAGGATCAGGGCTTCCAGGACTACTACTTCTCGATCCGCGTGGTTCCGGCCGGGTGCAGTGGGCTGGGCTACGACCTGAACATGGTGCGCGAGGCGAAGCCGGGCGATCTGACGTGGGATCAGGAAGGCGTGAAGATCGCGACGGATGCGCTGAGCAACAAGTACCTGATGGGGACGGAGATCGACTTCGTGTCGAGCGTGACGGGAGCGGGCTTCAAGTTCAACAACCCGAACGCGAAGTCGTCCTGCGGCTGCGGGACGTCGTTCTCGACCTGAGAAGCGGAGTAGACCCTCACCCCAGCCCTCTCCCAGTGGGAGAGGGGGCATTCACGGTGAGGAACCAGGTTGGTCCCTCTCCCTTTGGGAGAGGGTCGGGGTGAGGGAAGTCGCTCCCGTGAGCGCCCCTCGCCCTTTTCTTTGTCCTCGAGGCTCAGCCCGCGACGCCGGGCTTGATGACGCGCTGCCAGGCGAGGCTCGTCTGCTTGCGCGTGAGCCGATCCTGACGCCGCTGCTCGGCCTCGCGGAAGGCCTCGTGCTCCTGCTCCGTCTCCAGCTTCAGCGGGGGCACCGGCACCTTCTTTCCGTCCGCCGTGAGCGCCACGAAGGTGAGCAGGGCGCTCGTGGTGAGGTGCTTGTCCCCGGTCATCGGGTTCTCCGCCGTCACCGTCACGCCCACCTCCATCGACGTGCGGAACGTGGCGATCACTCGCGCGTGCAGCGTCACGTTCCAGCCCACCTTGATGGGCGCGTGGAAGTGCAGGTCATCCATGGACGCGGTGACCACCACCTGCCGGCAGTGGCGCTGGGCGGCGATGGCGCCGCACACGTCGATCCACTCCATCACCTTGCCGCCGAACGCCGCGTTCACCGGATTGGCGTCCGAGGGGAGGATCATCTGCGTCATCACCACTTCGGAGTCGCGGGGGCTCTTGGGGGCGAGCTCGGACACGTGCAACCTCAGGCGAGGAAGGTGGAGACCCGGTCCAGGAACTCCTCGCGTCCCCGGCCGATGCGGATGTCCTGGTTGGTCACATCCAACACCAGGCAGTCCACTCCGTACTTGTTCTGCAGCACCATGGGGAAGGTCGCGTAGTAGCCGTTGAGCCCGCGCAGGAAGCCCTTCTCGATTCCCTTCTCTTCCTCGCGCCCCCGCTCCCGGATGCGCCCCAGCAGCACGTCCAGGTTGGGCACGTCGAAGTAGATGACCTTGTCCGGCCTCCCCAGGTTGCGCGTCAGGCGTTGGAAGTACTCGAAGTACAGGTCCAACTCCTTGTTCGTCATGTGCCCCAGGCCGTGCAGGTACTTGGCGAAGATCTCCGGATCCTCGTACAGCGTCCGGTCCTGCACGCAGCTCTTCTTCACCGAGTGGATGAGCTCGTGGTGCTCGACGCGCCGGATGAGGAACTCGAGCTGGAGCGTGAAGGACCAGCGCCCCATGTTGGCGTAGTAGTCCTTGAGGAAGCGGTTGTCGATGACGGGCTCGTCGAAGAGCTCGAAGCCGAAGGTCTGGCTGATGATCTTCGCGGCCGTCGTCTTGCCCGCGCCGATGTTGCCCGCCAGCGCCACGAAGCGCTTGGAGCGCGGGGCGCGCGGGCGCCGCACCGTGTTGCGCGCGGGGGCCTCGGGGGCGGGCGGAGCGGGGGGCTCGGAGGCCAGGGCCGGCTCGGGCACGACGAGGTTCTGTGCGGCGGCGTCGGGAGTCGCCGGGGCCTTCGGAGCACGCTTGCGCGGAGGAGTGCGGGGCATACGGGCCTTGGGCTTAGCGCGGGTTTTGCCGCTCGTCCAAGACCTGGCGCAGCAGATCCGGCCTGTCGGTCATGATGCCCCCGACTCCCTCGGAGACGAGCTGACGCATCTCGTCGGGCGCGTCCACCGTCCACACATTGAGCCACTTGCCGTGTGCGTCCACCGCGCGCAGGAGGGCCTCGTCCACCAGTCGCATGTCGCCAAAGTACAGGGGCATGTCCAACACGGTGTAGCGCGGGTCCTCCGGCGGCGGCTCGCCCGCCCGCACCGCGAGCACGAAGGCGGCCAGCGCATCGCGCGGGTAGAAGTGGCACGCGTCCGGCATCACCCTCGCGAGTCGCTCGCCCACCTCGTCCAGCTCGCTGCCCACGCACGCGCGCTCCAGGGCTCCCTCCTCGCGCAGTACCTGGAAGAAGGCGTCCTCGATGCCCGGCACGTCCGGCTTCACCTCGATGTTGAAGTGCAGGCCCGGGAACGCCCGCAGCGCCTCGCGCAGGGAGGGGATGCGCACGCCCTGGCCCCGGAAGGGGTAGGTGCGGCCCCCGTCCCGGGTGAAGCAGTGGCCGGCGTCCAGGCGCTGGAGCTCGGCCAGGGTGTGGTCCGCGATGGCGCCCCGTCCGTTGGTGCACCGCTCCAGGGTGGCGTCATGGGCCACCACCAGCTCCCCGTCTCGGGTGAGGTGGACGTCCGTCTCCAGCATCCGGGTGTGGTAGCGCTCCACCGCCATGCGGAAGGCGGCCAGGGTGTTCTCCGGCGCGAGCAGCGAGCCTCCCCGGTGGGAGATGTGCAGGGTGGGGGAGAGGCCGCGGAAGAAGGGGTGCGTTGGCATGGGCATGGCGGTGGTGCTCCCAATGCTACGAGATGAGGGCGAGGTCACTACCCAACACGTGGGACATCACCCTCTCGAATGTGTCACGACGGTGTCTGCCCCCTTGCTTGCCGGGGTCCTCGGCCCGCCGGTATAAGACCCGACATCCGAGGTCGGAGGCGCGCGACTTCTCTAGGAGGACGGCGCCGGAAAATCCACAGGAGACGTCATCGTGATTCCTCTGCGCAAGCTCCCCGGCGCGGCGGCCCTGGTCGTTACCCCCCTGGCGATGCTCGCCGGATGTGGCGGCTGGTACATGCCGGGCGACGAGGACCCCTCCGACAACGAGCCGGGCTGTGCCGGTGTGTGCAGCGTGGATGGCGGCCCCAGGACGGATGCCGGCACCTCCCCGCAGGATGCCGGCATGCAGCCCGACGCTGGCGCCTCGCCCACCGTGGTGATGACCATCGCCGAGGCCCGCAGGACTCCCTTCGATGGACGGGTCCGGGTCAAGCTCGAGGGCGTGGTCATCCACACCGTGGAGTCCTCGGGTAACGGTCAGCGGAGCGACGCGGGCACTCCCGTGCGGTTCTGGGTGGTGGACCCCGCCCGGCCCACGCAGGGCCTCTGGGTGGAGAAGTCCCCCACGGACCTGCCCACGAACTTCGTGCCCCAGGTGGGGCAGTACGTGGACATCACCGGGTGGATGCAGGCCGGGGCCCGCGACGAGCAGCTCGTGGGCTACCGCGCGCGCATCTCCAACCCGCGCGTCTTCGACAACTCCCTGGGCCGGCTGGAGATCCGCCTCATCGACACCCTGCCGGTCCCCGCCGACAACCGCGCTCCCCCGGGCTTCGGCGCGGCCGATGGGGGCTGGCTCCGTCCCAACCCGGAGCTCCTGGGCACGCGCGTGTACGTCCCCGGGCCCCTGGTGATGACGGATCCCTCGCCCCAGGCCTTCCCCCGCGTCCCGGCCCTCTCGAACGGCGCCCTCTTCGACGGCTTCGAGGTCTCCGGCGGCATCCTCGTGAGCAGCCGGAACACCGCCGGTCCCAGCCCCACGGACGGTGGCCCGGGGCGCTGCGACTGGCAGGCCCTCGTGCGCGGCGACGGAGGCGTCGTCGTCTTCCCCCACGGCATCCGCGGCGTGTGGGATACCTACACCTATGTTCCCTGCCAGGACGGGGGGACCGGGGACCTCGCCACGTGTCCCAAGGATCCGGCCGGTGGCCGGGTGCCCGGCACGGAGCTGCCGGACGGCGGTCTCGGCAGTGCCTTCACCCACGTGCTCCTGCCCCAGGACTGTGAGAGGGACCTCGCCGGTGTGTGGGACGCGGGCCGGTAGCCAGCCCCTTCCCAGCGGGACTGTCCGGTTCCGGGCAAGCGTTCAGTCCCGCCTCCCACATTTTTCCACCCCATCATCCAGGTGGTAATTGCGGGTAAGCTCTGGAAGAAGCTCCAGGCTTTCTCTTCGCTCGATTCCCAGGGGGCTCCCATTTCCGAGAACTCTCCCCAGATAGCCACCCCCTTCGGCAAGTACGTCCTCATCAAGCGGCTCGCGATGGGGGGGATGGCGGAGCTCTTCCTCGCGCAGGCGCCACCCCGCTCCGAGCTGGTGGTCATCAAGCGCATCCTCCCGTACCTCACGGAGGAGCCCGAGTTCGTCCAGATGTTCCTGGACGAGGCCCGCATCGCGGCGCAGCTGCACCACCCGAACATCGTCCAGGTGTTCGAGCTGGGGAAGATCGGCGAAAGCATCTTCATCGCGATGGAGTACGTGGAGGGCGCGGACCTGCGGCGCATCCTCGCGGAGGAGACGAAGTTCACCGCCGCGGTGCCCTACGCGGTGGCCTCGCGCATCTGCGCGCAGGTGGCCGCGGGCCTCGACTACGCGCACAACTCCAAGGGCGTGGATGGCCGGCCCCTCGGCCTCATCCACCGCGACGTCAGCCCGCAGAACGTGATGGTGGCCTATGACGGCTCGGTGAAGCTGGTGGACTTCGGCATCGCCAAGGCCGAGGCCCTCGCCGAGCGCAGCAAGCCGGGCGTCATCAAGGGCAAGTTCCTCTACCTGTCGCCCGAGGCGGTGATGCAGGAGCGGTTGGACCACCGCGCGGACATCTTCGCGCTGGGGACGATGCTCTACGAAATCACCACCGGGCGCTCGCCCTTCAGCCGCCCGACGACGGAGGCCATCCTCTACGGCATCCGCTTCGAGACGCCCTCGCCGCCCCACCTCATCCGCGACGACTACCCGCAGGAGCTGTCGCGCATCGTGATGAAGTGCCTGGCCAAGGACCGGGGCCAGCGCTACCAGCGCGGCTCGCAGGTGCAGGCGGACCTGGAGGCCCTGCTGGCCTCGGGCACGATGCGGGGCAGTGACGACGTGGCGGCCTACATCGCGCGGCTGCTGGGCGAGGAGGAGGAGCGCACCGTCCTCCACGTCCCCATCGCGAAGAACGTCCCCGTCGCCGCGCCGCAGGCCGCTGGCGGGGGTGGGGGCCTCACCTCGCGCCCCACGCGCCGCAGCAGCGCCGAGAACCTGCCCTCCGCGGGCTCGGCCGAGGCGCCCGAGCCGCCCACCGAGATGGCCCGCCCGCGCGACATGCTCGTCGCCCGGGCCCCCCTGGGCGACGAGGACGACGAGGAGCCCACCGCCATCCGCACCGTGCCCGGACGCGCGCAGCCCTCCAGCGTGGCGCCCGTCGCGGAGCGCCCGCAGCCCCGCGCTCCCACGGGCGAGTCCACCCTGCAGGATCGGCCCGCGCGTTCTTCCGGCTCCACGCCGATCCGGCGCCCCACGCCCGTGCGCAAGCCGGTCACCTCCGGCCCCGTCGCCGCGTTGGATCGCCGCCGGCCCCCGCCTCCCGTGGACGACGAGGGCTCGGAGTCCGTCTCCGTCACGCCGGCCACGACGAACGAGCGGCAGCCCGTGCGCGCCGCGGCCCTGTTCCGGGACGACGAGGACTCCCAGGTCGATTCCACGTCCGAGATGTCCGCCACCGCGGACCTGGTTCGCCCCAAGAGGGATGCCGACGACGACGAGTCCACCACCGGCTACGGCAACACCTATACGGAGACGAAGCCCGCCTCGTCCCCTGGGGCGCGCCGTCCGAACCTGTTGCTGTTCGTCGTCCTGGCGCTGTTGCTCGTCGCCGCCGCGGTGGCCGCGTGGCTGTTCCTGCTCGCGCCGGCCCCCAAGCCCGGACTGCGCAAGCCCCCCGAGCTCATGGAGGGCAGGGCGCCCGCCAGACCCGAGTCGGGCACGGGCACGGCCCCGGCCACTCCGTCTCCCACTCCCGAGTCGGGCACGGGAACCGCCGCCGCCACCCCGCCGGGTGCGACCGGGACCGACATCGAGGCAGGTGCGACAACGGTCTCCACTGTGCGGGAGACGGCGGGGGCTCCTCCGGAAGGTGAGCTTCCGAAGGTCCAGGCGCTGGCGGCGGGTGGTGCGGCCCCCGAGCAGGAGACCCAGGCCCAGACCCCCCCTCCTCCCGAGCCTCCGGCCGAGGTTCGCGTGGAATTCAAGGTGCTTGCCCGCACGGCGCTCAAGCTGGACGGACGGAGCGTGAAACCGGGTGTGTTCAACCTGACTCCCGGCTCCCACACCGTCGAGTACCGCTGCCCGGGCGTGCGGACCTTCAAGTCCCGGGAGCTGGATGTGCCCGCGAACGCGACCCGGCCGGTGGTCTTCCGGGTGGACAAGCAGGACTGCCGCAAGAGCCGCCGGTAGGGGTCCGCAGGAGGACATATACGGTGGGCTCCCCCTCCAGCGGACAAGTGGGCGAGGGTACGCGGGAGTGGATATAAGCCGTTGGAATTCCTGGGGATTCGCCTTCCTCATCGCGTTTACACGTGTCAGACGGGTCCTTAGAATCGGCCCCCGTCTATGGCCCGTGTGAAGAAGAAGAACCTGGCGAAGAAGCGGAGCTCGCCGGCGGGGCGTATCGCCCGCGAGCAGCCCATCGCACCCGAGCCCAATCGGTTGCTGAAGGTGTGGCGGCGCGTGCTCGAGCGCCGCTTGCGCACCCGGCTGCGCGCCCCGGTGGCGGTGGAGGTCCACGACAACACGCACACGATGCTCACGTTCCAACGTCACCGGGCGTTGTGGCGGCTGCGGCTGCACCACATGTTCCTGGCGGCGCCGGACGAGATCATCCAGGCGCTGGCGGACTTCGTGCGCAATGGCGACGCGGAGGCCAGCGTGCTGCTGGACAAGTTCATCGAGCGCAACAAGGCGTACATCCGCCGCATGTCTCCGGCGCAGATGCGCAAGCGCATGCGGCTGGAGCCGGTGGGGCAGCACCACGACCTGGGCCGCATCTTCGAGCGGCTCAACGGGCGCTACTTCCGGGGCCGCATCGACGCCGCCATCACCTACGGGCCGGCGCCGCGCGTCGTGCGGCCGCGCAAGAGCATCAAGATGGGCTCCTACTCGGCGGACTCGCGCGTCATCCGCATCCACCCGGCGTTGGATCAGCCCATGGTGCCGCGCTACTTCGTGGAGTGGATCGTCTTCCACGAGATGCTGCACCACGTGTACCGCACGCGCCGGGGCGAGGACGGGCGGCGCTGCATCCACCCGCCCGAGTTCCTGGAGCACGAGCGGCGCTTCCACGACTACTCGCGCGCGCAGGCCTGGGAGATGGAGAACCTGGACCTGCTGCTGCGCGCGCGCGTGTCGGCGTGAGCCGGGCCTCCCTCAGGGGAGGATGATGCCGCCGGGGCTGCGGCGCTCGGCGGTCTCCGGCGCCGCGGCCTGGGCCTGCTGTTCGGCCCGGGCCCGCGCCCGGGCCTCCACCTTGTCCCGTGTCGAAGGGGCGACGCGCTCCGCCATGGTGACGAGCAGGGCCTTCTCGTAGAGGCGCTCGGCGAAGCGCGAGGGCGGTTCGGTGGGGCCCCGCGCGAGCCGGCGGGCCTCGGCGCGAGCCACCCGGGCCGGGTGCTCCTTGCTGATCCGCTCGAAGTGCAGGGCCATCTCCCACAGGCGGCCGGCGTAGAGCTGGCGTGGCTCCGGTGGCGCGAAGAAGGCGCGGGCCTGGGCATGGGCCGCCTGGATGATCTCCTCGTTGCGCTGCGCCGGGGTGAGCGCCAGGGGGCTCGCCTCCAGCTCGTCCACCTTGAAGGCCAGCTTCTCCAGCTCGGCCACGGGGGGCAGCCAGCCGCGCATCTCCGGCTCGTCATGGAGCTTGTGGCCCTCGGTCATCGCGAGCCGCTCGTCCTCCGGCTCCGGTGGGGGAACCTCCAGCGGGACGTCCCGGGGCTGCACGCCCAGGTGGCGCAGCACCGCGTCGAGGCCCTCGGGGAAGGCGGTGCGCGTGCGCAGGTTCAGCCCCACGGCGGTGGCCAGCCGCTCAAGCGCCTCGGCAAGGGGGAGCTCCACGGCGGCATCGGGGCCGGGGCTCGTGGCCTGCTTCACCACGCGGCGGTACTCGCCACGGCTGAGCTCCACCACCTGGATGCGCTCCACGCCGCGCTCGTCCGAGTACAGCAACTGGATGGCCTCCAGCCCGCCGCCGCGCAGGGGGCGGGGTATCTCCAGGACGCGCTCGCCGGTGCCGTCGATGCTGGTGAGGAGTGCGGGAAGGGGCTCCGGGCCCGTCACCCCCGAGCGCACGGGAGCGGAGGCGGTGGGACGGGCCGGCTCGGTGACCTCCACGCCCCGGGAGCGCAGCCGGTAGAGCGCCTTCTTCGCCACCTTGGCGAGCGACTTGTGACTGGAGCCCGCGAGCGCCTCGGCGAGGGTGGGGCTGCCGGCGAGCACCGCGCCCTCGAGGAGGGCGGCCGCGAGCGGCTCGGGGAGGGCCTCGACGTCCGCGGGCGGCGCGGAGGCGGGCTCGGCGGCGAGTCCCCGGGCGCGCTCCACCACGTCGGGGGCGAAGTCAGGGAGGGGCGTGCCGGAGCGGAGCGCTTCCAGCAGGGTGCGCGGATCGGCCTGGGGGCTCTTGGTGGGCATGCGTCGACATGTAATGCACCCGGCGCGGCACGGTGAGGCCGAAGGGGGCCTCGTGGGCCGGAGGGCGACCACTGGCCCACACTTGCCGGGCCCGAGCGTTCAGCGGCGGCGCACCAGCCAGCTGTCCCCGGCCTGGGCGGCGATGGCCAGCTCCTGCTGGAGCCGGGCGCCGAAGATGCGCGAGGGGTGGGCGCCCCGGACGAGGAAGTGGTCGTACGCGGGCCCCTGCGCGGCGTAGTCGAAGGCATCGGGCCGCCACTCGGAGGGGAAGGTGGGAGGGGGCGTACCGCGGTAGCGCAGGGGCGAGTGGGGCGTGAGGGCGAAGCTGAAGTTGGTGCTGCCGCCGCGAGCGCGGGCCAGCTCCGCGGCGCCGTGGAGGAAGACGGGGTGGCGCACCACGCGCGACGTGGTGTCGAAGATGAGCCCCATGACGCGGGGCCGGGGCGCGGTGGCCTCCACGAGCGCATCCCACTCGGAGGCCTCGCGGGAGAAGTCGCGGAAGCCCCGGCCCAGCACGAGCGCCAGCGGCAGCGCGCAGGCGGCGCTGGCCCACAGCAGCGGACGACGCAGCGAGACGTGGGTCAGCGGGAGGCTCGCCACGGCGAGCACGGCGGCGAGCTGCGCATAACGGGTGTTCAGGTAGTAGATGTAGCCGCGGATGTCGAAGGGGAGCAGGAAGAAGAGGCCCAGGGCGATGACGACGAGGCCCGGCAGGCGCAGGCGCGCCACGAGCCCCTCGCCGCTGGGCTCCCCGCGCACCACGCCCAGCACGAGCGCGCACGCGGCCACCGCGCCCACGGCGTAGAGGGGCCAGCGGTCCGAACCATCCCGGAGCAGGTTGGCGAGCACCTCGAGCAGCTCGGCGCGGTTCTGCGCGAAGGTCTTCCAGGAGAGGTTCTGGGGGGACAGCATGGGGCCCCAGGCCCGCCAGGGCGCGCCGGCCTCCACCTGGGAGGGCTGGCCCAGGCGCAGCACCACCCACGCGAGGAAGAGGCCCACGCCGGGCACCACGCCCGCGAGCGCGGCGAGCCGGGGCCGCAGCCGCGCGGCGAGTCCCTTCGCGCCACCATCCTCGGGGACGCGCGTGGTGAGGAGCAGCCAGGGCAGGGCGAGCCCGAGGAAGGCGAAGGCCTGCACGTGGAAGAGGAGGACGGCGACGAGGCACACGGCCAGCCCGGCGGCCCAGGCGCGGCGCCGCGCGGTGTCGGTGAGGGCGCGGACGAAGAGGCCGCAGCACAGGAGGGCCAGGGGCAGCGCGGCGAGGTAGTTGACGAAGCCCCACCCGAAGCTGTCGCCGTAGGCCAGGGGCAGGGCCAGCAACGAGGGCCACGTCGGCCGTCCGAGGCCGCGCAGCAGGAAGGCGAGCGACAGGGGCAGGCCCACCACGTAGGCGGAGAGGAAGAGCCGGTTGGCCAGGTCCAGCGGAAGCAGCCACTGGAGGAGACTGACGAGGTAGTAGTAGCCCAGGTAGGGCGTCAGCTCGTGCCGCGCGGCGAAGAGGCGGGGATAGAGGGTGGTGGGGTCATCCAGCCGGTGGAGGACGGAGATGAGGTGGAGGTGCTGCGGCAGGTCCACCATGGGCAGGTGAGAGGACACCCAGAGGGGCAGGGCCCCCAGCACGAGGGCGGCGGCATAGACGAGGCGATCGGTTCGCGCGGACACGGGTGGGGCGGACTGTACGCGGCGCCTCCGGCCGTCGCGAGCACGACGGTCGCCTGCTCGCTGGATGACCCTGCCGGGCGAGGGCGGACAGCGACGTCCACCCGGTTTGGACAGGGGGGAGGGGCTGGGCTATAGCCCGAGGGGATATCGGGTCTCCGGACGGTGACCCGGGAGGTATGTCGAGCATGAAGCACATCGGAATGACGCTGGCGACGGTGATGATGGGCGGCGTGCTGTTCGTGGCGGGCGAGGCGGGGGCCTGTGAGGGCCATCACGCCAGGGCCGACGCGCCGCCCGCGGCGGTGGAGCCGGCCAAACAGGAGAAGGCGACCTCGACGGAGGCGGCTCCGGCGAAGACGGACAAGGCGGGCGAGCTGCACGCGGCGAAGTGTCAGTGCGGCAGCGCGGCGGACTGCACCTGCAAGAAGGGCACGTGCGAGTGCCCCAAGTGCAAGAAGCGGCACGACGTGGTGCAGCCCCTGGAGGCAGAGGGCCGTGCGCCCGAGGTGCGGAAGGCCCGCCTGGACGCCTCGGCCGGCGTCTTCATCTGACGGCCTTCACCACGAGCAGGGGAGGCAGTCGCAGCCGGGCGAAGCCGGTGAGGCCCGCGGCGGAGAGGGCGTGCTTGAGGTCCTCCTCCTCGCGAGGGTGGAGGCCGGCCCGGCGCTGAACGAAGGTGGAGGCGCGGCCCGGAGGCATCCAGGTGCTGGCCACGAAGTGTCCGCCGGGGCGCAGCACGCGGTGCACCTCCAGCAGCAGCTTGCCCAGGTCCGAGATGAAGTGCAGCGAGTGGGCCAGCAGCACCGCCCCCAGCGAGCCATCCTGGAAGGGCAGGTAGGGAGCCTCGGCGCGCAGGTAGTCCACGCGCACACCGGCCTCATGGCCCTGGTCCACGGCCTCCTCAAGCATGGCCCGGGACACGTCCATGCCCACCACGGGGGGCATGTCCGGCTCGCGCGCCAGACGGCGGGCGAAGAGTCCGGTGCCGGTGCCCAGGTCCAGCACGGGGGCCGCGGGTTGCCCCAGCAGGGAGCGGTACAGCAGGTACTCGCTGTCGCGGTCCAGGGGAGGGGCCGCGAGGGCGCGCTGCAGGGCGGGGCGCACGTAGCGCTCATAGGAGCGGACGATGAGCCGCTGCTCCATGCCGCGCTGCGCCAGGGCGGGCGAGACCGCCTCCAGCACCAGGTCGGCCACACCCTCGGTCACCGGGTAGCTGGCATGACACTCGGAGCAGAGCAGCGGGCCGAAGACGACCTCGGGAGTATCCCGCTCCGGCGCCAGCCCACTACGACGGCAGCGGGGGCAGCGCAGCAGCTGGAGGATGACGCGTTGCATACCCGTCCCACGGTAGCGCCGGGCCCTGACATCCACCACCACCAAGCAACGCCCACCAGGCAACACCCTCTCCCTTCGGGAGAGGGCCGGGGTGAGGGTACCGGTCACCGTGCCAGGTGCCCGTGCCTCAGGCGCTGGTGTCTTCGGTGGCGACGAGCACGGGCCAGCCGCGGGCCATGGCCTCGCGGAAGAAGCTGGCCAGCTCATGGCGGGCGCCGTTCACCGCCCCGAGGAAGGGATCGATGAGGGACTCCTCGCCCAGGCTGCGGTTGGGGTTGAGCTCCACGCCATGGCCGCAGCGCTCGCAGCGGATGGACACGGGCCGAACCAGGGCCACGGGGACGGCGTAGCGCGCGTTGCACTCGCCGCACTTCCAGACGAGGGCGCGCTCACCGGCCTCGCGCCTGGCCATCGAGTCCAGCTCGTCGGCCAGCCGCAGCAGCGCGGGCAGGTCCTGGGGAGGCTGGGCGAAGACGGCGCAGGGGCCGAAGCCGGAGCCGGGGCTGCCCAGGTTGGGCGGCCGGTCGCCCTGGAGCAGGGCGCGCAGCCGGTCCTTGGCCTTCACGTCCCGGAACTCGGCGCTCGCCAGGGCGCGCTCCACCGCTTCCTGCATCGGCGGCAGCTCCGGTTCGAGCCGCTCGTCCGAGGGCAGTGCTTGAGGATGGGCCACCACGCGGTGGCCAGGGATTGCGACAAATCGGAAACCCACGATGGCTCCAAATCGCACCGCGCCGTCTTCGGTGCAAGACACGAATACGGCGCTGCGGCGGAATTGCCGCTCTCGCGACAGACGGCGCGGCGCGTCAATGACTCACTGTGACCATTCGAGCATCCGCTGCAGCGGCGCGAGCGCGGCGGACTGCAAATCCTCCGGCAGCGTCAGCTCCGGCGTCCGGTCCCTCATACACCGATACAGCTTCTCCATCGTGTTGAGTCGCATGTACGGGCACTCGTTGCACGAGCAACCGTTGTCCGGCGGGGCGGGGATGAAGTGCTTGTCCGGGGCGCCCTTCTGCATCTGGTGGAGGATGCCGGCCTCGGTCACCACGATGAACTCCCGCTTGGGGCTCTTGAGCACGTAGTCCAGCAGCCCCTTGGTGGAGCCGATGTAGTCGGCGTGCCGCAGCACGGCCTCCTCGCACTCGGGGTGGGCGACCACTTCGGCCTCCGGGTGCTGCACCTTGAGCTGCACCAGGCGCTTCTCGCTGAAGATTTCGTGGACGATGCAGCTGCCCGGCCACAGCACCATGTCGCGGCCAGTCTGTTTCACCACGTAGCGGCCCAGGTGCTGGTCGGGGGCGAAGAGGATGCGCCTGTCCTTGGGGATCTGGTTGACGATCTTCACGGCGTTGGAGGACGTGCAGATGACGTCGCTCATCGCCTTCACGGCGGCCGAGCTGTTGACGTAGCTCACCACGAAGTGGTCCGGGTGCTTCTCCTTGAAGGCCCGGAAGGCCCCGGGTGGGCAGCGGTCCGACAGCGAACAGCCCGCCTTCAGGTCCGGCAGGAGCACCTGGCGGGTAGGGTTGAGGATCTTCGCCGTCTCCGCCATGAAGTGGACACCGCAGAAGACGATGACGTCCGCCTTCGTCCTGGCCGCGGCCTGGGCGAGCGCCAGGCTGTCGCCGACGAAGTCCGCCACGTCCTGGATCTCACTCTCCTGGTAGTAGTGAGCGAGGATGACGGCGTTGAGTTTCCGCTTCAGTTCCTGGATTTCCCGCTCGTAGTCCACTTCGGCGCCCATCACGTCTCCTTCCCGGTTCATTTAACCGGGGGCTGGAAGGCGGGCCAAGGACGAATCCCCGGTTCCTTCGGGGCGAGGCCCCTCGGGGCACCCAGGCAGGGGAGCGGTACCCCGGTCCATTGGAGCCACTGTCGGTGTTCCAACGGCCACTTGACGCCACCCGTGCCAGGAACCGCTAAGATATTCCCAGGACCGTACTGCCGCGGTTGAAGCCCCCCTCCCCCCTGGTGTCCTGGATGCTGGACGTTGGCAAAGGCTGTCTCGCGTCACGAGTGGAGCGGCGAGGGTCGGTACGGGCGTATGGGCCGTATCCAGAAGAGCGAGCGATCGGTGCCGACTTCGGGTGAACGGCCTGCCTGCTGAGGAGGGGTCCATGAGTGTCCCGATGCGAGACGTCCTGGTGGTGCACCCGAACGCGGGCAGGAGGGCCGCGCTCGCCTCCGCGCTCCCCTCCCACCGCGTGGTGGCGGTGGAGTCCAAGGTGGAGGCGGCGTTGCGGATGGTGAACGTCGCTCCGGCGTTGATCATCGCGCCTCCGGATGATGCCCGGCATTTCCTGCGGGAGGTGGACCGGTCCGCGCCCGACGCGGTGCGTGTCTTCATCTGCTCGCAGACGGATCCGGCGGGCCTGGAGGAGCTCATGCAGAGCGCCGCCGAGGGCCACGTCTTCAGCATCCTCGACGACACGCTGGCGGGGCCGGAGCTGGGTCGGACCATCTCCCACCTCCTGCAGTACCGCGGATGCGCCAGCGTCACGCTCTCCACGCCGTACTCCGTCCGCTTCGGGCTGCACGGGCAGACGTACCAGGCCCGGTGCCTGGAGATGGGCAACTTCGGGGCCACGTTGCAGCTGCCCATCGAGGTTCCCATCACGGCGGTGCCCCCGGGCACGGCGTTGCAGGACGTGTTCATCGAGCGCGAGGGGCAGCTCATCTTCCGGGCGGCGTGGGCGCACGTGCAGCGGGCCCAGCCGGTGCGGGAATTGGACGTGGTGCCCCACCTGCGGCTGGGCATCTCCTGGAGCACGGCGATGTACCAGCCGCCCCAGGCCCCCTCGATGACGACGGCCGAGCCCTCCGAGGTGGTCTCCACCCTGCGCAAGGCCCTGCGGCGGGAGATCGGCCTGTGGCTGCAGATGGCGGACAACCACTCCATCCAGATCCGCCTGGAGTCCCCCTCCATCGACGTGGTGGACGACATCGCCATCCTGCGCGGCCAGGGCACCTCGCTCTTGCCGGGCACGGTGGGGGACGTGGTGCACCTGTCCTTCGAGATGGGCGGACAGAGCTACTCCGGCGTGGGGAGCCTGCTGGACATCTCCCCGGACGGCAAGACGATGGTGCGCATCCCGCGCAGCCTCACGCTGCGCAACTGGCGCACCCTGCCGCGCTTCAAGCCCGGGCCCAATCACCGCTTCCTGCTCTCCTTCAAGGCGCCGGTGACGGGGCAGCTCACCACCCGGGCGGTGCTCGACCTGAGCGCCGGTGGCCTGTCCTTCCCCTTCGACGCCTCGTGCGAGATCCTCCCGGCGGGCCTTCAGTTCGATGCCTCGCTGCTGCTGCCAGACGGCTCCGAGGCGGAGTGCCAGCTGGAGATCCGCTCCATCCAGATGCTGCGCACGCCCAGCCCGGATGGACAGCTGCGCCCCTTCCGCGCCGGCGTCCGCTTCTCCCGGCTCCCGGAGCACGCGCGCCGCAGCATCCTCGATGCCTTCGTCACCGCGCGCTGTCCCTCGGCCATCAATGGCGGTCACGTACCCTTCCAGGAGCTGTGGGACCTGATGGAGGCGGCCCGCTACCGCTTCCACCCGGACTACCCCTTCAACTCGAGCAAGGACGTGGAGCTGTTGGAGGACGCCCATCGCAAGCTGTACATCCCCGGGGAGCTCGGCCGTTCCATCGTCTTCCGGGAGGGGCAACGGGCCATCGGGCACCTGGCGGGCCTGCGCAGCCACTCGCGCACCTGGCTGCTCCAGCAGCTGTGCGTGCTCCCCGGCTTCCACCGCAACCAGTGGGTCTCCTACGAGCTGAGCACCACGCTCGTCGAGTTCGGCGAGGCGCTCGAGGACATCGAGTTCATCCGCTACACGTGGCGCCGGGACAACCGCTGGCCCAACCGCTTCGGCAGCTGGTTGGCCCGCGTCATGGACAGCCCGGGGCTCAGCCTGTTGCGGCACTACAACTACATGCGCCTGCCCCTGGCCACCGAGCGTCAGCGGCCCGCGGGGTTGCTGCCGGTGCGCGAGTCCACGCACGCCGACCGCGTCTGGCTGGAGAACCACCTGCGCGCCCGCGGCGAGTGGGTGCGGGTGCTGGGCGAGGACCTGGAGGCGGACCGCCTGGAACTGGACGCGCTCGGGGAGCGTTTCCACCAGCACGGGTTGTATCGCCACCGGCGCATGTTCGTCGTCGATGGGGAGGATGGCCCGCTGGCCCTCGCGCTCGCGGAGGAGGGCACTCCCGGGCTCAGCCTCATCGAGGCCACCAACGCCTTCTGGCTGGTGGTGCCCGAGCGCTCCCACCCCCGGGCCCGTCTGGCCGTCCAGTCGCTCACCGAGCGCTGCGTGGAGCATGCGCGTGAGCGCGGTCGTCCATCCGCGCTCGGCTTCGTCGACGGGGAGGATGTCGAGGTGCTCCTGGAAGCCGGGTTCACGGACCTCGGTCGCTTCTCCGAGTGGATCTTCCACCGTTCGTTGATCCGCAGGTGGTGTGAGCTGTGGAAGTCCGTTTTCGAGCGGTTCGTGCGAGAATCGGACGTGGATGTGATGGCCGGAGTGGAGGACCCCTGATGTACATCATGGAGTCGGAGGACGAGACGCGGCGGCTGATCGTCCAGGAGCAGTCGGACGAGGCCCTCCAGAAGCTGCTGCGCGCGGGGCTCCGGCCCGGAGATCGTGTGCTCGACGCGGGATGCGGCCCGGGCTTCATCTCGGGGATGATCGCGGACCTGGTGGGGCCCACGGGACACGTGACGGGGATCGACATCAACCCCGATCGGCTGGCGGAGGCCTCGCGGCTCAACGCCCAGCGGAGCCACACGCGCTTCCTCAAGGGAGACGTGCGCACCATTGAGCTGCCGGATGGGGCGTTCGACTTCACCTGGTGCCAGTTCGTGCTGGAGTACCTGCCGGATCGCCGCCCGGCGCTGGCGGAGCTGATCCGCGTGACGCGGCCGGGCGGGCGCCTGGTGCTCTCGGAGATCGACGGCTTCGGCCTGGGCAACTGGCCCTTCCCGCCTGCTCTCCAGGAGAGCTGCAAGACGTTCATCGACGCGCTGAGTCAAACGGGCTTCGACTTCTATGTCGGGCGCAAGCTCTTCACGGAGCTGCGGCAGGCCGGTTTGGTGGACCTGCGGGTGCATCTGCTGCCACAGTATGTGGTCGCGGGTGCGGCGGACTCGCGCATGATTCAGGATTGGGAAATCCGCTTCGCGGCGCTCGAGCCGGTGGTGGCACCGGCCTTCGCCAACCGTGAGGCCTACCAGCGGCATTGTCGCGACTACCTGCGGATGCTGATGGAGCCGGACACGCTGAAGTTCGCGGTCCGGCTGGTGACCGAGGGACGAAGACCTTGATGGCAGCCAACGTGGAGCAGGAGCACAACTCGCTCGCGGACAACGCGCCGGACGTGAGCGTACGCACGACGTGCGCCTCGCTGCTGCTCTACTTCGAACATACCTACGGCGCGGCGCGGCTGGAGGACGTGTGGGCCCGGCACCGGCCCAGCCTCTCGCTCGAGTACCTGCGAACGACGACGAACTTCATCTCCCTGCGCTTCCTGGAGTCGCTGGCCGAGCTGCTGGTGAAGGAGTCGGGGGACTCGCACTTCATGCGCAAGGCGGGGCTCTTCCTGGCCTCGCCGGAGGCGCTGGGGTTCGCCTACTACATGCTCCGGGCCTTCGGCTCGGTGCCGGTGTGCTACCGCAAGACGATCGATCTCACGCCCAGCTACAACCGGGTGGGCAGCTTCGAGATCCTGCGGCTGGAGCGGGGCCGGATGGAGCTGCTGTACCGGAGCCGCGTCCCGGAGAGCAACCGCAACATCTGCGAGCTGCGGATGGGGCAGTTCTCCTCGTTCCCGACCATCTGGGGATTGCCGCCGGCCGAGGTGCACGAGAGCCAGTGCCAGGTGCAGGGGGCGGACGCGTGCCGCTACCACCTGCGGTGGATGGATCCGCTGCCGACGTGGGGCCGGTACACGGGCCTGCTGGCGGGAGTGGTGGGCGGGGTGGGGGCGAGCATGCTGGGGCTGGGCCCCGCGGGCTTCACGGTGACGGCGCTGGGGCTGGCCGGGGTGTCGCTGGGCAACTGGTGGGACCTGCGGCGCGAGATGCGGCGCAAGGACGAGGCGCTCAACGAGCAGGCCAAGGGCATGATGGGGTCGCTCGAGGAGCTGCAGCAGCGCTACGACGAGATGTTCCGCATCAACGTGGCCCTGGAGGACCGGGTCGCGTCGCGTACGCGCGAGCTCACCGAGGCCAACGCCCGCCTGGAGACGGCGCTCGCCAAGCAGAAGGAGCTGGACCGGCTCAAGAGCGAGTTCTTCGACAACGTGAGCCACGAGCTGCGCACGCCGCTCACGCTCATCCTCCTCACGCTGGACTCGCTGATGCAGCGGGGCCCGGGGGAGCTGTCGCCCGTCATCCTGCAGCACCTGGAGACGATGAACCGCAGCGCCTCGCGGCTGTTGCGGCTCATCAACAACCTGCTGGACCTGGCGCAGATGGAGGCGGGCAAGGCGCGGCTGCGCTACGAGCCGTTGGAGATGCACGGCTTCCTGTCCTCGCTGCTGGTGCCCTTCCACGTGGCGGCGGAGAAGAAGGGCGTGGGGCTGAAGCTGGAGGGCGCTCCGGTGTCGGCCGTGCTGGTGGACGTGCCGCGCGTGGAGAGCGTCTTCCAGAACCTCGTCTCCAACGCCCTCAAGTTCACCAACCAGGGCGCGGTGACGGTGCGCCTGTACGAGGACGACACCTGGGTGCACGTGGAGGTGGGGGACACCGGCGTGGGCATCTCCGCGCAGGACATGCCGGTCATCTTCGACCGCTTCGCCCAGGCGGACTCCAATGGCACGCGGCGCTTCGGCGGCACGGGCATCGGCCTGGCGCTGGTGAAGGAGACGCTGGAGCTGCACGCGGGTGGCATCGAGGTGACGAGCGAGCTGGGAAAGGGCTCCACCTTCCACGCGCGGCTGCCCAAGGGCGCCGCGCACGTGCGTGAGGATCTGCGCGAGGGCAAGGAGGGCGAGCTGGCGGTCCGGCCCACGCGCCGCTCGGACCTGACGGCGCTGCTGGCCCCGGCGGCCCCGGTGTCCTCGAGCGTGATGGATGCGCTGCCGGACACTCCGGACTCCGAGGCCAGCCCGGACGCGCCTCGCATCCTGGTGGTGGAGGACGAGCCGGAGATCCGCGCCTTCCTGCGCAGCGTGCTGCGGCCCTACTACCGCCTGCTGGAGGCCACCAACGGCGACGAGGGCCTGAAGATGGCCCTGAAGGAGCGGCCGGATCTGATCGTCTCGGACGTGATGATGCCCGTCATGTCCGGCATGCAGATGCTGACGGCGCTGCGCGACGCGCCGGAGACGGTGGACACGCCCATCATCCTGCTCACCGCGCGCCAGGAGGTGGACGCCAAGGTGGAGGGCCTCTCCATGGGGGCCAACGACTACCTGGGCAAGCCCTTCTCGCCGAGGGAGATGCTGGCGCGCATCGAGGCGCAGCTGCGCCTGCGCGACGCGGCGGTGCGCGCGGCGGAGAACGAGCGGCTGGCGGCCACGGGCCTGCTCACCTCGGGCTTCGCCCACGAGGTGCGCAACCCGCTCAACGGCCTGATGAACGCGCTGCTGCCGCTGCGCGAGAGCCTGACCAGCGGCAACCTGGACCCGGGCATGGCCGTGGCCATGTTGGACCTCATCGAGGAGTGCGGTCAGCGCATCCGCGGCCTGGCCGAGGGCCTGTTGTCCTTCGTGCGCACCGGCAGCAAGGCGGTGGCGGTGGACCTGGGCGCCTCGCTGGACGCCAGTGTGCAGGCGCTCTCGTGGCGGCTGCCGCCGGACATGAAGGTGGAGCGCGACTACCAGTGCCCCGAGCCGGTGTGGGGAGATCCGGGTTCGCTCAACCAGGTCTGGGTGAACCTGCTGGACAACGCGGTGCGTGCCATCAAGCCGGACGGCATCGTGAAGGTGTCCACGGTGCGCGATGGCAATGACGCGGTGGTGTCCATCGTGGACAACGGCGTGGGCATCAAGCCCGAGCACATGGATCGGCTCTTCCAGCCCTTCTTCTCCACGCGGGACGCGGGAGAGGGGACGGGCCTCGGGCTGGCGCTCTGCCAGCGCATCATCATGCGCCAGGGTGGCCGCATCCGGATCTTCAGCGACTACGGCAAGGGGACCCGAGTGGAGGTGCGGCTGCCGCTGGAGGCCAACCCGGATCGAATCCTTCCGCCGCTGCTCTCCAACGCCAAGCCGACCCAGCCGCACTGGCGCACCTAGAGTGTCCGACGAGTCCATGGACATGCTCGGGTTGAGCATGCACCCTCTCCCTCTGGGAGAGGGCGGGGGGTGAGGGTAGGTGGTCCCCGGACTTCGTGGACCCGCCACCGGGAGACGCAGGTGAAGAAACCCGAGACGAAGAAGGCGAAGAAGACGCCGTTGCCGAAGAAGAAGACGCCCGTGGAGGAGACGCCAATCATCTCCTTCGCGAAGCGGGGCGAGTGGTCGGTCTGGCTGGCGTCGAACCACACATCATCGCGCGGCGTGTGGCTGAAACTCGCCAAGAAGGCGTCCGGGGTGGCGTCGGTGACCTATGCGGAGGCGGTCGAGGTGGGGCTCGCGTGGGGGTGGATCGACGGCCAGAGGAGGAGCCATGACGACACGGCGTTTCTCCAGAAGTTCACGCCGCGCGGCCCCCGGAGCATCTGGTCCAAGATCAACCGCGAGAAGGCGCTGGCGCTCATCGCGGCGGGCGAGATGAAGCCGGCGGGACTGGCGGAGGTCGAGCGCGCGAAGCGGGACGGACGCTGGGACGCGGCCTATGACTCACCGAGTCGTGCCAGCGTGCCCGAGGACCTGGCGGCCGCCCTCGCCGCGAACCCCCGTGCGGCCGAGTTCTTCGCCACACTGAACGCGACGAACCGCTACGCGGTGCTGTTCCGGCTCCAGACCGTGAAGAAGGCCGAGACCCGGGCCAGACGCATCGCGCTCTACGTCGAGATGCTCGCCCGTCACGAGAAGCTGCATCCCTGATACGGGGGGGCCGGCAACCCATCCAGCCGGACCGGCGCACGGAGGGTCGGTTGCCGCTCAGACCCTTCTGACAGGTGAGGTGGGGTTCTGCTACAACCGGGAGCCTTTTTTCTCTCCCCCCACCCGCGAGGAAACCCGCGCATGGCCCAGAGCACTGCCTCTGCCCCGACCGAGACCCGAGGTCACCCGAAGGGACTCTACCTGCTGTTCACCACCGAGATGTGGGAGCGCATGAGCTATTACGGCATGCGCGCCCTGCTCGTGCTGTACATGGTGAGCGCCTCCGACAAGCACGGCTTCGGCTGGTCCCAGTCCAAGGCGCTGGAGATCTACGGCATCTACACGGGCCTGGTGTACCTGACGCCGGTGGTGGGCGGTTTCCTGGCGGACCGCTACCTGGGGCAGCGGCTGTCGGTGGTCATCGGCGGCATCCTGATGATGCTGGGCCAGTTCGTGCTGGCGATGCCCGGCACGGTGGAGGCGCTCTTCTACGCGGGCCTGGGCCTGCTGGTGGTGGGCAACGGCTTCTTCAAGGCGAACATCTCCACCATGGTGGGCGGGCTGTACGCGCCCGGTGACGCGCGCCGCGACGGTGCCTTCACCATCTTCTACATGGGCATCAACCTGGGAGCGCTGCTGGCCTCGGCGGTGTGCGGCACGCTGGGTGAGAAGTTCGGCTGGACGTGGGGCTTCGGCTCCGCGGGCGTGGGCATGGGGCTCGGCGTGGTCATCTTCCTGGCCTTCGCCAACCGCCTGCTGGGCGACGTGGGCAAGGCGCCCAAGAAGGTGGAGAGCAAGACGGGAGCGCCGGCGGTGTCCTCGGCGGCCCTGACGCGCGAGGAGAAGGACCGCATCGTGGTCATCTTCGTGCTGGCGCTCTTCGTCGTCTTCTTCTGGGCGGCCTTCGAGCAGGCCGGTGGCCTGATGAACCTCTACACGGACGCGAAGGTGGACCGGAGCGTGTTCGGCTGGGAGGTGCCCACCACCTGGTTCCAGGCCGTGAACCCCATCTTCATCCTCCTGCTGGGTCCCATCTTCGCGGAGCTGTGGACGGGGCTGGGGCGGCGGAGCAAGGACCCCTCGATTCCGGCGAAGATGGCGATGGGCCTGCTGCTGGTGTCGTTCGGCTTCGTGTTCATGCTGGGGGCGTCCAAGCAGAGCGATGCGTCGGGCAAGGCGGCGCTGTTCTGGGTGGTGGCGGCCTACTTCTTCCACACGGCGGGCGAGCTGTGCCTGTCGCCGGTGGGCCTCTCGATGGTGACGAAGCTGGCGCCGGTGAAGTACGCCTCGGCGCTGATGGGTGTGTGGTTCGTCGCGAACGCGGTGGCCAACTACCTGGCGGGCCTCATCGGCGGCTACGCGGAGAAGATGGGCGAGTTCGATCTGTTCCTCGCCATCACCGTGGCCACGGCGGCGGCGGGTGGAGTGCTGCTGGCGATCGCGCCGATGCTGAAGCGGATGATGCACGGTGCGGACGAGGCCAGGCCCGCGGTGGCGCAGCCGGCCACGGGGGCGGAGTCGAAGCCGGGCATCCAGGCGGCCTAGCTGCCCCTGGAACCCCGTCCCTCTGGAACCCCCCTCCCTCTCCCTCCGGGAGAGGGTCGGGGTGAGGGTAGTGAGTTCCAATGAGAAGGGCCCCGTGCGGAATCGCGCGGGGCCCTTTTCTTTTACGAGCAGGTATCGATGAGGGGAGCCGCGACCTACAGCGCCTTGCGCTCGCCGCCCACGGGGTTGGAGGAGGGGACGGTGCGGTCGGGGACGGGGGTGGCGGTGCCGGGCATGAAGTAGTCACGCACCTGGTAGCGCGAGGCGATGAGGGCGAAGACGATGGCGGCGGCGAAGACGAGGCCCGCGTAGAAGAAGAGGGTGGCGGCCATGCCCGTGAAGAAGTTGAGCCGGGCGACCAGGGAGACGAGCTGGTTGCCGATGGTCACGGTGATGTTCCACAGGCTCATGAGGGTGCCCTTCATCTCGCGAGGAGCCTGGCTGTAGGCGAACTCGAGGCCGGTGGCGGAAACGAGCACCTCGCCCAGGGTGAGGACGAGGTAGGGGGCGGCCTGCCAGAGGACGGAGATCTTGTTCCCGCCGTCGAGGGTGAGCTGGATGAGGGCCACGAGCACGTAGGCGCCGGAGGTGATGAACATGCCGGCGCCCATGCGGCGCAGGGGGGTGATCTGGATGCCGCGCCGCTCGAGGAAGGGGAAGAGGACGAAGGAGTTGAGGGGGATGAGCAGCATGACCATGAGCGGGTTGAGCGCCTGGAGCTGCGAGGGGGCGAGCTCGATGCTGCCCACCATCAGGTCCATGGTCCGGGCCTGGAGCACCCAGGTGGAGGCCTTCTGGTCGAAGAGGGCCCAGAAGACCGGAATCATGGCGAAGATGCCCATGACGCGGAACACGGCGCGGGCGCCCTCGATGGCCTCGGTGGGGTGGCCGGCGGAGGCGGCATGGTCCAACCAGGACTTCGCGCCAGCAACCTTCTGCTGGGGGAAGAGGGCATCGCGCACCACCCGGACGAAGGAGTGGGGGTTGCGGCCGGTGGGGGGCACGTTGGTGTAGTGGCGCCGGCCCAGCCAGAAGATGACGGTGGCGATGAACATCAACACGCCCGGGATGCCGAATGCCACCGAGGGCCCGAGCTTGTTCAAGGTGAGCGGGATGAACAGCGAGGCGAAGAACGAGCCGAAGTTGATGATCCAGTAGAAGAGCGCGAAGACGCCCTTGACCAGGCCCTTGTTCTGCTCGGTGAACTGGTCGCCCACGAAGGCGGAGACGCACGGCTTGATGCCGCCGGAGCCCAGGGCGATGAGGAAGAGGCCGGCGTAGAAGCCCTGGCGGTTGTCGTCAAAGACGGCCAGCAGCAGGTGGCCCACGCAGTAGAGCAACGACAGCCAGAGGACGGTGCGGTACTTGCCGAGGAACCGGTCCGCCAGCCATCCGCCGAGCAGGGGGAACAGGTAGACGAGCGAGACGAAGTCGTGGAAGACGGCCTTGGCCTCGATCTGCCGGGTGGCGTCGTCGGGCACGTGGCGGACCAGCAGGTACTGGACGAGGAAGATCGTGAGGATGTTCCTCATCCCGTAGAAGCTGAAGCGCTCACAGGCTTCGTTGCCGATGATGTACTTGATCTGCGGCGGGTATCGTTCGCGCGAAGCCTGGGTCGGAGAGCTGTCCATGGTTGGTTGCTATCCCAAGGGTGGCCCCGGGCACAACCGGTGGACGGGCGGGGCTGTCAGCCTGGGGGAGGGCCCTGGAGACGGCGGGTCCGCAGCAGCTCCCGCATCTCCGCGTCCCGGACCACGCGGGGCACCTTGACCTGGGAGGGGGCGCCACCGCGCTGGATGAGCACGTTGCGCAGGGCCTGGAAGGTCCCTGGCGTCACGGGGTGCAGGGTGGCGGCCCCCAGCCGCTCGGAGCGGCGGATGAGCTCGTAGAAGGGGTTGGTCCGGCACAGGGCCGCCTCCAGCGCCTGGCTCAGCCGCGCCGTGTCCACCTGGGGCCCCACCGCTCCCTGGAGCTCGACGAAGAAGGCATAGCGCCCGGGGAGGGCATCGGTCTCCTCCACGGCGCTGTAGTCGCCGGGCAGCAACCCCTGCGTGGCCAGCGCTTCCTGCAGCGCCTGGCTCGCGGCCTGTTCCGAGGTCTTCTCGCCCATCAGGTTCAGCAGCGAGCCGCGCCGGTAGAGGAACTCCAGCAGTGGCGCCTGATGGTAGCGGCCCACCATCCGCACCACGTCTCCCAGGCGGTAGCGGTACAGGCCGGCCCGCGTCGTCAGCACCAGCTCGTAGGACTCCCCCTCCACCAGCTGCTCGGGCAGGAGCGTTCGCGGTGTCTCGGCGTCCAGCTCCTGCTCGGGGATGAACTCGAAGAAGGCCGCGCCCGACATGAGGCAGTAGACGGGGCGCTCGAGCTCGAGCGAGACCCCGAGGATCCCCTCGGTGCTCACGTAGGAGGCGGGGTAGAGGGGGAGCCCCTCCAGGTAGGGGGCGAGCTGCCGGATGTAGAGGGAGAAGCCACCGCCGACGATGCTGGAGACGTAGGAGAGCCGGGGCCACAGGCGGCGCACCAGTCCGTGCGGGCCTTGCTGGAGCACCTGGGTCAGCTCGCGAGCCCGCTCGGGGTCGGGACGGAGCCGGGCCTGGAGCTGGCGGCGCTGAGCCGGTTCCAGCTCGAGCTCCGGGCGCAGCACGCCGCGGCCGATGTCCTCCACCAGGTCCGCTCCGCGCCGCTCCAGCAGGTGCACCATGTCCAGCAGCCCCGAGGCGAAGGGAGCCTGGAGGGAGCCCACCTCCCGCTGTCTCAGGCCGAAGAGCAGGTGCAGGTAGAGCGCATCGGCGTGGGCGCGCAGGAGGAAGGCCTCCCGGGGCGAGGTCGTCACGAGGGGGAGGAGTCGCGACATGGCGTGGACGCTGATGGCGGTGAGGGCGCCCGTCGGCAGGCCTCCCTGGGAACGCTCGCGGAGCACGGCGTTCATCAGCAGCATGCCGCGAGAGGCCTGGCGCGAGGCGGGCACCTTCTCGGCCACCACGGCCTGGCCGATCACTCTTGACCGCTGCATGTGGCTCATGTGGTGGCGGGTGACGGGGAGGAGCTTGCGCTGCCCGGTGGTGCCCGAGGTGACGCCCAGGTACTCCACCTTGTCCGCGGTGAGCACGTTCCGTTCGCCCCGCGCGATGCGCTCCATGTAGGGGCGGAAGGGCTCGTAGGTGCTCACCGGGAGGGCGCGCTGGAAGTCCGCCACGGTGCGCAGCGAGGCGAAGCCATGCCGCCGGCCGAACTCGGTGTCCCGGTTGTGGTGGAGGAGGGCGCGCAGCGTGTCCGCGTTCACGTTCGCGGCGTCGCGCGCCTGGGCATCGAACGTCCGTTTCTCACGGAGGCTGGAGCTCTCCATGAGGTGACGCATCAACCGGATGAACCAGGGGAAGGATGACATGCGCGCCTGATTCACACGCCGCTTCCGGTGGGGCAAGCAACAAGGAGGCTAGAGGACCAGCGAGAGACCCGCGTAGGGGCCCGCGAAGAGCTCGCGGTTGACGTTCCCGTCCACCCGGCCCTGGTCGTTCAGGTAGGTGGCGCGGTAGCCCCCGCGCAACCGCACCACGCCCAGCTGCAATGCCACACCCGCGTCGCCGGTGAGCTGGGTGAAGGGGAGGGGCGTCCAGCTGGCGCTCGCCTCCAGCTTGAGCGGACCGACCACGCGCACCAGCGCGCTCGTGCCGAGGCCCGGCCCCACGAAGATGGCATCCGGGGCGAAGGCGACGTCCATGCCGGCCAACAGGCGCAGGCTCACGGCCTCTCGCGACACCAGCAGCAGGCTCGGCTTGAGCGACAGCAGGGAGATGTAGTCCCGGCCCAACGAGCCATCGTCTGGCTTCAGGCTGAACACGTTCAGCCGGGCGCCGAAGCCGAGCTGCTCGCCATCCACCTGCAGCCCCAGCCCCATGGAGGTGCCCTGCGCGACGAGGCCCGCGTCCGCCGCGAAGTCCACCCGGGTGGGCGTCTCGGGCTCGTTCCGTGTCTGCATTCTCGGCGGAGGCATGGGAGGACGCCGCCACGTCAGGCCGTAGTAGGGGTCGTAGTAGCGGTAGGTGGGGCCCAGGTAGGGCCAGGCCCAGGCGGGGTCGTAGTAGTAGCGGCCCCAGGGGTAGCCGTAGAAGCCGTAATACCCGGGGTAGCCGCCGTAATACCTGTACCTGGGGCGGTAGTAATCGGGACGGGGGGCGGGGCTGGGATTGGGAGAGGGGCGAGGCTCTCCCACACCGCTGCTCGAATGGGGGCGGCTCGTCGTCGGGCGTGAAGGCGGGGAGGACTCCGAGTCCGAGCGCTTGCCGAAGCGCGCCTCGGCCCGCTCGGATCCGAGACCCATCCACGACACGGCCAGTACGACTCCCACTTGTTTCCACATGGCTCGACTCCCGAGGAACTGGAGGCAAGAGGCTCGTCCGGTTGCCTTGCTCCCATGAGAACACGCGCCCCGGAAACATACTCCCTGGAGGCGCGCGCCGCTCGCCGGTCCAGGCGGATGTGCCGCTCGGTTGACGCATCCGGACGTGGTCTCCGTGCGCCGCCGCGGAGGGGAGCCCTTTCCCTGTCACATCCCATCCGCCGTAGACTCTTGAACAGGAGAGGTCATGGCCATGATGTCCGGGCTGAAGACGGGTCTTGTGTTGGGCGGTGGTGCGGCACGAGGTGCGTATGAAGCCGGGGTGCTCTCCTATCTCCGCGAGGAGCTGGAGCCGGAGCTCGGCCGGGAGCTGAGGCTGGACATCCTCGCGGGCACCTCGGTGGGAGCCATCCACGCCTGCTACCTCGCGGCGACGAGCGATCGGCCGCGCCTGCAGGGGCAGGGGATGAGGGCCCACTGGACGGGGATGAAGGTGGAGGAGGTGCTCCGGGTGGGGATGGGAGACATCTTGCGCGTCCTGCGCGAGGCGCTCGGCAAGCCGGCGCCCCATCCGCGCGACCTTCAGTACGGCGGCCTGGTGGATCCACGCGGGCTGAGGGCGATCGTGAGCCGGGGCATTCCCTGGCTGGGGATTGGCCGCAACCTGCGCAAGGGCCACCTGGATGCGCTCGCGGTGAGCTCCACGCACGTGGGCAGCGGGCGGGCCGCGGTGTTCGTGCAGCGGCACGGGGGCGGAATCCCTCCCTGGGGGAATGATCCCTCCTATCAAGCGCAAGCCACGCGCATCAGCCCCAGCCATGCGCTGGCCTCGGCGGCCATTCCGGTGGTCTTCCCGGCGGTGCGCATCCAGGGCGAGCTGCACGTGGACGGAGGGCTGCGGCTCAACGTCCCGCTCAGTCCCGCGCTGAGGCTGGGAGCGCAGCGGGTGATCGTCATCTCGCTGCGGCACGAGGCGCTCCGTGCCCGGAAGCTGGAGGGCGAGAGCCTGGAGCAGGAGCGCGAGCAGGCCTTCGCGACGGCGCCCTTCCTGATGGGCAAGATGCTCAACACGCTGATGATGGACCGCACCGATCAGGATCTCGGGAGGCTGCGGCGGCTCAACGCCATCCTCGAGGCGGGGACGGTGGCGTACGGGCCGGGCTTCGCGCAGACGCTCGGCGCGGTGCTGGAGCCCCACCGCAGCCAGCCCCTGCGCTACGTGCGGGAGCTGCTGGTGCGGCCCTCGAAGGACATTGGCGCGCTGGCGGCCGAGTACGTCCGCACGCCCGAGTTCCGCCGCCGCAGCTCGGGCCTGGCGCACAAGGCCATCCTGCGGCTGGTGGACCGGGATGCCTCGCACGAGGCGGACCTGGCGTCGTACCTGCTCTTCGATGGTGGCTTCGCGGACATCCTCATCGAGCTGGGACGGCAGGATGCCCGCGCGCTGCGCGCCGAGTGGCTGCGCTTCTGGTCGGACGAGCCGCAGTGCGTGTCGGAGATGGCCACCATGAAGCCTCCCGCGGCGAGCGCCGCCTGAGCCGGGCGCTCGCGCGGGAGGTTCCCACCTGGGCTACTGGATGGACCAGGTCTGGTTGCCGCCGCCGTTGCAGGTGTACTGCAGCACCTTGGTGCCGTCGCTGAGCGAGGAGTTCGGCACGTCGACGCACTTGCCGCTGTTGACGTTCACCACGGAGTAGCCGCCGCTCTTGGCGTTCAGGGTGAAGGCCTGGGCGTTCGTCCCATTGCAGCCCCACTGCTGGATGGTGGCGCCATCCGCGGTGTTGGAGTTGGAGACGTCGACGCACTTGCCGCTGTTGACGTTCACCAGGTTGAAGGCGCCACCGCTCGCCGCCTGGAGGCGGAAGGCCTGGGCGTTCGTTCCATTGCAGCCCCACTGCTGGAGGGGCGTGCCGTCCGTGGTGCTCGAGCTGGGCACGTCCAGGCACTTGCCGCTGTGCTGCGCGACGAGGCGCACCACGGAGCCCGGCTGGGGCCCGGGGTTCGTGCCGCCACCCGGGAGCGTGCCATCACTGCACGTGTTGGTGCCCGTACCGCCACTGGGGAACGTGACGCGGATGGTGGCCTTGTCGCTCGCCTGGGAGAGCACGGAGATGCTCACGCGGCCGTTGGGATCCTGGAAGGTGCGGCCCGCGGTGAGGCGCGGATCGCGGTGGGTGTTGGGGTAGTTGGGCGCCAGGTCCAGCAGGAGCGGGTTGCGGTTGCCGCTGTTCGAGCGGAAGTCCTGCGCGACGTCGATGTGCACGCCCGAGTTGACCTCGGGGGCGCCGTCCGGACCCGCGTTGAACGAGGCGAGCGCGGGGTTGCGGTACTCCACCCAGAAGTAGAGCGGCCGGCCGTCCACCGTGTCCCCCGTGGGGATCTGCAGGGACTGGATGCCGTTGGACGCGCTCTGGATGGGCACCAGGTCATACGTCGCATCGCGCGAGACGCGCACGTTGTTGCACTTGTCCAGCCACAGCATGGCGGACTTCTGGAAGGCGTTCATGTGCCCCAGTCCGCCGCCCATGGTGTTGAAGCGGTTGCCGTACTCGTCCGGGCTGCAGCTCGTGTAGGGGCTCGAGCGGTACGCGACCCCGGTGCCACAGCGGGCCGTGGACGCGTGCCCCAGACCAAAGCCGTGGCCCATCTCATGCGCGAAGGCGTTCGGGTCCGTGCAGGTGTAGAGGCTGCCGTCGCCGAACGAGTTGCCCGCCGCCGGCGGCTGGCCCACCCACGCCAGGCCGCAGGCACAGTCGGTGAAGCCCGGGTTGTTGGGGATGACGAAGCCCACGTGCGTGTAGACGCTCAGGTTGAGCCCCGCGGAGCTCGCCGCCGCGCGCGCGGCGTTGCTGATGGTGTCCAGGTTGCAGTTGGCCGGCTTGGGCATGCTCAGCGGCGCCAGCGCATCCCCCTGCACCGTCCAGGCGCCGTAGGAGAGCTCCTTGTAGTACGCGCTGACGGTGTCCAGCCGCTGGCGGGCCGTGGCGACGTCGATGCGCGCCGTGGTGCCCGGGAAGACCAGGGGGAGGATGGCCACGCGCACGGTCCGCGGCGTGCCGCTGACCAGGGCGTCCCGCGACGTCGCGAGGTCCGGCGCGGGAGCGACCACCTCGATGGACTCGACCACGAGCCGCTCACCCACCTGTCCCGGGTGCTCGCTGGTGCTCGCGTCCGGGGCGGGCTGCCCCCGGACGATCACCTGGTCTCCCACGTTGAGCGCGTGCTCGTCGTCGAACGACAGCTCGAAGCTCCGGCCGTCCGCGGTCCGCAGGCCATAGCCCATGCGGTGCGTGCCATCCGCGTGGTCCACGGAGAACATGCGCACCTCTCCCTCGTAGACCGGAAGCTCCTCGGCGCCGGAGCACCCCAGGGCCAGGCTCAATGTCAGCGCCAGCCCCGCCCTTCGACTCGAAATCCCTCTCACTTCGCGACTCGATTGCATGTCTGTCCTCCCGATGTCCAAACGGCGCGGAAGGTACAGCACGCCTACCCTTATCAGGAAGAGGAAAACGAGCTTAAGCAGAAAATCAAAAGATTAACCCGAGAAAATGTTTCGTGCCCTCTTCAGACTCTTTCAGTGAGTGAGGAGATCCGACACGCATTGAATTCGTTTCTGACAGGCCGAGAAAAGAAGCGGGCTCCCGCGGCGAGCGCCGCCTGGGTGGGGCGCTCGTGCGGGCCGTGTGCGGCTACGGCTTCCAGTCGTACTCGCCGCCCGGGTAGACAAAGGAGTCGCGAGGCGAGTACCAGCACCAGCCCTCCACGCGCTGCAGGGGGCTGGCGGGCCGCAGCGCGTACGTCGGATGGTCCTTGGCGAGGAACTCCAGGGAGACCAGCTCGAAGGGCGAGGCGAGCTCACCGACGTAGGGGTAGTTGCCGCCCACGAGCTTGCCATGGACGCGCGTCACGTAGGTGAGGTGCCCGCGCGCCACGGAGGAGATGGTCGAGCCGACCCGGGCCACGGTGCGGATGATGGGAACACCCTCCACGCGAGTGGTGGCCACGAGCTCACCGTTGTCGAGCTCCAGGGTGGTGGTGCCGGGGGAGGCGGGAACGCCGCGCTCGCGCACGTAGTTGCGCACGACCTCCGAGGAGTTGAAGTAGTGGGTGAAGAAGCGCGCGGGCGTGACGCCGTCTGGCGCCTTGCGGCCCGCGAGGTCCAGTCCCATGTACGTCAGCGAGTAGGCGCCGAAGCTCGACGTCTGGTCCGCGGAATCGACGACATACTGGTTCATGTAGAGGGCGCGGTTGTCGGCGGGCTGGAGGCCTGGGGGCAGCAGCGCGGCGGCGGCCTTCGGGTCGGCGGGAATCCAGCTCGAGTACAGCATGCGGCTGTTGATGACGAGCTGGGGTGCGGCGAGCGAGGTATCGGACATGACTTTCTCCTGGGAGATGGTTCCTGCGCGCGAGACGGCATGCTCCCGTTGCGTCGTGAGGCACGGGAAGCCTACATCGCGCGGGAGACACGGCGCATGCCGGTCATGAGCCGGTACGACGGAGGGAGCACACATGAGCCACACGCAGGAGCCCGAGGTGCACGTTGCTCCCGAGGTCGCGCGCTACGCGGGAGAGGTCGCGAGCCGCCTCCGCGCGCTACTCGGGGACGAGCTGCTGGGCGCATACCTCATCGGCTCGGGCAGCCTGGGGGGCTATGAGCCGGGGCGGAGCGACATCGACATCATCGCCATCTGCGCCCACCGGCAGGAGGTGCGCGTCAAACAGGCGATCGCGGAGGCCCTCGACCACCGGGTGCTCGCCTGTCCGGCGAGAGGATTGGAGTTCGTGCTCTACCCGAAGGACGCGGTGGCCACGCCCACCCGGTCCCCGAGGTTCGAGATGAACTTCAACACGGGAGCGCACATGAACTACCGGCTCGGCTTCGATCCCGCGGACGAGGCGGCGCACTGGTTCGTCATCGATCTCGACATCGCGCGAGGGCATGCGGTGCCGCTGGTGGGGCCGCCCGCGAGCGAGCTGCTGGCCGCTGCTCCACGGGCCTGGGTGCTGGACGCGGTGCGGGACTCGCTCACATGGCACGCGAGGGAGGAGCCGGTGAGCCCCAACAACGTGCTCAACGCATGCCGGGCCTGGCGCTACGCGGAGGAATGCGTGTGGGGGACCAAGGTGGCCGGCGCCACATGGGCCCGCGCGCGGCTCGCGGACCCCTCGCTCATCGAGGCCGCGATCGCGAAGCGCAATGGCCAGCCGGGCCCCGCTCTGGAGCAGGATGCGGTGCGCGCCCTGGTCCAGCGGGTGCTGGACGCCGTCGAGCGCGCTTCCCGGCGGAGTCATCCGTAGCGGATGGCTAGCACTCTGGGGTGTACAGGCTGTAGGCCGACGTCCTGCCCGAACTGTACCACCAGCCACACGAGCAACCCCGGATGCCGATCTGGGTCGTGTAGGTCGCGTCGCTGTAGTAGGTGTACAGGGAGTCCGGGCTGTTGGCGCAATCGGGAATGGGGGACTCCAGCGTGGACAGATCGGCGGCCTCTTCCTGTTCCACGGGCGCGCCACAGCCCACCACCATCAGCGCCGTCGCCAACAGACCGCCGAAAATGCTTGCTCGCATGCGTCCTCCGTCAGGGTTATTCCCCAAACCTTAACAAATTATCGCTTTCGTGGGAATGCCCGGCATTCGGACTTTGGTGTTGCTGAAAAGGTGTCGCGGGACTCGAATTGATGACATTCCTTGGCGTTTGCACTTGCACTGCCCTGCGTCAGGGCAAGATGCGGCGCCTGATCGCCGCACGGAGAACGCACGATGAAGCTCTACTACAGCCAGCACACCCGGGGTCACCGTCCCCGTTGGGTGCTCGAGGAACTGGGCACCCCATACGAACTGCATCGGCTGGACCTGCGCAAGGGCGAGCACAAGTCGCCCGAGTACCAGCGGATCCACCCGTTGGGCCTGGTGCCCGCGCTGGAGGATGAGGGCAGGGTGCTGGTGGAGTCGGGGGCCATCTGTCTCTACCTGGCGGACAAGTACCCGGAGAAGAAGCTGGCTCCGACGCCCGGCTCTCACGAGCGGGGTGAGTACTACCAATGGGTGATGTTCGCCCTGAGCACGCTGGAGCCGCCTCTCTCGACCTTCGCGTCCCATACGCGCTTCCTGCCCGAGGCCGAGCGTCAGCCGGCGGTGGCCGAGCGGGCGAAACAGCAGTTCCTGCCCGCGCTGCGCATGCTGGAACAGCGGCTCACGGGCCGCGAGTACGTCGTTGGTGATGCCTTCTGCGTGGCGGACGTGCTCCTCTCCGGGGTGCTCTCCTGGATCTCGCTGGTGGGCCTGGCCAACGACTTCCCCGGGCTGCGGGCGTACACGAAACGTCAGATGGAACGTCCCGCGGCGAGGCGCGCCTACGCGGACTAGCAGGGGCCGCGGGACCTTTGTCCCGAGCTCAGAAGAGGGGGACGCGGAAGTCCTTCACCACGCCCATGTGCTGCATGTTGGTGGCATCGCTGTCCCCGGACTCCACCGGGGAGATGTCCGTCAGCGGGGTGTAGACGCGGCTGTCGAGGACGAGCCCACCCGCGAAGGTATTGGAACCGATGACCGTGGCCTTCTGATACTTGCGGAGATCCCCATCCACCAGGACATGGTCGTAGGGCTTGCTCCTCGGGTGGCTGGTGTTGGTGTTTCCGCTCTTGTCCGCGGGGTAGGGACTGCTGGTGACGACCACCTGCGAGAGGACGGAGAAGCAGGGCTCGCCTCGGCTGTCCGTGTTGAGATCTCCGCCGATGACGAGGTAGTCGCTCTCGGGCACGGTGGCGCGGATCCGCCCGATGAGCGTGTTGGCCTGCTCCTGACGAACGCTGCTGCTGGCGGTGAGCAGGTGCACACTCACGGCCCAGAGGTCGCGCGGGCCGGGGATGTCGATGCGTGCCCATGCGAAGTCCCGGGTGCTCGTCTGGGGATCGTCCCACTCACCCGACTCGATGATGGGCCAGCGACTGATGATGCCGTTGGCGATCTGCGCTCCCTCCTCCCGGTAGTAGTGATAGCTGGGTCCAACCCGATCCACCATCGCGCGGATGTCGTCCTCTCCATTGAGCGCGTAGTTGAACTCCTGGAGGAGCACGACGTCCGGGGCCACGCCTCGCATCAACCGGATGCCGTGGCCCGGGTCGTAGGACTGGGCATCCCCGCTGGTGAGGTTGGCCGCCATGATGCGGAGGTTCGCGTATTCGGTCCCAGAGTCCTCTCCGGCGTCGGTGGTCGAGCCTCCGTCGCTCACCGATGACGGCGGGACGTGTGATGTTTCACGCCCCTCGCAGGCAGAGGCGAGCACGAGGATGGAAACCGCGGCGCACGGAAGGACGGAGAATGCCTTTGTCATGGGAGTTCTCAGATTCTTGACTTCCGCGGGGAATGAAGTGGACCACGATGCCGACCCGCGGACGAGGAGACGCTAGGCCAGATGAGGCAATGGCCTCATCACGAGCTCATCATGGATTCATCATCCATTCAGCACCGGTTTCCTGCGCACCCTGGTTTTCACTTGCGCGAGCAGACTTCTTCCTGAATAACCTGCAAGTCACTACAGAAAGGTCCGGTGGATGGAAGTCGGAACATCAATAAGAGCATTTGCTCGGATTCATTGCGTCCTGATGATCTTGAGCGCTTTCTTGTGCGTCGAGAACAGGGCCCATGCCGCCGTTGGAGCGACCACGCCCTTCATCAGCTACGAGGCCGAGGCTGGAACGGTGGGGGGTGGTGCTTCCGTTTCATCCCTGACGTCTCCGCCCACGACGCAGTACTCGAGTCCTGAGCTGGAGGCATCGGGCCATGCCTATGTCCGGCTCACGGGAACCGGCCAGTACGTGCAGTGGGTGAACGATACGGGCAAGAACATCACCGCGATCAATGTGCGCGCCAGCATTCCGGACGCGCCGAACGGAGGAGGGATCACCGCCACGTTGAATCTGTACGTCAATGGGGTGTTTCGTCAGGCCCTCACCCTGAGCTCGAAGCAGACCTGGCTCTATGAAGGCAACAACAACTATCAAGGCAACAATCAGAACCCCGCGGACGGCGCTCCACGCGTCTTCTACGACGACATGCACACCTTCATCACGGGTGCGGCCGTCCCGCCGGGAGCCACGATCCGCCTTCAGAAAGACGCAGCGAATACAGCATCGTTCTACTACATCGACGTCGTTGATCTGGAAGCGCCTCCCCCGCCGCTCACCCAGCCGGCCAACTCGCTCTCCATTACCAGCTACGGGGCCGTGGCCAACGACAGCAGCGTAGACAACTCGGCCGCCATCCAGAATTGCATCAACGCCGCCCAGTCCCAGGGAAAGAGCGTCTGGATTCCCGTGGGCACCTTCTATGTCAGGACGACAGGGGGGATCAACGCGACGGGAATCACCATCCAGGGCGCGGGGATGTGGTACAGCACGATCTACCGCAACATGCCGCTTCCCAACGCGAACCCGTTGGGAGCCATCTTCAACCTCACGTCCTGCACGGTGCGGAACTTCGCCCTCGATTCGAACGCCCCCAGCAGGGCCGTCGTTGACGGCTGTGGCGGCGGTATGGATACGACGGGCACCAACTGGCTGGCGGACAGCATCTGGACTCAACATACGATGTCCGGGTTCTGGGCCTCGGGTACCGGCGGAACGGTGCAGAATTGCCGCCTCACGAGCATCTGGGCCGATGGGTTCAATCTCAACAACGTCAGCCTCACCGGGACCGTCGGCAACAACCTGACCGGTAGGAACAACTTCGTCCGAGGTACGGGCGATGACGCGATCGCCATCAACTCCGTCGACTACAACGGGAGTCAGCACTACACCCCGATGTCCAACGCCACCCTGCTCAACAACACCTCGATCGCTCCCTGGGGAGGGAAGGGAATCGGAATCTATGGTGGCAGCGGTCACCTGGTGAAAGACAACTACATGAGTGATACGGCGAGGTATGTCGGCCTGGGCGTGATGAAGTTCGGCGTGAACGGGTCGGATCTCCTCTCCGGAACGGTGACGGGTAACACCGTCGTGCGCAGTGGTGGAAATGGCTTCGTCCAACAGCAGCCGGCCCTGCACATTGGCAACGGCGGCGACGGCCAGAACGTGGGCACGGTCGCGAACGTCACGGTCAGTGGGAATACCGTGATCGACTCGCTGTACAATGGGGTTGGCTTCTCGACGAGCTCCAACATCCTCTTCGAGAACAATACGATCATTTCTCCGGGGCTGGACGGGGTCGTCATTTCTCCACCGTTCTATCCAGCCCCCACCGGCTCCGCGACGATCCGTGGCAATACCGTGAGCGGCCTGGAACCCGGAAGGTATCCGTTCCTCAGTTTCTCGAACGGTTTCGTGGCCACGGTCACGGGAAACAGCTGGCCAGATGGGAGCCCCCGCAAGCTGATCCCCGGTATGAGCGTTTCCCTCCAGGCCGTGGGCAACGGGATGTACGTCTGCGCCGAGGATGCTGGGAGCAGCCCGCTCATCGCCAACCGCACCGCGGCCGGTCCATGGGAGACATACACCGTGGTCGATGCTGGCAACGGGAACATCGCTCTCCGGGCCCAGATCAACGAGATGTACGTCTGCGCCGAGAATACTGGGAGCAGCCCGCTCATCGCCAACCGCACCGCGGTCGGCCCGTGGGAGTCCTTCACCGAGGTCGACGCTGGCAACGGGAACATCGCCCTCCGGGCCCAGGTCAACGGGCTGTATGTCTCCGCCAGTAATTCTGGGAACGGCCCGCTCATCGCCAACCAGGCCTCGGTGGGCGCTTGGGAGACCTTCGCCGTCCAGATTCACTGAGCAGCAGTGAAATCCGTAGGGGGCTCACGCCGGGCTCCCCTACACCCCCCGGATCCATGAACAAGCGCGATGCATGCCTGCCTGGAGGGCGTTAGCCTCCGCACATGTCCCTTCGTCCCTACCGCATCGACGTCCCCGAGACCGTTCTCGTTGATCTCCACCGTCGCCTGGACGCAACGCGTTTTCCGGAGCCGCTCCCCGGCGGCTGGGAGCGCGGTGCCGATGTTTCCTACGTGCGCGAGCTCTGCGCGTATTGGCGCCACCAGTACGACTGGCGCAAGCACGAGGCCGAGCTGAACCGCCATCCGCAGTTCCTCTGCGAGGTGGACGGGGTCGACATCCATTTCTGGCATGTCCGGGGAAGGGGACCGGCCCCCATCCCCCTGCTGCTCACCCACGGTTGGCCGGGGTCCATCTACGAATTCCACCACCTCATCGGCCCGTTGACGGACCCGGCCGCGCACGGCGGAAATCCGGCGGACGCGTTCGACGTCGTCATCCCCGCGCTGCCCGGTTACGGATTCAGCGGCAAGCCTCGCGAGGCCGGGTGGAATCCCGCGCGTATCGCCGCGGCCTTCGATCGGCTGATGGTCCAGGAGCTCGGCTACTCCCGCTACGGCGCGCAGGGCGGTGATTGGGGCAGCATCGTCACCATGGCGCTCGGCGTGAAGCACGCCGAGCACCTGCTGGGCATCCATCTCAACATGCCCCTGGCCGCGCCTCCTCCGGGTGCGGAGCAGAGCGAGGAGGTCAGGAGCTTCGGACAGAAGGCCGCGGCCTGGCAGGCGGCCGAGGCGGGCTATAGCCACGTGCAGGGGACGAAGCCGATGTCGCTCGCCATCGCGCAGGCCGACTCGCCGGCGGGGCTCGCCGCGTGGATCGTCGAGAAGTTCCGCACCTGGAGCGATTGTGGCGGGGACGTGGAGCGAGCCTTCTCCAAGGACTGGCTGCTGACGAACCTGATGTTCTACTGGGCGCCCAACAGCATCGCGAGCGCGGCCAACCTGTACTTCGAGACCATGGCCCTGCGGCAGGTGGACCTGAGCACGCCTGTACGCGTCCCCACGGGGGTGGCGGCGTTTCCCCGGGAGATCCTCACCGCGCCCCGGAGCTGGCTGGAGGCGCGGTTCGATCTGCGGCGGTACACGGAGATGCCTCGCGGCGGTCACTTCGCCGCCACCGAGGCGCCGGAGTTGTTTCTCGAGGACGTGCGCGCGTTCTTCCGCACGCTGCGTTAGCTTTGGGAGCCAGGGCGGGACTCATGCCGGAACAGCTCAAGAACTTCTTCGACCGGAAAGTGGTGGAGCGCATCGCCGCCATGCTGCATGGCGCCCACCCGTCCTTCCCGCGGCAACGCTTCCTGGCCGAGGCCACCGACGGACTCGAGGCTCACGAGCTCCTGGGACGGGCCCGCCACATCATGCGGGCGATGCACCGGGCGCTCCCGGGTGACTTCGAGCACGCGGCCGGAATCCTCCTGCGTTCGCTCGGGCCGGAGTTCGAACGCCAGGAGCTCCAGGGCATGGGGGTGTTCATCTACCTGCCTCACACCCTGTACGTAGCGGAGCATGGGCTCGGCCACTTCGAAACGTCGATGCGCGCCCAGTACGAGCTCACCAAACGATTCACCGCGGAGTTTTCCATCCGCCCGTTCCTCGAGCGCTACCCACGCGAGACATGGGAGCGCCTCCGGCAATGGACGAAGGATCCGAGCGTCCACGTCCGGCGGCTCGTCTCGGAGGGCACGAGGCCCCGGCTGCCGTGGGCTTCACGCCTTCGTGCGTTCCAGGAGGATCCTCGCCCGGTGCTCGAGCTGCTCGAGCTGCTCAAGGACGATCCCGAGCTCTACGTCCGGCGCTCCGTCGCCAACAACCTGAACGACATCGGCAAGGACCACCCGGACGTCCTGGTGGACACCTGCGAACGGTGGAGTGAGGGGGCCTCGCCGGAACGGTCGTGGATCATCCGCCACGCGCTCCGCTCCGCCGTGAAGCGAGGAGACGCGCGTGCCCTCTCGGTGCTCGGTTTCCGCGGAGGCGGAGGGCTCGAGGTGACGGCCTCGTTCCGGCCCGAGCGGGTCCGGCTGGGCGAGAGCGTTGGGATGACCCTGTCCGTCATCAATCGCACGCGGACACGGCAGCAGGCCATCGTCGACTTCGCCGTGCACTTCATCAAGGCGAACGGCTCGGCCAGTCCAAAGGTCTTCAAGGGAGGCAAGGTCGATCTCCTCCCCGGCGCCTCCTGCACCCTCGAGAAGACGATCTCCTTCGCCGCGAAGACGACGCGAAAGCACTACACGGGCACGCACCGGGTCGAGGCGCTCGTCAATGGCCGGACCACGGACCTGGGGAGCTTCACCGTCGTGGGGTGAGGCGCTCCCGCCGGGCAGGGCCAAGGCCTGAAACATGCGACTGGGCCCCCAGAAATGTGATTGCCTTCGGAGCTATACGTATGTGTTACCAGGGCCCGATACCGCAGTAGATACCTGCGCCGCCACGGCCGCACACATCGGCTCTGCCGTCCCCGTTCGCGTCTGGAAGTCACTGCGTTAGCTCTGCGAGCGACCAACGCGTGTGCCCCAAGGGGTGGCAACGGGAGGCGTTTTCCTGGATTTGTCATTGAACGGGCTTGACATAGATTTCTGGGTTGCTCAGCATGCCAATGCTTCTGGCTGCACATCGATCTTTACCCAACTTGAAGGAGACGGAACCGTATGCACAAGAGCATCAGCAAGATCGCATTGGTGGGGATTACCCTGAGCGCGGGACTGACCACGAGCTTCGCCGCCGAGAAGGGAGATGCTGATTCCCAGACGGGCGTGGTGTCCTCCCCACAGGCTCCCGTGAGCAAGGAGGCCCTGCTGGCGCCCACCTGTACCCTCGTGGCCCCCGCCAGCGTTTCGCGGGGCCAGACGTTCAATCTCCAGGTGAACTACAACCCCTGTGTCGGCGTGGGCCGGATCGAGACCTGGACGATCTCCTGGCCGTCCACGCTCGCGAACTTCGCGCAGAAGACGGTCCGCGAGAAGCGCTTCTTCAGTGGGGGCAACTGTGTCGTCGGGTCGAGCGAGATCGCCGCCGCACCCAGTGCCGGGGCCATCACCGGAACCGCCACGGTGACGGTGGAAGTCCAGGGGGAGGGATTCTCCTGCTCGGCCTCGACCACCATGACCGTCAACTGATGTAGCAGGCAGGACGAGTGGGCGGTCGAACACCGCCGCATTCGCGGTCATGGGTGAGAGCTGTCGCGGCTCTCACCCGCTCCGCTTCCGCTGCCTCTGAAGATCGGAGCACACCGCCTCGTAGATCATGTGCATCTCGAGGTCTGGGTGGTGCAGCAGGGTGATGACCTTGCCTGGGCCCAACCCGGCGTCGACGTCGAACACGATGTCTCCAATCCCCGAGGACAGGCCGGCGTACATCTCCACATACCGGGGCAGGGTCAGGTCAACGGGGTGCGGACACCCCGTCGCCGTCGTCATCCGGACGCTTCGCTCAGTCCAGGCCCACGTAGCTCCATTGCTGGGCCGCGGAGTCGTCACAGGCGTTGAGACGCAGGCGGGTCCCCTCGGGGGCGTCGTAGGTCTCCACGCAGTGGCCGCCGGGGCTGCGGAGGGTGCCGGACCAGTACCACAGCTGGGAGGAGTCGCCGTCGCAGTCCGCCATGACCAGACCGTACTGCCAATCCGTGGTCAGGCACCTTCCCGCGGAGACATTGTAGAGCGAGCCATCACTTCGCACCTCCCATTCGGACGGGCGCCAGCAGCCATACTCATCCACCGTCACCTCGTCGTATCCGTACGGGTCGTAGTAGATGCAATCACCACGAGGCGCGAGGCTGTCCCGGGGCTGCACGTAGAGCTGCCCCCTGTCGAACCTGAAGACGGAGGGAACGTCTTCACACCTGCCCAGGTGGATTTCGGCATCGCCTTGCGGGTAGTGCCGCTCGTTGAAGAGGCATTCGCCCAGCTCGTTGCCAAGCGTCGCCCAGTAGTACCAGGTGGAGGACTCGGGAGACGGCATGTTCGGGTTGCAGTAGCCGGGAACCACGGAGGTCAGGGGCGCATCCGCTCCGCCCCGGACAGGGCACCCGCTCTCCGCGACCGTCTCGAGCTGGAGCTCCGCGTTCTGGATCTGTGAGGAGTAGGGCGAGCAGGTGCTATCGACGGAGACGGCCTCCTCGCTGATGGAGAGGCAGCTTCCGTCCGCCGCCTTGAACACGCCGCTCCCCCCGCCCGCGTTGCAATCGCTCTCGTAGGCGCCACGGTCTGGACCACCGGCGCAGTGCGTCCCGGTGTTTCCGGCATCGACGAGGGCGCTGTCGAGGGCGAACGAGCCCTGGCCCAACTGGATGTACCAGCGATACCGCCAGCCACCGCTGGTGGAGACACCGTAATGGACCAACCGGGGATCCGTTTCGAGGCTGGTGGGGGCAGGGTCCATTCCTGTCTGCGCCCGCCAGGTGGCCAGGTTCACGAGAGCGGACGTCTGGGTCGTGGCGGTCAGCCCCGCCGAGCGTCGGAAGAGGGCGGCCTGCGCCCCGTGATAGAGGTTGTAATCGCTGTACCGGCCCGGCGTATTGTCGACGTTGTAGTCGAGGAACCCTCCCTCCGTTCCGGCGAGCTGCGTCCCATTCAAGCGGTTGACGGCGGGCAGGCCTTTCACGTCCGAGAGGATGTTGTTCCAGACACGCACCGTATTCGCCGGGCCCAGGACCGTGTTCGGTCCGCTCGCATCGCCGCGGTAGTAGGTATCGTGTCCCACGAGGATGCCCGAGTGGGCGATGTCCTTCAGGGTGTTGTGGTAGATGTCGATGCGCGAGCCCCGGTTGACGGCGATTCCATCACCGCAGTTGACCCGCCAGAGCCCCTTGGGGGTCTGCCACCGGGTCTGGTTCATGCCGTAGATCTCATTGCGCCGGATGGCGACGTCCGTGACCTCGAAATACTCGTTGCCCACGGTGATGCCCCTTCCACTCCAGGCGAGCTGCGCTCCCTCGATGAGGATCCGTTGGGCGGCATAGTGGAGGAGGATGGCGCTGCCTCCGCAGGACTTCGCGCTCAGCCTGGGCTCGGCCTGGATGTCCTCTTCCGCCTTGTGGTCATGGAAGGAGTTCGCGCCGATGATGGAGACGCCCTGGCAGGACTTGATGTCGACCGCGTTCTCGTCGTTGTTGGCGAACTCGTTGCTCTCGATGGTGAGGTCGCGGACGTCCCAGTAGGCGTCGAGGTCGCTCTCTTGCTCACGTCCCTGGCACTGGACTCCATCGCCGGAATTGCCCGTGGCCTTGTTGTTGCGGATCAGCACCCGCTTCGTGCCCTTGTTCAGCGTGACGCCATGGGAGCCCAGGCGGTAGCCGTTGGTGTCGGTCTTCCGGTTGTTGGTGAGCTCGCTGCCCTCGACCAGGACATCCTCCGTGTACCGGAGCTCGATGGCGGAGCTCTGGCACCGGGAGATTCGCAGGTTCCGGAGGGCGACGTGATGCGCCGAGGTGGGCGTGCGGTTGAGGAAATTGGACGACAGGACATTCACACCGGGGCCGAAGGCCCCCTGACAATCAATGGTGAGGTTGTCGACGACCCAGTAGGACGAGTTGAAGGAGAGGGCCGCTCCGGTCGACGGGACGATCACCGCGCGGTACCCGTTCGACGTCTCGCCGAGGATGTACTTGGGATTCGCGGCGGTGCCACCGCGGTCGGGGTTGACCGAAACGGATTCGGAATAGGGCGTCGACGCTCCCACCACGATGACCTTGTCGCCCGGCAGGGTCATCAAGGAGAGGGCCCGGGTAAGCGTATGGCAGGCCGTGGCCCTGGACAGACAGTCCGTGTTGCTCCCGCTCTTGCTCACGTAGAAGGTCCGTAAGGACGTGCCGCTGGCGAGGAAGGCGAGGTCCGCGGCTCGTGCCGCACCCGCGGTGGTTACGTTGACCACCTCCTGTCGGGTGCTCTGGAGAGCCAGCGCGTCCGCGCCCTCTGGCGTCTGGGGCTCGACCGGCCCCGAGCAGGAGGTCTGTAGCGCCGTGAAAACCAGCCACACGGCAAGACTCGCACCCAATCCCTGTCGCCACTGGCTCGGGAAATACTCATGACCACGCATGGTGTCGCTGCTCCTGATGGACGAGACGGCGGAACGGCGGGTCTCCTCTACCAAGCAAGCGGGGATTCCAGGTATTGATTTCACGGCCCCCCGAGCGGATTCGGGTCCTCGAGCTCAGTCCGTGCGCTGCCCTCCTCCCCCTCCCATCCTTCTTTCTACAGGTTGTTCGCGGCGAACGTCGGCTTCGCGAACGTCGGCAGTGGCAACGTCACGCTCGACGGCAACCCTTCCATGCTCCCTGTCCGCATGAAGGCATAGACGGAGGCCTTGGCCTTTGCATCCTCGCGCAACTGATAGAACGTCCCATCGTGCCCTCCCCGATGCACGACGATCGCATGCCCATGCGAGTAATAAGGCAGCACCTCCAGCATGTTCTCGATCGGCGTCGACGTATCCCAGTCGCCGTGTACGAACACCACCGGAATATCCGTCGGCACGACGCCGCGGAACGTGTCGCCCATGTCGGCCGTCGGCCAGACATCGGCGGCCGCTATATACGGGGCGAAGTTCCAACTGCCCAGCACCCCCACCGCCGGGTCGGTGAGAAGCTGATGCGCGCGTGCGGGCGTGACGCCAAGGCTCGTATCCACCAGCGGGCCGATGATCGCGCGCTTGCCCGCCTTGCGTCCCTCGATCGTGTCGCGAGCCCAGTCGTCGTATTGCCGGTGATAAAGGCTGAGAACGAAGGCCGGCCATTCACTGGCATCGGCTGAACGCTCGACCAGCGCTTTCTCGAAATCGCCCACGCCGAGCGTCACCGACACCGGCTTGCCGGAGGACTTGTCGATGACGGAAACGACGACCGGCGCGGCGGCGAGTCGATCGTGCACGGTACGCAGGGCGGCCATCGTTCCGCCTTCGGGCAGATAGGGTTTCAGGCCAGGATCCCGGTCCGCGTCGAAGGCGATCCGCCGCATCGAGGCATACACGTGGGACGGCATGTCGTAGTTGTTGTCGAGCGGTTCGACACCGGAAAGGACCGCGCGCGCGACGGACCCGGGATGCCGCCTCATCACCGCGAAGCTCCACTGGGAGCCAAAGCTGCCACCGAACAGCGTGATGTTGCGGTAACCGAGGGCTTCTCTCAGGTCGTCCACATCGTCGGCGAATGCACCGATGTCGTATCCCGCGAGGTCCTTGTCCGGAAACGTGGCCAGCGCCTTGCGTGCCGTGGCCAGTGCGCTGGCTTTCGACTGTTCGAGCGTGGCTGGCTTGTTCAGAGGAGAGGCATCCGCATCCACCTCCAGCATCTCACCCCGAGAGGTGTAGCCACGCTGCTCGACCACCACCAGGTCGCCGACGGTGCCGAAGTTGATCCACGATTTGAGGCGGCCGCGGCCCGCCGCATCGGACTGCTCGAACGCGCCGAGCACCGAGAAGCCAGGGCCACCAGGCAGCCAGAACACGGGCGGCGCTCCGGTGGGTTGCGGCGCGCGGATACGCGCGAACCCCACGCCAATGGGACGGCTGTCTGCCCTGTTCCGGTTCTCCGGCACATAGAACGTGCCGAGCTCGTAATTCACCGTCACGCCGTCGGTGGTGGTGAGCGTGCGGGTCTCGCTGACGATGGAGCCAACCCTGATGACTGGCTCCGCCCCCATCGCCGTCCCAGGGTTTCCCATCAGGGACATGAAAACGACGAGCGTCGTGACGCGTGCGAGAACAACCTTTCCCATGGAGCACCCTCGTTGTCCGTGTCCGCGAAAGCTCGCGTGCACGCCGCCACCTGTCAAGTCGGGCAGTCCCTGGGTCGTCATTGCCAGCGGCAGGTCATCGACGATGTCGCGTCGATGGTCTCACGACCGCCGAATCACGGACTCAAGGTCCTGGTTGGCTCGCAAGGACTGGTTGGGAACACGGTCATCGATCCACGCGTCGCACAAGGACGAGGGGCAGCGCTCGCCGGCTTCATGCAGTACCTGAGAGCCAGCCTCTCCAGGAAGATGGGGCGGCTGGTGGACTGAAGTGGCGGCTTCTGGGAGCGGGGCTACTCGGCGGAGCCGGTGCTGGACGACGAGGCACCGGTAGGCCTGCTGCGCTACGTGCTGGCCCATGGAGTGAAGGAAGACCCGGTGGAAAGGTGCGCCGAGTGGCCGGGCCTCACCTGTCTGCCGCAGTTGCTGGGACGGGCGAGGCGGCTGTTCAGGTGGTTCAACTGGACGAGGCGCTGGAGCAAACGGGGACGCGAGGACATGGCCTCGGTAGAGGGGCGCTTCGCCGAGGAATGTGACTGGTGGTACTCTGGAGTTCACGCCCAGGGGAGGTCAGGAGGACGCAATGCTACCAGGACCGCAGCAGCCCAACAGCTTTCCATGGTCTGGAAAGATCATCCCTTGGAGTGCTGCACTTCGGAGCGGGCCGACCCCTGGAGCACGTATCCTGGCGGACCTGCCACGTGGCGAGAACGTCAAGGTCGTCCTCCGATCCGGGGGATGGCTGTATGTCGAGTGCCATTTCGAAAGCCGTAAGCCCTTGAAGGGATATGTGTCACGGGAGCTGATCAAGCACGTTCAACCCACGAACACGGCCAGGGGTGGCGTCCAGCAGAACGTCAAAGCGGACGTCACACCGCAGCACATCGGGTCGCGGCTCCAGCAGAAACAGATCCCGCCCCACGATACCTCCGTCAGTTTCCAACTCGCCCAGCCGAAGATCATCGCCATCGCCACCGACAGCTATCTGAAGCCCACGATGTATGTCGCCGATCCCCTGCTTCCCGGCGGGTACGTGCTGGGCTTCGGCCAGGACCTCTCCTTCGCCAGGGGGCGGACGCAACCCCATGGGCCCAGCATCGGCACGACCACCGCCGCCCTGGACGGCAAGATGCGCCTCCTGCTGAAGGAGTTCGCGAGCAATGACACGCGTGGCAAGGCGCGGCGGCTGTTCGACGCCTTCCTCAAACCGCAACGCAATCTGGTGTTCTGGAGCGACACGGGCCTCACCGCGGATGCCGAGGCGCATCCCAACATCACCACCTTCGTCCATCGAGCGCTCTCCGCACCGAATTCGCCGGAGCGCACCACGGGGCAGACGAGGATCCACCAGGCGCTCGAGAAGGCCGGCTGGGACATCAACGCCGTTGCGCCCGTGACGGGACTGGGAGTGCCAGCGTTCAACCAGGGGAGCCCAGCCTGGCACACGGGTGATTTCAATAATGGGCTGGGGGTGATGATCAACGGCGTCCAACACGCGATCGTGGTCGCGAAGGCGTACAACCTCGACCGCTCCAAGAATGAGTACTATATCAAGCTGGAATACGTGTTCTACGATGTGTTCGGTCTTGATGACGACGACCTGAAGGAATACGGCGCCGACGGTGGCTGGGTCGACAGTGACGCGGCACAGGGCATCACCGCCTGGTGGCAGCTTCAGCACCGGCACGGCTATGCGCCGCTCATCACCCGTATCGTCTTTGTAAGGGAGTTCAGGGTCCCTGTTCCTCCCGCTCGGGGGGCGCGCCGATGACCGCCGGACGGCGGAGGGACCTGGGGGCAGCGGGGCTCGGTGCATTGCTGCTGGGCCTGCTGGCCGCGCCGTGGGTCTATGCGACGTTGTTCGGCGCGCTCTTCGCGTTTCCGCCGCCCTTCGCCGCGGTGGTGACGCCCCTGCTGCTCGGGGCGACGCTCGATCTCGCGCTGGAAGCATTCGCTCGTCTCCGAGGCTTCGCGCGGATACGGATGCTCGGGGCGACGATTTCAGCGGTGGTCGTGCTCACGAGCCTCTGGGTGTTGTCGAAATTCACCTTGCTCAACCAGGCGGAACGGCTGGGTCTGTTCGCGACTGTCTGGCTCGGGGCCACACTGGGCTGGCTCGTCGTCTCGCTGCCGTTGGGGGAGGTCGGACCGGAAGCACTCCTTCGTTCGCACCTGACATCGGCGGCGCGACAGCGGGCCGCGCTGGTGACGGCGCTCATCCTGTTCGGGGTGCTGTCCGCGCTCTCCTGGCGCTACCTGATGACGCCGGCGGGGTTCATCGGAGGTCCGCCCTCGCCGGAGCCGATCGGGTGATACGAGTCGTCTGAGTGATGCCTGGAGGCTACCCATGGAACCATAGGGTGAAAGTCCCAAAGCGGTAAAAGGTCGAGGCCGCATAGCTCGGATGGCACCGACAGGGGAGACCCCTGCGGTGAAGCCCATCGACAAAGCCCCGGAAAGCGGGGTGAGCGAGCTGTCCGGTTCGATGTGGCGGGGGTCGGAGACGGAGTGATGGTGGGCCCCAAACGGGCACGAAGCCGGAAACGGCGGATACAGCCAAGGGCCCCCCTGCACACCACCGCGCCGATCCTCGACCCGACCTCGACTTTCGCCATTTCATGGTTGAGAAGTCGACCAAGACTTTCAGCAGTTGCCCACATGCCCGGACCCCCTGCCGCTCTCCTCATGGGAGGGCGGCCCAGCTCACCTGTTCGCTCCGCGCGCTACTCGACTCTTCCATGGGCACGCCAGGATATCCCCTAGCAGTCGACAATGCTCCAGCTCGCGCCTTTGGCCCTGCCAACGTCCGGATGGGCGAGTTTCTGGAACGCTGGCAGGCTGAGGTCGATGGTGGCTGGGCCACACCCCGGGCATTTATCCTTCACCGGCACCGTGATTGTCTTCCCGTTGTACGTGACCCTGGCGCACTTCTTACAGAGAGGATCCTTGCTGGCGGAAGCAGCCGTCCAGTATACATGGGACACGGAGGCCAACTCCTGCGCGGCGGCGTTGATCTGGGTGCCGCAAGCGCCGTAACCCGCGTCGTTGTAATAGGCGAGCTCTCCATTTCCTTTGATGGATATGCCCGTGCTGCCTGAGCTGTTCTTCTTTTGCGCGACGGCCACCGCGGCGGTCAGCAGGATGATGAGCGTTACGGGAAGGGCTTTCAGCGCTGTTCTGGAAAGAGTTCTCATAACGGATCTCCTCAGGGGCCCACCTTAGCTGAACGACGAGGGGATGTGCACGGGCATCCTGGTGAGCCCCAACAAGGTGCTCACCGCGGCCCACTGCGTGGATACGCAGCGCACGGGGGGGCGCCGAGCTGCGGAGCGGGCTGGGCCGCGGACCATCGCAACGGCACGCCGTCCTCGATCCACGTGCCATCCGTGACGCGGAAGCGCAGGAGCCGCTCAGCCCCCGTGAAGGCCTCGACCTCGGGCCCATCCCAGACGATCTCTGTCTCACCGGTCAGCGAGAGGAGCCCACCGGTGGCGAAGTCGACGAACAACAGACCCGCACGCGGGTTGAGGGCCAGGTTGCCAAACGTATTGAAATGAAAGTTGCCGCTGAAGTCCGGAGCCGTCAGGACAGTGCGGCCGGCCTCGTTCGTCACTCGCACGAAGCCGGGCTTGCCACCGCGATGCGAGACATCGACGCCTTCGACCGGCTCGTCCCCTCGCGCGGCCGGTGACGCCGTGGCGATGAAGAACGTATCCGCGCGGTCGATGAGCTCGACGCTCGCACCGGACAGCCGCGGGCCTTCCTTCCGCACGGGTCGCGGCCCCGTGACACGGGAGGGCTCGGCCACGAAGACGGGCTCCCGTGCCTGGATGTACCGCGGGCAATTGCCGAAGCTCTGCTCGACCCGGACGACGAATCGGCCCCCGCCGAGCTCCACCACCGTTCCGTTCATCCGGTTGCGGCGGCGCGTCTCGAGCTGGATACCGAGAAGGCCCAGGGGTGCGCCCGGGAGGAGGTTCTGGCCCAGGGCATCTCCGAAGCCGGGGAGCGCTGAGACCACGAGCGTCCGCGGGTCGGGCGAGGTCACGAAGCCCGGTCGGCCCACGAGGATGGAGGCCCATGGACGTCGCTCACCATCCAGACTGCCGACGAGCAGGAAGGGCAGCTTGCAGAACAGCTCGCGATGTTGCTCCGGCATGAACGAGCGGATGACCTTGCGCCCGATCTGCTCGAGGCGGGCACGCATCCCGACCCGCTCCTGGACTGCCTGCTCGCCAGCGTGGAATGGCGACCGTTCGTGGGACCAACCCGGCAGCGGTGCCGCGGGGGCGTTCGGTGGGGTGCTCTGGGACATGACACGCTCGATGGCTCAGGCCGCGAACCGCGTCGGCGTCCGCCGCATCGGCACGAAGCCGGGCAACGCCTCGATACGCGCGAGCCACGCCCGCACGTTGCCGTAGGGCTCGAGGGACACGCCACCCTCGGGGGCGTGGGCGGTATAGGAGTAGAGAGCCACGTCGGCGAGGGTCGGTGCGTCCCCGACGAGGAAGCTCCTGTTGGCCAGATACGGGTCGAGCACCGTGTAGAGCTGGGTGGCGATCGCCTTCGCGCGCTCGGCGTCGAGCTTCGTGCCGAACACCGCGACCAGGCGCGCCGCCGCGGGACCCGACGCGAGAGGCCCGGCCGCAACCGAGAGCCACTGCTGCACCCGCGCGGCCGCGACCGGCTCTTGCGGAAGCCAACGCCCCGAGGGGTCGTACCGTGTCGCGAGATAGACGAGGATGGCGTTGCTGTCGGCCAGCGTCACCTCCCCGTCCTCGAGCACCGGCACCTGGCCGAACGGGTTCCTGGCCAGGAACCCGGGGGTCTTGTGCTCCCCCTTGGCGAGATCGACGTCGATGAGCTCCGACGGGAGCTTCAGCAGGGACAGGAACAGCTCGACCCGGTGCGAATGGCCGGACAGGGCGTGGCGATGGAGACGGAGGGGACGGACGGGGACGGTCATGGGCGATGAGCCTCGCTTTCGACGGGGAAAGATGCTCGTTGCCGCCCGTGAGTGGAATGCGCGTTCTTGACAATGCACCGTTCCACATCGCGGAATGATCGTGTGGACCGGCTCGAGACCATGCGCGTGTTCGTCGCGGTAGCGGAAGAAGAAGGCTTCGCGCCTGCGGCCCGGCGCCTCGCGATGTCGCCGCCAGCCGTGACGAGGGCCATCGCCGCGCTCGAGGAGCGGATTGGCACCCGCCTGCTTCATCGCACGACGCGCATCGTGCGCCTGACGGAGGCGGGCGGCCGGTTCCTCACGGACTGCAAGCGCATCCTCGGGGAAATCGAGGAGGCCGAGGCGTCGGCGGCGGGCTCCCATACCGAGCCACGCGGGCAACTCGGGGTGACAGCGTCCATGATGTTCGGGCGGATGTTCGTCGCGCCCATCCTCCTGGACTTCCTGGCCCGGCACCCGCACGTCACGGCGAGAACGCTGCTCGTCGATCGCGTTGTGGACCTCGTGGATGAGGGGCTGGACGTCGCCGTGCGGATCGCTCATCTATCGGATTCGTCGTTGAGCGCGGTCCGGGTGGGTTCGGTGCGGCGGGTGGTCTGCGCATCCCCCCGGTATCTGGCCGAGCACGGCGTCCCACGGACCCCGGCCGAGCTGTCGCGTTTCGACGCGCTCACATTCTCGTCCACCGCCTCACAGCAGGCCTGGTCGTTCGCGTCGGGGACGAGGGTCCAGACGGTCAGCCCACCCACGCAACTGATCGTCAACACCGCCGAGGTCGCGATCGCGGCAGCGGTTGCCGGGCGAGGGGTGACCCGGGTGCTCTCCTATCAGATCGCCCCGGAGCTGCTCTCGGGGAAGCTCCAGATCGTGCTCGCGGATTTCGAGCCTCCGCCCATTCCGATCCACGTCGTGTACCTGGAGGGCCGGCGTGCTCATGCTCGGGTGCGTTCCTTCGTCGATTTCGCGGTCGACCGGCTCCGGTCCGAGAAGTCCTTGAACGGGTGAGCCGGCTTCCTCGTCCGGGGCCCTGACGTTCACCTTCGCGCACGGACCGAGGCCAGCACCTCGCGGGCCGCGCGCAGCCCGGTGGCCAGCGCCCCGGCGGGGATGACGCAATAGCCTCCGCGGGTGAAGGGCTCGCGCTGCCAGTCCTCGGGCTGTTGTTCTTGGCCGCCGGGCGGGAGCAGGATAGAGGGCTGTTCGATTCTGGGAGACACGTGAAGACTTGGCACATCGCTCAACTCAATGTCGCTCGCGCCGTCGCACCGCTCGACAGCCCGCAGCTCGCGGACTTCGTGGCGGCGCTCGACCACATCAACGCGCTCGCCGAGGCCTCTTCCGGCTTCATCTGGCGCCTCAAGAGTGACGAGGGCAATGCCACCGACATCAAGGTGAGCGACGATCCCAACCTCATCGTCAACATGTCGGTCTGGGAGTCGGTCGAGCAGCTGTTCGAGTACGTCTACCGCACGCCTCACACGAAGGTGATGGCGCGCCGACGCGAGTGGTTCGAGCATCCGGCGGAGGCGCATCAGGTGATGTGGTGGATTCCAGCCGGCCATGTTCCGACGGCGGAAGAAGCGATGGAGCGTCTGCGGCATCTGCGCGAAAACGGACCCACGCCGCACGCCTTCACCTTCCGTCAGCGCCATCCAGCGCCGGAGCAGGTCGGAGACCCGACCGATATGAAACCCGAGCGCTAGTGTGTGGGTTGGAAGTAGATTTCTCCCATGACCGAGCAATGGCGCGTGCAGTTCGATGCGAAGGTGGAGTTCCAGAACGGAGGCTCGTTGGAGGTCGAGGGCTTCCGCCTCGACATCCCTGGAACGGATATCGATGACGATGCGCTCTCGGTGGCGTTCGTGCGGCACCTCGGGTTGCTCATGGTGGGAGAGGTCCGTATCCGCCGCAAGGAGTTGATTCGCGAGCCTCACAAGGGCTCGCGGGGGATGAGCGGGTCCGAGCCGCGCATGGAACCTCGGCGGCTGGTGGAGCTGAGCCACGTCATCCGCCATGGAATGGTCACCTACCCGGGGCTTCCAGGTCCGGAAATAACCGAGCACCTGACGCGGGAGTCCTCACGGGCTCGCTACGCGGAGGGCACCGAGTTCCACATCGGTCGCATCTCGATGGTCGCGAACACGGGCACGTACCTCGACACGCCATTCCATCGATTCGCTGGGGGCGCGGACCTCGCGGCGATTCCTCTCGGGAAGGTGGCCGACCTGCCGGGCCTCGTGGTGCGTGTGAATGACAGTCGCGACCGAGCCATCGACCGGAACGTGTTCCTGCCGTACGACGTGCGGGGTCGCGCGGTACTCGTGCACACGGGCTGGGACCGGCACTGGGGCACCGAGCGTTACGGTGCCGACGCGCCATTCCTCACCCGCGACGCGGCGGTCTGGCTGGCCGAGCAGGGAGCTGGGCTCGTTGGCATCGACTCGGTCAATATCGATGACATGGGAGATGCCACGCGGCCCGCACACACGCGGTTGCTCGAGGCAGGCATTCCCATCGTCGAGCACCTGTGCGGGCTGGAGCAGCTTCCCACGGATGGATTCCGGTTCCACGCCGCGCCACCACGGGTTCACGAAATGGGCACGTTTCCGGTGCGTGCGTATGCGGTCGTGAACGGCGGAGCCTCCACGGGCGAGTGAGGCGGACATCTCTCGTGCGAGGAGATGCCCACGACACGGTCGCACCCATCGCGGTCTCGGTAACGCGCGGTCACTCGGCCAGGTGCTCCCCAATGGCGCCTGCCCCACCGGGTCGCGCAGCTGGCGTGAGGTGCCGCCTCTCAGTTGCGTTGGCGCCGCAGCCAGTACCAGTGACGAGCCGGTGCAGCTCCACGGCGTAGGCCTGCTGGCCACGGGCGTCGAGACAGTGGAAGCAGCCCACGTCGAACGCCACGTCGAACGGGCCCGTCAGCGCGTCGAGCTCCTGAAGTCCGTGGCGGACCGCGCCGTCCGCGGCTTCAGCAAGGAGGAACATCGAACCTTCCTTGCGTTGCTCGAGCGCGCGGTGGCGAACCTGGGAGCCGAAGACGAGGAGGCTTGAGGCTCTCAGATGCGCCTGCCCCGATTTCGTGGACGCACCTGATGACGCCGGCGGGGTTCGGTGCACTTCTGCTGGGTCTGCTGGACGCGCCATGGGTCTATGCGACGTTGTTCGGCGGAGCCGCAGACGATCGACGAGAAGATCGCCTTGTTGCGAAGGTTCCGGGTGCAATTCGATCTCGGCCAGGATTTCGTGCTGGCGGTGTTCGACCGGAAGGAAGAGCGAGTGCTGGGCGGTACCGGACTCCATGTCCGCAGTGGCCCGCTGAGTCGGGAAATCGGGTTGGAGATCCACTGCGCGCCGGACAACGAACGAAGCGCCAGGGTGCCCCAGAAGCTCGGCTTTCAGCGCGAAGCCGTGCTCGCGCGCCGTTCGGATAGGGACGGACGCGATCCATCGAGGAGTTCGGTCTCTCAGTTCAGGCGCGCAAGCGAGATCTTCCGGTGAAGTGGCACGTATGTCGCCGTAGAATGCCGCAATGAAGAGCCTACGCTCCGAACGATTACTCCTCCGGCCCGCCCGACCGGAGGATCTCGCACCCCTGTTGGCCATCCTGTCGGATCCAGCGGTCGCCCGGTGGTGGCCGGGTTTCGACGAGAGCAAGGTCGAGTCCGAGCTCATCGCACCGGATCCGGACGTCACCGTCTATGTGATCGAGCACGAGCACAGCGTCATCGGAGCGATCCAGTTTGGCGAAGAGCTCGATCCTCAGTACCGCCATGCGAGCATCGACCTGTTCTTGAGCCCGCAGGCGTGGGGGCGAGGCTTCGCTCCCGAAGCCATTCGCACGCTCGCGGTCTACCTGTTCGAGGAGCGGGGTCACCATCGGCTGGTCATCGATCCCGCCGCGGACAACGCCCGTGCGATTCGGGCGTACGAGAAGGTTGGCTTCCGGCCGGTCGGCACCATGCGTCAATACGAGCGCGGCGCTGACGGCACCTGGCACGACGGCGTGTTGCTGGATCTGCTCGCGGACGAGTTCGTGCCACCCCCAGTTGAACGGCCAGGGTGTTCCACTTCGCCGGAATAAGAGCGCCTAACAAAAATAAGGTTTGAGGGTGGACGGTACGGTGGCCGAATGGGAGGGCCATGAGCACCTGGGGCCCATGGCTCGCGAACTCGTACCGGACGCGCTGTGGGAGCGAGTCGCTCCACTGCTGCCGGTTCCCAAGAAGAAGAAGTCCGGGCGTGGTCGACCACGGGCAGACGACCGAGCCGCCTTGGAGGCCATCGTCTTGGTGCTCAGAACCGGTATCCCCTGGGAGATGCTCCCGACGAAGCAGTTCGGCTTGTCAGGGATGACGGCCTGGAGAGGCTTGGAGCAGTGGACGCGCGCTGGGGTGTTCGAGCAGCTCCAGCGCGTCCTGCTCAACGAACTTGGACAGCGCGGCCAGGTGGACATGCGTCGTGCCTCACTCGACTCCTCAGCGGTCCGAGCCTCAAAAGGGGGGCCCTCACGGGCAAAAACCCGACGGACAGAGCGAAGGCGGGCAGCAAGCATCATCTTCTCGTAGACGCCAAGGGCCAGCCGCTGGCAGAGAGTCTGACAGGGGCCAACGTCCACGTCACGCACGAGCTGTTCCCGCTGCTCGATGCTGTGCCTGATGTGAAGCAGCCCCGTGGTCGTCCCCGTCATCGGCCCGGCAAACTGCACGCCGACAAGGCGTACTCTTCGCGCAAGAACCGGCAGGGCTTGCGCCGACGCGGCGTTACCGCGCGCATTGCGCGGCCCGGCGTCGAATTGAAGCAGCGGCTGGGGCGACATCGTTGGGTGGTGGAGCGAACCATCGCCTGGAAGAACCAACAGCGGCGCCTGCGCGTGCGAGATGAACGGCGGGACGATATCCACTTCGGCCTCCTCGTTCTGGGCTGCTGCCTGATACTCTTCCGAGGCCTCAATCCTGATTTTTGTTAGGCGCTCTTATCTGGCTTTCGGCCCTTGTCCTCCGCCAGAAGCGAGCCGTCGTACGGGCCCCAGCGCGACAACCCTCATAAATCGCCTCGCGGGCCCAATTGGCCCTGCATCCAGAGGCGGTCGAGCCGGTCGAGGAGGTGCTCGCCTGATTCCGTCTCCAATCGCGCGAACTCCTCCCTCGAGAGTTCCGAGAACGGATCCGGTCCCAGTGCCACCTTGGGGATCACGCGGGGCAGATGGGTCGTCGTGCGGCATTTCGGGCACCAGACCCAGATCGTCCCCACGTCCTTCTCACGGTCGAAAGCATGAAAGTAGGCGCGTAGTGTCGCCTGCGCGCACTTCGGGCAGACGATTCCCCGCTCCCCTTGCAGCGAACGGCTCGCCGCGCCCATGAATGGAAATTGGAAGGCTCCCCCTGCCTCGATCCAGCGACGTGCCATCACCTCACCAGTCTCTTCTTCACGAGGGCCCAGAGTTCTTCGCCGGCCCGCTCCGCGAGCGCCTCGCTTGAGGTTATCATGCCAGCGGCGAAGTCCTTGATGTGCTTCGCCTCGTGACCAAAGCTCTTGACGGCCTCCCCCAGGGAGGAGAGGCCTTTTTCTGTAAATGTGATCACCGGTCGTCCGCGTGCATCTCTGATGAGGGCACCGTTCGCATCACGCGAGACCCAAGCATAAATCGTCGAAGGATCGACGCCAGCCTTCTTGAGGGACTCCAACTCCGCCTTCGTTACTTTGCGAAGACGGTACCCGGATGGGCTCACGCCCGCATTGCCCAGAACGATGCGCAGTCGCTTGAGCGTCACGGGTCCCGTGCTTTCTACCTTGCCACCGCGGCGCAGGATCCGGCTCAGGCCCAGTTCCTGTTCGGCGGCGCGGAAGACGCGGTTGTCCGCCTCCACCTGGCGCAGAATTCGCTGGAGTCGAGCAACCTCTTCGGCAGTCAGCTTCCCACCAGCCTTGAGCGTCGCCTGCCACCTCTCGACATTCGCTGCTTCGGCGCTCTGCTTTTCGGCGGCGCGTAGGAGAGCAATCACCTCCTCCTCACTGCGCCCGAGCTTCGCGGCGACCTTGGCCACGTTTGCGCCGGTCCGCGATACACCCTTGGCCAGGATTCCCGCGGCAACGGGCAAGAGGGCCGCGAGCCCGGCAATCACTCGCTCCCCAGCGGATAGCTTGTCACCAAAAATCGAATACTCGGTGACTGCTTCACCCAGGAGGACAATCTCTCCGATGACTGGAATCGAGGTGATGGCGATTTCCCATGTCGTCTTCGATGAGAATATGTCACCCAGGAAGTCGATGAAGTCGTCTGGCTTGCGGCGTGGAGCCCAGTTGCCTTGGTATTCGTACTTCCATGCGTCGTTCTGGATGAAGTGAAAGCCGAACTTGCTGACGTTTCTGTTGTCGTACGTCGTGAAGTCGTACTCGCGGGTGATGTTGCTGGAGCTGAACGAGACCCGGATGGAGAAGTCGGGCTTCCCGTCGTTGTTCAGGTCGAAGGTCCACACCGTCGCTTGCTTTTCGGGTAGCCGCTCAAGGTCGATGGGATCGAAATTCGCGCGGTTCCCGAGATGTATCGTCTGCGTAAATGGCGCCGCCGGCACACTCCAGGTGCCCATCGTTTTCCATCGTTCATCCCGGTCGACTTCCCGGCCCTTGCCGTCCCAGTACTTGGGCTGCGATTGGTAGGCGCGAGAGTAGTCGGCCGGCGAGACCACAACGCGCACGCTGGCGGTTGTCGTGACATCGGGGAGCAGCTCGAACGAAACGACGAATGCGTCCTGCCCAACGTTGATGACGAAGTCACTCTGCTTTTCTGGACGCGCCTTCGCCATGGTGGCGACCGCAGGTGAGGACATGACTTGCGGCAGCAGAACCGTCGTTTCAGTGGAGCGCGTTTGCCCGACGCGGGCGGACCCGATGAGCTGTCCGCTGGAAACACCTTCTGGCGCGGATGGAAGGTGCGATTGCGACAGGCTCGCGACTTCGTTCGTTCGCCGCAGGGCCACGAGCTGCCCGTTCGAGAAGGCTCGCAGGACGTACGCGCGGACGCTGTTCCGATCCGTCAGACGTGACTGGGGGGCTCCCGTGGCGGCGGCCATCTCTTCGAGTTGCCAGTCGCGCAGACCTTCGGTCCCGCTGCTCAGAGTGAAGAATGAGCGCAGCTCGCTCGGATTCCGGGCCCGAGCCCGTTCTTCCGGTGTGAGTTCCCCCTGGTGGATGATGACCGCTTGCCGCGTGTACCAGCGTTTGTGCGACATCGAGAGCCTCTCTCCCTAGGACGGAGACGATACTCAAGAGTACCGTGCGTAGGAAGAACGGGGCTGCGGTGCGTCTGAGCGAACACCCGCGCCAGAGCCGCTGCCTCGTCTGGCTCGTTCCTGCAGGTCACGCAGCACTTCCACTCGCTGTGCCGGACGGCGTCTTCGTGCCGCAGGAGGCGGCAACGCTTCGAGGCATTGCCGCCGCCCACACATCCATGAGTATGCGTAACTCAATAGGTCCTGCAGCAAATGGCTTGGGCTCGCACGGTCGCTGTCTCAGTGGAGGGGCCAGAAACGATGCACACGTAGGCCTCCCTCCCTTCGCTTGAGGAGATGCTCGCCGCGGTACCGGCCGTAGCACTACCCACGATAAAACATGCTCCGCCGGTGACGATCTCACCGGTATCACAATAAGCCCATGAGCCCGCCGAGTAGTATTTGGCCTTTGAATCCGCTCCGACACGCCGGGTACAACCGGCGAAGCCTCCTCTGGGACCCTCAGGTCCTTGGAGACCCTTCTCTCCGTTGCACAGGTACTTCGTCAGAGTCCAGTCGACCTCGGAGATATCGAGTACTCCGTTACGGTTGGCGTCAGCGCCCAATTCCAGTTTCGTGCCGCCCGCAGCGCAGTTCGTTCCTGCAGACTCGGGGGTGGTTTTTGCCAGGGTTGCCAGTCCTTCGGGAGCTTGAGGACCGGGTACACCCTGTGGACCCGCCGGGCCCGGCTCCCCCTTGTCTCCCTTCGGCCCTTGAGCCCCCAAAGTGAGCTCAAAAGCATCCATCTGGGTGGACTCCGAGCCGGCTGATACCGTCAGGCGATATGAACCAGGCTGGAAGATGGGGGCTTCGGCAACCACAAAACCGCTCGCGTTCTGCCGGATCAATAGCGTAAACCCAGCCAACTGCACGGTCGGCGCGGAAGTGCCGAAGTTTTGACCATAGATGTAGAGGAAGAGCTTCCCTTCCATCGTCTTATACTCAACCTCGACATTCTTGACGTCGAGTTGCTGAGGGCTCGTCTGGGCGTGAGCCACTCCAGACTCAAGAAGACCCAACAACATGCCGCTAAAGGCTATGGACCTGGATACAATTCTTCCGACGCGGGAATAACGTTTCACTGGATGAGCTCGATTGTTTGGTATGTTTGGAATGAGAACGTGTTCGGTCGGGAGACCAGCACTTCCTCGTCTGGGCCTGTCAAGAATGGACTTGCAGCAACACGGGCCATCCAAGTGTGGACAAACTCTACCGTTGGACTTGAGACGTTGTCTCGGGCAGGAAGTATAAGCTCAAGCCAGCCATGAAGGCTCGCTGAGATGGCATTCAACCAGCCGGGACCCGAATGGCTCCTTGGCTCCTGCGCTCTCCGGAAAAACAAAAAGGCTCCAGGTTTCTTGGAACCCGGAGCCCTGAAGATTGGAGCGTGTGCTGACTCACGGCTACGCGCGATTGAGGATGGACTCGACGGCCGCCTGCGCGATGGGGTGGTAGCGCTCGCCGTAGCGCTTGAAGAGGCCTCGCGCGATGCCCTTGCCCTCGGGGGTGGCCACCAGCGCTCCGTAGAGCGGCTTGAGGTACTTCATCCGTCCCACCTCGCCCAGGAAGGCCTCGGTGCGGCCCAGCGCCGGCTCCCAGCCCGCCTTGAGCGCCGCCGCCAGCCACGACACCAGCACCTCCGAGTTCTGGCTCTTCGTCAGATGGAAGCGCTCGTCCAACTGCCGGAACACGTCCCGCGACGTCCCCTGCGGCAGCCACTCGATGAAGAGCTGCCACTCGGCCGGGGTCCAGTCCTTCACCTCCTCGGCCGACGGCACCTTGCCCTTCGTCTGCCCCATGCGCTCCAGCCGCTCCGAGCGCGGCACTGGCGCCCCCGCCGGGATTCCCGGCTTGCTCAGGTACGTCTCCGCGTCCACCTTCGCCAGCGCCCCCGGCAGGTGCTTCTCCACGAACGCCGTGAACTGCTCCGTGGTCAGCGCCTGGAAGCGGTGCGCCTCCAGGTAGCGCCTCAGGAAGCCGTCGAAGGCCGACCGGCCCACCGCGTCCTCCAGCGCCCTCAGGAACAGGTAGCCCTTCTCGTACGGCACCTGGGAGAACGCCTCGTCCGGATCCACCCCGTTGAGGTGCGTGCGCAGCGCCGTGAGCTGCGGATGGGCCCGGAAGTGGTGCACGGCCTCCTCCAGCGCCCGCCGGCCCAGAGCCGAGTGCAGCTGCGCCACGTCCGCCCCGTACAGCGCTTCGATGATGCGCCGCTCGGCGAACACCGTGAAGCCCTCGTTCAGCCAGAAGTGCTCCGCCGACGCGTTCGTCACCAGGTTGCCCGTCCACGAGTGCGCCAGCTCGTGCGCCACCACGCTCACCAGGCTCTTGTCCCCCGCCAGCAGCGTCGGCGTCAGGAAGGTGAGGCGCGGGTTCTCCATTCCCCCGTACGGGAACGAGGGCGGCATCGTCAGCAGATCGAACCGCTCCCAGTCATACGGCCCGAAGAGCTCCTCCGCCGCCCGCAGCATCGCGTCCACGTCCTCGAACTCCTCCGCCGCCGCCTCCAGCACCTCGGGCTCCGCCCAGACCCTCGAGCGCGGCCCCAGCTCCTTGGCCGCCAGCCTGCCCACCGCGAACGCCAGCAGGTACGGCGGAATCGGCTGCGGCATCTCGTAGCGCTCCACCGCCTCCACCCCGTGCTCCTCCCGTCCCGTGAAGCCCGCCGCCATCACCGCCTTCAGCTCCTTGGGCACCGTCAGCTCCGCCCGGTACCGGATGCGGATTCGCGGCGTGTCCTGCACCGGCACCACCGAGCGTGCGTGGATCGCCTGGCACTGGCTGAACAGGTACGGGTACTGCCCTCCCGACGTCTGCGCCGGCGTCAGCCACTGCAGCGCGCTCGCCTGGGGGGACGTCCGGTAGCGGATCGTCAGTTGCTTCGTCCCCGGCCGCAGCTCCACCCTCAGGCGGCTGCCGAGGATGGGTTCCGGCGGCGACACCAGGAAGGGCAGGGGCTTGCCCTCGGCGTCCACCACCGAGCGCACCTCCAGCTCCCGCGTGTCCAGGTCCAGGGGGCCCGCCGAGGCCTCCTTCAGGGTGAGGGTCGCCTCCGCGTGCAGGCGGCGCGTTCGAAAGTCCACGCGCGCCTTCCAGGTGAGGGTCTCGGTCTCGGGCTGCGTGTCATCGTTGTACGAGTGGGGATCGAGTCGGGCCATGGGGGCAAATACCTTACCCCCCACCGGCCAACACGGGGGACCCAAGAGTCGGTTGACTTTTGAGTCAACCGGCGCAATGTCTCCTGCCATCCTTTTTCAAATCGGGAGCCTCTTTCGATGACGACGCGGATCCGCAAAGTGGCAGTTCTGGGCGCGGGCGTGATGGGCAGCGGCATCGCCGCGCACCTGGCCAACTCGGGCGTGCGCGCTCTGCTGCTGGACATCGTGCCCCCCAAGGCCGGGCCCGGCGAGGACACGGCCTCCAAGGCCTTCCGCAACAAGTTCGCCGCCGGGGCCTTGGCCAACCTGCGCAAGCAGAAGCCCAGCCCCATCGTGTCCGAGCAGGTGCTCTCCTTCATCGAGGTGGGCAACTTCGACGACGACATGGCCCGCATCGCCGAGTGCGACTGGGTCATCGAGGTGGTCAAGGAGGACCTGGCCGTCAAGCAGGCCACCTTCGCCAAGGTGGAGCAGCACGCCCGCAAGGACGCCATCGTCAGCTCCAACACCTCCGGCCTCTCCATCCAGGGCATGCTCCAGGGCCGGGGCGCCGAGTTCCGCAAGAACTTCCTCGTCACCCACTTCTTCAACCCCGTCCGCTACATGAAGCTGCTGGAGCTCGTGGCGGGTCCGGAGACGAGCCCCGACGTGGTGAAGGCCGTCCACCGCTTCGGCGAGGAGGTGCTCGGCAAGGGCATCGTCTACGGCAAGGACACCACCAACTTCATCGCCAACCGCATCGGCACCTACGGGATGATGCGCACCATCTCGGAGATGCAGAAGGCGGAGCTGTCCATCGAGGAGGTGGACAAGATCTTCGGCCCCGCCATGGGCCGCCCCAAGTCCGCCGTGTTCCGCACCGCCGACATCGTCGGTCTGGACACCTTCTCCCACGTGGCCAAGAACTGCTACGACACGCTCACCCAGGACGAGGAGCGTGAGGTCTTCGCCGCCCCCGAGTTCCTCCAGAAGATGGTCGCCAAGGGCATGCTCGGCGACAAGAGCGGCGGCGGCTTCTACAAGAAGGACAAGAGCAGCGGCGGCAAGGACATCCTCGCGCTGGATCTCAAGACGCTCGAGTACCGGCCCCAGGCCAAGGTGCGCTACGAGTCCCTGGGCGCCGCCAAGGACGTGGAGAACGTGCGCGAGCGCGTCGCCACCGTCCTGAACGGCCAGGACAAGGCCGCCAAGTTCGCCGAGCGGATCACCCTCGACGTGCTGGCCTACTCCAGCCGGCGCATCCCGGAGATCGGCGATGACGTGGTGAACGTCGACCGCGCCATGCGCTGGGGCTTCGGCTGGGACATCGGGCCCTTCGAGACCTGGGATGCCTACGGCGTGAAGAAGGGCCTGGAGCGCATGAAGGAGCTGGGCCTCAAGCCCGCCGCCTGGGTGGAGCAGATGCTCGCCTCCGGCCGCACCTCCTTCTACGGCGTGGAGAACGGCAAGGACACCTACTGGGACATCCCCTCCAAGTCCGTGAAGGTGGTGCCGGAGAACGCCCGCACCTCGCGCGTGGAGTACCTCAAGCGCGGCAACAAGAAGATCTCCGGCAATGACTCCGCCACCCTGTGGGACATGGGCGATGGCGTGACGCTGCTGGAGTTCCACTCGAAGATGAACTCCATCGACGATGACATCATCTCGATGATGAACACGGCCCTGGACGAGACGGAGAAGAACTTCCGCGGCCTCGTCATCGGCAACGATGGAGGGAACTTCTCGGCGGGCGCCAACATCATGGCCATGCTGATGGCCGCCAAGAGCGAGGAGTTCGAGGCCATCCGCAAGATGGCCGGCGCCTTCCAGGCCGCCAACCAGCGCATGCGCTACAGCCCCGTGCCCGTGGTGACCGCGCCCTTCAACCTCACCCTCGGCGGCGGCGCCGAGGTCACCATGGGCGGCAACGCCGTCCAGGCCTCGGCCGAGCTGTACATGGGCCTCGTCGAGGTGGGCGTGGGCCTCATCCCCGGCGGCGGCGGCACCATGCAGCTCCTGCGCAACGTGTACGGCCCGTACTCGGCGGACAAGGACTTCGACGCGTTCCCCTTCATCAAGAAGGTGTTCCTGTCGATCGGCACCGCGAAGGTGGCCACCAGCGCCGAGGAGGCCCGGGAGCTGGGCTTCCTCACGGCCAGCGATGGCATCAGCGCCAACCGCGACTTCCTGCTGTCGGACGCCAAGCAGCGGGTGCTCGGCCTGGCCAACGCGGGCTTCCGCCCGCCCCGGCCCAGCCGCTTCCGCCTGCCCGGGCCCAGCGGCTTCGCCACCATCGACATGATGCTCTACGACATGGAGCTCAACGGGCAGGTCTCCGCCCACGACCGGAAGATCGCCCAGAAGCTGGCGCGCGTGCTCACCGGCGGCGACACCAGCCCCTCCGTGCTCCTCACCGAGGAGCGCCTGCTGGAGCTGGAGCAGGAGTCGTTCCTGAGCCTGATCGGCGAGGCGAAGACCCAGGACCGCATGATGCACATGCTCGAGAAGGGCAAGCCGCTGCGCAACTGAGGCGGCGGCGTTACGGGTTGTTCCCACGTCATCCAGTGATTCGAGACTTTGAAGCCCGGGGTTGCTCCCCGGGCGAGGAGACAGACAGATGCCCGGTCGAGTCGTGATTGCCAGCGCGGTGCGCACCCCGTTCACCCGCGCGCACAAGGGAGAGTTCAAGGACACCCGGCCCGACACGCTCGCGGCCCTCGCCATCAAGGAGGCCGTCAAGCAGGTCCCCGGCCTGAAGCCCGAGGAAATCGAGGACGTCATCCTCGGCTGTGCCATGCCCGAGGCGGAGCAGGGGATGAACGTGGCCCGCAACGCCGCGCTCCTGGCCGGTCTGCCGGACACCGTTCCCGGCATGACCATCAACCGCTTCTGCTCGTCGGGCACGCAGTCCATCGCCCAGGCGGCGCAGGCCATCAAGGCGGGGATGATCCAGGTCGCCATCGCCGGTGGCACCGAGTCCATGACCATGGTCCCCATGGGCGGCAACAAGGTCAGCGCCAACCCGGAGATCATGGAGAAGTTCCCCGAGGTCTACACCTCCATGGGCGCCACCGCGGAGAACATCGCCTCGCGCTACAGCGTGTCGCGCGAGGACGCGGACAAGTTCGCCTACGAGAGCCAGCGCCGGGCCGCCACCGCCCGCGAGCAGGGCAAGTTCAAGGAGGAGATCTTCCCCGTCACCACCACCGTCTATGACGAGGAGGGCAAGGCGCAGCAGGTCACCGTGTCCGTGGACACCATCCTGCGTCCGGACACCACGTTCGAGGGTCTGGCCAAGCTCAAACCCGCCTTCAACCAGAAGGGCGTGGTGACGGCCGGCAACGCTTCCCCGCTGACCGATGGCGCTGCCGCCGCGGTGGTGATGAGCGAGGAGAAGGCCCAGCAGCTCGGCGTGAAGCCGCTCGGCTACTTCCTGGACTACCAGGTGGCCGGCGTGCCGCCGGAGATCATGGGCGTGGGCCCCGTGCCCGCGGTGAAGAAGCTGCTGGCGAAGAACAACCTCAAGGTCGAGGACATCGACGTCTTCGAGCTGAACGAGGCCTTCGCGGCGCAGGCGCTGCACTGCATCCGCGAGCTGGGCATCCCGATGGACAAGGTGAACCCGAACGGCGGAGCCATCGCCCTGGGTCACCCGCTGGGCGTGTCCGGTGCGCGTCTGGTGGGCACCATCCTGCGCGAGCTCAAGCGCCGCAACGGCCGCTACGGCGTGGTGACGATGTGCATCGGCGGTGGCATGGGCGCCGCGGCGCTCATCGAGCTGGCGAAGTAGGTTCACACCTCACGAGGCCCCTTCCGTTGCACACGGGAGGGGCCGTCGTGTTTCTGGCGGTGCCCCGGACGCCACGCGACGAGCGCGTGCAGGCTGACGTAGAGGCACGGCACGACGAAGAGCGTGAGCAGCGTGCCCACGCTCAGCCCGGAGAGGGTGACGAGCGCGAGCGGACGCAACAGCTCCGTGCCCTCGCCAAAGCCGAGCGCGATGGGCACCAGTCCGAGCGTGGCCAGCAGCGTGGTGATGAGGATGGGGCGCAGGCGCATGGGCGCGGCGCGTTGCATCGCCTCCAGGCGTGACAGCCCGGGTGATTCCTCGCGGAGCTGGTTGGCGAGCTCCACCAGGATGATGCCGTTGCCGACGATGACGCCCACCAGCAGCACCATGCCGATGAGTGCCGTGGCTCCCATCGCCACTCCCGTCACCACCAACCCCATCGTCCCGCCCACCAGCGCGAGCGGGATGGTGAAGAGGATGACGAGCGGATCCACGAGCGAGTCGTACTGCACCGCCATCACCGTGAGCACCAGGAAGACGGCGAGCGCGCCGAGCACGAACAACGAGCGCTGCAGCTCCCGGTTGCTCCGGGCGGCGTTGCTCTCCATGCGCGACACGCCTCGCGGCAGCTCCACCTCGGAGAGGATCCGCTCCACCTCCTCCAGCGCATCGCCGAGGCTCGCTCCCTCCGCGAGGTCTCCCGCGATGATGAACACCTGCCGCTGGTTGATGCGTTGGATCTCCGCCGGGGTGGTGCCCTCGGACACGCTCGCCACTTCGGAGAGCCGCACCGGCGCCTGGTTCGAGAAGACGAGCGGCAGTTGCTCGAGCTGGGAGCGGGTGCGCAGGGCCCCTCGCGCCAGTTTCACCCGCACGTCCACCAGGCGCTCACCCCGTTGGAGCTGCGTGGCGATGGTGCCCTCGAGCGCCGTCTGCACCGCCTCGCCGATGTCCCCGGAGGACAGCCCGAGCAGCCCCGCTCGCTCCGGATCCCGCCGCACCTGTACCTCGGGCTGCACGGGGTCCGCGTCCGGGCGGTAGCGCGCCAGCTTCGCCTTCGCGTCCAGCGCGGCCACCACCTGCTGTCCCGCGCGCTGCAATGCCTGGGTGTCATCGCCCTCGAGCATCACGTCCACCTCGGCCCGCACCGGCGAGTTGCTGGTGATGAGGCCGCGGATCTGCTCCGGCGCGAGCCTCAACCGGATGCCCACCAGGTTGAGCTTCGCCAGCTCCCGGTTGACGCGGGCGACGTAGGCCTGCACGTCCGTGCCTGGTTTCAGGGTGATGGTGCTCGAGGAGCGCAGCGCGTTCTCCGATGTGGCGTTGCCGAAGAGGAAGCCGCCCACCGTGGTGAAGACGTAGCGCGTCTCCGGCTGGCGCATCAGCAGCGCGTCCACCTGCTTCATCAGCCGTTGGTTGTCCGCGATCGGCAACCCCGGCGGGAGCTGGACGACGAGGCGCGCCTGGCCCGTGCCCACGCGCGGGAGGATCTCCGTGGAGAGGAAGGGAAGCAGCAGCGCCGCGAGCACCCCGAGCCCCGCGAACACCGCGGCGATCACCACCAGCCGGTGGGCCAGTGCCCGGGAGAGCAGCGCTCCATACCCGTGCGTGAGGCGCTCCACCCGGCCGGCGAACCAGCGCACCGGCTTCAGGCGGGACAGGCCGCTCGTCTTCCGGATGGCGAGCAGCCTCGCCGCCAGCGAGGGGATGATGGTGAGCGCGGTGACGAGCGATGCGCCCACCGTGAAGAGCACGGTGAGGATGAGCTCGTTGAAGAGCAGCGAGACGAAGCCGCCGATGAGCAGGAAGGGCACCACGGCCACCAGGTTGGTCGTGGTGGAGGCCACCAGGGCCGACTCCAGCTCGGTGGCGCGGGTCTGGGTGAGGGGGATGAGCTCGGGGAGGGGGAGGGTGTCCGCGCCTCCATTGCCCTCTTCGCGCCGGCGCCGCTCCTCCACGCCTCGCACGATGTTCTCCAGCACCACGATGCAGCTGTCCACCGCTCCGATGCCCACCGCCAGCCCGCCCAGGCTGAAGATGTTGAGCGAGGCGTCCGCGAGCGACAGCAGGCTCACCGCCATCAGCGTGCCGAGCGGGATGGACAGCACCACGATGAAGGTCTGCCGCAGCGAGCCGAGGAAGAGCAGCACCACGAGGCTCGCCAGCGCCGCGCCCGCCAGCCCCGAGACCGCCACGTCCTGGATGGAGCGCTTGATGAACTGGGACTCGTCCAGCGTCGCCGTGAGCACCGTGCCTTCCGGCAGCCTCCCCGTGCGCCGCAGCTCCTCCACTTGCGCCTTCACCCCGTCGACCACCTCGATGGTGTTGGCGTCCGGCTGCTTCTGCACGCTCACCTTCACCGCGGGCTGGCCGTTGAGCGTGACGAAGACGCGCTCGTCCTCCGTCCCGTCCACCACGGTGGCGAAGTCCCCCAGCAACACCTTGCGCCGCTGTGGCGCCACGGTGGGCTCCGACGCCTCGGTGCTGGCCTCCGGTGGCGGGCTGTCGACGAGGAAGGTGATGCGCTCGAGCTCGGCCGCGTCCCGGAAACGCCCCACCGTGCGCACGAGCGACTCGGCCCGTCTACCCTCCAGCCGCCCCGCGGAGATGTCCTGGTTCTCCGCCTCGAGCGCCTGAAGCACCTCCACGAGCCCCAGCCTGGAGACCTGCATCCGCTGCAGGTCCAACCGCACCTGGACCTCCTCGACCGCGCCACCGGACACGTCCACCGCCGCCACGCCGGGGACCACCGCCAGCTCGCGCGCCAGCTCCTCGTCCGCGAAGATGCGCAGCGCCCGGCCGGACAGGCCGGGGGAGGTGAGGGCGAACTCCACGACGGGGAGCTGCGATGGGTCCACCTTGAAGATTCGAGGCTGCTCCAGCGTGTCCGGCAGGTTGCCGCGAGCGCGGTTGACGGCCGCCGTGGCGTCGTTGAGCGCCTGGTCCACGTCGCCGCCCGGCTGGAAGTACAGGTTGATGCTGACCTGCCCCTCTCGCGTCTGCGAGTAGACCTGCACCACCCCCTCCGTCGCCGACAGGGCCTCCTCCAGCGGGCGGGTGATCTCCTCCACCGCCACCTCGGGCGCCACGCCGGGCGCGTCCACCCGCACGCTGACGCGCGGGTAGGTGATGGAGGGCAGCAGGTCCACCGGCAGGCGGAAGAGGAAGAAGAGCCCGAGCACCACCACCGTCGCCGCGAGCATCAGCGTGCCCACCGGACGCCGCACCGCCAGCGCGCTCAGACCTCCTCGTCGTCCGCGCTCACTCACGGCCACCCCCGGTGCCACCTTCCGGCGCGAGGCCGTCCGACAGGGCGCTGGGACGCACCTCGGTCCCCGTACTCAAGGGCCGTTCGCCGCGGACCACCACCCGTTCGCCCTCCCTCAGCCCCGAGAGGATCTCCACCTGGCCGTCGGCGCGCGCCCCCAGCCGCACCCGCCGCTCCTCCACCCGGGCTCCACCTCCATCGGCCGCCCCCGTCACCACGAAGACGCGTCCCTCCTCCGGCGGGGGCTCCAGGAGGCCGTCGTCGGCGCCAGTCCCGGAGCCGCCCTGCGCGCTGGAGAGGCCACTCCCCGCATCGGGTTGGTCCACCCGGAGGGCCGATTCGAGCACCAGCAGTCTTTCCTCTCCTCCATTGTCGAGCTGGACCCGGGCGAGCAGCCCGCTGCCAATGCGGCCCTCGGGGTTGTCCAGCACCACCTCCACGGGCACCAGCCGGCTCAGCGGGTCCGCCTGGGGCGACACACGTGTCACCGTGCCGGTGAAGGCGGTGTCTCCCAGGGCGTCCAGGCGCACGGGCACCCGTTGTCCCGGCTTCACGCGGGAGAGCTCCAGCTCGGACACGGAGAGCGCCACCTCCACCTGGGAGAAGTCCCCCACGCGCAGCACCTCGTTCCCCGCCAGCACCAGGTCTCCCACCGTGTGGAACCGCTCCACCACCCGCCCATTCACGGGCGAGCGCAGGCTGGCGAACGAGCGTCGCTCCCGCGCCGCCGCGAGCAGCGCCGCCTGCGCCCTCACCCGCGCCCTCGCCGCCGCCACGAGGCTCTGTTGCGTGCGCACCTGCTGGGCGGCCGCGCGGACCGCCTGCCGCGCCGTGCGGGCCTCGGTGGTGCGCTGCTCCGCCTCCTGGCGGCTGGCGATGCCTCGTCTGGCCAGCCGCTCGTAACGCCGCGCCTCCACCTGCGCCTGCGCCTGCGCGAGCCGCGACTGTTCCAGCGCGCTCCGGGCCTGGGCGACGCCCGCCTCCGCGCTCGCCACCTGCGAGCGGGCCTCGGCCAGCCCCGCCTCCGTCTCGTGCACCTCCGCGTCCAGGAGCGCCGTGCTCAGCCTTCCCAGCTCCTGGCCCTCCTTCACGGCGTCTCCCACGTCCACCGCGAGCTTCTCCAGGTGTCCCTCCACCCGCGCGCGCACCGCCACCAGCTCCACGGGTTGCGTCGGGCCCACCAACGTGAGGGGCGCGCGCAGCCGTCCGAGCCGCGCCTCCTTCACGTCCACCGCCACCGCTCCATTGCCCCCGTCGCGTCCGCCCCCGCCTCCCTCCGGCTCGCGGGTACACGCCGCTTGCACCAGCAGGAGCGCGAGCCCCGCGCACACCCCCCGGAGTGGGCTCCTCCCACCCGTCACAGAGGACATTCGGCCTCCACCATGAGCGCCTCCACACGCGCCTGCACCAGGTCCAGCTCGCGCAGGGCAAGCGTGCGCTCCGCCTCGCGCAGTTCCTCCGCGCTCTGCACCAGCTCCAGGCTGGTGGCCACTCCCTCCCGGAAGGCCTCCTGGGTGAGTGTGTCCGTCTGGGACGCCGCATCCCGCGCGCGCCGGGCCGCTACCCTCAGCGCCTCCGCCAGTGCCACGCCCCGGCGCGCCCTCGCCACCTCCACCCCCAGCGTGCGCCGCACGGACTCGAGCTGCTCCCCGGCCACGGCGAGGTTCGCCCGTTCCGCGCGCACCGTCGCTCCTCGTGTCCCTCCGTCCCAGATGGGCACCTCCAGCACCGCCGCGATGTTCCACGTGCTCACGCGCGCCACCCCCGGATCCACCGAGAGGGCCGTCAGTGAGCTCTGCAACCCGAGCGTGGGCACATAGGCCGCGCGTGCCCCGGCCACCTCGCGCTCGGCCGCTTGGAGTTGCTGGCTCGCGGCGACCAGGTCCGCCCGGGGCTCGCCCCGCAGCGGGCGGCACAGCGTGGCCAACTCGTCGCGCAGGCCGTCCAGTCGGAAGCCAGGCGCGAGGCCCACCTCGGCATCGGCTCCGAGCGCCAGCCCCAGTCCATCGCGCGCGCGGCGCAGGGACTCCACGCTGGAGAGCAGCTCCGCGCGTGCGAGCTCCAGATCCCTCCCCGTGCGCAGCGTGTCCAGCTTGCGCCCGGAGCCCAGTTGCTCCGCCTCCTGGGTGAGCCGGTGCCGCGCGAGCGCCTGTGTCAGGCCCATGCGGTTGAGCTCCACCACCCGCTCGGCCGCCACCACCGCCACGAGGCCTCGCGCGAGCTCCCGTACCAGCAGTCTCCAGGTGTCCCGCGCGGAGGCATGGACCGCGCGCTCCCGCGCCCGGGCCGCCGACAGCGCCTGCCAGGCCGGCACGTTGAGCACCGTCTGCACCGCGCTGGCGCGCAGCGAGACCAGGGGCGAGGTGGGTCTCGACTCGTCCGCGTCCTCGTCCACGTCGACGTTTCCGTCTCCCCCCTCGATGGTGAGCGAGTTCCTCCCCGCCAGCCGCTGCTGCGCGGACAGCGAGGCGCGCACCTCGGGCAGCAGGGGCGAGAGCGTCAGGCGGGCCTGGGCTCCGGCCAGCTCGAGCTGCGCGAGCGCCGTCCGCAGCTCCACCGAGCGCGCCCGCAGCCGGCCCACCGCCTCGTCCCACCGGGTGAGCACCACCTCCGGAGCGGGCGGGGTGATCAGCTCCTCGGCGAGCTCGGGTTCGGTGGCCGCTGGTGGAGGCACCCCGGCTTCTGTGACGGCGGGGACGGCGGTGAGCAGGAAGAGGGCCAGCAACATGCGCCAGATGGAGATGGGCCCCCATGGGTGAATGCGGAGCCCCCCGGCTCCCGGCAGCGGACGTTGTGACCCGGCGGGGTCCGGCCCCGAACGTTTCACCTGCTCGTCCGTGCACAGACGTCCCGTACCGGAGGGCGAGTGCCTCCTCGGGGGCGGGTTTGACTCCCTCGTCCCCGTGGTTAGGCTGCCCCGGCATGCTCGGACGTTCGCATCACATCGCTCGCTGGCTGAGGTTGGTGCTGGCGTGCCTCTCGCTCGCCGGGAGCTTCGCCCCGGCGCATGCGATGCCCGATGCGAACCCCGTGGTCACGCTCTCCGTGCCGCGGCCCGAGTCCGTCAGGCGACTCCCGGCGGTTGCGCCAGCTCTTCGCCTCGTGCGCGCAGTGGGCGCTTCGTGGGCTCATGAGCGGGTTCCGCTCCCGAGCCGCGTCCCCGAGGTGCTCCTCCCAGGGCCCCCTCGCCGCCTCTTCATCTCGCATCGCGCTCTCCTCCGCTGAGCCATTCCCGGGTCCCTTCCTGGAATGTCCTTCAGCTCGAGGAGTACGCCATGTCTTCCTTTTCCCCGGCGGGGGGCGCCTTCCGGCGCTCCTTCTCCGCCTGTCTGCGCTTTGTCTTTCGTGTCCTGCGGTTCCTCTTCATCCTCGGCCTCGTGATGCTCCCCGCTCCCCTGACCGCGTGTCTGGTCGTCATCCTGGAGCCGGTCCGCCGCAACCTGCCCGCCGAGGTGCTCCGGAAGAAGAAGTGAGCCGGTTGTTCGTCAGGGCTCGCGGGTGCGCTTCATCCACGGTGGGAACAGCGGGTCGTATACCCTCACCCCGACCCTCTCCCAGAGGGAGAGGGAGGAGTGGGGAGGAGTAGGGAGGGGCGGCTTGGGTTTCTTTCAGCCCAGTCGTGACTCGGTGGGGGAGGGGGGTTGCTCCGTATCCTCCACCGGCACTCCCGCCATCCTCAGCACCCTCAGCGCATTCGTGGTGTCCACCACCCCGGGTCTCAACTGGTAGTCGAACACCATCTTTCCGTTCTCCAGGTGATCGCGGAAGTGCATGTTCACCACCTTCCCGCCGTACTCCTCCGCCAGGTTCGCCAGCGACAGATCGTGCGTCGTCACCCCTCCGCAGGCCCCCGTCGCCAGTAGCAGCTTCAGCACCTCGCGCGAGGCGATCTGTCTCTCCCTCGTGTTCGTTCCGAGCAGGATCTCGTCCAGCAGGAACATCGCCTGCCCCTTCGCCGCCACCGCCGCGTCCAGCACCGCCTTGATGCGCTGCACCTCCGCGTAGAAGTACGACACCCCACGCTCCAGCGAGTCCTTCACCCGCATGCTCGTCAGCACCTGCAGCGGTGATAGCGAGAAGGCCTTCGCGCATACCGGCGCTCCCGCCAGCGCCAGCACCGCGTTCAGTCCCAGTGCTCGCAGCAGCGTCGTCTTCCCCGACATGTTCGAGCCCGTCAGCAGCAGCGCGCTCCCTGGCCCCGGCAGCTCCACGTCGTTCAACACCGGGCTGTCCAGCAGCGGGTGTCCCACTCCCACGGCCTTCACCCTCGGCCCGTCTCCCTCCACCGTCGGCCAGAGGAAGCCCGGACGGTCGAACGCCAGCCCCGCCAGGCACGAGAGCGCCTCCAGCTCCGCCAGCGCCTCGAACCAGCCCCTCACCCGCGCCCCGTGCTTCTCCCTCCACTTCTCCAGCGCGAACAGCGCGTGCACGTCCCACAGGGTGAACAGGTGCACGATCGGGTGGAACTGGTGCCGCTTGAACTCCACGAACGAGTACAGCCAGCTGAAGCGCTTCAGGTGCGTGGACACCGGCGGCTCTCCCTCGTGCTGCAGGCCCGCCTGCACCCGCCTCAGCTCCGGGTGCTCGAATCGTTCACGCTCCACCCGCTCGAAGACCGGCGCGTAGCGCACGAACCCGTGCTCCCCCGCGCTCATCTTCTCCTCCATCTGACGCAGCGTGCTCCTCGTCGCCCACACCACCCCGAGCTGCGCCAGCAGTCCCAGCCACCACAGGGGCCTCGGCAGCACCTCCATGCGCCCCAGCACGTAGAGCGTCAGCGTCACCAGCGGCAGCACCACCGCCACCGGCCTCGCCCACCGGATGCTCGCCAGCGACGGGCCGCTCTCCGCCCACTGGATGAACAGGCCCGGGTCCGCCTTCTCCTTCGCCACCGTGCGCGCCTCCACGCACACGTCCTGCCGGAACTCCACTCGCGGCATCAGCTCCCTCGCCGCTCCCTGCCTCGCACGCACCTCCTCCGCCTGCGCCGGCCAGGACAGCCACGCCGCCAGCCGCTCCTCTCCCGCTCGTGTCGCCGTTTCGTTCATCAGCTGGAAGACGCTGCCCTGCCCGAACACGTCCAGATCCGCCGCGTACAGGTGCGAGCCCGTCAGGAAGCGCTCCCCTCGCTCCGCGAAGTCGTGCCAGCCCCTCGTCAGCCGCGCCAGCCCCCGCTCGTTGAGCTTCACGTACAGCCTCTGCCGCTCCTCTCGCAGGAACACCTGGTGGTGCAGCACCGCCAGCAGCGCGTAGACCGCCAGCGCCGCTCCCACCGCCCACCACCACTGGCTCGGCAGCCGTTTGAACAGAATGAGCCCGGCCACCACCGCTCCCGCGGTGAACACCAGCGCCCTCAGGTTCGCGTAGCGCGCGCTGATGCCATCCAGCCGCTTCAGCTCCGCCTCGGCGGCGGCGCGGCGCTCGGTGTACGTCCGGTTCGGAGTCGAAGTCTCGATGAGCGGTGTGTTCACGGGCGCGCGCATGCTGGGTCGCCCCGGCTGACAGGGCAAGCCCGGAGACGCGCTCGTTGCTCGAAAATGATGAACCCCGGCGCCTTGCCCTCTCGTTGGGCGGCGGCCAGGGTCCTCGCATCCGCGCCCGTCATGTGGGACACGGAGGTACTGCTCGGATTGGGTTCAGCTTGCGAGCACGGTGACGGAGACCCTCACCCCCGACCCCTCTCCCGGTGGGAGAGGGAGGGTGTCCGCGCAGCAACGTCCTCTTCTCACTTCTCCTTCGACGCCAGCTTCCTCAGCGCCTTCTGGTCACGGATGCACAGGATGCGACCCACGTTCCCCAGCACGCCATCCCGCTTCATCTCGTTGATCAGCGTCGACACGAACGAGCGGGAGGCGCCCACCAGATCCGCCAGGTCCTGCTGCGTGATGCCCCGCAGGTCCGTCTCGCCGCCGTGCGGGCAGCGCTCACCGTGCGCCTCCGCCAGCGTCAGAAGGGTGTCCGCCAGCCGCGCCGGAACCTCCTTGAAGGTCAGGCCCAGCACCCGCTTGCGCAGCGCACGCACGCGCTCGGCGTAGGCGCGCACCACGTCCACCGCCAGCGCCGGACGCGCCTCGAGCTGCGCGCGGAAGTCGCGGCCCTCGATGCTCCACACCTCGGCCTCACCCGAGGCGATCGCCATCTCCTCCACCGGCGTCCCCTCCGGACGGAACAGCTCGCCGAACAGGTCGCCCGGGCGCAGGATGCTCACCACCGAGCGCGAGCTGTTCTTGCCCAGCCGCATCAGCCTCACCCGGCCCGTCTTCAGCAGGTACACGCGGTCCGTCGTGTCTCCCGGGCGGTAGATGACCGAGTTGTGCGGGAAGGACTCGACCTTGAAGTACCCCTTGAAGTCGATCGCCTCCTGCCCGGGGATCAGCTTGTTGGCCGTCACCAGCATGCCGGAGCTGGTGGTCTGGATGGGGGCAACGACGTTGGAGCCGATCGGACCGAGAGGGCGATTGAAACCGTGCATGGCGGGCACTCCTGCGGGCGGTTGAAAGTGGGCTTGCTGTGCTGCGGACGGAACAGTCCCTCTCCAAGCTTTGTGCCAACCCGAACGCTTTTCCCAAGACGCGAAAAACCCTGGAATGACGGCTACTTGGCGCTACAGCCCCCCTTCTCCCCCTGAAGAGTGTCCGAAACCTGAAACAGAACGTTCAAACAGTCTGATCAAGTTGAACGTTTCGTTCAATTCGCGCGGGGGTTTGTCGGACGCGGAACAGTGTTCGAAACGCGTCCCTCGCCGCTTACTGCTGCTGATCCTGTCGGACGCCGTACTTCTGGAGCTTGCGCTCCAGCGTCGGACGACTGATGCCGAGGATCTGGCACGTCTTGCCCTTGTGACCCTTGGTCACGTTCATGGTCAGCTCGATGAGCATCCGCTCCGCTTCCTCCAGGGTGGGGATGCGGCTCGGGTCGTCGATGGTGGTGACCAGGAAGTTGGGCAGGGGCGCTCCCCCATGGCCGTTGGCCGGGTGGGGGTGTCCGTTGGGCGGGAAGCCATGCTCGGGCGGGGCGGATTCCAGGGCGGGGAGGTTCTCCGACAGCAGCACCTCGCCCGGGGCCAGCACCACCGCCCGCGTCAGCACGTTCTCCAGCTCGCGCACGTTGCCCCGCCAGGGCAGGCGCGTGAGGTGGTCCAACACCTCGGGCGGCACCCGCGTGACGCGCTTGTGCACCTTCTCGTTGATGCGCTCCAGCAGGTGCTGCACCAGGAGGGGAATGTCCTCGCGCCGCTCGCGCAGCGGGGGAATCCCCAGCGTTATCACCTTGAGGCGCTGGTAGAGGTCCTCACGGAAGCGCCCCGAGGCCACCTCCTCGACCAGGTTGCGGTGGGTGGCGGCGATGACGCGGGCGCGCAGCTTGATGCGCTTCACCCCGCCCACCCGCTCGAACTCGCGCTCCTGCAGCACGCGCAGCAGCTTGGCCTGGAGCATCAGCGACATGTCGCCGATCTCGTCCAGGAAGATGGTGCCGTCCTCGGCCAGCTCGAACTTGCCCGGCTTGACGGCGTTGGCCCCCGTGAAGGCGCCCTTCTCGTGGCCGAACAGCTCGCTCTCCAGCAGCGTGTCCACGATGGCCGAACAGTTGATGCCGATGAAGGGCTTGGGCTCGTCGTAGGAGTAGTTGTGGATGACGCGGGCGATGAGCTCCTTGCCCGTGCCGCTCTCGCCCTGGATGAGCACGGTGGCCCGGCTGCCCGCCACCTTGCCGATCTCCTTCACCAGCTGCTGGATGAGCGGACTGGTCCCGACGATGTCTCCCAGGCGCGCCGCCGCGCTCTCCACGCTCACCGAGGCCGCGCGGCGCGACAGCTGCCGGTACTCGAGCGCGCGCGACACCACGATGTCCAGGGCCGCCAGATCCGGGAAGGGCTTGTGGATGTAGTCGAAAGCCCCGGCCTTCATGGCCCGGATGGTGGTCTCCATGTCATGGAAGGCCGTCACGAGGATGATGCGCGCGTCCCCGCACAGGCTCTTCATCTCCTCGATGATGTCCAGACCCGTGCGGTCCGGCAGCTTCATGTCGAGGATGACGACGCCCGGCAGGGATTCCTGCGCCAGCCGCAGGCCCTCGGCCGCGCTGGTCGCCGTCACCACATGGTAGCGCGGTGCGCCCTCGTGCTCGATGTCCTCGAAGTGCATCTTCAAGGACTCGAGCAGCGAGAGGTCGTCGTCGACGATGAGAAGCGTCTCCATGGTCCTCAAGCCGCAAAGGTGAGCGTCAACACCGTGCCCGTGTCAGGTGCGGCCTCGGCGGACACGTCGCCTCCCTGGTGCACCAGGACGCGGCGCAGGGCCGCCAGCGACAGCCCCGCCCCCCGCGCCAGCCCGCACTCGAAGGGCTCGAAGAGCGTGTCCAGCTCCTCGGGCATCTCGCCGGCCGGGTCCTTCAACACCAGCTGCACCCGCCCCTGGGCTCCCTGGCGCAGGGTCACCTCCACGTTTCCTCCATCGCCCATCCCCATGGCCACGTTGAGCAGCACCTGGGCCAGCACCGGCCGCAGCCGCCCCGCGTCCACCCGCACCCGCGGCAGCTCCGGGGCCTCGTCCACCCGCACCTCCACGCGCCGCTCGGCCAGCTCCGGCGCCACCATGGCCATGGCCTCCTGCACCAGCGTGCGCGGCACGTGCTGATCCATCGCGGGCGTGCTGTCCCGGCCGTACTCGGACAGCATCCACAGCATCCGCTCCATGGTGCGGATCTCCCGGTTGGCGATCGTCAGCCGGCGCTGGTCCCTCTCCGACAGGCCCGTGTTGCGCGCCAGCGTCTGCACCGCCATCTTCACCGAGCTGAGCGGGTTGCGGATCTCATGGCTCAGCTGCGAGGCCAGTCCGGACAGCTGCACCGGCGGCGCCCCCTTGAGCAGCGAGCGCATGTCCATCGCCACGGCGGTGGCCTCGGTCTCGTCCACCCCGAGCGTCAGCCGCAGGGGCACCGGGTCCCCCGCGCCCAGCTGCGCGTAGAGGAACTCCACCGCGCCGGTGCCACGCCGGGCCAGGGCATCCAGCTCCCGGACCTTCTCGGCGCTGGTACCGAGCACCACGTGGAGCGGCCGATCCTTCAATTCCGGAGCCGGACGATGCAGCACGGTCTCGCAGTCACCCTCGACGCGGGTCACACGCAGGTTTTGAGACCATGAGAGTTGAGCGGCCTGCAGCAGGTGGAGGTTCATGGGCAGGTGCGAAACATAACGAGTCGACCGCCCCCATGTCCCCCTACATGAGCTGGGATTCCCCTTGAGAATCCGACAGTTGGCGCTCTCCCCACCCTGGGAACGGCCCGAACGGCCGCCCGGCTGTCCGCCAGCTGACACTCGGGGGTCCCCCGGAACCCGGCCAGGAGCCAGCCCCGCGAAATCCCAGGGAAGTGCGATCATCCTCCCGATGACGGATAGAGGTCAGCCGAGTAGGCGGGTACTTTACTCATCGTCGCAGGTGGCCACCCCGGTCCACCCCCCTACCCAGGAGATTGAACATGACCGCCAACAAGAACCTGAAGAAGCTCGCCAAGCGCCGTGGTCAGGGAATGACCGAGTACATCATCATCGTGGCCCTGATCGCCATCGCGGCGATCGGCGTCATCACCCTGTTCGGCAACAACATCCGCAAGCTCTTCGGCGCCTCCGCCGAGGCCCTGGCCGGCAACGAGGACGTGAAGAACACCGGCACCACGGCCAACGCCCAGCTGCAGCGCAAGTCGCTGAAGAACTTCGGCGCCAACAAGGACGAGTAAGTCCTTCGCGGTACCGCTGGATGCATCCCGAGGGGCGGTCCTCCTTATATAGGAGGCCGCCCTTCGTGCTTGCGGGGCCGCAGCGCCAGGGCCAGCGCGCCGAGCGCCAGCACCGAGACGAGCGCCCCCACCCGGAAGCTCAGGGGCCGGTAGTCGAAGCGGACGGTGTGCGCCCCCGGAGGCACCCGCACCGCGCGCATCACCCCGTTGGCCCGTCTCACCGGCGCCGGCGCCCCGTCCAGCGTGGCCTCCCAACCCGGGTAGTGCGAGTCGCTCAGCACCAGGTAGCCAGCGCCACAGGCCTGTAGCACCACCTCCACCCGGGACAGGCCCGCTGCCGTCACCCGCGCCGTCGAGCCCCCGCAGCCGGGGCCCTCCAGGGGCTCACCCTCGGAGAGCAGGGCGGTGCGGCGCAGGGGTTGGGCCGGGTCCAGGAAGGCCGTCCGTGCCTCCTCGTCACCGGCCACGCGCGCGGCGTGCACCACGAAGGCGCGCGGCAGGGCGGTGTCGGAGCGGTAGAGGGTCGGCAGTCCCGGCGAGGCGAGCACGGGCACCAGGTCCGCGAAGGGCGGCGGCCCCCTCCGCACGTAGTAGCCCACCCCGGCCAGGTCGAAGGCCGCGCGCGCCCCCGACTCGTACAGGGGCTCGATGCGCAGGGGCTCCGGCGCTCCATAGCCCTCGAAGACGCGCAGCCGCTCCTCCACGAAACGGTTGGGCACCAGGGCGTCCCGGCTCAGCGCGATGTACGAGCCCCCCTCGCCGGGCGGCGGCGCCGCGGTGGCGCTCACGGTGGTGGGGAGCTCGGAGAGCTCGTCCCCGGAGAGGTCCACGCTGACGCGGCCCGCGTAGCCGGCGGGGATGGCGGCGGCGAGCCGGGAGGGCCGTCCGAGGGACTCGGGCGGCGCGCTGTCGGTGACTCCCTGGAGCAGGTGGAACGCGCCGAGCTCCACCAGGGCCATCACGGCGAGCGCGCGGCGGACGCGGTGGGCTCGCCCGGGGCCGGCGGCGGGGAGGATGAAGGCCAGCGCGCCCGCGCCGAGCGCCAGCACCACCCAGGGCAGTCCGGCCTCCACGCCAGCGCGGAAGAGGGGGAGCCGGGTGAGGGGAGGGCCCAGCAGCAGCGCGGCGAAGAGGGCGGCCACCACCGCGGCCACGCGCCAGAGGGAGCGCTCTCCCCGGCGGGCCCGGCGGGCGAGCACGTCCAGTCCGAGGGCGGCGAGCACCGCCAGGCAGAAGGCCGCGCCGACGAAGTACTTCACCGGGTAGCGGAAGAGGTGGAAGGGCGGGAGCCGCAGCAGGAGCGCCGCCGGGGGGAAGTGCGCGCCGAGGGCGAGCGCGGTGAGTCCCAGGGCCCCCAGCCCGAAGGGCAGTGCCCGCCGCGAGCGCCCGAGTCCGGCGAGCGCCAGGGCACAGGTGAGGGTGCCCAGGAAGAGGACGAGGATGAAGAACTGATCGTCCCCCTCCCAGTAGCGCGAGCGCGGGTGCTCGGCGAAGGGCCACGCCACGGAGAGGAGCTGCGGCCAGGACAGGGACCACTCGAGCGGATTCATCCCCCCCGTACTCCGGGTGGAGTTGCGGGCGAACTCGAGCGCGGGCAGGGCCACCACCGCCCCGAGCACGAAGCCCCAGGCGAGCCCCGCGCCCGTGGCCACTCCGGCGCGCACCTCGCGCCGCGCGGCGAGGGCCACGGCCAGGGCGAGCAGGGCCTGCCACAGCCACGTCTCCGGCGAGCCCGCGAGGAAGGAGAGGCCCGCGACGAGCGCCACCTGGGCGGCGCGGCGGGCGGAGGGCTGGAGCGCGGCCCGGCGCGAGGCCAGCAGGAGGAAGCCCGTCCACGCGGCGGCACTGGCCACGTTCTGCTGGGCGGCCAGATCGGAGAAGGGTGCCGAGAGCGCGAAGGCGGCGGAGCCCAGGACGGCCGAGGGGCGGGAGGCGCGCAGGTGCCGCAGCAGGAGGAAGGTGCCCGCCGCGGCGATCGCCACGTGCAGCAGGTGCTGGAGGGTGAGTCCCGCCACCGGCCCCGCGAGCAGCACGGTGAGCAGCCGCGGCGGATAGAAGACTTGCGAGTACAGCGTGGCGGCAAAAGGCTGCCCCAGCCGGAGATAGGGATTCCACAGGGGCAGCTCCCCGGCCCGCAGCGCCTCGAGGAGGAAGGCCGAGTCCGGGATGAAGATGCGGAAGGCATCCCGCCCCGCCAGCACCTTGCCTCCGAGCACGGAGCGGTACACGAGGGCCATGCCCGCGAGGAGCCCCGACCAGAGAAGGATCCGCCGACGCACGGGCTCTTTCATCGTCACGGCACTTTAACAGACGCCGTGTGGAGTCCGGTTCTCGACCCTCTCTCCCGCGTGGGGTTGGTCTCGACGTGCGCCTGGGGATCTGCTTGCCTTGGACCTCTTCTCCCGGCGGGTTTTCTCATGAAGAGCACGTTGACGAAGGTCGTCATCCTGGCGGTGATGCTGTTGGGTCTGCCGCTGGTGGGGACTTCGCTCGTGGGTCATCCCCACGCGCGCTACTTCGAATTCCCCCCCAGGACCCATTACGTGCAGCACGCCGGGTTCTCCTGGACCGCGTTCTTCCTGATCGCCGCCTTCACGCTGTGCTGGGTCGTTCCCCTGCTGCTGCGAGCCTCGCGGACCTGGGGACGTGGGGAGGCGCGCGAGCCCTCGCTCCAACCCTTCCCCTGGTGGGGCTGGGCCGGCCTGGCGTTCGGCGGGGCGAACTGGCTCGTGGCCTGGACACGCATGCCCTGGTTCGAGCCCATCCAGGTGCACACGTTCTCGCCCCTGTGGCTCGCCTACATCCTCGTCATCAACGCGCTCACGTACCGGCGCACCGGCCGTTGCATGCTGATGGACCGGCCCCGCTTCTTCCTGATGCTCTTCCCGGTGAGCGCCACCTTCTGGTGGTTCTTCGAGTACCTCAACCGGTTCGTGCAGAACTGGTACTACGTGGGCACGGACCTCACCGCCCCCGAGTACTTCTGGGCCGCGACGCTGCCGTTCGCCACCGTGCTGCCCGCCGTGCTCGGGACCCAGGAGTGGTTGAGGAGCTTCCCCCGCCTGGAGGGCTCCTTCGCGAGCTTCCATCCCATCCGCTTCTCCCATCCGCGCCTGGCCGCGGTCGTCGTCCTGTCCATCTCGGGGCTCGGGCTGGCGGGCATCGGCGTGTGGCCGGACTTCCTCTTCCCCCTGCTCTGGGTGTCTCCCGTCCTCATCCTGGTGTCGCTGCAGGCCCTGCGCGGAGAGCGTCACGTCCTGTCGGACGTCGCCACGGGCGACTGGAGGCTCGTCGTCTCCGCCGCGCTCGCCTCGGTCCTGTGCGGCTTCTTCTGGGAGATGTGGAACGTCCACAGCCTCAACAAGTGGATCTACTCGGTGCCCTACGTGCACCGCTTCCTCGTCTTCGAGATGCCGCTGCTGGGCTTCGCGGGCTACCTGCCCTTCGGGCTCGAGTGCGCCGCCCTCGGTGACACCGTGGCCGGCGTGGTCGTGGAGGACGAGCTCCAGCCCGAGTCCGTGAGCGTCTCCCTCGGGTGAGCCCGGGGCTCAGGCGGACTTCGTCTCGGCGGCGGTGCGCGTGCCCTGCTCGGCCACGGGCATGTAGACGTGGAAGGCGGTGCCCTTGCCCAGCTCGCTCGACACCTCGATGCGTCCGCCCATCGCCGTGACGATGCCGTGACAGATGGACAGGCCCAGGCCGGTGCCCACGCCCACCGGCTTGGTGGTGAAGAAGGGCTTGAAGAGCCGCTGGAGGTTCTCCGGGGAGATGCCCGAGCCCGAGTCCTCCACGGTGACCACGACCCAGTCCTTGTCCACGAGCGAGGTGGCCAGGCGCACCCGGTTGCCCTTCGCATCGCCCTCGGGGATGGCCTGCGCGGCGTTGACGAGCAGGTTGAGGAAGAGCTGTCCGAGCCGTGACTCGTTGCCGAGCACGGGCGGCAGCTCCGCGTACTCCTTCACCAGCTGCGCGCGGTGGCGGATCTCACTCCGGGCCAGGCTGGCGCACGAGTCGAGCACCGCGTGGATGTCCACCGGGCCGAAGCGCTCGTCCTCCCGGCGCGAGAAGCTCCTCAGGTCGCGCACGATGTTGCGCATGCGCTCGCCGCCCTCGAGGGCCTCCTCGAGCGCCTGGTGGACCTCGCGCGCCTGCTCGTCCGTGAGGGGCTTGCCCGCCTGAAGCTGCTCGGCCAGCTCGTCCACCGCGTAGCGCAGGTTGCTCAACACGTAGGAGATGGGGTTGTTGAGCTCGTGGGCCACGCCCGCCGCGAGCGTCCCGAGCGACACCATCCGGTCCGTGGACCGCAGCTTCTCCTGCACCTGCTTGCGCTCGGTGACGTCGCGCGCGATGGACACCCGCGCCGGCAGGCCGTCGAACGGAATGGTGAACGTCACCACCTCGCCCAGCACCGGCTGGCCACCCCGGTGCCGGAAGTGGACCTCCCGCGCGGCACCGCTCTCCCCCGTGTCCTCGGTGAGTGCCCCCTGCTCCTCGGGCATGAGCAGGTCGTCCACCTTCTGGCCCCGCAGCTGCTCCTGACCCTCGTGGCCCAGCAGGGCGATGGCCGCCGGGTTGGCGAAGTGCACGCTGCCCTCCCGGTGCACGAAGATGGCGTCCGGGCTGCGCTCGATGAGGGTGCGGGAGCTGGCCTCCGAGCGCCGCAGGGCCTCCTGCTCCCTCGCGAGCCGCTCGGCCATCTTGTCGAAGGCGCGGCCCAGCGTCCCCAGCTCGTCCATCCCGCGCACCCCGGCGCGCACGTGCAGCTCCCCTCGGGCGATCCGGCGCGCGGTGGACTCCAGGCGCTGCACGCGCTGTCCCAGGACGAAATGGAAGACGACCCCCATCAACCCGGCGATCAGCCCCAGCAGCAGGCCCGCGCGGAGCGCGGAGCGCTCGGCCCGTTCGAGCTGGGCGGCCTTGAGCTGTGACAGATCCTGCTGGAGGTAGAGGTAGCCCACCCAATGATGGCGGGCCTCCGCCCCGAGGGCGATCGGGAAGACGCCCTCCACCGTCAGGCCATCCTCGCTCACCCGCACGTGCCCGTGCAGGCGCTGCCGGGCGGCGTCCAGGCTGGCGACGGCCTGCGGGCGCATGAGCTCCGGCCAGGCCCGCTCCACGGGCAGGCCGATCAGCTCGTACCGGGTGGCGGCCAGCACCCGCCGCTGGTCATCGAGCAGCAGGCCCACCCGCAGCTCGGAATTGGTGCCCAGATCGGAGATCTGCTCGCGCGCCGCTTCGAGCTGATGGGTGCGCAGCAGGTACTCCAGCGTCCCCTGCAGGTACGTCATCCGCAGGTTGATGTCGTCGCGTGCGTGCTCCTCCACCTGCTGCTCGCGCAGGGTCACGTCCCGGTGGAGGGTGTACAGGCCGAAGAAGCACGCATACGCGAGCAGCAGCAGCGGGACGAGAACGCGCAACGACAGGAGTCGGTGCCACCCGGCGCGCCGGACTTCCTGCTTCGCCTTCATCGGGAGGTCTCCGGACTCGACGCGTTCATGGGGCGGGGGCAGGATAGCAAGCAGCAACCCCCCTCCGGGAAGATCCGTCTATCCAGATTTTTCGCCGCCCGGTCCCCCGCGAGGGTTACGGGAGGGTGTCCGGCTGAGGCGTCACCGCCCGGCACTCGCCCTCCACCAGCTCGAGCTCCGGCGGAGAGAGGAACTCGCAGGTGGAGAAGACCCCGCACTGCCGGTTGAACCGCTCCTCACGCCTGGCGAGCCGGTCCAGCGCTTTCCGCAGCCTGTCCTCGTCGGTGGAGGTCGCGCAATAGACGACGTAGCTCCGCGGTCCGCCGCAGGCCTTGACTCCCACGGGCGCGGAGCGGCACTGGCCGACGTCCTCGCAGCCTCCCGGCACGGCGAACGCCAGGGCCTCGCTCTCGAGCTCCTGGAGCTCCGCGCGATCACACTGCCGCGAGTAGGCTTGTGCCTTCGGGTCCGAGGTCTCCTGCGCGAGCACCGCTCCCGCCCACAGCAGAACGCTCCCCATGCACGCCTTGACCCAGGTCTTCATCATGGCCCCCCTTCGTGTGCTGATGAACGCTACCTTCCAGGGTGCGCATCCGCTCACTGCGAGACAATGATGGACCTGCCGCCGGACGGGCATCCGAGAGGAGGGCCGCCCCCACCACGACTCAGCGCGGGGGGCGCAGGTGGGCGGCGAGTGCGCCACGGACCGACTTCGCCACCTCCTGCGTGTCGGGCAGCAGCTCGTCGGGCAGCCAGTAGTGGAGCACCCGTCCCTCGGCCTCCACCTGGGTACGGGTGAACTTCATGCCTCCGGCCTCGGCGTGCTCGACGCTCTGGGGAAAGCAGCGCCGGCACAGGCACGGCAGGGGTCCCCGCTCATCATGGGCCGTGAGGTGGATGAGACGCGCCTCCACCGTGCCGCCCACCGCTCCCAGCAGCAGCGTCACGTCCTCGGACGTGAGCGCGCGTGGCGTCTGGAGCGACATGCCCAGGGCCCCCTTCGCGGCCTGGATGCCCTTGCCGGACTCGAAGCGCAGGCGGGGGATGAGGGCGGTGACGTCGGTGATGGGCACGCGGTTGGGCTGGGCGAGCCACCCGCCGTCCTCGAACCTCGGTCCCTCGAGCACCGCGACCAGCCAGAGCGCCTCCGCCGGAGGCCGCACGGTGACCAGGAAGAGCCGCCCTCCCGCGCGCAGCGGTTCCAGGTGCTTGCTGGCGCTGCGGTAGCGGTCGATGGGGAGCACTTCGCCAGGGGAGCGGCCAGACGCTTCCTTCTCGAATACGGCCTTGCTGATGATGGCCAGCATGTCGGGCATGCCCACGATTCTACCAGGGCGCGTAGAGTCCGCGTGCATGTCTCATCTGGATCCGGCCGCGGTGCGGCTGCTCGACGAGAACGCCGAGACGCGACGCGATGCGGTGGAGGCCGTCGATGCCTCGGTGCTGGCGGGCCGCCATGCCCTGCGTCAGGCCCTGCTCACCGACGAGGACGCCGAGGTCCGCGCCTCCGCCGCGCGCCGGCTCGGAGAGGCGAGGGATGAGCGCTTCGCTCCGGCCCTGCTCGAGGCCCTGGGCGATCCGATGTCCAGTGTCCGCGACCGCGCCTGGCGCGCGCTGGCCCGGCTGGGCACGCGGGAGCTGTTGCCGCATGCGTCGCGCGCCCTTCGCGAAGAGCCGGTCTGGTGGGTGCGCCGTGCCGCCATCCGGGCCGCGGGCTCGGTGGCGGGGACCGGGGCGCTGGAGCTCCTGTTGGAAGCGCTGGAGGACCCCTTCTGGCGCGTGCGGAACGCGGCGGTGCAGGCACTGGTGTGGCTCGGGGAGGCGGACGCGCTCGTGCGGGAGCGGGTGCGCGCCGCCGCGGAGGGCTCCCGGCATGGAGCGGTGAAGGCCGCCGCCGTGTACCTCGGAGGCGTGTGGGGCGCGGCGCCCTCGTCTCCGGGTGGGGAGCTCCCGCCACCGTCAGAGCCGGCCCTGGTGGGGGAGGGGAGCCTCGACAACGAGGATCCGGCGGTGGTGACGACGCGGCTCGAACGGATGCCCGCCTCGGACGTTCCCATGTCCGACCTGGTGCGGTGGCTGGGAGATCCCCATGAGCCACTGCGGGTGCTGGCGCGGCGCCGCCTGCGCGAGCGGGGCGAGCCAGAGGCCCTCCGGCTCGCGATGCGCTGGCTGGACGAGCCGCGCGTCCCCCATGCCGCGGACGAGGTCCGTTCGCTGCTCGAACGATTCGACCTGGACGACGTGGCCCTCGCCTCGCGGATTCTGGACGAGCCGCCTCGGGCGGGGTCGGTGGGGTGGGCGGCACGTGTGGCGGCGCGAAGGGCCCACCCGGAGCTGCTGGAGCGCGTCCGCGTCCTGGCCCAGCATCCGGAGTCCGCCGTGCGGCGCGCGGCGCTTTCGGGACTCGTGCATGACCCGGAGAGCCGGGCGCGGGTCCTGGCCGCGCTCGACGACCCGGAGGAGGCGGTGCGGGCGGCCGTCCTCTCCGCGTGGGAGTCGAGGCCGGTGTCACCGGAGGCAGTCGAGGCGTACGCCCGTGCGCTGGCGGCCTTCGCGCCCCGGGCCCGTACACTTCGCGAGCGCCGTGCCGTCGCGGAGGCCGCGGCCTTCCTGGAGGACGAGGCGCTGCTCGCGCGGGCCTCGGAGGACGTGGACCCGTCGGTCCGCGCGGTGGCGCTGGCCGCGCTCGCGGAAAAGGGAGTGCTCTCGGAGACGGAGCTTCGCGCGGCGGCCGGGCACGAGGATCCGTGGATTCGCGCCGCCGTGCTGGACACGGACTCCGCGCGGGCCGCGTGCACGAGCGACCCGGATCCCTCGGTTCGCCGCGTGGCGATGGGGCTCCTCGTGTCCCGCCGTCACGAGCTGTCCCTCGCGGAGTCGCGCGCCGCCGGGCTCACGGGGGCGAGCTCACCGGATCCGTGGATTCGTGCGCGCGCGGCGGGGCTGCTCGAACCGGAGGGGGAGCGGGAGGAGTTGAGCGCGCTGCTGCGCCTGTCGCTGGACACGTCTCCCATGGTGCGAGCCGCGGCGGCCTCGGTGCTGGAGGAGTGTGAGACGCTCGAGGCGCGTCTGTCCGAGCTGTTGCACGGCCCCGCTCGCGAGCGGGACGGGGACGTTCGCGTCTCCGCCTACACGTGGCTGCTGCAACGGGCGGATGGCCCCGCCTTCGAGCGTCTGTGCGCGGCGCTGCGCGACGTCTCCGAGCCGGCGCGGGTGGTCTCGCACCTGGAGGCGATGACGCTCGTCTTCCCCGACGAGCTCTTCACGGGGGCCCCCGACATCGAGCGGCGGAGGCCCACGCGTTCCCAGCGGGCGAAGCCGAGCCCGCGCACGCAGCCGGAGCCGCCATCGCATACGTCCCGGAGACCTCTGGGGCAGACGGGGTTGAGTGTTTCGCCCCTGGTGCTCTCGGGGGCGCATGGGCTGTCGGCCGGCTCGCTGGCCGAGGCCCACGAGGCGGGCGTGAATGCCTTCTTCTGGGAGCCGCGCTACACGGAGCTCACGCGCTTCCTGCGCTCGGGGCGCTCCCAGCGGGATGGGCTGGTGGTGGTGGCTGGCACGTACCACTCGGGGGCCGAGGCGATCCGCCGGGATGTCCAGGCGGCGCTGCGCCTGTTGCGCACGGACCGGCTGGATGTCTTCCTTTTGTTCTGGGTGCGTTCGCGCGAGCGGCTGGACGCGGAGAACTTCGAGGCGTTGGAGGCCCTGCGCGCGGAGGGGAAGGTGAGAGCCTTTGGTTTCTCCACGCACTACCGGGACATCGCGCTGGAGGCGCTGGGCCAGAAGCCCTGGCCGGTGGTGATGACGCGCCACAGCGCCGCGCACCCGGGAGCGGAGGCGGCCCTGTTCCCCGAGGCGCTCGTACGAGGCACGGGTGTGCTGACCTTCACCGCGACCTGTTACGGGCGTCTCCTGAGGCCCGCGCCGGGGGAATCCCCGGACCTCGCGCTCCCAAGTGCCGTGGACTGCTACCGCTACTCACTCTCGCAGCCTGGGGTGGCGGCGAGCCTGAGCGCGCCGCGCAACCACCGCGAACTGAGGCAGAACCTGGAGGTGCTCGAGAGGCCGTGGATGATGCCGGACGTGCTGGCGGCGATGCGAGCGCATGGAGAGCGGGTGCGTGCGAGCAACCAGCGATTCAACTCCCTGGTGAGGCAGGCGCCAGGAGGCACGCGAGACACCTTCCTGGCGCTGCTCGACGAGGACGAGCCCGGACCGGGCGCGGGCAAGATGAGAGGGAGCTCATGACCGACCCGTCCCCGAATCCGCGCTTCCGCTTCCTCTTCCTGGCGCTCGGCTTCTTCTGCTTCGGCCTCGGGGTGCTCGGTGCGTTCCTGCCGTTGCTTCCGACGACGCCCTTCCTGCTCGTGGCGTTGTGGGCGTTCTCGCGCAGCTCCCGCCGCTTCCACCACTGGTTGTATACACATCCGCGCTTCGGGCCCCAGCTCCAGGCCTGGCATGAGCACGGCATCGTGCCGGTGAAGGTGAAGGTGAGCGCGCTCACCGGTATGGCGGTGAGCCTCGCGCTCATGGCGTTCGTCGCGCGGGTGAAGTGGCCGGTGCTCGCCGGGGCCGCGGCGGTGATGCTCGTGGGCGCGACGTACATCCTCAGCCGCCCGAGCCGTCCGCCCGGGTAGTCCTGGAGGCTTCGCTACGGGGTGCCGTTCGCCTGGCGGTACAGCGCGGGCAGGAAGCGGGCGAGGTGATTCATCTCCTCGGCGCAGTGCGCCAGCAGGTTGAGCCCCAGGTGGTCGGGCATGACGCGCCGGCGCAGTGGCGGGAGATTGGCCAGACGGGAGAGCGCGTCTCCCAGCACGGGGAGCCGCACCCGCACGTCCCCCAGCCAGAAGCGGCTGCGCATCTCGCACCCGCCCTCGACGTGGCGGATGAGGTGGATGAGGTGGCCCACGGCCAGCGGCGTGCCCCGGAACGCCGTGCGGGCGCACACGGCCGTGCCCACGTTGGCTCGCGCGAGCCCGTCGGCAGTGAGTCCGTACACGCCCGGGTTGGCGAACTCGATGGACAGCTTCATCAGCTCGTCACCGATGTACTCGTCCACGTAGGACACGTTGCCCACGTAGCGCTCGCGATTGCCCGGCAGGTGGGAGCGGTCCTCCTTCACCGTGGCCTTCAGGTGGGCCTTGGGGTGCCACAGCCGGTAGCGCTCCGAGGACGTCAGGTGCCAGCCGAACCACCAGTCGATCATCTCCCCGGTGACGCCCGGCATCTCCGTGCGCACGGAGACGACCAGCATTCCCTCCGGGTGACGCTCCACGCCATCCTCCACCGGCAGATGGCCGGGCTCGAGCAGGCGCGAGGCCTGGGCCAGGCCGAGGGGCTCGGAGTCCCGCCGCACACCTCGGGCGAGGGCCTCCTTGACCCGCTCGGGAATGGGCCTCATCTCGGATTGGAACGCTCGCAGGTCCAGTTCGGGCATGGCGTGCATCCTGAACCATCCGGGGAGGGGGCGCTCGGTCTCTCACCCGCTCTTTCCCTGGAGCCCGGCCCGGCCGCCTGGAGGGCGGCACTCATGGAGTTCCTGGAGGTGAACATCTCGGATGGATGGAGAGGAGCGGGCGCGTGTTGCTGTGTATGTGTGCACCGCCGTCACGTGCCCCCACCAGGTCCTCTTCATGCCAGCTTCTCCTCCTGCCCACCCCCTATCTCCCGTTTTGAATGATGTGCTCCGAGGGGGAGGGGAGATGGGCGAGCTCATGCGGGCGCTGGACTGGTCCAGGACGCCCGTGGGGCCGGTGGAGACGTGGCCGCAGAGCCTTCGGACCGTCCTCTCCATCCTCCTCACCAGCCGGCACCCCATCTTCGTCTGGTGGGGGAAGGAGCTCGTCCAGTTCTACAACGACGGCTACCGGCCCATTCTGGGAGCCACCAAGCACCCCAAGGCCCTGGGACAGCGGGCTCGGGAGGGCTGGACGGAGATCTGGGACGTCATCGGCCCCATGATCGATGCCGTCATGGAGCGGGGCGAGTCCACCTTCATCGAGGATGGGCTGCTGTGCATGGACCGGAACGGCTACCTGGAGGAGACGTACTTCACCTACGCCTACTCGCCCATCCGGGACGAGTCCGGAGGCATTGGTGGCACCTTCTGCGCGTGCACGGAGACCACCGAGCGCATCTTGAGTGAGCGGCGGCTCCAGACGCTGCGGGAGTTGAGCGAAATCACGGGCGAGCAGCAGAGCGCGGAGGAGGTGTGCCGCAAGGCCGCGCACGTTCTCGCCTCCAACCGTCATGACGTCCCCTTCGCCCTGCTGTACCTGAGGGAGACGCAGGGCAGGACCGCTCAGCGGGTGGGCGTGGTGGGCGTGGAGCCGGGCAGTAGCGCCGCCCCGTCCAGGCTCGACGTTGGCGACGCCAGCGCGTCATGGCCCTGGGCCTTCGTCGAGAGCACGGGCCAGGCCGTCCTGCTGGAGACCCTGCCTCCTTCCCTGGGCGGGCTCCCGGGAGGCCCCTGGCCGGAGGCGGCGTCCTCGGCCCTGGTGCTGCCCCTGTCCAAGCCGGGCCACGACAAGCCCGCGGGCATGCTGGTGGTGGGCATCAGCCCGCGCAAGGAGTTGGATGTGAAGTACCGCGGCTTCCTGGAGCTCACCGCGACGCACATCGCCAACCTCATCACCAACGCGCGTGCCTACGAGGAGGAGAAGCGGCGCGCCGAGTCGCTCGCGGAGCTGGACCGGGCCAAGACGGACTTCTTCTCCAACGTCAGCCACGAGTTCAGGACGCCCCTCACGTTGCTGCTGGGCCCCGTGGAAGAGGGCCTCGCGGACGTCGAGCAACCCCTTCCCCCGCGCCAGCGCGAACGGCAGGAAGCCGTCCACCGCAACGGCTTGCGCTTGTTGAAGCTCGTCAACACCCTGCTGGACTTCTCCCGCCTCGAGGCCGGGCGCGTGCAGGCCAGCTTCCGTCCCACCGACCTGTCCGCCCTGACGGAGGACCTGGCCAGCACCTTCCGCTCCACCCTCGAGCGCGCGGGGTTGCGGCTGGTGGTGGACTGCTCGCCGCTGCCCGAGCCCGTCTACGTGGACGGGGAGATGTGGGAGAAGGTTGTCCTGAACCTGCTGTCCAATGCCTTCAAGTTCACCCTCGAGGGGGAGATTCGCGTCGCCCTCTCGCTCCAGGGGGAGTGGGTCCGTCTCACGGTGGCGGACACGGGCACGGGCATTCCCTCCCACGAGCTGCCGCACCTGTTCGAGCGCTTCCACCGGGTGCGGGGCGCGAGAGGCCGCACCAACGAGGGCAGTGGCATCGGGCTCGCCCTGGTGAAGGAGCTCGTCAAGCTGCATGGCGGGACGGTGGAGGTCCAGAGCACCGTGGACCAGGGCAGCACCTTCACCGTGTCGCTTCCCCTGGGCTCGGCCCACCTGCGGCCGGAGCACATCCAGGCGGCGTCTCCCCTTTCCTCCACACGGCTGGGGCGGGCTCCCTTCCTGGAGGAAGCGGCGCAATGGGGGGACGCGGTCGTGCCCGAGGCGCGGGTGGTTCGCCAGGGGGGCCCGGGCCCGGAGCGCATCCTCCTCGTGGACGACAACGCGGACATGCGCGCCTACGTCCAACGGCTCCTCGGCGAGCACTGGACGGTGGAGGCGGTGTCCAATGGCGTGGCGGCCCTCGCCGCGGCCCGCGAGCGCACACCCCACCTGGTGGTGAGTGACGTGATGATGCCGGGGCTGGACGGCTTCGGGCTCCTGCGCGAGCTGCGCGCGGACCCGCGGACCGCGTCCGTGCCCGTCATCCTCCTGTCGGCGCGGGCGGGAGAGGAGGCCTCCATCGAGGGAATGCGGGCGGGCGCCGATGACTACCTGGTGAAGCCCTTCTCGGCGCGAGAGCTCGTGTCCCGCGTCGGCGCGAGACTGGAGATCGCCCGGGCCCACGCCGAGACCCGGAATGCCCGCGCCCGCCTCCACGAGCAGCTCATGCAGGCGCCCGTGGGAGTGTGCTTCTTCTCGGGTCCGGAGCTCGCGTACGAGTTCGCCAACCCGCGCTACCTCGAGATGGTGGGCCGCCAGGCGGACCTGATAGGCAAACCCATGCGGAAGGCCTACCCCGAGCTGCCTCACGACGCCGCCGTCTTCCAGATGTTGGAGGGCGTGTACAAGAGCGGCCAGACCTTCACGTCGGACGACTTCCGCGTCCCCCTGGACAGGCGTGGCAACGGCGAGCCGGAGGACGTGTACTTCCAGCTCACCTGTCAGCCCATGCGGGATGCGACGGGCACCATCGTGGGGGTCATGGCGGTGGCCGTGGACGTGACGGCCCAGGTCCTGGCCCGCAACCAGGTGGAGAAGCTCGCGGCGGCGGAGCACGAGGCCCGTGGCCGCGCGGAGGAGGCCGACAGGCGCAAGGACGAGTTCCTCGCCATGCTGGCCCACGAGCTGCGCAATCCCCTGGCCGCCTTGAGTACGGCCCTGGAGATGATGGGCCGCGTCCAGGGTGACGAGGCCCGGGCGGCTCGTCTCCGGGAGACATGCGACCGCCAGGTGGTCAACCTGGTGCGCCTGGTCGATGACCTCCTGGACGTGTCGAGGATTACTCGGGGCAAGGTGGAGCTGCGCAAGAAGGAGGTGGACTTCACCTCCATCGTCCAGAACGCCATTGGAACGAGCCGCTCGCAGATAGACGGGCGCGGGCACGAGCTCACCGTGACGTTCGGCCCCGGGGATTTCCGCATGGAGGCGGACGCCACGCGCCTGGAGCAGGTGGTCTCCAACCTCCTCACCAACGCGGCCAAGTACACCGAGCCCGGCGGCCACATCTCCGTGCGCGTGGCGCGCGAGGAGCGTCAGGGGACGCCGTGGGCCGTCCTGCACGTGCGCGACACCGGGCGCGGCATTCCCCCGGACATGCTGGACAAGGTGTTCGAGATGTTCGTCCAGGTCGACAAGTCGATCGACCGGGCCGGTGGCGGTCTGGGCATCGGCTTGACGCTGGTGGAGAGGCTGGTGGGCATGCACGGTGGCACCATCACCGCGCGGAGCGAGGGGCTCGGACGAGGCAGCGAGTTCATCGTCCGGCTGCCTCTGGGCCGCCAGGTGCCCCTGTCCATCCAGCCGCCTTCCCCCCTTCCACTCGCGGCGCCCGCTTCACCCCAGAAGCGCCGGGTGTTGCTGGTGGAGGACAGCCCGGACGTACGCGAGATGATGAAGGAGCTCCTGGAGGACCTGGGGCACGAGGTGGCGGTGGCCACCAATGGCCTGGAAGGGGCCGAGAAGGTGCTGGAGGTGCGCCCGGACGTGGCCCTCGTGGACGTGGGCCTCCCCGGCATCGACGGCTACGAGGTGGCCCGGCGGGTGCGCGCGTCGAAGGACGGAGGCTCCTTCTACCTGGTCGCACTCACGGGCTATGGCGGCTCGGAGGCCAGGTCGAAGGCGCTGGAGGCCGGCTTCGACGTGCACCTCGTCAAGCCCATCGACGTGGACGACCTGCCCCGAGTCCTGGAGGGCTCTCGCGGCGACGCACCCGCTTGAGCCTCACGCGTACCGGAGCCGCGCCTGCTCGAGCGTCTCCGCGTCCAGCAGCACCGCCACCTTCTCGTTCGCGGAGAGCTGCTCCGGCTGCCCCTCCAGCAGCTTGCGGCGAGCCGAGGCGAGCGCGAGCGGCGTCACGTCGATGCCCGGCGAGGACGCCAGCAGGGCCATATGCAACGCGTGCGCGCGCGGATCCTTCAGCACCCGCTCCAGCCCGTCTCCCACCGGCTCCAGCTCCCGCCCGGTGAGCTCGAGCGCCCGGGCCACCACCGGCGGTGGGGCCGACTCCTCGGGGATGAGGAACAGGCCGTGCCGTGCCGCCCACGAGCCCAGGGACGCACGCGCCGTCCACACCGACAGCGGGATGGACAGCAACAGCCCGGCCACCACGGGGGACAGCCACGGGAGCAGTCCCGGGGACACGAGGAAGGCCACGGCCGCCAGCACCACGCCCACCGCCGTGTGGACCGCATGGCGCCGCGCCGCCTCCGCCCAGGGCAGGTCCTCGTCGTCGCGCTGCTGGCTCGTCCAGGACACCCGGTAGCCGAGCAGCGTGCCGAAGACGAAGTGCGACTGGAAGAGCATCATCACCGGCGCGAGCAGCGTGGACAGCACGCTCTCCACCAGCGCGCTCAGCACCAGGCGGACCCGGCCTCCCATGAGCGCCGCCTGCTCCCGGCTCGCCAGGGCCAGGACGAGCCCGAGGACCTTGGGCAGCAGCAGCATGGCCAGGGACGCCGTCATCAGCCGCAGCGCGCCCTCCGAGTCGAACGTGGGCCACACCGGGAAGAGCGTGCGGTGGGCCGGGAAATACTCCGGCTCCACGAACCCATCGTGCAGCGCCGCCACCAGCCCGGACCCCAGGAAGAGCAGCCACAGCGGCGAGGCCACATAGGACATCACGCCCATGAGGAAGTGCGCCCGGCTGAAGGGGTGCAGCCCGCCTGCGAGGACGAGCCGCAGGTGCTGGAGGTTGCCCTGGCACCAGCGCCGGTCGCGCTGCGCGTAGGCCAGCAGGTGGGGAGGGGGCTGCTCGTAGCTGCCGCCCAGCTCCGGCACCAGCCACACCGTGTAGCCGGCGCGCCGCATCAGCGCCGCCTCCACGAAGTCATGGCTGAGGATGTGGCCGCCGAAGGGCTGCTGTCCCGGCAGCACGGGCAGCCCGCAGTGCTCGGTGAAGGCGGTCACGCGCAGGATGGCGTTGTGGCCCCAGTAGTTGGACTCCCCGAGCTGCCAGGCCGCCGCGCCCGCGGCCACCACGGGCCCGTACACCCGGCCGGCGAACTGCTGCAGGCGGGCGAAGAGCGTGGCCCGTCCCACCAGCTGCGGCGGGGCCTGGAGGATGCCCACGCGCGGGTTGAGCTCCATCAGCCGGGCCATCTTCACCAGCGTGTCGCCGGACATGAGGCTGTCGGCGTCCAGCACCACCATGAAGTCGTAGCGGCGGCCCCAGCGCTCGCAGAAGTCGGCGAGGTTGCCCGCCTTCTTCCCCGTGTTGTCCGAGCGCCGCCGGTAGAAGATGCGCCCCTGTCCGCCCACCCGGCGGCACAGGTCCGCCCATGCCAGCTCCTCGGCCACCCAGGCCTCGGCGCGCGTGGAGTCGCTCAGCACGTAGAAGTCGAAGGAGTCCAGCTGCCCCGTGGCCGCCACCGACTCGTAGGTGGCCTGCACGTTGGCGAAGACCGCCGCCGGATCCTCGTTGTGGATGGGCATCACCACCGCGGTGCGGCGCTTGAGCGGGGCCGCCTCCTCCTGGGCGTCCGGCCACCGCAGGCCGGGCAGCCGCCGGCCGAGCGCGAGCTGGAGGAAGCCCGCCACCGCCGCCCAGAAGGACAGGGAGATCCACGCGAAGCAGAGGATGAAGAGGCCCGACATGAGCAGCTCGGGCACGGTGTGGCCCTTGACGCTCAGCAGGCGGAGCATCTCCCACGCCGCGACGAGGGTGGAGAGCGCGGTCAGGCCGAGCACACACGCCCGGCGGAGCCCGGCGGAGCCGGGAGAGAAGGAATGCGCGTACATGAGAGCTCCCGAGCCTCAGCGAGAGATGGAGACGTCCGGCTCGCCCGCGCGCCACCAGCGGCGGAAGAGCTCTCCCAGGGGCCACAGCACCAGCTGCTGCTCGGGCATGGGGGTGGGGAGCGGCAGGGGAGCGGGGACGGGCACGGAGGCGCGCATGGCCCGCGCGAGCTCCACGGGGACCGGGGCCGGTCCCTGGGTGAGGACTCCGGCGCCCCAGCGCGCACCGTCGCACAGCACGAAGGCCGCGCGGCCCCGCGCCAGCAGCGCGCCGCCGCCCGCGTGGGACGGACCGAGTGCCCGCGCCAGCCAGTCCTCCATCCGCGCCTGGGCGAGGGCCAGGGCGTCTCGGGGCTCCGCACCGGAAGCGCCGAGCGTCCACTCCGCCAGGAGGGACAGGTCACCGTCCTGGGTGAAACCGAAGGACCGGAAGAAGGTGTCGAGCGCCGCGCGGGTGTCCGGGGAGCGGGTGGGGGAGGTCGGCTTCTTCACGGTGTCCATAGGTAACTCCATGTCTCGGTGAGGGTTGCGGATCCGCGTCGGAGGAAGCAGCGCAGCTCGGCGGGAGCACCGGCTTGTGGCACCAGCTCGAAGGTGACCCGCCAGCCGCCGGTGACGTCGTTGCGCTGCGCGATGGGGTGGAGCACCTGGCCCTTCGAGGCCGTGATGACCGGCTCGACCGGCCCCGCTCCCTCGGGGCCACCGCGAGAGAACTCGAGGACGAAGCGCCGGGCGCTCGCCGTGCCACCCGAGGCGATGCGCGTGGAGGTGGTGACGGCCACGGTGGGGCGCACGGGCGGCGCGTTCCCCCAGTGCAGCTTCCACGCGAGGCGCAGCTCGGCGCCGGGGGCGAAGGGCGCCTCGGGCACCCAGAAGGCCACGATGTTGTCGTGCACCTCCTGCGGCGTGGGAATCTCCACCAGCTGCACCGAGCCGCGGCCCCAGTCGCCCACCGGCTCCACCCAGACGCCGGGACGCTTGTCGTAGCGCGCCTCCAGGTCCTCGTAGTTGGGGAAGGACTGATCGCGCTGCAACAGGCCGAAGGTGCGCAGGCCCTCCACCTGGAAGCTGGAGACACTCAGCCGGGCCGGGTTCTGCAGCGGGCGCCACAGGTGCTCGCCATTCTTCATCCACAGGACGAGCCCGTCCGAGTCATGCACCTCGGGCCGGAAGTCGTCGTAGGTGCCCCGGTCGTTCTCCCCGAAGAGGTACATGCTGGTGAGCGGCGCCACCCCGAGCCGCTTCACCGCCTTGCGTGCGTGGAGCGTCGCCTCGACCTCCACCACCGTCCGCTCACCGGGGATGATGACGAAGCGGTAGGCGCCGGTGACGCTCGGGCTGTCCAGCAGGGCATGCACCACGACGCGGTCCGTGCCGGGGGCGGGCTTCTCCAGCCAGAACTCACGGAACGAGGGGAACTCCTCGCCCTCGGGGAGCGCCGTGTCGATGGCCAGCCCGCGGGCGGACAGCCCGTACACGTTGCCCCGGCCCAGGGCGCGGAAGTAGCTGGCGCCCAGGAAGGACACCACCTCGTCGAAGTGGTCCGGCCGGTTGAGCGGGTGGGTGAGCCGGAAGCCCGCGAAGCCGTCCACGGGCTCGGGCTTGAGCTCCTTCACCAGCGAGCCATAGGTGAAGAGGTCCGGCGAGAAGCGCACCGGCTTCGCCTCACCCCCCTCCACCTCGTGCAGGCGGATGGGCGAGGTGTAGAGGAAGCCCGGGTGGAAGAACTGGGCCTGGAAGGGCAGGCCGGCGTCGCGCCACCAGGCGCGCTCGGGGCGGTAGCGGATGTCCCGGTACTGGTCGTACGAGAGCTGCGCGTAGGCGGGCGGGAGCGTCGAGGCCGGGGCCTGGTAGGGGCGGCTGGCCAGCTCGCGGGCCCGCTCCCGTACGGTCTCGGGAGTGAAGGCCGGTTTCGCCCCGGCCACCATCGCCCACAGTGTCCCGAGCGCACACAGCTCTCGGGCCCTTCGTACAGCCCACTTCATCGACTTCACTCCCGTGTCCTTTCCTGGCGGGTTCCGCCGCGGCGAAAGCCCGTCAGCAACCCGTGTGCCATTCAGGCGGGGCCCTTCGGAGCCCCGGAGTGTTCACGGGAGCGCACCTGCCCCGGACCCGGGTCCCCTTGCGAAGCAAACGATTTCGCTGGGTTGGCGGGCCGCCTTCCCATGACCCCGGGAGTGGGGTGGGGCGGAGGGGTGTGGAGCATGGCAACAGCGGTGAGGCTGGAACTGTTCGCCTGGTCCACAACGCGGGTTTCCAGGGCTCCTACACCCCGAGAATGCGCTCATCGTGCGGTGGCGCGAGGGCGTGAATAGAAAGGACACCCCATGGAATTCAGACAACTTGGTGGTTCGGGGTTCAAGGTTCCCGTGCTCAGTCTTGGTACGGGGACCTTTGGTGGCGGCAACGAGTTCTTCAAGGGCTTCGGGAGCAGCGACGTGAAGGAGGCCACCCGGCTCGTCGACATCTCGCTCGACGCCGGGCTGAACATGTTCGACTCGGCCGACGTGTACTCGGGCGGTGCGGCCGAGGAGATCCTGGGCCAGGCGATCAAGGGCCGTCGGGAGCGGGTGATCATCTCCACGAAGGCCACCTTCCGCGCGGGTCCGGGCCCCAATGACGTGGGTTCCTCGCGCTACCACCTCATCCGGGCCTGCGAGGCGGCCCTGCGCCGGCTGGGCACCGATTACATCGACCTGTTCCAGCTCCACGGCTTCGATGCCGTCACGCCCGTGGAGGAGACGCTCAACGCGCTGGACGATCTCGTGCGGGCTGGGAAGATCCGCTACATCGGCTGCTCGAACTTCTCGGGCTGGCACCTGATGAAGTCACTGGCCGTGTCGGATCGGTACAACCTGGCGCGCTACGTGGCCCATCAGGCGTACTACTCGCTCGTCGGGCGCGACTACGAGTGGGAGCTGATGCCGCTGGGAGTCGACCAGAAGGTGAGCGCGGTGGTGTGGAGCCCGCTGGGGTGGGGACGGTTGACGGGGAAGATCCGGCGCGGCCAGCCGCTGCCGGAGGGCACGCGTCTGCGGAACGCCATGACGGCTGGCGGCGGCCCACAGGTTCCCGAGGAGCACCTCTACCGGGTCGTGGATGCGCTGGACGAGGTGGCGAAGGAGACGGGCAAGACGGTGCCGCAGATCGCCCTGAACTGGCTGTTGCAGCGGCCGACGGTGGCCAACGTCATCATCGGAGCGCGCAACGAGGAGCAGCTGCGCCAGAACCTGGGCGCGATCGGCTGGAACCTCACGCCGGAGCAGGTGGCGAAGCTCGACGCGGCCAGCGCGACGCCCTCGGCCTACCCCTACTGGCACCAGCGGCAGTTCGTGGAGCGGAACCCGTTCCCGACGCGCTGAAGCAGGGGAGCGCCTCCGTCATGGAGACAGCGGAGGCGCTTCCCATCAGTACCGCGTGTTCTGGGCGATGGACTTGCTCATGTCGTGCAAGGACTGGAGCATGTTCGTCACGAGGTTGCTGTTGAATCGCTGGAGCATGGCCTGCATGGCCAGCTCCTTCTGCTGAGCCGGCGGGAGCTGGTCGAAGAGCTTCGCCGTGTCCTCCCCCAGCTGGTTCGCGACCAGCGCCCGCATGTCGAAGCCTTGGGCTGGCGCCAGGGAGGTTTTCGTCCCGAGATAGGCAGGCGGGCTGCTCAAGTTCGAGGCGCCTCCCGTCGCGGTGGGAGGACCGCCGCCAGTCGGTTCGAAGCCGTTCTGACTGCCGGAGCGGACCACCTTCCCCAGGATCTCCCCCGCCGAGCGGAGGGCCGAGGTGGCGAGATTTCCCAGTCTGATGGAAGGAAGGGAACCGGAATTTCCAACCCGCATGTGCCCTCCGGGGGCGGGGGATACAAAAGGAGTGCGGACACGTCTGTGTCGTCCGGGGATTATCGAAAGTACCCCCGCCGGAGTTTCCTGGGAATGTTCCTGGGAGGTTCGATTCCCTCGGAAGTTCGGCTCACGAGGTCGGCAGGGGGGCGGGCCCGAGGTTGGAGGGGTCCCACACGAACTGCTCGGTGGGCGTGAGCACCATGTTGGTCAGCCCGTGCCGCTCGACGAAGTTCTTGAAGCGCTCGGAGACGACGATGTCTCCCTGCATACCCCGGGGGCGGAAGATGTCCTCACCGCCCCAGGTTCCCGGCTCCAGGACGAAGCCGTGAATGGCGTCGATGCCCGTCGAGCGGCACTCCGTGCACGTGGGAGGCTTGGAGAAGCGCACGCGGTTGAGCACCAGGTCCACCGCCCCCCGGCCGAAGCAGGGCCAGACGACGTAGTAGCGGGGCACGGTGAGGGGCTTGCGAGGCCTCTTCCTCATGCAGCGCACCCGGAGGACCTCGACGGGGTGGAAGCCCTCCAGGCCGATGAGCCCCTCCGAGCGGAAGGCCTCCGCGAACCGCTCGGAAATGAGCCGCTCGTACCCAGGGCCTCGGATGTAGTCCCCGAGTTCCTCTCCGTGCAGTTCCAACTCGACCCGGTAGGGGGGGAGCCAGAGCAGTGCGCCCATGATGCCACCACACCGAGGGCAGCGAGGCGCATCATCCGAGGTGTTGTCGGGCTCGACTGTGTCAGCATCGGTATCGTAACGCGACCCGATGTCACCCTTTGTCAGGACGAAAAATCGCGGGGAGGTGGTTGCTTCAGAATCCATGGGGGAACCTCGCTCGCATTTCGGGGCGACTGTAGATCTCCCGCAGCTTGTCCATGAACTCCTTGGGCGTGGCGTTGGAGTACTTGTCGAGCCAGTTGATGACCTCCTCGTCCACCTTGCGGTGCCACTCCTGGTAGCCGCAGTGTGACTCCTCGTCCTTGGCTCGAGCTACGAAGCGCGGGTCCCGGGGTTTGTAGAGCCCTTTGAGAGTGGGGTGTTTCGAAAGCCTCTTGGCAATGGACCGGGAGATGAGGTGGTGCTCCTGGCCGTTGCACTGGGGAGGTTCGGAGGACCCCAGCGCCTGGGACAAGGAGTCCGCCGCCGCCTGGAGCTGCTGCCTCTTGTTCTCGTCGTCCTTCCCCTCCATCCGCGAGGCTTGCTCCAGTGCATCCTGCACCTCGTCCAATACCTGTGCGGCCTTTCGCGCATCATCCCCCGCGAGTGCCACGCAGGCACTCACCATTCCCTGCTTGCAGCTGCACACCAGTGACGTCTCACCTGGTGTGCATGCGATGGTTTGCGTCAGCCGGGAAGTCCGGCTTACGAGGTCGGCAGGGGGGCGGGTCCGAGATGGGCAGGGTCCCACACGAACTGCTCGGTGGGCGTGAGCACCATGTTGGTCAGCCCGTGCCGCTCGACGAAGTTCTTGAAGCGCTCGGAGCCCCCGGCTCCAGGAGCCGATGACTGGAACGAGGTGACGAAGATCGCCTCCGGCAAGAGTCCTCCGCTCGCCTACGCCCTGGTCTGGCTCTCGTCGCTCCTGCGCTTCATCGGCTCGAAGCTCGTCTCTTGACAGGACCCCAGGAGCGCGCGGCCGGGTCATCCCTGGCGATGGCCCTTCCCACCCCGCCCGGGTTGTGGTGAGCTTCCCCCCGGTGCTCCTGGGGTCGCGTGCAGCCAGCCTTCCGTCCGCGATGTCACGTCGCGGCTGCTGACGTTACCCATTGAAGAACGACGCAGTACGAGGTCCGCCTGGCGGGCTACCCTGACCTCGTCTGCCTCTGCCGTGCAGGTGGCGGTGGCTCCAGGAGCACTCGTTTTCTCGCGTGGCCTCTCCAGGTGCACAGCATGAACCTCGCCAGCCTCCTCCTCGAACTCAAGCCCCTGCTGGCGGACCCCGACGCGAACTTCGATCGCATCACCGACCTGCTGGAGCGCCACCAGGGCCTGGCCGAGTACGAGGTGGCCCGTTTCTACGTGAGCCGCTCGTGGAAGGAGCCCGTCGAGAGCAGGCTGCGCAGCGTGGATCCGCGCGAGCGCTCGAAGGGGGTGCGGCAGCTCCCGCTCATGTTCTCCGGCACGGTGGCCGCCCGGCATCTCCGCTCGCGGGTGAAGGACGCGGACTCGCGTGTGGCCTCGGCGGCTCGGGCCGCGGTGCGCAAGCTGGGGCTCGCGGACGTGGCGCCACCGGATAGCCGGGTGGCGCCCTCCCGCCACCACGGCCGCAGGAGCGTGGGCGGATGGAACCCGACTGGCTGGTACTTCGGCCTCTTCCGGTACGAGACCCAGGGCTGGTCCGGGAGCATGAAGCGTCCACCGCCCACCTCGGGCGAGCTGCCCAGGTTGAGCACCCGGGCCGACGTGGCGAAGCTGGTGGGCGTGGACGAGTCCGAGCTGGACGCGCTGATGCGTCCGGGCACCGAGGCGGGTTCGGGCTACGTGGAGTTCGAGGTGCCCAAGCGCTCGGGTGGGGTACGCCGCATCTCGGCGCCGCGCCAGAAGCTCAAGGAGGTGCAGCGGGCGCTCCTCGACCAGGTGCTCGCGCGCATGACGCCGCACCCGGCCGCGCACGGCTTCATCGAGGGGCGCTCCACGGTGAGCAACGCCGGGCCGCACGTGGGCTCCACGGTGGTGCTGCGGGTGGATCTGGAGGACTTCTTCCCCACGGTGCACTACCGCCGGGTGAAGGGCCTGTTCCAGGTGCACGGCTATGGCGAGGAGGTGGCCGGAGTGCTCGCCGGGCTGACCACGCATCGCCCGAAGCTGCCGGACGGGACGGTGGTGTGGCCGGGCGCGCTGCCGCAGGGGGCGCCCACCTCTCCGGCCATCGCCAACCTGGTGTGCCGCCGCATGGACGCGCGCCTCACCGCGCTGGCCACGAAGTTCGGCGCCACCTACACGCGCTACGCGGATGACCTGTCCTTCTCCTTCCGCGCGCCTCCCGAGCGGCTGGGCCGCTTCTTCTGGTGGATCAACGCCATCCTCCAGCAGGAGGGCTTCACCGAGAACGGTCCGAAGCGGCGGGTGATGCGCCAGGGCTCGCGCCAGCGGGTGACGGGTCTCACGGTGAACCAGAAGGTCTCCATCCCGCGCGAGGAGCGGCGGCGCTTCAAGGCCATCCTCGCCAATTGCCGGCGGCACGGAGTGGCCTCGCAGGCGAGGGGACGGCCGGACTTCGAACGCTGGCTCGAGGGCTACGCGGCCTACGTGCGCATGGTGCACCCGGAGCTGGGCGCGCGCTGGCAGCGAGAGGTGAAGGAGTTGCTCGGCCGATGAACCCTCTTCGCGAGCTGCTGGCCCGGGTGGCCGCCCACCCGGACGATGTGGAGACCCGTCTGGCCTGTGCGGAGGTCATCCAGGCGGATGACGCCCCGCGCGCCGAGCTCATCCGGGCGCAGGTGGCGCTCGCCGGCCGGGGATTGGATCCAGCGCAGAGGCTCACCCTGCGCAAGCAGGTGGACGCGCTTCAGCGGCAGCACGGGAAGAAGTGGAGGTCCGGGCTGGAGGCCCTGGGCGCGTCCTTCTTCCAGCACGGCCGGGGCTTCGTCGAGGAGGTGTCCCTCTCCGAGAAGGCGCTCTCCGAGCACGGGGAGACGCTGCTCGCGCTCGAGCCCATCCACCGGTTGCGCGTCGAGGTCGAGGACGGCGAGGGGCTGGCGAAGGCGGCGGCGCGGCCGTGGTTCGAGCAGGTCCGCTGGCTGAAGCTGACGGGAGAGGGCGGGGGCGTGGACGAGGCGGTCCGTCTCCTGGCCTCGGCCGCGCATGCCGGACGCCTGGAGGCGCTGGTGCTCCAGGACGTGGACCCGGACGGAGTGGCCGCGGTGGCCCAGAGCGTGGTGTTGACCGGCTTGCGCTCGCTCAGCCTGACGGGAAATGACGGGCCCGGAGACGAGCTCGCCGAGGCCCTCGCGGAGTCCCGTTTCCCGCTGGTGTGTCTGTACCTGTCGGCCACGGGCCTCTCCGACGAGGGCGCCAGCACGCTGGCCCGCGCGAAGCCGCTCCAGTCCCTGGAGCTGCTCGCCCTCAACCGCAATGCGCTCACGGACGAAGGCGCCGAGGCGCTCGCGGCCAGCAAGACGCTGGTGAACCTGAAACGCCTGGAGCTGGCGAACACCGAGCTGGAGCTGGAGGGGGCACTGGCCTTCCGCTCCCCGAAGGCGCTGCCGGCGCTGCGCCACCTGGACCTGCGCGACATCGGCTTCTCCTCGAAGTCGCTCGAACCCCTCCGCAAGCGGCTGGGCAACGGGCTGAAGTTCTGAGGACGTGAGGCTTGCTCGGCCGGGGGGACCCCCCTCTGGCCCGGTTCGTCGCTTTCCGGACAGACGTGGACTCCGTTCATTCCGGCCGGGCGGGCAGGGGAGCCATGACTCTCCGCGTCGGGTCGGGAACAGGACGGCGGACGTAGTACCGACTTCCCAGCCACCCGTTCCATGAGGTAGTACCGTGGACATTACTGGAGAAGACATGTCCACCACCATCACCATCACAATGCAGGAGCGAAGGTTCTTCGAGCGCATCTACCAGGTCGTCGAGCAGGTGCCTCGGGGCAAGGTGACGACCTACGGCGATGTAGCGCTCATCGTCGGAGGGGACTGCGATGCGCGCATCGTGGGGCTCGCGATGGGCGACCTGGGGCCGCGCGCCGCCAAGGTGCCCTGGCAGCGCGTCATCAACCGCTCGGGAGGCATCAGCACCCAGGGGTACAACCAGCGGGAGCTGCTGGTGGCCGAGGGGGTCGAGTTCGACGAGAAGGGGAAGGTGCTCCTGGAGCGCTTCCGCTGGGGCGGGCCCGACAAGGAGTGGGCGGTGAAGCACGGCTTCACCCCGCTGCCGGCGCGCGCCCCGAGCAAGGAAGAAGAGGACAAGTCCCAGTTGCGCCTGTTCTGAGGCCTCCAGGGGCGTCATATACTCGCGCCCTCATGGAAGGCCGCCTGGTCCTCAAGAATTGTTCCATCTTCCGCGCGGACGGCCGGGGGCGCTCCGGGATGGCCATCGTCATCGAGGATGGTCTCATCCGCCGGGTCGCTCCCGACGCCGAGGTGCCCGTGCTCCCCGGGGACTGGGAAGTCTCCTGCCGCGGACGGCTGGTGCTTCCCGGTCTCGTGGACTGCCATTCCCACCTGGTGGGCGATCTGCTCTCACCGGCCTCGGGAGAGGTCCTCCTGCACCCGCCCCAGGCGCGGATGGAATACGAGCGGCGCCTGGCCGCGCGCCTCACCGCCGGGGACGTGGAGGTGCTCTCCCTGTACGCCATGGCCCGGGCCCTGCACTCGGGCGTCACCCTGGCGGTGGAGCACCTGTCCTGTCCGGGAGACGTGGCCGGCGGGCTCGAGGCCCAGGCGCGCGCGGCGGAGCGGCTCGGCCTGCGGCTGGTGTCGAGCCACGCCACCCACAGCCTCGACGGTGCCCCCCATGCCGACGCCCAGGCCGAGGCCAATGCCGACTTCGTTCGCCGCCGGGGCGCCCATCCGCTGGTGCGCGGCGCGCTCGGCTTCCACGCCTCGTGGACGAGCGGGGACTCGCTGCTGCGCAGGCTCGGCGTGCTGCGCGAGGTCTCCGGCGCGCCCGTCGTCTTCCACCTCTCCGAGGGCGACCATGACCTCGCCACCACCTGGGAGCACCACGGCCAGCGGGTGGTGCACCGGCTGGAGTCCTTCGGGCTGCTCGGGCCGCTCTCGGTGGCCGCGTACGCGCGCTCGGTGGACGACGCCGAGTCCATCCGCCTGGCCCAGTCCGGCACGTGCGTGGCGCTCGGCCCCGGGGCGGCGCTCCTCGTCGAGCCCAGTGGCCGGGCGTTGGAGACGCTGCTCGGGCGCCAGAACCTGATGGGGCTGGGCAGTGGTGGGCATGGCAACCTCTGGGACGCGCTGGCCGCCGCGCTCGTGACGGCGGTGGGGGCGGCGCGGGGCTCGCGGCTGGTGGACCCGGACGGCGTGCTGGTGCAGCTCTTCGCGGACGGCCCGGCGGAGGTGTGCTCGCGTCTCTTCGGCGTGCCCTCCGGCGCGGTGGAGGAGGGGCGGCTGGCGGACCTGGTGGTGTTCGACTGCGTGCCGTCCATAGAGTCGGACAGCGGGCAGGCCCCGCATCTGCTGGGGCAGATCGGACGTTCCCGGGTGGCGTGGAACATCGTCCACGGGCGCGTCACCGTGCGCGAGGGGCAGTTGCTGGGCGTGGACGAGGTGGAGCTGGCGCAAGAGGCCGCCCGCGTCCTCTCCGACGTGCGGGCGCGTGCCCGAGCCTGGGAGGCCGAGACACCCGGGGGCCCGGTGAGCGGAGGATGAGCCCGCGCACCGCCTCTCTCGCGGACGTGCTCCGCGAGGCCCGGGAGCGGCGCGCGCCGCTGCGAGAGGACCCGCGCACCACCGCCTTCCGGCTCATCAACGGCGCGCCAGATGGCGTTCCGGACGTGACGGTGGACGTCTTCGAGCACGTGCACGTGGTGAGTCTCTACCGGGACTTCATGCCAGCCGAGGAGGTGGCGCTGCTGGATGCGGTGGAAGCGGCCTGGGCGCCGCGCAGCGTGTACCTCAAGCGCAGGCCCCGGGAGGCACGCCACCTGGCCAACGTGGCGAAGGAGCAGCTCGCCCCCGAGGTGGCCGCGCGCGGCGAGTCGGTGGAGTCGCTGGTGGCGCTGGAGAACGGGCTGCGCTTCCTCATCCGTCCCGGGCAGGGACTCTCGGTGGGCCTCTACCTGGACATGCGCGACACGCGGGTGTGGTTGGCCGGGGAGGTGCGAGGCCTCACGGTGCTCAACCTCTTCTCCTATACGTGCGGCTTTGGCGTGGCGGCCACCGCGGGCGGGGCGAAGCGCGTCCTCAACATCGACGCCAGCCGCCGCGTGCTGGACTGGGGTGAGGAGAACGCGCGCCTCAACGGACAGCCGGTGGACCGGTATGACTACGTGGCGGGGGACGTCTTCGACTGGCTCGGGCGCCTGACGCGCAAGGGGGAGACGTTCGACGTGGTGGTGGCGGATCCGCCCTCGTTCGCCACCACGCGCACCAGCCGCTTCTCCGCCGCGCGGGACTACGCCAACCTGGCCGAGGCCTCCGCCCGCCTGGTGGCTCCCGGGGGCCGGCTGGTGGCGTGTTGCAACCTCGCCACCCTGGAGTCCCGCCGCTTCGACGCCATGGTGACGGAAGGCGTGTCCCGGGCCGGCCGCAAGGGCAGGGGGGTGCACCAGCTGGGTCCCTCGCCGGTGGACTTCCCCGCCTCCCCCGAGCACCCGGCCGCCTTGAAGGTGCGGGTGCTCGAGCTCTCCTGAGCTCGCGGCGGCTCGTCCCTGGCACCCGGGTGGGCGTCAGGCGGGTGTGGCGAGCGAGCCGGGCGCGGAGGGCCTCCGGGTGGCCTCGCGCAGGATGGCGGTGACGTCGAGGATCAGCGCGATCCGTCCGTTGCCCAGGATGCTCGCCCCGGAGATGCAGGGGAGGTCCTTGAACATCGACCCCAGGGGCTTGATGACCGTCTGGCCTTCCCCGAGGAGCGTGTCCACGACCAGCCCGACCTTGCCCTGCGGGTGCTGGACGATGACCATGCTCTCCCGGGGAGGCGCCTCCGCCTCGTCATGCGAGAAGAGGTGACGCAGCCTGAGGAAGGGGAGCGGCTCTCCCCGAAGGTTCAGCACGCCCGCGCGCTCTCCGGTCCGTCCCCGTGCGTTCGCGGGCAGCTCGATGCACTCCTGGACGGCGTCGAGCGGGATGACGTACGTGTCCGGGCCGACGCCCACCATGAACCCGTCGATGATGGCGAACGTGAGCGGGAGCCGGAGGGTGATCGTCACCCCGTGTCCCTCCCGGCTCTGGACGGAGACCTTGCCCCGCAGGGCTTCCACGTTGCGGCGCACCACGTCCATTCCCACGCCCCGGCCGGACATGGGGGTGATCTCCCGCGCGGTGGAGAAGCCCGGCGCGAAGATGAGCGAGAAGAGCTCCTCCTCCGGCAGGTTCTCGGGCTCCCGGGCGAGGCCGAGGGCCTGGGCCCGCTCGATGATCCGCGCCTTGTCGAGGCCCGCTCCGTCGTCGATGACCTCGATGAGGATGCCGCCGGAGTCGTGGGAGGCACGGAGCGTGATGCGTGCGGTGGCGGGCTTGCCCCGCGTCCGCCGCACGGCCGGGGTCTCGATGCCATGGTCGATGGCGTTGCGCAGCATGTGCAGCAGCGGATCGCGCACGTTGTCGACCACCGCGGTGTCCATCTCCACGTCCTCGCCCTCGAAGACGAGCTCGACCTGCTTGTCCCGAGCCTCGGCCAGGTCTCGCACGGTGCGCACGTACTGGCGGAACGTGGGGCCGAGCGGCACCATCCGCACCTTCATCACCAGTTCCTGAAGCTCGCGCAGCAGGCGTTCGCCCGCGCGGGTCGCCTCCCGCAGCTCCTCCCGCGAGTGTCCCCCCTCGACCAGCGCCGCCACCCCCTCCTGGGCGATGGAGAGCTCTCCGAGGAGATCCAGCATCCGATCGAGCTTGTTGATGCCCACCCGGAGGCTCCGGGCCCGCTCCTCCTCGGCGAGGAGCTTGCGTCCGGAGGGCTCGGGCGGAGGGCTCGCGGAGGAGGCCGTCTTCACGTCGACGGCCGGCGCTCCGTCCGCCGACGCATCTCGAGCCCATCCGGCCATGACCCCCATCAGTCCGCGGTGATGGGGGGTCAGCACCACCTGCTTGCCAGGGATCTGTCGGCGGAGCTCCCGCATCGCATCCACGGCCGAGAGCAGGAGGGAGACGACCTCGTGTGACGCGGCGAGCGCCCCGGTGCGCAGGCGCTCGAGCAGATCCTCGACCCCGTGCGCGAACTCGGCGAAGGCGGGGAGCTCCACACACGTGGCGTTGCCCTTGAGGGTATGGGCCGCGCGGAAGATGGTCTGCAGCCGCTCGGGCTGCTCCGGCTCCTGCTCCAGGCCGATGAGCTGCTCCTCCATGAGGGAGAGAAGCTCATCGCACTCGAGGAGGAAGGCATTCAGGAGCGCGTCGTGATCGAATTCCATCGGGAGGGCTCTCAGTCGGGCCGGGTCATGGCGAGGACCATGCCGGCTTGCCGCTCCAGCAGCGCGAAGAGCTCCCGGTCCTCGGGTTTGAGCGCGGGCTTCTGCGGCAGCATTCCGAAGATGGCGATGACCCCCCAGACGTGGCCGCCGAAGCAGCGCAGCGGGATGCAGGCGGTCAGCCCCGGCTCGAGCCCGGTGACCGTGGGACATGCGCCATCGCTCGCGATGAATGTCTTTCCGGTGAGTGCCGTGTGCCCGATGACACCGGAGCCCAGGGGGATGGACTGGAAGCCCGCCGGGTCGATCCCCATCGAGTGCACCAGGCTCAGCGCCGAGCGTTTCGCGTCGAGCTCGAAGATTCCCAGCTCCTCCGAGCCGACGATGTTGTTGATGATCTCGCGGAGGATGTCGAGCAGCTCCCGCCGGTTGGCCGTCTCGTGCAGCCGGTGGCTGGTCACGCAGAGGTTCACCAGGAGGGACGTCTGCTCCTCGAGGCACCTCAGCTCCTGGCGCAGGGTGGCTACCTGGTGTCGCAGGGCCTCGTTCTCCGCCCGCAGCTTGGATCGGTCCGAGGTCATGAAGAGTGCATCCGTCAATGTCTACTCGCCCAGGTGGTTGCGCAGCCTGGCCATCAGCTCGCTCTTGTCGAAGGGTTTGGTGATGTAGTCGGTGCAGCCGCTCTCGTAGCCCGTCCGCACGTTGTGGGGCTCTCCACGGGTGGTGACCATGATGATGGGGGTGGACTTCATCTCCGGGTTCTCGCGGATCCGCTTGCAGGCCTGGAACCCATCCATCCGGGGCATGATCACATCCATGAAGATGAGATCCGGTCGTTCGCGCAGCGCCAGGTCCACCGCCTCCGCGCCATCCCGGGCGATCAGCAGATCGTAGCTGCCGCCACTCAGCATCATCCGATGCATGAGCAGGACGGTGTTCGAGTCATCCACCAGGAGGATCTTCTTTCGTGTCATCGTCACGGTTCTCCTGACCGCGCTGAAAGGTTTCAAACCGGCTTGCGTGCGGTGGGGTCCACACCGCACAGCTCACGCAACTGGGCCAGGCCCCTGGGGCTCATGCCGAGGAAATGCACGCCCATGCCCGTCGGGTAGGAAGCGGTCTTCCGGGGAGCGTAGGCGTTGGACCACGCCACGACCCCCGAGCCGAGCAGCTCCATGCGCAAGGTCGTCAGGTGGATCTTCAGCTCCACCGCGGCCCCCGGTCGCGCCGGCACGAGCGTGCGCAGGAAGATGCCCCCCGGGCTGAGGTCATAGGAGAAACAGGAGCTCCAGCTGCCGAAGATGTTGCCCGCCTCGCGGTATTCGACCGGACAGAAGAAGGGCACCCGCGCCTCGGGCTGGAGGGCATCGATGGCCCTGGAGAACCAGGCATTGGCCTTCTGGATGATCTGCTCCGGGAGGACCCGGGCCATGTCGAAACCGGCGATCAACGTCCCGCCCGTATGGGTGGCGAGGTGTCCGGGCCCCTCGGTGCAGATGAGGAACCAGCGCGACCCCGGGGGAAGCCCCGCTGGTTGGCGCAACTGGAGCGCGTGGGCGAGCTCCTCGCGGGAGTCGGTGCAGAGGATGTGCAGATCCACGCCGGACTCCTCGCGCGCCGCGCGCTCGTCCTCGAGCGACTCGTAGCGTACGTGGTAGCCACTCTGTTCGAGCAGCTCGCCGGTCCGCTGGGCGAAGGTCCCCCTTCCATGAACGAGGGAGACGGTCTTCGCCCCCCAGCGTGCGAGGGGATGGGCGCTGGGGGGCCTGGGGGAGGAGGCGGCTTCCAGACGCAGCTGGAGCTGGCGGGTCTGCAGTGGCTTGAACAGGCAGTCCTCGCCTCCCACCCGGCTGAGGCTCTCGATGAACTCGGTGGGAGTATCGAGACCGGCCAGGATGATCAGGGGCGCTCCCGTCAGACGACGCAGCTCCTCGACTCGCGCGAGCAGCTGCTCATCGCCCGGCATGATGGAGGCGCAGTCCAGGACGATGAGGTGCGGACGTACCCGCTTCGCCTCCTCCAAGGCCGTCGCCAGGTCGCCCACCGCGAAACACTCGCGGCCCGCGGCCTGGATCGCCTGGAGGGTCAGCATCCGGAATGGGCTCTCGCCCTCGACGAGGAGCACCCCCCCACTGCTGCTCATCACTCGGTTCCGACCCTGCCCATCCCCAGCGAGATCGCAGGAGCTTCAAATAATGTCAAACAGGTGAGGGCTCCGTCTGGAGCAGGGGCCCGCCAGAAGGGACCTACCTCGACCCGACAGGCGGGCTCCTCGCGGACGATGTCGGGCGGAGTAGGCCATGAAGGACCGGGGGCGCGAACTCTCTTGGCCGCCCGGGCCTTGGGGGAGTTATCGTCGCCCCTCCGATGTCCGCAGCCTCTCGCTCGCCCGTCACGTTCGGCCAGTACACGCTCATCGACCGCCTCGCCGTGGGGGGGATGGCGGAGGTGTTCCTCGCCCACCACTCGGGGCCGGACGGCTTCGACAAGCCCGTCGTCATCAAGCGGATCCGCCCGCACCTGTCCGGGCAGTCGGCCTTCGTGCGCATGTTCCTCAACGAGGCCCGGCTGGCCGCCCAGCTCAACCACCCCAACATCGTGCAGATCCACGACCTGGGGAAGGTGGGTGACAGCTACTACATCGGCATGGAGTACCTCTTCGGCCGGGACATGAGGCGGGTCGTCCCCAAGGCCGAGTCCCTGGGGATTCCCTTCCCCATGGTGTACGCGCTGAAGATCGCCTCCTCCGTGTGCGAGGGCCTCTACTACGCGCACCAGAAGGTGGACCTGTACGGCGCCCCGCTGAACATCGTCCACCGGGACGTGACGCCGGAGAACATCTTCGTGTGTTTCGACGGCTCGGTGAAGGTGCTGGACTTCGGCATCGCCAAGGCGGCCAACCGGGTGGAGCAGACGCGCGCGGGCGAGCTGCGGGGCAAGCTCAGCTACCTCAGCCCCGAGCAGTGTCTGGGCAAGCCCCTGGACCACCGCAGCGACATCTTCTCCCTGGGTGCCGTCCTCTACGAGTGGCTCACCGGCTTCAAGCTCTTCACCGGCGAGTCCGACGTGGCCGTCATGCGCAGCATCGTCGATGGCAAGGTGTACGCGCCCTCGTACTTCCGCGCGGACATCCCCGAGCCCGTGGAGGCCATCCTCATGAAGGCGCTGGAGCGCGACCGCGACAAGCGCTACCCCACCGCCTGGCACTTCCAGCAGGACCTGGACCGCTTCCTCAACACCTACGAGTTCACTCCCACCCACCTCCACCTCTCCAACTTCCTCAAGCAGCTCTTCCTCGACGAGCTGGAGGAGGAGCAGCGGCGCCTGCGCCCCGGGGCCGTGCCCGCCGTGCCCGCCGCGCCCACCACGGAGCCGGAGATGGAGGAGGCCCCCTCCGAGCGCATCCTCCAGGTGTCCCTCACCGCCTCGCAGCTGGAGGCCCTGGAGGCGCTCGCCCGCAAGCACAACGTCCCCGTGAGTCGCATGGTGGGCGACATCCTCGCGAGCTGGCTCAAGTACCGCTGACATGCCCCGGCTCAAGCTGACGCTCGAATACGACGGCACCCGGTACGTGGGGTGGCAGGTGCAGCCCAACGGGGTCTCCATCCAGGCCCGGCTTTTGGGGGCGCTGGAGCAGCTGCTCGGTGAGCGGGTGGCCGTGGAGGCGGCGGGACGCACGGACGCGGGCGTGCATGCCACCGGGCAGGTGGTGTGCTTCGACACGGAGCGCACCCTGCCGCTCAAGGCGTACTGGAAGGGGCTCAACGGCTTCCTCCCGGAGGACATCGCCGTCGTCCGCGCCGAGGAGGTGCCCGCGGATTTCGACCCGCGCCGCTGGTCCCACGGCAAGCGCTACCGCTACCGGGTGAGCAACAGGCCCACGCGCTCGCCCCTGCGCCGCTTCACCCACTGGGAGGTCTTCTCCCCCCTGGCGGTCGAGGCCATGCAACGCGCCGCCACGCACCTGGTGGGCCGGCACGACTTCTCCGCCTTCCGGGCCTCGGACTGCCAGGCCGCCCACGCCATGCGCGAGGTGCGCCGGGTGGACGTCCAGGGCACCTCCGGCGACGAGCTCTCCTTCACCATCGAGGGCACCGCCTTCCTCAAGCACATGGTGCGCAACCTCGTGGGCACCCTGGTGGAGGTGGGCAAGGGGCGCCGCCCCGAGGCCTGGGTGGCCGAGGTGCTCGCCGCGAGGGAGCGCAAGCGCGCCGGCCCCACCGCGCCGGCCCATGGGCTCGTCATGGAGGAGGTCTTCTATGGAGAAGGCCCGCCTCCTCGCACCCCGGGCGGCACGGCGGACGGGGATGACGAGGAGTGAGGACTCCCCGTGCGTCTCCGGCCCGCGCTTGCGCTAGGCTGTGGCTCCCGTGAGCACACCGAAGAAGGCCGTCCTCGAACCGCTGCGCGTCCGCCTCCGCCGTCTCCAGTTCACCGTGGGGCTGGGCTTCCTCGCGTTGATGCTCGGCTCCATGCTGAGCGCGGCCCTCACCCTGCGGCTCATGGACCGGGTCCAGGCGCTGCCCTTCGACTTCCTCCGGTACGCCATCGCCCTGCCGTTGGAGAACCTGTGGGTGCTCGCCGTACTGCCCCTGCTCTGCTACGGCTCGGCCCGCATCATCGAGCTGCGCCCGTGGCCCACCGCGCTCGGGGCCGCGTTCACCGGCCAGTGCTTCATCCTCGCGCTCGACTACGTGCGTGATGGCGTGGACGGGTGGTTGGAGCGTGGCTGGCTGCTCACGTTGCTCGAGTGGGCCGTGTTCGCTGGAGGCGCGGTGCTCAGCGGCCAGGCCGTCATCCGGGGCCGGGCCCAGGCGAGCGCGCAGGTGGCACAGGCCCAGCAGCAGGCCTCCGCGAAGACGGACGAGTACGCCGAGTTCCTCCGGGAGGCCGAGCGCGCGGGTGAGAAGATCGCCCAGCGCGAGGCCGCGAAGGTCGAGGGGCAGGCGCCCGCGCCGGAGTCCCCGGAGGTCAAGCCCGAGGACGAGTCCAAGAAGCCCGCGGCCTGAAGCTCAGCCGTGCACCACGCGCTTGACGCCCCGGCGCAGCAGCAGGTCGGGCAGCGTGAAGCGGTGGTCTCCCTGGAGCACCAGCCGCTCGCCCTCCACCGAGCCACGACAGGCGAGGCCCCGCTGTAGGGCTTGCAGCCACGCCTCCAGCTCGGCCCCGGGCAGGCCCAGCCCCTCCACCACCGTCACCTCCTTGTCGCCGCGGCCGGCCTCGAGCCGCACCACCGCGCGCTCGGGACCCTGGGGCGGAGGCTCCTCGGGGAAGTCCTCCCGCCGCACCTGGGGCTTCGTGGAGGGCAGGGTGTCGCGCAGGCCCTCGAGCCGGGCGAACGGGTTGTTGAAGCCCTTGTCCTTCTGCTTCGTCATGGCTCGCGCCTCCTCTCAGGGAACCCGGCGCCCGACGAGGCGCGTGAGGATGTCCTGGAACTCGTCGGGACCGATGTCGAGGCGCTCGACGACGTACCCGTAGAGCATGGCCGTCGGCACGTTGCGGCCCCCCCGCTCGCCCTGGAGCTGGTGCAGCGTGTGGAGGATGACGCGCTCCACGCGTGTGAGGCCGTCTCGCACATCGGGGATTCGGTCGCGTGGATCGATGGGCACTCTCGGTTCCTCGTGGCCCGGAAGCCTACGCCACCCCGGCGCGGTCGCGGCACTCGTCTCGCGGGGGCCGGGGCTGGCCCGTCTTCCCTTTTTTCCGGGTAGCCAATCCATGGTGCATCGCGCCAGAATGGTGGGTGCACAGGGGAAAAGTGAATGGCGGAAAGCCCGATCGACAGCATCTGCCCCGAGGAGAACTTCGTGCGGGACGCCGCCTCGGGGCGGTTCCCGGAGGCGGAGGTCGCGCGGCTCATCGACCATGCGGAGCGGTGTCCCGCATGCAACCCGTTGCTGGTGCGCAGTGGCATCTCGAGCACCTCCTCCTCCGAGGAGGTCCCCACCAACGTGGTGCCAGCACCGGCGCCGCTGCCCGAGAACCCTCCCCGCAAGGAGCTCCCGCGCGGCGCGCTGGTGGGCCGCTACATGGTGCTGGAGAAGCTGGGGTCCGGCGGCATGGGCGTGGTGTACGCCGCGTATGACCCCGAGCTGGACCGCAAGCTCGCCCTCAAGCTGCTCCACGTGGAGTCCGACCAGGTGGAGAAGAGCGGTGGACAGGCCCGGCTGCTGCGCGAGGCGCAGGCCCTGGCGCGCCTGGCCCATCCCCACGTCATCTCCATCTACGACGTGGGGACGTGGGAGGAGCGCGTCTTCATCGCGATGGAGCTGGTGGAGGGGCCCTCGCTGCGCGACTGGCTCAAGCAGGGGCTACGTCCCTGGCGCGAGGTGGTGGAGGTCTTCGTCTCGGCGGGACAGGGGCTCGCGGCGGCGCACGCGGCGGGCCTGGTGCACCGCGACTTCAAGCCGGACAACGTGCTGCTGGGCAAGGACGGGCGGGTGAGGGTGCTGGACTTCGGCCTGGCCCGCCAGGCGTCGGCCACCGAGGAGCCCCTTCCTCCGCAGAGCGAGGCGTCCTGGCCCGAGCGGGGCAGCTCTCCGCTGGACACGCCCCTGACCCGGGTGGGACTCGTCATTGGCACGCCGGCCTACATGGCGCCGGAGTTGTACAGCGGAGGCGTCCTCGACACGCGGGCGGACCAGTTCAGCTACTGCGTGGCCCTCTACGAGGCACTCTATGGAGAGCGGCCCTTTGGCCGTACCCCGGGCCCGCCCTCCACCTGGCGCACCCCGGAGCCGCCCCGGGACGGACGGGTGCCCGCCAGCGTGCGGCGCATCGTGCTGCGCGGGCTCGATCAGGATCCCTCCCAGCGCTTCCCCTCCATGACGGCGCTGCTCGAGGCGCTCGGCCACACCCTGCCGATGCGCCAGCGGTACTGGCTGGTGACCGCCGCCAGCCTCCTGCTGCTCTCCCTGGCCGTGGGGTTGCCCCTCCAGATGAGGTCCTCTGCCGAGCCTCCCTGCCGGGGGGCCGTCCGCCGCATGGAGGGGCTGTGGGACGGTCCCCGCCAGGCGGCGCTCGCCCAGGTCTTCCACGCCACCGGCAAGCCCAACGCGGACGAGTCCTGGGCGCGCACGGCGCGCGTGCTGGACACCTACGCCCAGGGCTGGGTGTCCATGCACACCGAGGCCTGTGAGGCCACCCGGGTCCGCGGCGAGCAGTCCGACGAGGTGCTCTCGCTGCGCATGGCCTGTCTGGAGCGGCGGCGGCAGTCGCTCCAGGCCCTCGTCGACGTCTACGCCCACGCCGAGCCGGCGCTGGTGGATCAGGCGGCCAGGGCGGCCCACTCGCTGCCTCCCCTGGACGGGTGCGCCAACGTGGAGGCGCTGCGGGCCCCCGTCCGCCCACCGGAGGATCCGGCCACCCTGGAGAAGGTGGAGGGGCTGCGGTTGCGCTTCGCCCAGGCCCGGGCCCTCTTCGACAGCGGCCAGTTCAAGCCCGCCCTGGAGCGCATCCGGACCCTCGCCCAGGAGACGGAGGCCCTGCACTACCGTCCGCTGGAGGCGGAGGTGCTCGAGCTGCGCGGCGCCCTGGAGGAGAAGGCCGGGGACTTCGCCGCGTCCGAGGCTTCGCTCCGGCAGGCGGTGTTGGCCGCGGAGGCGGGGGGGCACGACGAGGTCATCGCCTCGGCCGCCGCGCGCCTGGTGCGCTCGGGGATGCTCCAGGCCCGGTTCGAGTCCGGCCACGAGTGGGCCGAGCATGCCCGCGCGGTGCTGGAGCGGATGGGAGGGGATGACCGCATCGAGGCCTTCGTCCTCAACGCGCTGGGGGCCATCTACCTGCGCCAGGACAGGATGGACGAGTCGCTGGAGCACTTCCGCCGGGTGGTGGCCCTGCGCCAGAAGGTGTATCCGCCCGAGCACCCGGAGGTGGCGGCGGCCTACAACAACCTGGGGGCGGCGCTCACCAAGATGGGCCGATTCGAGGAGGCGCGCCAGCAGCTGGCCCAGGCGCAGGCCATCTACGAGAAGGCCCTGGGCCCCACGCATCCGGAGACGGGCAACGCGCTGCACAACCTGGGGCGCATGTCGCAGAACCTCGGGGATGACGCGGCGGCCCTGCGTTACTTCCAAGGCGCCCTGGCGGCGCGCGAGGCGGGGCTGGGCCGGGAGCATCCGGAGGTGGGCGCGACGTTGGGCTCCATGGGCGTCAGCTACTGCTACCTGCGCCAGTACGCGGAGTGCCTCGAGGTCGCCGAGCGGAGTCTGGCCATCCGGACGAAGGCCTTCGGCTCCATGCACACGGAGCTGCCGACCAGTCTGATGAAGGCGGGAGATGCCCTGGAGGGGCTGGGCAGGAAGGCCGAGGCGCTGGAGCGCTACCAGCATGCGCTGCGGGTGGCGGAGGGGATCAAGGCGCCCTCTCCCCCCGATGTCGTCACCGCGTCGGTCAAGCTGGCCGAGGCCCTGCGGGCGCGGGGCAAGAGCGCCGAGGCGTTGCCCCTCCTGCAGCGAGCCCTCGCCCTGGCGGACAAGGAGCTGGGCCGGGACTCCTCTGACAGTGCTTTCGCGCTGGCGGCCCTGGCGGACTGGTACCTGGCGGGCGGACAGCACCGGCAGGCGCTGGAGCACTACCAGCGGGCCCTGGCCATCGAGGAGAAGACGAACCCGCCGAAGCACCCGGATCTGTTCGGACCGCTGGCGGGTATCGGGAGGAGCCAGATGGCGCTCGGGGCGCCGGCCCAGGCGGTGGCTCCGCTGGAGCGGGCGCTGGAACTGGTGGACTCTCCGCGCATCGGGCCGGAGGAGGCGGCGGAGCTGCGCTTCCTGCTGGCCCGGGCCCTCTGGGACTCCGGAGGTGGGCAGGAGCGCGCGCGGGAGCTGGCCTCACGGGCGCGCGAGGTGCTCCAACAGGCCCACCAGGAGCCGGAGGCCGCTCGGGTGGCCGCCTGGCTGGAGGCTCACGGCGGCCGTTAGGTTGGCTGGACCATGACCGGGGGGTGGGATTGACAGCCCATCCGCTAAAACGGATATTGCGTTCGTCCGCTACGGCGGACATGGTTCCGCTATTGGAGACGTCATCTGTATGAGCCAGGCAGCCGAAGTGATCAATCTCGACGAGTTCCGGAAGCGGCGTGAGCCCAGGCCTTCGTCCACTCGGTCGCACAACGCCATGAGCCTCTGGACGCCCGTGTGGGTGTGGGTCATGGTCTGGCCTACGTGAAATCGGTCCGGGAAAATACTCCTGCTGGCAAGCAGGAAGCAGAAGAGACGCCCGTGCCCGTGAAGGGTCGGGGAAAGAAGCGGGAGCAGGCCGGGAAGACGGAGGCACCGCCGCCCGAGGCCCCTTCCTCCGAGGAGGAGTGGGCGTACGAGGTGGCGCACGCCGAGTCGTCGACCGACCTGGCGCCCATCGTGGGTCGCAACCTGCGCCGTCTGCGCACGCACCGGGGCCTGTCCCTGGAGCGGCTGGCCAAGGCGTCCGGGGTGAGCCGGGCCATGCTCGGGCAGATCGAGCTGGGGCAGAGCGCGCCCACCATCAACGTCATCTGGAAGATCGCCCGGGCGCTGGGCATCCCCTTCTCGGCGCTGATCAGCACCACGGCGCAGAGTGGCACCCGGTTGATGCGGATCTCGCAGGCCAAGCGGCTCGCCTCGCATGACGGGAGCTTCAGCTCGCGGGCGCTCTTCCCGTTCGACGAGCCCCGGCGTGTCGAGTTCTACGAGCTGCGCCTGGCGGCGCACGCGGTGGAGCAGGCGGACGCGCACCCGCCGGGGACGCTGGAGAACCTGGTGGTGACGGCGGGGACGGTGGAGATCGACCGGGGCGACGAGCACCACGTGCTGTCCGCGGGAGACGCCATCCTGTTCGAGGCGGACGTGGCGCACGTCTACCGGAACACGGGCAACGTGGATGCGGTGATGTACCTGGTGATGACGTACGCGGAGACGGTCGGCTAGGGCTTCCGCGCGTCCGCTGGAGACACGAAGAGCCGGCGGGTGCCTTGGGGCACTCTCGCCGGCTCTCGTGTTTCCGGCCCTCTACGGGCCCGGTGCTACTTCGCGGTGCACATCATCATGGGCATGCCGTTGCACATCATCATCATCGGCATCCCCATGGCCATCATGGAGTTCATCGCGTCACAGCAGTCCTTCATCATCTCCATCTGGCCCGCGTCCATGGGCATCATGCGGCACATCATGCCGTCCTTGCCCATCTCACAGGTCATCTTGGCCATCATCGGCATGCGCATCATCATGGGCATCATCATGGGCATGCCGCCCATCATGGGGTTCATGCCCATCATGGGGTTCATGCCGCCCATCATCGGCATGGGCATCATGCCGCCCATCATCGGGTTCATACCGCCCATCATGGGCATGCCGCCCATCATGGGGTTCATGCCCATCATGGGGTTCATGCCACCCATCATCGGCATGGGCATCATCCCGCCCATCATCGGGTTCATTCCGGACTGCATCGGCATCGGCATCGGCATCTGAGTGGCAGGCATCATGGTTTGTCCTCGTGTGGGTGTGACTGGGAGTGTTGCTTCGGGCGTGGACAGTAGAGAGAGGAGCGCCCTCGGACAACGCGGTGGCGTCTTTTCCTCCGGTGAAACGGAGGTGTCGCTTCAGGCAGCGGAGGAGGTGTGTCCGGCAGCGAGCAGGGCTCGGCGCGGATGTGAACTCCCGGGCAGGAGCCCCTGCCGGGGAGGCCGCCGCGGATTTGCGCTAGAACCTCCCACATGAGCGCAGATCCGCGAGAGGAAGGGCCGGGCTCCTTTCCGCCCACGCGTTGGACTCTCATCCGCTCGGCGAAGGCTTCCCCGGAGGCCCGCCGCGCGGCGCTGGAGTCGCTGCTGCGCACCTACTGGCGCCCGCTCTACGTCTTCATGCGGCGCCAGGGGTTGGACTCGGAGGCCGCGCGTGACGCCGTGCAGGACCTGCTCATGCGGCTGTTGGAGCACGAGTTCCTCGAGCGGTTGAGTCCCGAGAAGGGCCGGCTGCGGGGCTATCTGCTGACGGCGGCCCGCAACCACCTCGTCCACCGGCACGAGCGCGAGAGTGCCGCCCGGCGTGGGGGTGGGGTGGCCGCGTTGCCGCTGGACTTCGAGCTGGCGGAGCGGATCGCCTCCGAGGACGCGCAGGGACCGGACGAGGCCTTCGAGCGGGAGTGGGCGGCGAGCGTCATGGAGCGGGCGCTGGAGCGGCTGAAGTCCGAGTACGACAGGGGTGCGCGCAGCGGCCCCTTCGCGTTGGTGCTCCAGTTCTTCCGTCCGGGCGAGCCGCCGAGCTACCGGGAGGCCGCGGCGGCGTACGGCATGTCGCTGCCGCAGCTCAAGACGTTCCTCCACCGGGCGCGAGTGCGCTACCGCGAGCTGGTGCGCGAGGAGGTGGTGGACACTGTGGATGCGCCCGAGGAGGCGGAGGCGGAGCTGGCGGAGCTGCTGCGGGTGCTGAAGCGATGAGTGCCCGTTGCCCGCGCTGCGGTACGCCGGTGGACGGCGGGCGCCTGGCGGTGTGTCCCGGCTGCCTGCTGGGGGAGGACGTGGACGATCCGGGGCGCATTGGCGCGTTGGAGCTGGAGGAGGAGATCGGCCGTGGCGGCATGGGCCGCGTCTTCCGCGCGCGCCACGTGAGGCTGGACCGTCCGGTGGCGGTGAAGTTCCTCTCGGGGGAGGCCGCGTCGAGCCCCGAGGCGCAGGCCCGCTTCGCCCGGGAGGCCCGGGCGCTGGCGTTGTTGGACCATCCGAACATCGTCCGGGTGCACGACTTCGGCGACGAGGAGGGCGAGCGCTTCCTGGTGATGGAGTTGGTGGAGGGCCGGTCCCTGGCGGAGCTGTTGCCGCTGCCGCCGACGGAGGCCGTGCGCATGGCGCTGCAGGTATGCGACGCGCTGGCGTATGCCCACGCACGAGGCGTGGTGCACCGGGACATCAAGCCCGCGAACATCCTGGTGGACGGCGAGGGGCGGGTGAAGGTGACGGACTTCGGCATCGCGCGCATCGTGCGCCAGGAGGGGCCTCGGGACACGCTGACCGCCGCGCACACGGTGGTGGGAACGCCCGAGTACATGGCCCCCGAGGCGCTCGCCGGAGCGCCGCCCGAGCCCCGCATGGACGTGTATGCGGTGGGGGTGTTGCTGCACGAGATGGTGACGGGCCGGCCGCCGGTGGCGGGCATGCCATCGCTGACGGGGGCGCTCGGGGTGGTGGTGCGGAGGGCGGTGGCGCTCGAGCCTTCCCGGCGCTACGCGAGCGCACGGGCATTGGGCCTGGAACTGCGGCGGCTGGCGGACGGAGGGGCGGAGGCGGCGCTGCCACCGGACGAGGCCATCTGGCTGCGAGCGGTGGCGGTGTTGCAGGCGGTGGCGAGTGCGCTGGTGTTGTGGGCGCTGGTGGTGTCGGTGACGCCGCGGGTGCTGGCGCCCCACGAGTTGGATCCACTCACCATGCAACCGGCGGCGAGGCTCGCGGATGGCCGGTGGGTGACGCGGGCGCGGTTCGAGACGGGCCCCATCCTGGGAGCGGTGGCGGGGCTCGCGGTGGCGCTCGCGGCGTACGGGTTGCTGCGCAGACATTGGCGCCACGAGGGATTGGACGCACCGGCCCCCGAGGAGCCGCTGCGCGAGTCCCGCTCCTTCTTCTGGGTGGCGATGGCATGCTCGGGGCTGTTCGTCCTGCACGGGGTGCTGGAGTGGGGGGCGGGCCTCTCCCTGCCGCCCTTCATGCCGCTGGTGGGAGGGTTGTTGGAGCTGTCGGCGCTCTACCTCCTGTGTGTCTCCACCCTGGAAGCATGGCGTCGCCAGAGGCCGCTCGCGCGTGAGCCGGCGATCTGGACGGGGCTCGTCCTGATGCTGACGCCACCGGTGATCGAGTTCGGCCTGTACCTGTGGCGCTGGGCGCCCTGAAATATCGTGACCGCAAGGCCGCTCCAGCCGCCCGGTGTCTTGTCGTCAGCAACCGTTTGCGCGCTGGTAGCATCCAGGGCGCACATGGCGAGCGAGAGCATCGACTTTCGAGAGGAGTGGGGGCGTCACGAGACAGTGTTCGGGCTGTTCTACCGCGTGCTGATAGGCGTGGGTCTGCTGCTGCTGTCCGGGTGTGGGCCGAAGGGACAACTGCGGCCTCCCCCGGAGGAAGTGTCGGCCAACTTCCTCTACCGGCCCCTTACTCCGCCGGGGCGCCCGGTGGACTCGGGTGGTCGCACGGTCGCACGCCGCCCAACGTCCAAACCTGCCGCGGTGGAGCCGCTAGATGGCTGGGAAACAGAGGAACTCGGCTGGAGGGATGGGGTGGGTGATGGTCGTCCCTACGCCGTACCCATGAGCCTGGACTGGTTCCAGGGCTTTCTCGTGGGTGCTGGGGTGCCCGCGAGTGCACTCCCCGAGGACGGACGCACACTCTCCCCCACGCAGGCGATGGATCTGTTGCCACACCTGCTGGCTACGCCGGTAACGCTGGGTAACTTCGGCCCGCGGCGCATGGCGGCGCACCTGCTGCTGGAGGTGGCCACGGGCGGCGTCCCGGTGTCGCGCGACGAGCTGCACGCGCGCATGCGCCGTTTCGCCCGGATGTTGGTGGTGCGTCCGGATGGCTACCTGGTGAAGCCCGCCACGGGGGTGGCCGTGCAGCAGGCGGGAAAGGTGGTGCTGGCGCGGGACGGTACCTTGCGCGCCGACCGCTTCGAGGTGGGCCCCTTCTACGCCATCGAGGGCGGGCACCTCTTCCCGGTGGACAAGACCCTGGAGGTGCCGCGCGGAGCGCTCCCCGTGGGCCGCTACGAGCCGGACGACGGGGTGTTGCTGCCAGTGGTGGAGGGGGCCGTGTTGGCGGTGGTGGACACGGTGGAGGGCCTCTACCGGCTCGTCTTCCACCCAGGAGAGACGCTGGATGGTCTGACGCAACTGCCGGGAGTGGTGCGTGAGCTATATGTGAGTGCTCCCCTGCACTGGGAGGAGTTTCGCCACAAGCCCTATGCGGAGAAGGTGCGCACCATGTCGCGCCTTGCTACGGGCGCGGTTCTGGTGGTGGGCACCTCAGGGGCGGGCGCTGCGAAGGCTGCCTCCTGGGGAGGAAGGCTGGGCAGTGTCTCCATTCCCCTCCTCTCCCTTTCGGGCGACGGCCTGATGGCGGTGCGGTTGGTGGCCGTGCCCGTGGGCGGCGTCGCCAGCGCCGCGGCTCCTGCCCTCGGTGCCACCTATGTGCTGCACATGGCCAACACTGGAGCACGGGGAGCGGGCGGTAGCGGGAGTACGAATGACCACTCCCCTTCCGGGGGGAGCCCACGTTCTAGATACCGGCTGCAATCCATTGAGCCGTGGCGCAAGCCTCAGCTCACCTCTGACGGCAGGATCATTCCGTACAAGAATACGAGGAACCCACCCGAACCCATCGTGAATCTGGGGCGCAATCGTGCCGGGCAGAGGATCTCGGATGGAAAGACCTCCATCGGGTTCGACAAGGATGGCTTTCCTGAGTTCGACACGAGCTTTGAAACTCTCTTGGATGACGTGCACATCGGAAGCAGGGATCGTCTCGCGCACTACAAGGCGGCCAACCAGAAGTTGTTCCAATCCATTCGTGAAGACCCCTCGTTGGGGCGCACTCTCGGGCTGAGCCCGGAAGCGATCGACAAACTGCCAACATCCACGAAGCCGCCCACTGGCTATTCATGGCATCACCACCAGGATGTCGGCAGGATGCAACTCATCACGACAAAATCCCATCAGCTCGCTGCTCCTCACACAGGAGGAATGGCCATCTGGGGAGGAGGCCCGTAGCCATGGCCGTGAGCTGGGAGCCCTATATCTGGGATGCCGCTCATCCCGCCGACCCGCATGAGCTTGAGCTCCTCGAGCAGCAGTGGGGCGTGAGATTTCCCTCCGGTTACAGGCGTCTCGTCGTGGCGCACCAGGGCATGAGTCCCGAGCCTTCTGCTTTCAACGTCGGCTCGGGCAGGGACGTCTTCTGTGTCCTGTTGACGGTCAGCGTCGACGAGGTGCGGGACGAATACTCCCTTCGTCATGTGTACGGCATCATCGAACCCCACGTCCCGGCGGGCATCTTCCCTTTCGCGCTCACCTCGGGGGGAGAGTTCCTCTGCTTCGATTACCGGGCCTCTCCTGAACACCCGGCAGTCGTTCTCGTCTCCGTGGACATGCTCGTTCATCCCATCGCTGGCAGCTTCAGCGATTTCATGGCCAGCTTGTACGACGCCTGAGCCGAGGGGCATCGCCGCTCTGTGGCTCGCCACCAGGCCGTGAAAGAGCGGCCGCCCCGCAACCGCGAAAATTCCTTCCGGTACTCCCTGGTGGAAGGGGAGGACGGCGCCAACCCACCGAGGGGCACTGGAGCCCCGGGCGACCGCGCTCCTCCGAGGGAGACGTGTCATGGATCCGACGACCCCAGTGCCCGTGTCGAGCCACTTCATGGTGGCGGCCTACCTGCTCTACCTGCTCGTGAGCATCACGCTGACGATGTGGGTGGCGAAGACGCTGCAGCGCAATGGCGCGCACTTCCTCCACGATGCGTTCCTGGGGAAGGAGCGGCTGGCGGACTCGGTGAACCACCTGCTGGTGGTGGGCTTCTACCTGATGAACATCGGCTACGTGGCCCTGTCGCTCAAGGAGTACCAGACCATCTGGACGGTGCAGGAGGTCATCGAGCTGGTCTGCGGCAAGGTGGGCAAGGTGATGGTGGTGCTGGGCGCCATGCACTTCTTCAACCTGTACGTCTTCAACCGCATCCGCCGCTCCGGGCACGTGCGCCAGCAGCCGCCGCCCGTGTTGCCGCGCGAGTTCACCCGCGTGTCGGCTCCCACCTCCGCCCCGGTGCCCGAGAGGGCCTGAGGTGAGCCATGCGTGCCCTCAGCGTGCTGTATGACGAGACGTGCGGTTTTTGCGTGCGCTGTGCCCAATGGCTGCGGGAACAGCGCATGCTGGTGGGGCTCGAGTGCCTCCCGGCCGGAAGCGAGGAGGCGGCGCGGCGCTTCCCCGAGCTGCGCCGTTCCGGCACCGCACAGGAGTTGGTGGTGGTGGATGATGAGGGGGGCGTCTACCGGGACACCCACGCGTGGCTGATGGTGCTGTGGGCGCTGGAGGACTACCGGACGTGGGCGGTGCGCCTGTCACGTCCCTCGCTGATGCCCCTGGCGCGCAACGCCTTCGAGCTGCTCTCCAGCAACCGCCGGAGGCTGTCCGACTGGCTGCACCTGGAGGACGAGCTCGTGCGGAGGGACCTGGAGGAGGTGGGTGCTCCCGATGCACCGAAGTGCGCCCCGGAGGATGGGGCCTGCCGCCTGCCTGACGGGGTGCGATGCGAGGGGTGTGGCCGACCGATGGCCCGGGGCCGGGTCGCCTGTCCGCACTGCCTGGCGGAGGTGGTCGGGGGACGGGAACAGCTCGGGTGATGCGACTGCCGACTGCATCCGGACCGGACGCGGGCTGTAGCGGAGCCTCGCGTCCGGCACGGGTCCGACGCCGCCGTGGAGCTCACGGCGGCGCCAGCCAGGAACCTCAGCGGACGCGGATGGCGTCGGCGATGACCACGTAGCCCGTCGCGGCCCAGCGGCTCAGCTGCACCTTGTTCCAGCCAGCCGGGAAGCTCCAGGTGCCCAGCGTGTTCCACGTGCCGCCACCGGCCTGCTGGTTCACGTTCACCGTGGCCAGCTTGGTGCCGCTCGCGTTCCAGATGACGAAGGGCGCGGCGGGCGAGCGGTTGGTGCCCGAGGTCCACCATGCGTCGATCGTCTTCGTGCCCGCCGCCGGCATGTAGAAGTAGAACGTCGCCGGGTCGGACACCGCCTCGGTGGGGGCGTGGAAGTAGCCCGAGCCGTAGTAGCCCGCCGTCGCGGACGCGGACGTCCAGTTGGCCGACACCTCGATGTAGCCCTTGGAGGAGTCGTTGTTGGCGTTGTTGCTGTCGACGACGAGGCCCGTCGTGGTGGTGCCGCAGTAGCCCTGCACCTTGCTGATGTACGAGGACCACGGCCAGTTGGGACCCGGGTCCGTGCGGCTGGCCGGCTGCAGACGCCCGTGCGCCACGATGTGGTAGCTGTCACGCACGATGGCCTGACCCTTGGTGATGTCGCACGTCAGCTTCGCCGACGCGTCGATCTGCCCGGCCGGGAAGGACGTCTGGCTGGCATAGCCGCCGTGCTCGATGCCCACCGAGAAGTGGTTCACCGACACGCCCTGCAGGCCGCACATCACGCCACCGTTGAGGTTGCAGTCGTAGCTGGCGCCCACGTGCCAGCCGCGGTCCGCCTCGCGCACCAGCTGGGAGATCTCCGAGCCGCTCTCGTTCACCACGTAGTGCGCGCTCACGCCGGAGGCGGAGTTGGTCAGCCAGCTCCAGCAGCTCGAGTAGCTGCCCTCACAGGTGTGGATGACGACGATCTGTACGTCGCCCGTGGAGCCCGTGGGACGCGCGCCGTAGTTGGGCGAGGGGCGCCAGATGGAGGCGGCGTAGTCCGGGCCGGCGGCCATCGCGTGCACGCTGGGCGAGGCGAACTGCGCGCGCGCCTGCGTGGGCATGAGGGAGACGGCCACGTCACCCGCGGGCGTCTGGGCCACCGCGCCCTGGCGCAGCACCCCGTACACCTCGTTGTGGATGAACTCGGCCTGCGCGTCGGTGCTGGTGATGCCGCTGAGCTTCGCCACGGCCGGAGCCCAGGCGCCCAGGTCCGAGCGGTCCACCTTCAGCTCGTCCGCGGTGGCCGATAGCAGCGCCGCGTAGGCCCGGATGTTGGCCTCGGGCTGGGTGCGCACGGCCTCCTCGGACACGCCGGCCAGGCGCGCGCCCTCGGTGACCTTCGCGCCGCGCAGGGCCATGAGGCCGTAGGCCGCGGGCATGCCCTCGAACTCCACCTCGCCCTTCACCATGTCCCACCGGGTCTCGGTGTAGGAGATGGCCTTGAGCAGGTCGGCGGGAACGCGGAAGTCCGTGGCCGCCTGGGCGAAGAAGCCATCCAGCTGGTACGGGGTGCGCTCGGCCTCGCGCTGCGCGGGCGTACGCGAGTCCTCGATGGAGGCGGGGGGGGTTGTCTCGGGCTCCTGCGCGCCGCAGGCGGCCAGGGTGAGCGCCGCGGCTGCGACCGCCAGCGGCTTACGGATCTGACGCATTACGTGCTCCTCGGGGGGTAGGGTGCTTTTCACGGCGCCACCCCCTCCAGGGGGGGCCGTATCCCCCAGGATGCACTTTCTTGGAGGTCGAAGGAAAGCCGAAAATTCTCGAAAATGGAGAGTTCTTGATAAACCGTTCTCTCCAGGAGGGTGGTTTTCGGACATCCTTAGAAGGGCTCACTCCCGGCGCAGCAGCAGGACGCCGGCGACGATGAGCAGCACGGCCAGCACGCGCGCGAACGAGAGGCTCTCGCGGAAGAGCAGGACGCTGAAGACGAGCGTCAGGGCCGCCTCCAGCCCGAGCACCGCGATGTACACGACGCCCAGGTCCGCCCGGCGCAGCGCGACGGACTGGAGGACGGCCCCGAGCAGGAACAGCAGGAGGAACGCCGCGCTGGGCAGCGGGCGTGACACCCCATCGGAGAGCTTCATGAAGATGCCTCCGACCGCGAAGCACGCGGACGCGAGGACCATCTGGACCCATACGATTCCCGACACCATGGGGTCCAGTCTACGTACTTCCAACGGCTTCGGGGGTGGCGCCCGTGAGCGCCACCCCCTCGGTCCGCGGGCCTACGGGAGCTTCGCGATCCAGCCGTCCTCCCACCCACCCGAAGTGCCGAACAGGCCCGTCGTGTAGGTCATCCCGACGACCACGAAGCCACCCGTGGGAATCGTCGCGACGGCGTGGGCCTGGCTGTGAAGGGTGTTGGTGATTCCTCCGCTCCATTCCAGGACACCATTGGAGCTGACCTTCCAGAACCGCTCTCCCTCGTAGTAGTTCTTGCCGACCACCACGATGTTGCCCTGGGAGTCGAGGCTCAGGGCGGCGGCCTGACCCCAATCCCCCCCATTCCAGAGGGTGCTCCATGTGAGGGCTCCGGTGGGCGAGTACTTGCGAACGCCCAACCGATTGAAGGAATAGCCATCGTAGTTCACGGGAACGTAGATGTTCCCAGAGCCATCCACCGCCGGCCGTCCGAAGCTCAGGTTGCTCGCCGCCGGCTCGGAGGCGGTCCAGTTGACCGAGTTCTTGCCGGGCCCATGACTGACGATGACGTCATGCGCGACTCCGGCGGTCGAGGTCCGGCCCCGGATGGCGAGCACATTCCCCGCGAGGCTGAGCGACGAGTAGGTGTCGTTCAGGGCCGTGCCCGACTGCTCCACCCACTGCTGGACTCCAGCGGCGGAGTACTTGACCAGGATTCTGTCGGTACCGCCCTGGTTCGTCCCGTCGATGGAGCCAGACGTGTCTCCGACCGCGTAGATGTCGCCATTGGCATCCGTGACCACGCCCGTGAGCGAGTCGCTCTCCGCCGCGCCGAACTGGTCACGCCAGAGGATGGTCGTCCCCGTGGGGTCGTACTTCACGATGAAGGCGTCATAGTCGTAGAGCCCGCCGGGCTTGGTCTTGAAGAGGTTTCCCGTGGTGCTGCCGACGACGATGATGTTGTCGTTGGCATCCCGGGTGATGGCGGTGGCGTAGTCGAAGCCGTCGGTGCCGAAGCGGATGATGGGCGAGGGCGTTCCAGAGGGGGAGTAGTGGCCGATGAACGCGTCGCTGCCTCCGTGTGCGACCCCTCCAAAGACGCTGGTGCTGGAGGTGGAACCCACGACCCAGATGTCTCCCGTGGAGGTCACGGTCACATCGGCGAAGCCGTCCGTGTCTTCCCCTCCCCGCTGGTGGGTCCAGAGGGGGACGGGCACGCAGTCGCTCTCGATGGCCCCCAGATCGGGATTTCCGGAGCAGCGCTGTCCGAGGTTCGAACTGTCGGGGAGCGCGCCGTTGAGCGCAGGGGAGTTGGGGCCCAGCCTGAAATTCCCCAGGAGGAGGGGGGCCACGTTGTCGCTGTGGGTATCCGAGGCCAGGGGTGCCCAGCTCGAGAAGCTCAGCCCGGCACTGGCGTCATGGCGGAACCGGGTGGCGGCTGCTCCGTTCGAGTGCCAGTAGAGGTTGTCGTGGATGGACACTCCCGTGACGAAGCCCGTGGAGAGGTCCAGGGCGCCTCCCGTGTTGGTACCCGAGCAGCTCGCGCCGGAGAAGTCCGTGCATCCCGGAGCCAGACCGCGCGCGTCCTGGATGATGTTGTTCCAGATCTGCACGTTCTCCGACGGAGTCGTGGCGTTGGGGTCGATCCGTACGCCCGAGCGTTCCAGCTTGTCGAAGGTGTTGTGGACGATCTCCACCCCGCTGAAGTGCTGGAGCTTGATGCCATCGCCGCACCCGAACAGGTTATTGGCCGAGAGCTGATTCATTCCCCAGATGCGGTTGCGCCGGATGACGACATTCTCCACACGAGGCACCCTGGGAGGATCGACGGTCCCGACGACCAGCGAGCTGCCGACGATCACCCCGGCGCCGCTGTCGTGCAGGTTGTTGTCCTCCACCAGGACGCGCTTGGCGAAGTAGTGGATGACGATGGCGGGGCCACCGCAGCTTCCACCATTGCCCTGGGCGTGCTTGTAGCCAGACATGTCATTGCCGGAGATGGTGACGTCCTCGCAGGACTTGATGTCCACGCCGTTCTCCAGCTCGTTGGCGAACACGTTGTTGCGGATGGTGAGGTGCGAGACGGGGGGGAAGCCCACGTTGTTTGGCTGCTCGACGCCCGTGCACTGGACCCCATCTCCGGTGTTGCCGCCGCTGTTGTTGTCCTGGATGAGCACGCGGGTGGAGCCCCGCTCGAGGACGACCGCGTTGGCGTCGCCTCGTCCGCCATCGGCGCTGGTGCCCGTGAGCGGCCACTTCACGAGATCGAAGAGGTTGTTGTTCTCGATGGAGATGTTGCTCGAGCCGCTGACCGAGACTCCCGAGCCGCATTTGCGGACCCGCGAGTTCTTGATGACGACGCGGTCGGCGTCGAACAGGTTGAAGCCAGCCAGGGCCTTGTACTCCCCATCGGGCGCCAGGTTGTGCCTGTTCTCGCAGTCGATATCCAGACCATCGAAGACGTAGTACGCCCCTCCCGTGTTGACGGAGATGGGCGCCTTCCAGGAGCCACTCACTGGCTCCGGTAGGAACTTCGGCATGTCTCCGTTGGCGCTTGGAACACCCAGGACATAGAAGGGCGCCGTGGGCTGTCCCGCCCGAGCGGTGACTATTCTCTCACGGAAAGGTGTTGCACTGTAATGGACATACAGGATGCTGCCACCCGGGTCGTTCGGCATGTGGTCGAGCGCGTACTGCACGGATTTCCATGCGGTGGCGCGCGTCAGTCCGTCATTGCCGTCACTGCAGAAGCTTCCATTACAGCCATCCACGGCGACATGGCGGATGGTCGACGGGAGGGTGGCCCTGGATGCGAAAGCGACGTCGGGCAGATGGACCGCGCCGGCGGTGATGGCCGAACGGGTGGTGGCGATTTTCTCGATTCCTGAAGATGTCTCGCGCGCCGTCTCACCACATCCCAGGGTCAGTATGGTGGTGAGCGTCCAGAAGACACTCGTCTGTGACAAAGATTTCCAAGACAGGGGCATGGCTCTCTCGTTGGGGGAAAAGCGGGCGCGTTCTCTCACTTTTCTCCGGAGGCACTTCAAGTAAATAAAGACACGGTGGGTTTCTGAACAGATGGAGCCCTGTCTGGCGAGAGGAGCGCGTGGTTGGATGTGATTGAACAGGAGCGGGAAGACCACGGTGGGTCGCGGGCATATCGCCTTGGCGGAAAACTCCATGTGCCGCTCCCGCTCCCCATCTGGTGGCCCGGTTCACGTCCAGGCTTGAGCGCCACCACTGGATGGATTAGACCTCCGTGTTGGGGAGCCGATGCCACGAGGCCGGTCCCCGCGTGAGAGGCGGCCGGGCTTCTCCCTGAATCAGGGTCTGGGCACCGCTCATGAATTCGCAGATTCGCTCTTGGTCTCGCGGCACCGCGCGACTCCTCCTGGTGTGGTTGGGAGTGACCGTTCTCGCGTGCCGCACATCAGACACGCCGGGTGCGCCCCGGGAGGTGCGAGCCACCGCCACCGAGGACGTCATCACGGTGAGCTGGACTCCGCCCGCCCGGGACGGAGGCCGTCGCATCACCCGCTACACCGTCACGGCCTCGCCCGGTGGAACGGCTGCCACGACGGAGGACGCCACGAGCGTGGAGGTGAGGGGCGCGCGGCGAGGCGTCTCGTACACCTTCACCGTGCGGGCCGCGAACGAGCGGGAGGAAGGGCCCGAGTCCGCGCCCTCGGCGCCGGTATCGCTCGCGGAGCCGGTTGCTCCGGACATCATCGCGCTGTCTCTCGCCGCCGGGAGCCAGCCGGGCTGCCCGCAACTCATCTACCAAGTGCGACAGGCATCGGCACGGCCGGTGGACCTCCTGGTGGAGTTCGACCCCGACGGGACGGGCCACTTCCAGCGGGCCACGCAGGCGGGGAGCGCGGCCCACGAGGGGGTGACGGGCGTCCCCAGCTCCAGTGCGCCGGAGGGCCGGCGAAACAACTTCATCTGGGATGCCGCGCGGGATCTGCCGGGCGTCCTCGCCAAGGGCGTGTGGCTGCGCGTCACCGCCTCGGTGGAGGGCAGGGCGGGCGCCTCACGGACGGAGACGTTCACCGTCGACAACAGGGCCCTGGGCCGGCGCCGGTGCGATCCGGACTTCGTGGGCACGAGGAATTTCTACGATGCCCCGGTCCTGGGGGTCTTCGAGGACTTCGATGGTGACGGCAAGTTGGATGTGGCCACGGTGGGCCAATACGACACCGTGAGCGTCTGGAAGGGCCTGGGCAATGGGGCCTTCCAACGGCGGACGACGCTGGATGCGGGTCCGGGCCACTCGGCGATGGCAACGGGAGACTTCAACGGCGACGGTCTGGTGGACCTCGCGACCAGCGGGCTCTACACATCTTCCTTTCCGTATTGGTACTCCAGTCCCGCGGTGAACGTGCTGCTGTCCAGGGCGGACGCCTCCTTCCATGCGCCGCTGCGCATGCCCGTCGGCGACCTGACGGCGACGTCGATGGTGGCCGGAGACTTCGACAAGGATGGGCGCCTGGACCTCGTCACCACGAACACCCTCCCCACCGGAGGAGGCGAAGGCCCGGTCATGAGTCTGTTCCTCGGAAACGGGGATGGTTCCTTCCAGGCCCCGCGTCACATCCGTCAGGGACTCGAGGCATCCGCTTCGGTGCGAGCGGCCTACCTGGACGAGGATTTGAACCTGGATCTGATCGTCCGTGAGACGACGGGGTTGGGCGTGCTGCTGGGCAACGGCGATGGCACTTTCCGGAGCCTTGGAGTCGCGGGTCCCGCCACGTCTTCCTTCGCATTGGGAGATCTCAACGCGGATGGGCGGGTGGATGCCGTCATGGTGAACGCCAACAACGCGCTGGCCGACGTGCTGCTGGGAAGGGGCGACGGGACGTTCCAGCCTCCTGTCAGCCTCGAGCTCGGGCAGCGGGGCCGGACCGTGACGATCGAGGACCTGAATGGCGATGGAAAGCCAGACATCCTCCTGTCGACCCTGGACGACACCCTCCTCGTTTTGTCCGGCAAGGGAGACGGCTCCTTCCAGGCCGCTCGTTCCACACCGCATGGGTGGGGGGCGTTCGCGCTGAAGGTGGCGGACCTCGACGCGGATGGAGTGAGGGATCTCGTCACGCTGGACATGGGAATTGGATATGGAGGCTCGGGGCTGAGCGTGCTCCGGGGCAGGGGAGACGGGACGTTCGAGGTGACACCTCGCATCCCCTCGGGCACGCGCCCCGTGGCCCTGGTGACGACGGACCTGAACGGAGATGGGCTGCTGGACGTCGCCTCCGCCAACGAGGGCGGCAACGACGTGGGCGTGCTGTTGGGCAACGGGGATGGCTCCTTCCGCGGAGTGGCCTCGGCCGGAGTGGGAACGAAGCCCGTGGCCCTGGTGGTGGCGGATGTGGACGTGGATGGCAGGCCGGACCTCGTCACCGCCAATGAGGGCAGCGGCGACGTGAGCGTGCTGTCAGGCAACGGGGATGGCTCCTTCCGGGGGGCGGCCTCCTTCGCGGTGGGCTCGGGGCCGGTGGCCCTGGTCGCGGTCCACCTCGACGCGGATGGGAAGCCGGATCTCGTCACCCTCAACCGCGCCACCCAGGACGTGCGCGTGCTGATGGGCAACGGAGATGGCTCCTTCGGGGCGGCGACGGCGTTTCCCGTGGGCAGCGAGCCCGGTGCGCTGGTGGCGGGAGACCTCGATGCGGACGGGAAGAGCGACCTCGTGACCGCGAACAATGGCTCCGTCAGCGTCCTGTTGGGCAACGGGGACGGTACCTTCCAGGACGCGAGGACCCTGGCCCTCGGAAATTCAGCGGATGTGCTCGTCCTGGGCGACTTCGACAAGGATGGGACGAGGGATCTGCTCGTGAAGAAGTCCTCTCTTCTCCTGGGCCTCGTACGCGGGAAGGGGGATGGCACCTTCGCGCCGCCACTCGACATCGATGCCAACACCGGCGTGATCCTCCACCAACTGACGGCGGCGGATGTCGACGGGGATGGGATTCTGGACCTCGTGGGGGCGAGAGGACAGGGGATCGGCTCCGGCAATCCCCGTGAGCCCCGGCCCTCGTACTTCGGGCACAACGACGTGGCCGTGTGGCGGGGGATCGGAGGCGGCTTGTTCGGGCCGGAGCTCGCGTACTCCACGGGGAAGGATCCTCACGCCGTGGGGACGGGCGACTTCGACGGCGACGGCAGGCTGGACATCGTGGCCGCCAACTCCGCGAGCAACGATGTCAGCCTGCTGAGAGCCCGTTAGAGCCGCGCGTTCAGGGGGGAGGCGAGGATCTCGAGGAGGGCGTGGCTCAACGATGGGACCGGCATGACTCAACCATGACACCGGGCGAGACGGGATGTGATTGGCTACCGGTCACATGTCCCTTCCGCGCGTCCTCCTCACCTCCCTGCTGTTGGCGGCTCTGGTTGGCGTGAGCTGCCTGCGTGGTACCTCGGCTCCGCCCGCCAGCGCCGACACGTCCGCGTCCGTTGCGCCGGCCGCGTCGCCCGAACCCGCTCCGGTGCCCGAGCCGCCCGAGGATGAGGCGCCCCAGCCCGAGACGACCGCGGACGTGTCGCCGCTCCCGGTGCCCGCGAACGTTCCCGCCGCCTTCGTCGATGCGGGCCTCATCGCGCCCACCACCGCCCCGGGGCTCGCGGACAAGGGGAAGGTGGATGTCGCGGCGCTGCGTGATGCCGTCGCCGATCCGAAGCCCATTCCCGAGGCGCTGGTCCGCCGGTGGGAGGCGCGAGACGGCGAGGGAGAGGGGGTCGCGGCGGCAAGCGTGGAGGGAGGCGTCGTCGGGGGGGTGGTCGGTGGCGTGTTGGGGGGCCAGTTGGCAGGTGCAGGTGCCTCCCCGTCCGCACCCGCTCCGCTGATGCCATCCCCTTCTTCCGACTGGGAGGCGGCCGAACGCGAGGAGGAGGCGGAGGCGCCGAAGGAGGCGTCCTCCGGACAGGCGGCGCCCGGTGAGCCCAGGACGCCCCGGCCCGTGCTTCCGAAGGTGGAGTCCGCGCCGCGCATGGCCAAGGTGCTGGTGCTGGACGAGCAGGGCCGCTACCAGCCGCTGACGGTGCGCGCGGTGCGAGTGGTGACGTACATCCAGGGGGCTCGTGCTCGCACGGTGGTGGACTACCTCTTCGAGAACGACACCGCGCGCTCGTTGGAGGGCACCTTCTATTACCCGCTGCCAGGTGGCGCGACGGTGGCGGGCTTCGCGCTGTACTCGGGAGCGGTGGCGGTGGACTCTCCCTCGCTCTTCCAGTCCTCGGAGCTGCTTCCTCCGCTGGGGGACTCGAGCCGGGTGGAGGCACTGGAAGCCGCGGCCCCGTCGAGCCCCCGGAACGCGGAGCATTCCTGGGGCACCCGCCAAGAGGCCCGGGTCGTCGAGCACAAGCGGGCCCGCCAGGTCTACGAGGACGTGGTGCGCCAGAACGTGGATCCGGCCCTGCTGGAGTGGGCGGGGGCCTCCACCTTCAGCGCGCGTGTCTTCCCCCTGCCGCCGAAGTCCCTCAAGCGGGTGGTGCTCGCCTACGAGCAGACGCTCCTCTTCGACGGCCAGCAGCTGCGCTACACGTGGCCCCTGCCACCCGGGGCGGGCCACACGCTCCAGGTGTCGGCGCGCGTCCACGTGGACCCGAGGCACGCGCGCGCGATGACGGTGCTGCCCGTGGCGGGCAAGCCGAGGGACCTGGGGCCCTGGCGGGTGTGGGACTGGCGGGGATTGACGGGGGACGGGGCGTTGCAGGTGGCCATCACGCCGCCGAGCCAGGACGCGGACGTGCTGGTGGGCTCGGATCCGGCGGGGCTGCCCGGCCAGGCCTTCTACGCGCGGGTGCGGCTGCCCTCGAGCCTCATCGTGGGAGAGGGGGGCACTCCCACCGGGCGCGCGGTGCTGGTGGTGGACACCTCGCTGTCGGCGGAGGACGGCAATGCATGGGCCCTGCAGGCCGCCATGCTGCGCGCGCTGCTGGAGAGGGACGGGAGCCTCGAGGAGTACGCGGTGCTGCTCTTCGACGTGCGGCCGCGCTGGCTGCATGGCCCTGGCTTCCGGCGCAACACCCCCGAGGCGCGCCGGGAGACCTTTGGCGAGCTGGAGCGGGTCTTCCTCGAGGGCGCCTCGCATGTGGATGGAATGCTGGCCGAGCTGGACCGGGCGGGCCGCGACTGGCTGAAGCCGGCGGCGGGTGGCGGCAGGGTGACGGCCTTCCTTCTCTCGGACGGCAATGTCACCTGGGGGCAGGGGCAGGTGGACGCGCTCATCTCCCGCCATGCGTCCTCGGAGACGCTGCGGTGGGTGAGCTACCGCTTCGGCGAGTCGGCGGTGAACACGGACCTCTTCGATGCGCTGGCGCGTGCGAGCGGAGGCCGGGTGGTGAGCGTGGTCTCCGGCTCGGAGGTGCGGGCGGCGGTGCGAGCGCACCGAGCGGCCTCGGCGGTGCTGGTGCGGGTGGAGGTGCGGGGCTCGAAGGTGAAGGACCTGGTGGTGGGCGGGCGGCCCCACCTCGTCTTCCCGGGGCAGGAGCTGCTGGTGGCCGGGCGGCTGGTGGAGGAGGGCGCCGCGGAGCTGGCGGTGGTGGTGCGCTCGGAGGGCCAGGAGCGCACCATGCGGGTGCCGCTGCCGCGCGACCAGGACAGTGCCTTCGCGCCGCGCGCCTGGGCGGAGGGACTGGTGGCGCGGTTGGTGGCGATGGAGGACCCACGGGTGGACCGGATGGTGGTGGCCCTCAGTCAACACTACCGGTTGGCCAACGCGCGGGCCTCGATGCTGGTGCTGGAGTCGGAGGGGGACTACGTGCGCTACGCGGTGCGCGACGAGCAGGTGGACCTCTCCGACCTGGAGGCGCTGCGGCGGCGCGAGCAGGACCAGCAGCGCGAGCGGCTGTTGGGGCTGGCGCTGGACGGGGTGCCCGACACGGGACGTGAGGTGTTGCGGGTGCTGGGCACCCGGCAGGCGGAGCTGGGCTCGAGGCTGACGGCACAACCCCTGCGGGACGAGCCCTACGCGGGAGGCGAGGAGCGGCTCCAGGCGGAGTTGGAGTACCGGAAGGCGCGGCGGGCCAACAAGGACGATGTGATGGTGTACGAGGCGGTGGCGCGCAAGCGGGCCTTCGCGGGGGACACCTGGGGCGCGGTGCGGGCCCTCTCGTCACCGGTGGAGCTGCGCCCGAAGGACGCGGAGGCGCTCCGGCTGGTGGGTTATGGACTGCTGGCGCTCGGCCAGTACACGGCCGCCGCGGAGCTCTTCGAGCACGTGCGGCTCAACCGTCCCTTCGAGCCGCAGTCCTACCTGGAGGAGGCCCTGGCGCTGGACGCGGCGGGGCGGCCCGCGGAGGCGGCGCGCGACTGGGAGATCCTCCTGGCGGGCGACTGGGCGCGGCACGACGAGCAGACGAAGACGGTGGCGGCCTACCACTACGGCCGGATGCTGATGGCGCTGGCGAAGCACACCCGGCTCTCGAAGGCGGAGGTGGGGGCACTGGAGGCGCGGCGGCGCGAGCTGGCCGGTCGCGCGGAGATGGGCCCCATCGACTACCAGCTCACCCTGCACTGGAACTCGGACTCGACGGACATCGACCTCTGGGTGGTGGAACCGAGCGGAGAGCGGTGCTCCTACCGGCGGATGCGGACGCGGCTGGGAGGCCAGCTCCACTGGGACGTCACGGACGGACTGGGGCCCGAGCTGTACCACGCGCGCAAGGCCGCTCGAGGCACGTACCAGGTGGCGGTGCACTACTACGGCAACAACTCGGCACGCTACGTGGTCCCCACGGCGCTCCTGCTGGTGACGGACCGGGAGGCCTTTTCCCGGGATGACGGGTACCGGCGGCGCTTCCAGCTGCGCATCCTGCCGGAAGCGGAAGCGGCGCTGCTCCTGCGCAGCGAGGAGGTGGCTCCGTGGAAGCCGGTGGGGAAGACTGGAGGACCCTAGTGCGCTCGCGTCGGGGACGCGGTTAGGATGCGCGCCGCCTCAGCCCACCCTCGATAGAAGGAGCCCTCTCTTGGCATCCAGCCTGCTCGCACTGCTCGACGACATCGCCACCATTCTCGACGACGTGTCGGTGATGACCAAGGTGGCTGCCAAGAAGACCGCTGGCGTGCTGGGCGATGACCTGGCGCTCAATGCCCAGCAGGTCTCCGGCGTGAACGCCGACCGCGAGCTGCCCGTGGTATGGGCCGTGGCCAAGGGCTCGGCGGTGAACAAGGCCATCCTGGTGCCCCTGGCGCTGGCCATCAGCGCCTTCGTGCCCTGGGCGGTGACACCGCTGCTGATGGTGGGCGGCCTGTATCTGTGCTTCGAAGGTGTCGAGAAGCTGGCGCACAAGTTCCTGCACAGCCACGACGAGGACGAGGCCCACCACGCCGAGCTGACCCAGGCCCTGGTCGACCCGAAGGTCGATCTCGTGGCGATCGAGAAGGACAAGATCAAGGGCGCGGTGCGCACCGACTTCATCCTCTCGGCGGAGATCATCGTGATCTCCCTGGGCGTCGTGGCCTCCGTGCCCTTCATGACCCGGGTGATGGCGTTGGTGGGCGTGAGCCTGCTGATGACCGTGGGCGTCTATGGGCTGGTGGCGGGCATCGTGAAGCTCGACGACGGAGGGCTCTTCCTCAGCCAGCGGGTGGGTGACAGCGGGTGGGCGCGGTTCCAGCGCGGCCTGGGGGTGGGCATCCTGAAGACGGCGCCGTGGCTCATGAAGGGCCTGTCGGTCGCTGGCACCGCGGCCATGTTCCTGGTGGGCGGCGGCATCCTCACGCACGGCATCCCCGTGTTGCACCACGTCATCGAGGGGCTCGTCCATCACGCGGGCGCGGTGCCCGGCATCGGGGGGCTGCTGGGGGCGATCACTCCGCCGCTGGTCGACGCTTTGGTGGGCATCCTGTCCGGCGCGGTGGTGCTCGGCGTGGTGCTCGCGATCAAGCGCGTGCTGAGCCGTGGCAAGGCCTGAATGAGCCGACTTCCTGACTCCACGCGCCCTCCCGCCGATCCCGCCGCGCTCGACCAGGTGCGCGGTCTGGCACGGCAACTGGACACCTCCATCCGGCTGCCTGGGGGCCTGCGCATCGGGTGGGACGCCCTGCTCGGTCTGATACCGGGCGTGGGCGACTGGGCGGGTGCCTTGCTCTCCAGCTACATCATCTTGCAGGCGGTGCGCCTGGGCGCCTCGCGCGAGGTGCTGCTGCGCATGGTCGGTAACGTGGGGTTGGAGGCGCTCGTGGGCGCGGTGCCCTTCCTGGGCGATGTCTTCGATGCGGCCTGGCGGGCCAATACCCGCAACGTGCGCCTGCTCGAGGAGCATCTGGCGGCCCCCTCCGCCGCTCGACGTGCCAGCCGGGCGTGGGTGCTCGGTATCGTGGTGCTGCTGGTGGCGCTGCTGACGCTGGGGATGACGCTCGCCGTGCTGGCCTTTCGCGCCCTCGCCTCGGTGGGCAGTCAGGCCTGAGTCGCCGTCTTCACCAGTTACACTGGAAATCCTTGATTACGTGCGGTTTTGCGCATAGCGGTACCCGCCTGGCGAAGCCCTTGTCTGAATACGCCATCGAGGAGTGCGCATGCGCAGATCGAATCCCCGGATCCACCTTCCTCTCATCACGGAGCCCGCTGCTCTCGCGATGCTGGTAGCGAGCGTGCTGCTCGTGTCTCCGCCCGCGCATGCGGCCATCTCCGCGATAGTGGTGGGCAACGACGCCACCAACGTCAACTACCAGTTCCAATACAGCGGGACTCCGGCCTTCCGGCGCGCGTACATCGACGTCGACCGGAATCCCGCGACCGGGTTCGCCCAGCTGGGGACCGGGGCGGACTACCTCCTCGAGAACGACGCCCTGTACAAGCACCTGGGAGGGGGTTGGAGCTGGCAGTTCGTGAAGACGGTGACACACACGGCCTCGGCGGGCGCCGCCAGCTGGACGGTCGCACGAGCGGATATCGGCGAGAGCTCGACCCCGAACGACGCGGACATCGTCTTCCAGGTCGAGTCGCCGCTCGAGACGTCTTCCAAATACACCCATGTCTACAGTGGAAGCACGGGCACGGGCACGACGACCTATTACACGGCGAGCAGCGCCACCCTCGCCAACCCGGAGCGGGGCTTCTACCACTACACCTCCGACTGCGACAAAACCGACTTCGTCGCGTCCACGTTGAGCGGGTACCGCACCAACGAGAAGATCACCCAGGTGTTCTGCATCTTCTACCTGTCGGAGTTCAAGAACAGCCCCATCAGCCAGGCGCAGCTGGACCGCTTCCAACGACAGGCGAATACGGTGCGGGCCGCGGGGCTCAAGATGATCGTCCGCTTCGCCTATACCCTGTCGACCGCTGGAGATGACGTCCCCCTGAGCCGTGTCACCGCGCACCTGGATCAGCTGGCGCCCTACCTGAGCGCCCACAGCGACGTCATCGCGGTCGTGCAGACGGGACTCATCGGCGCCTGGGGCGAGTGGTACTACACCCAGAACTTCGGGAACGCGGGGAGTGTATCGCAGACGGATTGGAACAACCGGAAGGCCGTGGTCGACAAGCTGCTCAGCGTTCTCCCGGCCACGCGGATGGTCCAGCTCCGGACGCCCAAGTTCAAGCGCACGATGTATGGCACGTCGGCGCTCTCCGCCGCGCAGGCCTACAACGGCACCGCGGTCGCCCGGATCGGCCATCACAACGACTGCTTCCTGGCCAGCCCCGACGACTGGGGGACGTTCGAGAACACGACGGTCGAGTACCCCTACCTGTCGGCCGAGACGAACTACCTCGCCATGGGCGGCGAGACCTGCAACTTCAACCCGCCGCGCTCGGATTGCGCCACCGCGTTGAACGAGCTGGCCTCGTTCCACTACTCCTATCTGAATGCCGACTACGAGCTCACGGTCCTCAATGGTTGGACCAACGGCGGGTGCAGGCCCGAGATTGATCGTCGACTCGGGTACAGGTTCACCCTCGTGTCCGCCACCTTCCCGGGGACCGTCAGCCGTGGCGCGGCGATGCCCGTGAACATCCAGCTCAAGAACGAGGGGTGGGCTGCTCCTTTCAATCCCCGGTCGGTCCAGCTGGTTCTGCGCAACACCTCGAGCGGCGCCACCTACCGCCTGCCGCTCTCCGCCGATCCTCGCCAGTGGGCGGCGGGGTCGACGGTGACGATCAACCAGGGCGTCACGCTTCCGGCGACCCTGCCGGCCGGCAGCTATGCCCTCCTGCTGAACCTTCCGGATCCGGCGCCTTCCCTGAGCACCCGTCCGGAGTACGCCATCCAGCTGGCGAACCAGAACGTCTGGGAGGCCTCCACGGGGTTCAACGACCTTCAGCGGACCGTGACGGTGCAGTGAGACCCGGGAGGGCGATCAGAAGACGCGGTAGATCTGCCCGGTCTGGTGGCCCTCCACGCTTCGGCTGTAGGCGAGGGCCACGCGGGCCGCGGGGACGGCCTCGAAGCCTCGGAAGAAGGGGGCGAGCTGAGGCAGCGACTCCTGCACCACGTTCGGGCTGACGAGATTGATGCGCAGCCCGCGCGGCAGCTCGATGGCGGCCGCGCGCACGAAGCCCTCCAGCGCGCTGTTCACCATCGAGGCCGAGCTGCCGTGGCGGATGGGCTGCTCGGCGAGGATTCCTCCCGTCACGGTGATGGAGCCTCCGTCGTTCAGCCAGGCGCGGCCGATCATGGCCAGGTTCACCTGGCCCATCAGCTTGTCCCGCAGGCCGATGCTGAAATGCTCCTCGGTCATCTGCTCGAGCGGGGCGAAGTGCACGTTTCCAGCGGCCGAGACCACCGCATCCACGCGGCCGACCTGCTCGAACATGCGGCGGATGCTGGCACTGTCGGTGATGTCCACCTTCACGTCCCCCCGGCCGCGGCCAGCGCTGACGAGAGTGTGGCGGGTGCCCAGCTCCCGGGCGACCGCGCTACCGATGACTCCATGGGCTCCGACGAGAAGAACCTTCATGACTGCCTCCGTTTTGTTCGATGATGCGAACCAATGCTCGGGAACGTGGAGAAGATGCCCCCGGAGGGGAGGGGGATAAACGGGTCCCGGGCGGAAACACTGTTCGCATATGAAGACAATGCTCGGACGATTCGATCAGTCGCTGGCCTTCGTCACGGTGGCGGAGCTGGGCAGCTTCACGCGAGCGGCGGAGAAGCTCGGCTGCTCGAAGGCCCACGCCAGCGAGCAGGTGGCGGAGCTGGAGCGGGCGCTGGGCGTGCAGTTGCTGCACCGGACGACGCGGCGGCTGACGCTGACCGAGGCCGGGCGGCTCTATCTGGAGTACTGCCGCCAGTTGCGCGAGGTGCTGCTGGAGGCGGAGCGCGCGGTCTCGGCGACCACCTCCGAGGTGGGCGGTCGGCTGCGGGTCACCGCGCCGACTTCCTTCGGTGAGACCTTCCTGCCCGAGCTGGTGCTGGCGTTCCAGGGCACCTACCCGAACGTCGAGGTGGAGATCGACCTGAGCGTGCTGCGGCGGGACCTGGTGGGGGATGGATACGACGTGGCCCTGCGCACGACGCGGGCGCTGGAGGAGCACCTGGTGGCACGCCCGCTGGGGGTGGTGCGCGAGGTGGTGGTGGCGAGCCCTGCCTTCCTGGCAACGCACGGACCGCTCGACACCCCCAGCGCCCTGGCGCGGGTCCCGTGCATCCTCAACCCCCACTTCCGTGATGACGCACTCTGGCTGTTCGAGCGCGAGGGCCGCACCGAGACCGCCACCGTGGGAGGCCGGCTGCGCATCAACCTCTACAGTGCCATCCGCCGCGCGGCGCTGGCCGGTGCCGGAGTGGTGCGGCTGCCCCTCTTCCAGGTGCGGGAGGATCTGGAAGAGGGCGCGCTGGTGCGCCTCTGCCCCGGGTATGAGTTGGTGGCCATGCCGTTGTACCTGCTCTACCCGTCACGCCGGCACCTGCCGCTGCGGACGCGGGTGTTCATCGACTTCCTGTTGCGCTGGTTCGAGGCGCCGGAGCGGCGCGAGCTGCTCACCTGAGAGCGCTGGCAACTGGCCTGTTCGAGGCGGGGATTCATCGCCATGCGCGAACCTCTTGTCAGGGGGTGGGTGCACCCAGACGAGGGCTCGACGCGAGGCCTGACGAAGGCTCGATGGCTGGTTTGGCGGCGAGGGCCGGTGTCTCATCGCGAGCTCCGGCCTTTGCTTTCAATGACTGTCTCAACGGTCTTCGCTTCTCTTGATGGGGAGAGCGCCCTGGAGGCGCGCGCGAAGGACCGCTCCGAGCACCTTGGCGCTCTCCTCGGGCACGCGGGCCAGGTGGGTGTAGAGCGTCTCCTCGAGCTGCGCGAGCGTCTCGGGCGCCGCCCCGGCCTCCCGCATCCCGGCGAGTACGGCATAGGCCGCCATGCCGAGCGGCTCGGCGTAACCGTTCGACTCCTCCCAGAACTCCTCGAAACAGGGAACGGTTTCTCCGGAGATGACGCGGACCAGACGCCCCACGGCGGCCTCCCAGTACGTCCGGTGCGCTTCGTGGGACTCGGGACTCAAGAAGGGACCCTGGCAGATTTCGATGCGCGTGCCACCGTTGGTGGGGTCGAGGAGGATGGAGGCGCGGGTCGTCTCTGGCCCGAAGTTCCCTCCGTCCCAGGCCAGTTGCATCCAGAGGACTTCATCGGGTTCCACGGCGAGGACGCGGCCGGTCAGCGCCAGGGGCGTGCCCTGGTCATCGAGCAGGTCCAGCCGGAACGGCTCGCCCACGTCCGCGTCCGCGTCCCCTCCGACGCGGAAACCGCCCGGCGGAGCCCCAAACCAGCGCCGGAGCTGGAACGGATCCTCGATGGCCTCGAACACCTGCCTTGGAGTCTGGGCCACCCACCACTCCATCACCAGCTCGCTCATTCCCGCACTCCTTCCGTCCGGGTCCGCATCTCGAAACGAGGCACCTTCGCGAGCACGGCCTCCGGCAGGCGGTATTGCTCGACCACCAGGCTGATGCGTGCCGCCGAGAGCTCGGGGGCCCCGGCCTCGACCGCCGCCACCTCGTGTGCGAGGTCGCCCCGGAACGTCACCAACGAGCGCTGCCTGGGAGCCAGCGCCGCCACCTGCCTGCCGCGGTGATACAGCCGCAGCTCTCCTCCCGCGAGCTGTTCCGGCACCTGCACGTAGAGCACGCTCACGGCGACCGGGCCGTCGAGGTGGGCCTCGTAGAAGTTCATGCTGCGATCCAGGTGGCGGTCCACCCCGCGTCCATTTTGAATCAGGAGCGGGTTGAGCAGGAACGCGTTGCAGCCCGGCAGGAGCGCGGTTTCGAGGAAGGGGGCGAAGGCTGGAAACCGGGCTGTCACCTCGGAGCGGGCCTCGCGCCGGAAGGTGATCGAAAAGCCATAGGTGCCCGAGAACTGGGACGACAGGTTGGTTTCCCCGAGCAGGGAAGAGCCCAGGATGGCCGACCGGATGGCCTCGAGGGTGTTCGACGGAAAGACGTCGGGCGTGCGGTGGACGAAGGTCTGGAGGCGGAAGGCTCCACCCCAGGGCGGCTGGAAGCTCATGGGGGGACTCTACCGCGCTATGCGCGCTCCCGGGGCAGCCTCACGGTGAAGGTGGTGCCCGTGGCGGAGCTGGAGCTGGCGGTGATGGAGCCGCCGTGGGCCAGGACGATCTGCTGCGCGATGTAGAGACCCAACCCCAGTCCTCCCTGGCGCGAGCTGTCCGCGGCGCGGCGGAAGGGATCGAAGACATGGGGCAGCAGGGGGTCGGGGATGGGCGTCCCCTGGTTCATCACCGTGAGGATGATCTCTTGGCCCTCTTCGTGGAGGTCCACCTCCACGGGGGTGTTCCCGGCCCCGTGTTTCAGCGCGTTGCCCACCAGGTTGGAGATGACCTGGGCGAGCCGATCCAGGTCCCACTCTCCGGTGTACGGCCCCTGGTTGTGGGAGAACACGAGGCGACCCGGGTGCGTCACCTCGAACTCCTCGAGCGTGGTGCGCACCAGCCCCAGCAGCTCGCCGGGCCGGCGATGCAGGGGGATGCCGCCGCCCAATCGGGCGCGGGTGAAGTCGAGCAGGTCGGTGATCATCCGCGACATGCGCTCCGCGCTCTGGACGATGCGCCGCACCCGGCCGCGTATGGGCTCGGAGAGGTCCTCCTGACGCAGCAGTATTCCGGCGGCCAGGGTGATGCTGTTGAGCGGACTGCGCAGATCGTGGCTGACGATGCCCATCAGCCGTTCGCGGAACTGCTCGGCGCGCTTGCGCTCGGTGACATCCCGGAGGAAGACGGCCAGCCCGCCCTCGGCGGTGGGGTAGGCGTTCACGCTCGCCCAGAGGTCCTGCGGGGGATAGTACTCCTCGAAATGCACGGGGACGCGTTCCTTCATCGCGCGCCGGTACTCGCGCCAGTACGCGGACTCGGGATTGTTGATGGCGGGGAAGACATCCCAGATGACACGGCCGAGCGTCTCCTCGCGAGGCTTCTTGCTGACGAGCTCCTGGTTCTTGTTCACCTGGAGGATGCGGAAGTCCTTGTCGAGCAGGATGAACGGATCCCCGTGCTCCAGCACCTCCTCCGCGCGTTGGCTCAGGCGCAGCGCCCGCTCGGCCTGCTCGCGCAACCGGGTCTGCTCACGCAGGTATTGCTCGCGCTCCTCGGCGCGGTTCTTCCGCTCGGTGATGTCCTGGCAGTAGACGGCGATCCCCTGCTCGGTGGGATAGGCGTGGAACTCGAACCAGCGGTTCCACGGCGCGTAGTAGTTCTCGAAGGCGAGCGGGATGCGCTCGGTGGCCACGCGCCTGTAGTAGTGCTCCACGTTCGTGCCCAGGGTGGCGGGGAAGACTTCCCAATGGTCGCGGCCCAGCACCTGCTCGCGTGTCAGGCCCATGAAGCGCTCGGCCTCGTGGTTGACGTAGGTGAAGCGCCAGTCCCGGTCGAAGGAGAGGAAGGCCTCGGAGATGCTCTCCAGGATGGAGGTGACCTGCTGCTTCTCGTGCTCGGCGGCCGCCTCGACGGCCCGGCGCAGGTGCTCCTCACTCACTCGCGGTGCCTCGGTGCGGTGGGCGCCCTGACGGTTCTTGGGGGAGTACTCGCTCAAGAAGGAGACGGCGTGCGCCATGGCGGCCTGGAGCCCGTTGCGAATGAGCTGGATGTCCTCGGGGGTGGGCCGCTGGCCGGGCGGAAGGGACACCCAGAGGCCCGCGAGGAGTCGTTCGAGGAGCACGAGCTCGGTCCTCACGTCTTCCAGGGTGTAGCCCAGTTGGAGGCGCAGCCGGAGGTGGGTCTCTTCCAGACGCCGCCGGGTGTAGTCGGGGTCCCCTCGCTGACCGCGGGAGAGGGCGCACAGGGTGTCGAGGTACTCGGGGAGGTTGTCGATGACGTCCTGGGGGCACACCTCCCGGGCGGACGGGAGCCGGCTGGCCTCCTCGAGGTAATGCTGGAGCAGGGACTCTCGATTCCGCTCGATGAGGTCGGCGATGGATGGCATGGGCCGAGGGTTGACCTCTCCAGTCGGTTGGCGTTCACCGGTCCCAGGCTCGTCTGGCATGAAATCTTCCAGCCGCGTTGTTCGCCTGACAGAGAAGTGCACGAGGCTCATGTGCCTCCCGCGGACCCGCGTTGGCCCGGCGACTCGTGCTCCTGGATGCGTGTGTCACGGGTGTTCCCCCGAGGACAGCGTACAGCGGACAGCGGACGGCGCCCAGCCATCAACGCCGCGGAAGTTGTCGGTGACAGGGAGGGAGGGGGACTAGAGTGAAGCCATGGACGAGCGGGTCCTCGCCAAGGTGCTCATCGTTGGCAACATCGGGAGCGGCAAGAGCACGTTTGCCCATGCGCTGGGGACGGCCCTGGGCTGGCGCCGGTATGGAATCGACGAGGCGCGCCAGGCCCATGGCGATGGCTCGCCCGCGGGAGAGGCCCGGGCCTGGGCGGCGTTCCTCGAGCGCGCGGAGTCCGACTCCTCCATTCTCCTCGAGTGCACGGGCGCCGGGCCCTTCATGGACCTCCTCCGGCTCGCGCTCCGTCGAAGCGGACACGCCTGGACGCTCCTCTGGGTGGATACACCCCCGGAGGAGTGCCTCCGCCGGGTGGAGCGTCGCGGTCTGGCCATTCCCTACCCAGACTTCGGCGTCCCCATCTCGCAAGTGATTCCCGGGGTCGCTCGCAACCTCGCGCGGGCATTGGAGGAGTCCTGGCCCCGGCCGCTGCATCGCGTGGAGGGACTGGGTCCGGTGGAGCAGGAGGTGGCGCGCGCGGTTCAGGTTCTGTCGGGCTGGCTGACTCGAGACGGGCGGCCATGAGCGATGGCCCCCTGCACCACCTGGCCCAGCGGATTCGCGCGTGGGCGGAGCGGGCTCCGGCCGTCCGCGCGCTCTTCTGGTACGGAGGCTATGGCTACGGCCAACTCCTTCCCGGCAGTGATCTCGACATGGCCGTGCTCCTCTCCCCGGGAGCGGATGCCGCCCGGGTCTCCAATGCACTGGTGGATGCGCTGAGCACCCAGGGCGACCCGGTGGAACTCGTCGTCTTCACTCCGGAGGAGCAACGCCTCACCGCCTGGATGAGCGAGGCGCTGACGAAGCTGGACCTCGTCTTCGGGCGGACGGCCGGGGAGCTGGCCTGGCTCGCCGATGCGGGGGATGTCCCTCCGCCCCGGCTGACGTCCGCCTGGCCCGTCCAGGACCCCGAGGTGCTGGACCTGCTCCACCGTGCATCACGGCCCATCGCCGAGTCCGATGCGGAGCTTCGCCGGGAACGAAGTGAACGGGAGATCGACAAGTTCCTCATCGCGTTCGAGGCCTGCTCGGCGGCTCATGCGAAGGGCGACGCCTACGCCTTCTATTTCCAATACAACCTCGCGCTCGGCCGGCTCGCGCGCCTCGTTCAGCTCACGCGCGTGGGACACCGGTACCTGTACCTCCCGCGCAACCTCCTCACGGGCGCGTTGGAGGCGGATGAGAGGGCGTCGTTCCGTCTCCTCTCGGGGACGCTCCAGCTGTCCGAGGCCCATGACCGCGAACGCGCGCTCGCCAAGGCATTCCTCGAGACCCTGGAAGAGGTGCGAGCGGTGCTCGGGGCACGCCGGGAGTCCGCGGGGCTGGCGAGGTTCCTGGAGCGCATCTTGCGCCGGGACCAGCCGCCCGGTGAGGGGCACCCATGAGCCCGCCGCACGGATGGCAGCAGGTGCCTTTCGACGAGGTCGTCGGGGCCTGGTTGTCGGCGGGCGGGGTGGAGGAGGGCGACAAGAAGGCGCGGACGTTCACGGTGCCCGCCACGCCGCGTGAGCGCTATCAGCGGCTCGTCGACCACGGGTATCTCTTCCTCCGGTTCATTCCACGCCGAGCGGGTGCGTGACCTGGCTGGACACTCCGAGCTGCTGTCCCTGCTCGATGGCCGGGTGGTGCTCTTCGGGCATCAGGCCACCGGACCGCTGACCCTCCTGGATGGAAACCACCGGATGTTGGCGCTGGCGCATCGGCTGGCAACCGGGAGCGGACCCCTGGCTCCGTTCCGCGCGTTCGTCGGGCTCTCACAGGGACCCTGCCGGTGGCACGGCGACCCCGTGGAGTGGATCGAGCGTCCCGGCCGCGAGCCCGGGGAGCGACGCTTCATCCTGAAAGTGTGGTGAAGCCATGTTCACGGTCGTCTTCATCGTCCGGGACGAAGAGCGGCACCTCCCGAAGGCCCTCGCGAGCCTGGGGTGCATCCCCGAGCTGGTTGTCTGTGACACGGGGAGCCGCGATGCCACCCAGGAGGTGGCCAGGGCCGCGGGTGCTCGTGTGGTGCACCATGCCTGGCGCGACGACTTCTCGGCGGCCCGTGCCTTCGCGGAGAGCCATGCGGGGCATGAATGGATCGTCCGCTTCGACGCGGACGAGCGCTTCGGCTCCACCCTCACACCGGGTCTCTCGTTGTACGAGTGGCTCGTGCCACACCTGAGGCGGGCCGGGGAGAAGGGGGCGGGACAGGTGTTCGTGCGCCGCCGGTATGCGCCTGGCAACGAGCACTGGTTCCCCCGCGTCCACCGCCGCGGGCGGTACCGGTGGCGCCATCCGGTCCACGAGCTCCTCCAGCCCGTGGAGGGCGTCTGGCCGCCTTCCATCGCCGCCGAGGGGGCCCTCATCCTTCACGAGCGGAGTGCTCGCCCGCGCCCCTACCGGCGCATCCTGGAAGCCGCCGTCACGGCCGAGCCCGCGGACCCCCACCTGCTCTTCCACCTCGGACAGACCTGTTTCGAGGAGCAGGACTTCTCCGCCGCGGAGTCCTGGCTCCACGCGTATCTCGGAGGCCCACCGGGTTATCGCTTTCACCGGAGCGAGGCCTGGATGCTGTGGGGGCGGTGCCGCGCCGCGCGGGGTGATTCCGCCGAGGCCTTCCGTGCCTTCGAGGAGTCGGCGCGCCAGGGCCCTCGCGCCGAGCCCCTCTGGTATGCGGCGCGCCTCGCGCTCGAGCGCGGGGAGTGGGCCCGGGCGCGCGCCTGCGTGGAGCGCGGCAGGGTCCTGGCTCCGCCTCGCGAGCGCCAACCCTTCGGGATGGACGACGTCCCCTATCTGCTCGATCTGCGGCTGTACCAGGCCGAGGCCTGGGAAGCACTGGCCCGGGAGCTCGCCTCACGAGGAGGCTGGGAATGAGACCGACGCTCGGCCTCTACGGCATCCAGGACAGACAGGACCACGCGCGTCCGATGGAGACGCACGACCATGGCCTCTGCCTCACCGCTTCCGGCGAGGTGCTCTGGGCCCTGGAGCTGGAGCGGCATACACGCCGCAAGCACGGCCAGGAGGGCCACGACGGGGCAATGAATCCCTTGCCTGCTCGGTTTCTCCTTTTCGAAGAAGCCCGGAGTCGGAGCACAATGCCATCGCGAGCCGCCGAGGGCCTCCCCCCCTCTCGATGGCTCTCCTACGCCATGGCGCTGCCCTCATCTGCCGAGACAATCCAGGACCTTCCCAACCCACCCGGAGGAGTGGCCTCCGCGGGCTCCGAGAAAACCTCGGGGCTCCTGCGCTGGCTGGACCTCTTCCTCTCGGAGCCCCTGCGCAACGCACCTCCCGCGGACCTCGTTCGCCACCGGGTGCTCGTGGGCACCGCGTTCTTCATGCTCGCGCTCGCCATGCTGTACGTGGTGAGCACGTTGTTCACCCCGTACGCCCCCGCCCCGGGCATCGCGGGGCTGTTGTACGTGGCCACCCTGGTGGCGGCGCGGAAGTCCTCCCGGATCGAGGTTCCGGCGGTGATCCTGCTGGCGACCCTCACGGTTGGCTTCGTGGGAGGCGTCTTCTCGAACAGGGCCAACTTCGAGGGTGGCGTGCACGCCACGAACCTGCTGCTCCCCGCCTTCGCCGTGTACCTGCTGGGTCCGCGCCGGGCGCTGCTCTACACCCTCTTCATCGCCGTGCTCATGGACGGGGTCCATCCCCTCTACGTCACGCACCAGGTGGACATCTCCGCCCAGTCCTTCTCCCTGTCACGGTTCTGGGTCCGGCACCTCTTCTCGGGCGTCGCGTTCCTGGGCATCTGGGGAATCGGTGCGTTGCATAGCACCGCGCGGGATGCGGCCCACCAGTCGCTCGAGCGGGCCTTGAAGAAGCTCCAGGACAGCGAGAGCAAGTTGAGCAGCATCATCGAGAGCACCGACGACATCGTGAGCTCCACGGACACCGAGGGGCGCCTGCTCGTCGCCAACTCGGCGATGAAGCTCTTCTTCCAGAAGCTCCTCGGCGCGCAGCCCGAGCTGGAGCAGAAGCTCTTCCGTTACATGAATCCCGAGAGGGGCCAGCTCTGGAAGGACCGCTTCGCCCAGGTGCTTCAAGGCCAACGCCTGCGCCTCGAGGAGACGTACGTGGTCGGGGACACCCGCATGGTGGTGGACGTCAGCCTCCATCCCATCCTGGTGGCGGGAGGCCAGGTCGGGGGCGTGACGGTCTTCGGCCGCGACGTCACCAGCCGCAAGCAGGCCGAGACCCGGTTGGGAGAGCTGCACCGCACCCTGGTGGATGTCTCCCGCCAGACGGGTATGGCCGAGATCGCCACCGGCGTGCTCCACAACGTGGGCAACACCCTCAACAGCGTCAACATCTCCACCACCCTCGTCACCGAACAGCTCCGACGCTCCCGCGTCACAGGGCTCACCAGGGCCACCGCCCTCTTGAACGAGCACCGCGCGGATCTCGCCACCTTCATCACCCGGGATCCCCAGGGCCAGCAGTTGCCGCCCTATCTCATCGCCGTGTCCGGCCAGCTGGCGGAGGAGCGCGACGCCATGCTCAAGGAGATGCAGTCACTCACCCAGAGCGTGGAGCACATCAAGTCCATCGTCAGCATGCAGCAGAAGCACGCGCGCACCGCGGGCGCGGTGGAGCAGGTGGCCGTGCCTCAGCTCATCGACGAGGCCCTGCGGCTGCATGCCATCTCCTTCGAGCGGCTGGCCATCCGCATCGTGCGGAATTACGCCGACGTCCCCCTCATCTTCGTGGACCGGCACAAGCTGCTGCAGATCCTCATCAACCTGCTGAGCAACGCCCGCCACGCGCTGGTGGACAGCACGCAACAGGACAAGTGCCTGACCATCCACGTCCAGCTCGCTCCCGGGGGGGAGCGGCTGCTCATCGGCGTGACGGACAACGGCGTTGGCATCGCCCCGGAGAACCTGTCGCGCCTGTTCTCCCAGGGCTTCACCACCAAGAAGACGGGGCATGGCTTCGGTCTGCACATCAGCGCCCTGGCCGCCGACGAGATGAAGGGCCGGCTCACCTGCACCAGCCCTGGCTCCGGTCAGGGTGCCACCTTCACGCTCGAGCTGCCCGTGAAGGGCGAAGGTGTCTAGGGTCAATCCAGATGGAACGTCGCGTCGGACCGGTCGATGGCGGTGGAGAGCGTCTGGACGTGGAGCAGGAAGTCGTAGTGGCGGATGTACCTGCCGGGATAGTTGTACGACTCGAACGACAAGCCACTGCTGTCGGCCAGCCCCGCCCTCTGGTGGAAGGACGCGTCGTTCTTGTACGTGGTGGAGCCGTCGTTCTTCTCCAGCCACAGCTCGAAGTTCTTGTGCCGCAAGTAGTAGCCCGGGAAGTTCGCCGACTCGAACGAGACCGTGCCGGAGCCGGCAAGGCCTGGAACGATCCTGAACTGTGAATCCCCCAGGTTGCTGACGTTCGTTTCGAGCTTCGCCCTGAACTCCCAGTGCCGGATGACGTAGCTCGGCTGGTTGTGGGACTTGAACCGGAAGGGGGTGGCACCTTCCGCGACCGGAATCCCGAAGTTGGGGGTTCCGTCCGCGTTCCAATAGAGCTTTTGCACGCGGGTATGGCGGTTCGGGTCGTAGAGGGGATCGCCGACGATCGTCTTGTAGTTGCGCGCATGGTGGACAAGGATGTCGCTCTGCCCGTCCTCGGCTACGACGAAGGAGTTGTGGCCAGGGCCGTATTGGCTGGTCTTCTCGTTGCTGGTGAAGACGGGATTCGGCGACTTCGTCCAGGATGCTGGATTCAGCAGGTCGCTGGTCGCGGAGGCCGTCAGCAGTCCCAGGCAATAGCGGTCATCGGTCTTGCTGGCGGAGTAGGCGACGAAGATTCGTCCGTTCCTCTTGATGACCGCCGGGCCTTCGTTGACCCAGAAGCCCTGGGTCTCCCAGGTGTACTGGGGTTTCGCCAGGAGGGTCGCGGGCAGGGTGATGGTGGTGGGACTGCTCATCTTCGCGATGTACAGGTTGCTCTCCGGGTCCTTCTGCGCCCAGAGCAGATAACGCTGGCCATTGTGCTCGAAGGTGGTCGCATCGAGCGCGAACGAGTCCAGGTGCGTGAAGACGCGGCCCTTCTCGGTCCAGGTGCCGCTCAGGGGATTGGCACTGGCGTTCTCGAGGGCATAGATGCGGATTCTCCAGATGTCGTTGGAGGCACCCGCGGCGAAGTAGATGTACCACTTGCCGTTGATGAAGTGGAGCTCCGGCGCCCAGATGTGCGCGGCCATCTCGCCGGACGCATGCTTCCGCCAGATGACCGTTTCCGACGCGGTCGCCAGGCCTTGGATGGTCGTCGCACGCCGCAGGATGATCCGGTCGTACTCCGGAACGGAGGCCGTGAAGTAATAATAGCCGTCGGTGTGTTTGTAGAGATGGGGGTCGGCTCGTTGCTGGATCAGCGGGTTCGTGTACTGAGGGGCCGCGGCTCCAGCGGGGGCTGCCGTCAGCTGCAACACCAGGGACACGACGAACAGCGCGGGGACGAGCTGCTTCGCGAAGGATGACGAGACCATGGGGATTCCTTCCTTTCGTCGGCTCAGGGGGTGACTTCCTTGAACGTCGCGTCCGCTTTCTCGACCGAGGTGCTGATGGGATCCACCCGGAGCACATAGTTGTAGTGGCGGATGTAGTGGTCGGGCAGGTTGTATGACTGGTAGGAGTACCCGCTCGAACTGGCCAGGCCGGGGACATCCCTGAAGGTGGCGTCCTGTTTGAACTGGCTGGTGCCGTCATTCTTCGCCAGGACGAGCAAGTAGTTGTCATGCCTCAGGAAGTAGCCGGGGAAATTGACCGACTCGAACGAAATGGCGTTGCTGTCGGCCAGTCCGGGGACGATCAGGAACTGCGAGTCCTCACCCGGTGTGACATTCGCGTCGATGCGGGCCTGATAGTTGTAATGGCGGGCAAAGTGGGTCTGGAAATTGAAGGACTGGAGTCGCCTGATATCGCCGGGCTGCCCCGTTTCCTTCAGGACGGTCAGGTGCCGGATGAAGCCGGTGAGCGAGGGGAGCTCCTTCCTGGCCGACCAGGACGCGAAGGTGTTGGTGGAATCGCTGTAGTAGTATTTCCCGGCGCTGTAGGCGTCGAAGAGGATCCTCCAGGTGCCATCATCCAGCTGGTACAGGGCCGGGCCTTCCACCCAGTTTCCCCAGCCCGCCCAATCTCCGGTGCCTCGAAAGGTGTAGGGACCCGTCAGGCTGGAGGACGTCGCGTACTCGATGTACTTGGTGGTCTCGTTCTTGGTGAACGCGTGGTAGGTGCTCCCGATCTTGACGATGAAGGTGTCGATGTAATTGGGACTCAGTCCCGCCAGCGGCACGGGAGCGGACCAGGCGGACAGCGTGCTGTTCTGCGCCTTGATGACATGGGGGGTGAAGTTCGTGGCGCCGGTCGTGCGCAGGGACACGATGATGTTGACGCTGCCATCGCTGTCCTTGAACCACTCCGGCGCCCAGGTGTTCTGCAGGTTCGTGACGGGGAGGGTGACATTCCGCAGGAAGGTCCAGTTCACCCGGTCGGTGCTTCGGGCGAAGCCGATCGTGTTGCCTTCCCAGTTCGTGGTGTAGGTGACGTAGTACATCCCGTCGGTGTGCTTCAGGATGCTGGGATCCCGGATCAACCCCGACGGGGGTGTGTACGCGGGTCCCTTCATCAGCCCGTAGTGGGTTCCGTTATAGGACTGGTACACATACATGTTCGATTCACTGGAGTTCGTGAATGCGGTCATGGTGTACACGCTCGTGGCCGCGGTTGCCGGGGCTGGCCGGAGCGCGAACAGCGGAAGGATGGCCCACAGAACCGGCAGGAGGGAGAGGAGGAATCTCCGGCATGTGAGCGCTAACATTCCGGAGCCGGAGGTGGGGTGGGTTACCACTTTCTTTCGACGCATGGGAGTTCCTCGGGGTAGGGGGGCGTGTCAGGGTGAATGCAATCCACACTGGCGGTCAAGACGCTGAATCCAGATTATTCCTGCAACGCGCTGCATCATTCATACAACGCCCTGGAGCCAACATTCAGGGCCTGGCCCGTTGCGCTCGAGGCCCACTCAGCGCTTCGCCCAAGTGTATGGCGTGTCGCTTCCTGTCTTGGTTAGGTTGCGAGGATGTCCACTTCTTCTCTGCGAGAACTCCTCGAGCGCCTCGGCCCGGACGGAGTGCTCGCCTGTACCTGTGGGAAGCACCACCGCATCTCCGTGAAGCAGGTCCTCGTCGGCGAGGATTCACTGCGGGAATCGGCCGAGCTCCTCCGACGGCAGCGGGGCAGCGGTCCGGTGCTGTGGGTGCTGAGTGACGAGCACACGGAAGCCGCCGCGGCGGAGCGGTGGAAGACGGCCGTCAGTGCCAGTCGGATCGCCGCGCGGATCCTCCCCGGCGAGCCGAGGCCGGTCCCGACGCTGGCGCTGGTGAACGAGCTCTCCGCCGAGGTGAGGGCACTCTCTCCGGATCTCCTGGTCAGCGTGGGCAGCGGTGTCATCAGCGATCTGGTGAAGAAGGTGTCCCTGGACACCGGCGTGCCCAACTGGTGCGTCGTGACCGCGCCCTCGGTGGATGCCTACAGCTCGGCGACCGCGGCGATCCGTATCGAGGGGTACCATCAGGCCGTCCCGGCCCGGCCTTCCGAGGTCATCGTGGGCGACCTGGAGGTGATTGGCCGGGCCCCCCGCTCGCTGTTCCTGGCGGGCCTTGGAGATCTGCTGGCCAAGTATCTGGCCCATCTCGACTGGAACCTCGCCCGGGTGGTGGCGCGCGAATCCCTCTGCGACATCATCGCCGGACTGGCCCTCGGGTCCGCCCGGGAGGCGCTCGCGGCCGCGCGCACCTGGCAGGCCCATCCCCTCGCGGCGGTTCGCTCACTCACCGAGGCGGCGCTCGTGTCGGGATTCGCGATGCAGGCCCTGGGCAGCTCGCGGCCGGCTGCCTCGGCCGAGCACACCATCGCGCATTTCTGGGAGATGGCGGGCGCGGTGGCCGAGGAGGAGCACGACCTGCACGGGCTGTTGGTCGGTGCCGCGTGCAAGCTCGTCCTGCCCGGCTATGTCGACTGGTACCGTCGGCTGGCGGGGGTGGAGCTGGACCTGGAGGGGAGGCTCGTGGCGCTGGAGCGCGAGCCACCCTGGGAGGAGCGGTTGGAGGCGAAGCTGAGCCCCTTCCGGCGGAAGATCGCGGAGGAGATGCGGGGCAGGGTGCTGGATCGCGCGACGCTGGCCCAACGCCTGGAAGCGTTTGACCGGGCAAGGGATTCCATTCAAGGCATGGCCGAGCCCCTGCTGAAGGAGCTCTCCGACGCGATCGATCTGCTGGCCGGTGCCGGCTTTCCCTTCGCGCTCGATGCGCTGGGGATCGACGAGCAGTACCGGCTGCTGCCCGTGCGCAACGTCCGGCTGCTCCGGAATCGCTATACGACGTTCGACCTCGCGCACGAGCTGGGCCAGGAGGACGCGCTCGTCGCCGCGATCTCTCGCGGCGTGCCCGGGTGAGCCGGCCTCAGCGCGCCTTCGCCGGGGATGTGCTCTTGCGCAGGATGAGCTGCGTCGGGACCACGACGTGCTCCTTGGTCCGCGAGGGCTCCTCGAGCTGGCCGAGGAGGAGATGGATGCAGCGCCTGCCGACCTCGGCGAAGTCCTGGCGCACCGTGGTCAGCGACGGCGTGAAGTACGCGGCTTCGGGGATGTCGTCGAACCCGACGATGCTGATCTGCCGTGGCGTCTCACGGCCGAGCTCGTGGAGCAGGCACAAGAGCCCCAGGGCCATCTGATCGTTGGCCACGAAGACCGCCGTCACGTCGGGCGTCTGGACCAACTGCCGCCCGAGCTCATAGCCGGAGTGGGCGCTCCAGTCGCCGCGGAGCAGGGGAGGAACCGGGGCGCCGGCCTTCTTCAGCGCCGCCCGCCAACCGGCGACCCGCTGCTCGGCTTCGATCCAGTCCGCTGGCCCGGCGATATGCCAGACAGTCCGATGGCCCAGGTCGAGCAGGTGCTGCGTGGCGGCCATCGCGCCGCCGAGCTGGTCGACGGCGACCATCGGCACCGGGCTGTTGGAGCCGGCCTCGACCGTGACCACGGGAACGCCGGGGGGCAGGTGGCGCAGCGCCTCCACCGCCGTCTTTTGCGGTGCGATGACCACGACACCATCCACTCCCTGGTTGCGCAGGCGCAGCACCGCATCGAGGACCGATGCCCGGTTCAGTGACCGCAGACTGGTGATGCTGACCGAGTAGCCCGCCTCGTGCGCCGCTTCCTCGATGCCGATCAGCGTCGACGCGGGCCCGTAGAGCGCGGTGTCGAAGCTGACGACCCCGATGACCATCGTCCGCCCCGTGACCAGCGCCTGCGCCACCGAGTTCGGCCGGTAGTTGAGCTGCCGGATGGCATCGAGAACGCGCTGGCGGGTGTCTCCTTTCACATGCGGGCTGTCGTGCAGCACGCGGGAAACTGTTTGATGGGAGACACGAGCCAGCTTCGCGACATCCGCCATCACGGGCGGGCGGCTCTTGCGATCTTGGGTCCTGCGTCCCGTCTGGGATCCACTCATCGTGACAGCCTATATCCTCATGACTCCGCTCCTGGATACAGGCTCGGTGCCTGTCCAGTCGGTCGGAGGGTGGTGCAACGCGTCATGCGTTGGCGCGTCGCATCATGCGTGACACGCGTCAGGAATGTAAGCACTTCGCTTGACGCTCCGCATGTTAACGCTCACAATCCGCCGCCATTACCGGGTTCGTTCGGGCCCGGCCGCTCCCACTCACTGCTGTTCTCCTGGAGGTCCCATGAAGCGCGAGGCGTTCGTCATCGGGATTGATTTTGGAACGGACTCCGTCCGGGCGGTGGTCGCCGACGCGTCGGACGGGGAGGTGGTGAGTGTTTCCGTCCAGCACTATCCCCGCTGGGCGAAGGGGCTCTACTGCGAGCCGAGCGAGAACAGGTTTCGCCATCACCCCCTCGACTACCTGGAGACCCTGCACGCCTCCATCACGGAAGCGCTTGCACGGGCGGGGAAGGACGTTGCGTCCAGGGTTCGTGGCCTCGCGGCGGACACCACCGGCTCGACGCCCGTCCTCACCGACCGGCGCGGCGTGCCTCTCTCCCTCACGTCTGGGTTCCGGGAGAACCCAGACGCCATGTTCATCCTGTGGAAGGACCACACCTCGGTGGCCGAGGCGGAGCGCATCAACCAGACGGCGCGGACCTGGGGCGGAGCCGACTTCACGAGGTACGAGGGCGGCATCTACTCCAGCGAGTGGTTCTGGGCGAAGGCCCTCCGCGTCGTCGAGACGAATCCGGCCGTGGCCCAGGCCGCGGTCAGTGTCCTGGAGCTCTGTGATTGGATACCCGCCGTCCTGACGGGGTGTGACGACCTTGGAAAGATGAAGCGCAGCCGCTGCGCCGCGGGGCACAAGGCGATGTGGCACGCCGAGTTCGGCGGATACCCCGAGGACGCGTTCCTCGCCCGGCTCCATCCGCGTCTGGTCGAGCTCAAGTCCTCCCTCGGAAGGGAGACCTTCACCTCGGACATCCCCTTCGGCACCCTCTGCGCGGAGTGGGCCACGAAGCTCGGTCTGCCACGGGACACCGTCGTCGCCGTGGGCGCCTTCGATGCGCACATGGGCGCCGTGGGCGGAAACATCAAACCGCGCCAGCTCCTGAAGATCCTGGGGACGAGCAGTCTGGACATGGTCGTGTTGCCCAGGTCGCAGGAGCCGGAGAAGCTGGTCCCGGGCATCTGCGGTCAGGTCGATGGCTCCATCATCCCGGGAATGCTCGGCTACGAGGCGGGGCAGTCCGCCTTCGGTGACGTCTACGCCTGGTTCAAGAAGCTCCTCGGCTGGCCTCTCGAGGCGATCCTCCCCGCCCTGTCCGGAGGGGACACGGCAACGAAACAGCCCCTCGCCGACGCGCTCCTGGAGCGTGTCATTCCGGAGCTCGAGCGGGCCGCGAAGGAGCTCCCGCTGGAAGACAACTCCCTGCTGGCCCTGGACTGGATGAACGGGCGGAGGACGCCTGACGCGAACCAGCGCCTCAAGGGCGCCATCACGGGCATCAACCTGGGGACGGACGCTCCGCGGCTCTACCGCGCCCTGGTCGAGGCGACGGCCTTCGGCTCACGCGCCATCGCCGAGCGCTTCAAGTCGGCGGACATCCGGCTCGACAGTGTCATCGCCATGGGCGGCGTGGCCAGGAAGAGCCCCTTCATCATGCAGACCCTTGCGGACGTGATGAACATGGAGATCGCGGTCTCCGCGGGCGATCAGGCCGTGGCGGTGGGTGCGGCGATGTTCGCGGCGACCGCCGCGGGTCTCCATCCCAGGGTCGAGGCAGCACAGGAGGCGATGTCGCCTGGCGTCGAGCGGACCTACCGGCCCGACCCGGCGCGCGCCAGGCACTACGCGTCTCTCTACCAGAGCTACCTCGAGCTCGGTGGCTTCGTGGAGAGGACGCTGACGCGGTAGGCCCCCACGTCCTGGCCCGGGCCGGGACGAGAAACAGGAGCAGGGTCATGATCGATTCGAAGAAGCAGGAAGTCTGGTTCCTCACCGGAAGCCAGCATCTCTATGGTGATGCGGCGCTGGCGACGGTCGCCGCTGATTCACGGAAGATCGCCGAGTCCCTCGACGCCTCCGGGAAGCTTCCCGTCCGCGTGGTCTGGAAGCCCACGCTCACGGATCCCGAGGCGATCCTGAACGTCTGCCTGGAGGCGAACAACTCGCCGAACTGTGTCGGCGTCATCACCTGGATGCACACCTTCTCGCCGTCGAAGATGTGGATCGCCGGGCTCTCGCGCCTCCAGAAGCCTCTGGCTCACCTCCATACCCAGACCGAGCGCGAGCTCCCCTGGGACAAGATCGACATGGAGTTCATGAACCTGAACCAGTCCGCCCACGGCGACCGCGAGTTCGGGTTCATCGGCGCCCGGTTGAGGCTGGAGCGGAAGATCGTCGTTGGCTACTGGAAGGACGAGGACGTCCTGGCGAAGCTCGACGGTTGGGCGAGGGCGGCCTGCGGTCTCGCCGAATCGCGGCGCATGAAGATCGTCCGCTTCGGCGGCATGAACATGCGGGAGGTGGCCGTCACCGGAGGAGACCGCGTCGAGGCGCAGATCCAGTTCGGCTGGTCCGTGAACGGCTACGCCGTGGGTGACCTGGTCGGACGCATCGCCGACGTGAGCGATTCCGAGATCGATGCCCTGGTCTCGGAATACGAGGACACGTACTCCCTCGTTCCGGCCCTCAGGAAGGGGGGCGAGCGACGCCTGGGGCTCCGCGATGCCGCGCGGCAGGAGATCGGGATGCGTGGCTTCCTCGAGGAGGGTGGTTTCAGCGCCTTCACCACCACGTTCGAGGACCTCCATGGACTCAAGCAACTGCCCGGCCTCGCCTGCCAGCGGCTCATGGCGAAGGGCTACGGCTTCGGTGCGGAGGGCGATTGGAAGACGGCAGCCCTCGTCCGCATCATGAAGGTGATGAGCTCGGGGCGTCCCGGCGGCGTCTCCTTCATGGAGGACTACACGTACCACCTGACCAAGGGGAGCGAGCTCGTCCTCGGTGCGCACATGCTCGAGGTCTGTCCCTCGATCGCGGAGGGCAAGCCCTCGCTCGAAGTCCATCCCCTCGACATCGGTGGCAAGGCCGATCCCTGCCGCCTCGTCTTCGCGGCCGGGGCTGGCCCCGCGGTCAACGCGACCCTCGTCGACATGGGCGGCCGCATGCGGATGATCGTGAACGAGCTCGACGTCGTGAAGCCCGAGAAGCCGATGCCGAACCTCCCCGTGGCGCACGCTGTCTGGCGGCCCCTGCCCGACTTCAAGCGAAGCTGCGAGGCCTGGATCCTCGCGGGTGGCGCCCACCATGCCGGCTTCAGCCGCGCCGTCACCGTCTCCCAGCTCCAGGACTTCGCGGCGATGGTTGGCATCGAGTTCATCCACATCGGGAGTGGGACGGAGCTCTCCACCCTCAAGAACGAGCTTCGTTGGAACGACCTCGCGTACCGGCTGTCCCGGTAGGCGAGCACGGCCTTTGAAACCCCCAGACAGCACGAAGTGAGAGGCGACCTATGAAGAGAGTCCTGTTCAACGTAGCGTCCGCAGTCCTTCTCATCCTTGCATTCGGACCGGGCCTGGCCCTGGCCGGTGACAAGAAGATAGTGCTCGGCTTCTCCCAGGTCGGTGCGGAGAGCGAGTGGCGCACGGCCAACACCCAGTCGATCAAGGATGCCGCCGCCAAGGAGGGCATCACCCTGAAGTTTTCCGACGCACAACAGAAGCAGGAGAACCAAATCAAGGCGATCCGCTCCTTCATCGCCCAGCGGGTGGACGTGATTGCCTTCTCGCCCGTGGTCGAGACCGGCTGGGAGCCTGTCCTCCGGGAGGCCAGGGCCGCCAAGATTCCCGTCATCCTGACCGACCGCGCCGTCTCCTCGAAGGACGAGTCGCTCTGGGTGACCTTCCTGGGCTCGGACTTCGTGGAGGAGGGCCGCCGCGCCGCGAAGTGGCTGATCGATTACCAGCCGGTCAAGGAGCTGGCCGCCAAGGGTGAGGTGAACATCGTCGAGCTCCAGGGCACCGTCGGCTCCGCTCCCGCCATCGACCGCAAGAAGGGCTTCGAGGAGGTCCTGAAGGACCAGCCGAAGTTCAAGATCATCCGCTCGCAGACCGGCGACTTCACCCGCGCGAAGGGCAAGGAGGTCATGGAGGCGTTCCTCAAGGCCGAGGGCAAGAAGATCAATGTCCTCTACGCGCACAATGACGACATGGCCATTGGCGCCATCCAGGCCATCGAGGAAGCTGGCCTGCGGCCCGGCAAGGACGTGATCATCGTGTCCATCGACGCGGTGAAGGGCGCCTTCGAGGCGATGATCGCCGGCAAGCTGAACTGCACGGTGGAGTGCAGCCCGCTGCTGGGGCCGCAGCTGATGAGCCTCGCGAAGGACGTGGTGGCCGGCAAGCCGGTGCCCCGGCGCATCGTCACGCAAGAGGGAGTGTTCCCGCAGGAGACCGCCGCCAAGGAGTTCCCGAGCCGGAAGTACTGACACCCAGGCCGTGAGCGAGGAGGCGTCCATGACTGAAGCCGTTCCGGTGCTCGAAGTGAAGGGGATCTCGAAGCGCTTCTCCGGTGTCCAGGCTCTCCGTGGCGTCGACTTCCGCCTCCTGCCGGGCGAGGTCCACGCGGTGATGGGCCAGAATGGCGCGGGCAAGTCGACGTTGATCAAGATCCTGACGGGCGTCCATCGCCCGGACGCGGGACGCATCCTCCTCCAGGGTGGCGAAATCAAACCCAGGAGCCCGAGCGAGGCCCGGAAGCTCGGGATCAGCACGGTCTACCAGGAGGTGAACCTCTGCCCGAACCTCTCGGTCGCGGAGAACATCTGCCTCGGTCATGAACCCTCCGAGGCCTTCGCCATCCGGTGGAAGCAGATGAACCGGAAGGCGGAGGCCCTCCTGGCGGACCTCAACATCCACATCGACGTCACCGCACCGCTCTCCGCCTATTCGATCGCGGTGCAGCAGGTGTGCGCCATCGCTCGCGCGCTGAGCACACAGGCGAAGATCCTCATCCTCGACGAGCCCACCTCGAGCCTCGCCGAGGACGAGGTGAAGATGCTCCTCTCGGTCATGAGGAAGCTCAAGGCCCAGGGGATGGCCATCCTCTTCGTCACCCATTTCCTCGACCAGATCTTCGAGATCTCCGACCGCATCACGATCCTCAGGAACGGCGAGCTCGTCGGCGAGTACCCCGTCGCCGAGCTGTCGCGCATCGAGCTGGTGACCCGGATGGTCGGCCGTGAGGTCGCCGAGGCGGGCCCGAGCAGGTCCAAGGGCGCCCGTCCCTCGCCGACGGAGGAGGCGGACCAGGACGAGGGGCGCGAGGACACCGAGGCGCCCTTCCTCAGCGCGGAGGGGCTCGGACGAAGGGGCTCGGTCCAGGACGTGGGCCTGGAGGTGAAGCGGGGCAGGGCGCTGGGCATGGGAGGTCTCCTCGGCTCGGGGAGGACGGAGATCGCCCGGCTGCTCTTCGGCATCGATCGGGCCGAGCAGGGCTCCATCAAGATCGAGGGGAAGTCGGCGCGGCTCTCCTCACCCTTGAAGGCCATCCAGCACGGCATCGGCTTCTGCCCGGAGGACCGTAAGCACGAGGGCATCGTGGGCGAGCTGTCCATCCGTGAGAACATGGTGCTCGCCCTGCAGGCGAAGCGAGGCATCTTCCGCACGCTCTCCCGGAAGCAGCAGGACGAGCTCGCGGAAACCTATATCAAGGCTCTCGGCATCAAGACTCCCGATGCGGAGAAGCCCATTTCCCAGCTCTCGGGCGGAAACCAGCAGAAGGTGCTCCTGGCGCGCTGGCTGGCCACCAACCCGCGAATGCTCATCCTCGACGAGCCGACCCGCGGCATCGACGTGGCGGCGAAGCTCGAGATCATGGAGAAGGTCATGGAGCTCTGCGACAAGGGCATGGCCATCCTCTTCATCTCCTCGGAGATCGAAGAGGTCCTCTGCTACTCGGATCGCATCGCGGTCATGCGCGACCGCCGCAAGGTGGGCGAAATCGAGGCGGGCGAGGCGGACGAGAGCACGGTGTTCAGGATCATCGCGGGAGGCCAGGCATGAACCGCACGTCCGAGCTCCTCCGGGGTCTGGCCAGGAGGCGGGTCTTCTGGCCGCTGGTCACACTGGCCCTGCTCCTGCTGTTCAACCTGGCCTTCAATCCCCACTTCTTCTCCATCACCATCCGGGAGGGGCACCTCTACGGAAGCCTGATCGACATCCTCAACCGTGCCTCGCCCCTGATGATCATCGCCATGGGGCTGACGCTGGTGATCGCCACGCACGGCATCGACATCTCCGTGGGGGCGGTGGTGGCCATCTCGGGGGCGGTGGCGGCGACGATGATCGGCGGCCAGCTGGACCTGAGCGGCGGGGCACAGGACGCGACCGGGTATCCCTTGCCGCTCGTCATCGTCGTCACCTTGGCCGTGGCGATGCTCTTCGGGATGTGGAACGGCATGCTGATCTCCTTCTTCGGCATGCAGCCCATCATCGCCACGCTGATCCTCCTCGTGATGGGGCGAGGCGTGGCCCAGCTCATCACCGGCGGGCAGATCATCACCATCTACTACACCCCCTACTTCTTCATCGGGAATGGCTTCCTCGCGGGGCTCCCGTTCTCGCTCTTCATCGTGGCCGCCGTGTTGGCGCTGCTCCTGCTCCTCACCCGGAAGACCGCGCTGGGCCTCTTCATCGAGGCGGTCGGCCTCAACCCCGTCGCCGCCCGCTTCGCCGGGGTCCGCTCCCGCGCCATCACCTTCTGGGTCTACGCCTTCTGCGGCCTGTGCGCGGGGATCGCGGGCCTGATCGTCAGCTCGAACGTCAAGAGCGCGGACGGCAACAACGCGGGACTGCTCTTCGAACTGGACGCCATCCTCGCGGTGGTCCTGGGTGGCACCGCGCTCAATGGCGGCCGGTTCACGCTGGTGGGCAGTGTGTTGGGCGCCCTCATCATCCAGACGCTCACCACGACCATCTACTCCGTCGGCGTGCCGCCCGAGGTGACGCTCGTCGTGAAGGCGGCCGTCGTCTTCCTCGTCAGCATCCTGCAGTCCGACAAGGTGCGGAACCGCATCGCCACGCTGGGCAAGGTTCAGGAGGCACTGTGATGAACGATGGAAACTCCGCTGCTTCCGCCGTGGCATTCCCCGCCCTGACGCCAGCGCATCCGAGGCCTCGCCTGGACCCGCGCTACCTGCCGCTCGTGGTCACCCTGGGACTCTTCGTGGTGATGTTCGGGGCGGGCTCGGTCGCGTTCGAGGGCTTCTTCTCGCTCCAGGTCTTCCTCAACCTCTTCGTCGACAACGCCTTCCTGTTGATCGCCGCCATCGGGATGACCTTCGTCATCATCTCCGGTGGCATCGACCTCTCGGTGGGCTCGGTGATCGCGCTGACCACCATGGTTCTGGCGACCCTGGTCGAGAACCGGGGCTGGAGCCCCGCGCTGGTCATTCCCCTGGTCCTGCTGATGGGGGCGGCCATCGGCCTGGTCCACGGGATCGTCATCCAATACTTCGAAGTCCAGCCTTTCATCGTCACGCTGGCGGGCATGTTCCTCGCACGGGGGCTCTGCTACCTCATCAGCATCGACTCGATCGCCATCACGGAGCCGTTCTTCACCGAGGTCTCCGCGATTCGCTTCCCGCTGCCGTTCGACACCTCCATCTCCGTCAACGTCGTCATGGCACTGGGGATGTTGGTGGTGGCGATCTACCTCGCCCACTACACGCGCTTCGGGAGGACCCTGTATGCGATTGGCGGGAGCGAGCAGTCGGCCCTGCTGATGGGCCTTCCGGTCGCGAGGACCAAGATCCTCACCTACACGTTCAGCGGCTTCTGCTCCGCCCTGGCGGGCATCGCCTTCACCTTCTACATGCTCTCCGGATACGGGCTGCACGCGCAGGGCATGGAGATGGACGCCATCGCGGCGGCGGTGGTCGGCGGCACCTTGCTCACCGGTGGCTCGGGCTATGTCGCGGGCACCCTGGTCGGCGTCCTGATCTACGGCACCATCCAGACCCTCATCATGTTCGAGGGCAGCCTCAGCTCCTGGTGGACGAAGATCGTCATTGGTCTGTTGTTGCTCGTCTTCTGTCTGTTGCAGAAGGCGCTGGCGCGTGGCCCCCGGAGCAGGAAGCCTGCCCCCGCGGCCCGAGAGGTCAACGGGCAGCAGAGCCCCGCGCCCACGGCCACCGAGCGGGCTGCCCATGCCGGCGGGTAGGCCGCGAGAACTCTCGAGCACCGAACCGAACCGCACCGAGGCCTCATGGAATCGAAATACCGCGAATTGAAGGAACGGGCTTGGGCCGCGAACATGGAGATTCCGCGGCGCGGGCTCGCCATCTACACCTTCGGGAATGTCTCCGCCCTGGAGCCCGGGGCGGGCCTCTTCGCCATCAAGCCGAGCGGTGTCCCCTACGAGAAGCTCCAGGTGGACGACATGGTGGTGGTCGATCTGGAGGGGAGGATCGTCGAAGGCACGCTCCGCCCCTCCTCCGACACGAGGACCCATATCGTCCTGTACCGGAACCTGCGGGGCCTCGGGGGCATCGTCCACACCCATTCGACCTACGCCACGGGATGGGCCCAGGCCTGCCTGCCCATCCCCATCTACGGCACGACCCACGCCGACCACCTGGCTGAAGACGTCCCCTGCACGGCGCTCATGACCGATGAGGCGGTGGGACGCGACTACGAGACGGAGACCGGGAATCAGATCCTGGAGTGTTTCCGGAACCGCAACCCGTTGCATACCCCCATGGTCCTGGTGGCCGGGCACGCGCCCTTCGCCTGGGGAGAGACCGCCGAGAAGGCGGTCTACAACGCCGCTGTCCTGGAGGAGCTGGCGAAGATGGCGTTCATCACCCGCGGTCTCTCTCCCGACGCGGCCCGCCTCTCCGACCGCCTCATCCGCAAGCACTTCGAGAGGAAGCACGGTCAGAACGCGTACTACGGTCAGAAGTAGCCTGGTGGTGGCGGCAGTCTTCCCGCGGCCCCGAGCGGCGCAACCTCTAGTGGAGACGGCGGGAATCGAAGCCGCTAAGGGCGGAGCCGCTCTCCCTCGGGATCAGAGGCATCCCCCCGTTTTCCCTCTGAAAATAGGGTGCCCATCTGTCCGGGCGAGTTGCCGGGCTGCCCTGGTTGTTGCCTTTACCGGGCCCGAGCTTCGCTTGCCGGGCCCCGGGTGCCCACCGTGGCTACCGGCCCGAGCTTCGGCTGCCGCGCCCGCTGGTACCGCCACCGGGCCCGAGGCGCGGGCGCACCCAGCGCGGCGCCCTGGCGGCTCCACCGCGCCTGAGCTTCGGCTGCTGTGCCCTGATTGCCTCCACCCGCCCGAGGTGCCCGCCCTGGCTGCCGTCGTGCTACTCAACATCTAGGCTCCAAGTGCCCTCCTCCCAATACTTCAACGTCTGAGTTGCCATAAAGGGGATCATGCCTTCCCCTTTAGCCGCTTCCTCTAAAACGGGCTTAGCTTGCTCGGGTCGATCACTGAGCAGGTAGGTTGCCGCCTTGACCCGAACATCCAGGCGGGGGTGAATCAACAGCGTTGCGAGCGCATCACGCCCAGCGTCGCCGTGTGCTCGCAGCTTCTTGAATGCCGTGATGTATCGCTTTGTGTATTTTCTGCCGCCTGTACGGTCGCCACTCCAGATTGCATCCGTGTGCGCGGCTACATTCCGAGCGAATTCTTCCGCGATTTCTCCCAAGTTCATCACCAAACTCCCCTTCTAATGTTCTCAATCGCCAATAGACCAAACGCGCGCTGTGCCTCATACGATTGACCGTCGAGCCATTGTCTGATCGTCAGAGTCGAAGACTTGGTAATATTCTCTTGAATCGACGAATAGAAGGCACTCACTCTGTCGTGAAGGGGTTTTTCCAGGGCTATGACGTTCTCGGTGTTGTGGATGGCCTCGGAACCGAAGCGCTTGGCGTTGCGCTTCTCAACGATGTGATGCCAATCCTTGCCATCGCCCGCCTTGCCCATGTAACGCTTGAATGATCTGAATGACCCAAATGCACGATGCCCAACAGGGAGAAGCCTGCCGCCTTTCGCAGGCGGATTTAGTTGTAGCGCAGAGCGCGCGCCTCCTCCGTTCCGCGCAGTCATGGACACGGCGTTGACTGGCAGGACAATGCGGATCGTGCCCTCGTTTACGGAAACAATGACTCGCTCGGCACCGGTTGCCGTATCCATCATGCGAAGTCCGGTGTTTGCCTCGACCGTGCGCGAGGCTTGCCCAAAGCCCGGCAGCTTAGGCCCTTTCGACATGAGCGCCGCCGTTTCACCTATCGCCGCCGTCGCCACCATGACCAGAATTCGCACGCTATTGGGGCCGATGACTCTTCCGAACCTGTCACCCACCTCTCGCAGTTCCGCGAAGGTAGAGGCTCGCGGCGCATCTTGGTAAAGCTGCGCATAGGCTCGCAGCAGATCAAGGAATTCCCATCCGAGATAACCCCACATGAGCACGGAGAACGCGAGCGCAACGCTCTTCGTGATGGGCTCCGGTGCCAGCAACAGCGCCATGTATGCTGTGATGGTGAAGCTGAGAGTAGCCAGCACCCGCGTAGGGTTGAGCATGGCCCGCACTTCCGCGTCCACTCCCTCTAGGGCAGGACCCACCGCCAGGGCAAGGGCAATGCTGCGCTTATCGTCAGCTTGAAGGCGAGGCCCGTCATCAAACAAAGTTAGACAGTCGCCAGGAGTGCCGCGCCGCTCGCAAAATCGCCCGTAGGACTGCGCAAGGCCTGATTGCCACGCTTCACCACTCAAGGGCGCGGACGCTAGCGCCAGTTTCCGACCGACGTACAGCGGGGGGCATGAGGCGGACACCCGCAGCGGGACTTGGAGCCAAAACGTTGTCAGAGCTGCGGCAAGCTCGGAGTCACTGACCCGCACCGGCTGAAAGTCCGTGGGCAGGTTGGAGAAGATGGCCTCGCCCTCGCCCGTGTCCTCGTCGTCAGCTTCCGCTTCCAACGCCCACGTTTCGGGCGAGTCATGCGACACAGGCGGACGGTAATGGTATGCCGCGCCCGTGGGGGCCCCCGTGGCGCACGCTGTAACCAGCATCAACGCCGCCAAAGCCAGCGCTCCCACGCGCAAGAGCTGCCGTGTGTCCACGGGACGCGAATCAACGGAGTATTTCAACATCGCCGCACCTCTCCGGGCGGGCCGCCCAAGCGTTGGAAGCCCAAACCCGAAGATTACAGAGAGTGGCTGACAGCAAGGTCAATCTGTCGGGACTGGCTAGGTACTGAAAACCCATTGGGTAGGTCATGCTCCCCTCGGGCCGGATGGGGTGGCGGCACTCTCGCCGTCACTACGGGGGAGTTTGGCGGCAGCATGTGCCCTGGCGAGGTGTGGCCGGGAGAGGCAGGTGGGCCATAGGGTGTGCGAGGTTGGTTCCCAGCACTGGGCCACTCCAGGCCGCGTGGTATTGAGGCTTGAGCCGCCATGGCCAAGAGGCCAGGGCCCATGCCGCGCCCGGGCACCTATACGCTGTCGGCTTCATGCCTGTCTGTCGGCTTCAGCAGCACCAAGGAGCGCGAAGACATCCACTCCCTCTGTCCTGGTCTTCTTCAAGGCGCGTTGGACGCAGTCTTGATCTGTCGCGCTCTTCCACCCGAGGTCCTTCTTTGGATCTCTCCAGATCTCGTAAAGGAGTTGCTGCAGCCCCGTGTTCTGGGCAGCCATCAGCTTCTTCAAACGATCTCGCAGAGGGTGGGTGGGACCGGTGCGTCCGAGAACGACCGAGCCGTACTCGGTCACGAGTTTGGGCGCCGTCTTGACGATGTGACGCGCCAGGATCTTGGTCACCGGAAAAGTGAATCGGGTACGCGACAGTCCCTCGAGATTGGCCGTCTTATCCTTCACGTCCTTCAGCGCGAACGGAACGACGCGCAGCATGTTGCGGAGGAATACTAGAAGATCGAGATTGCCGAGCTTCTCTTCGTCGAAGACTCGCTTGTAGGTCGCGTCTTCGAAGATGTCGCTGAGCTTGGATGCCACCGAGAGAGCGGGCTGATCGGAGACGACCGAGATCGCCTGTGCGAGTTCCTCCATTTTCAGCGGCTCGTGCCGGCTGTTCGAATAGAGCTCCTCGAACGCAAGCTCCTTTGCCCGACTGTGATTCTCGAATGCGCCCTCCTGACGCTCGTAGAAGATTTTCCGCTCTGCGAAGCGTTCCGCAAGACGCAGTTGAACTGGGTCGTTCGCACGAAAAGCCGAGGGGCGAATCGCGGTCTGGCGATTGTTGCTGACGGTGACGTGACGGACGAAGTCCTCGTCGTGCGTGATGACCACGCGAACCGGAACTGGAATCGAACGCCAACGGTCCTCGTCGATGCGGGCTTTGTTCTTCGGATTCTGTGTGAAGAGGAACGAACTTTTAATCGTCTGGCATCCGTTGAGAACGTTCGGGCCACGAATTGAAAGCTGACCCTCCGTTTTCTCAACCCATTTTGCGTGAACCGTCACGCCGTTGTGAAACATCGCGAAGCGCTCCGGGGGAGGGGAACTCTCCTTGATGTTCATGCAGAGTGTTCTGAGCGTTTCACGAATGTGTCGTGCCGGTCCTTTCTCCAGGCCTTTGAAGTTGAAGAAGCGCACGTTCTTAGAGAAGAGCTGCTCGCCATAGTCTCGGTAGAGTTCCACGAGATCGGACAGGTAGCCAAGACCAGCGAAGTAGCGGGTGGTTCCTCTGGTCTTGAGTTCGACACCTTCAAAGCGGAGTACGCGCGCCTGAGTTGGAACGTTGACCGGTGCCGGTTCGCGAGGGAGAAGCTTTTCGGGCCCATTCAGGTTGAGGTTCACGACGTGGTTGCCCAAGAGAGTCTGAGCACATTCCGAGAACTTCTCGCGAGCGCCAGCGATTGTCCTGTCAAGCGTTTGGTCCTCGTCGGAGCAGAGGTGGAGCACCTCGAATTCGATGCGGAGGTTTTGAATGGCTTCTGGGTGTCGTTGAATCGCTGCGGCAAGGCTGGGAATGATCCGGTGCTGTGAAGCGGCGTCGCTGGGAGCACCGCTGAAGATCCGCTGAACCTCCTGCATCGTCCGTTCGAAGCCAATAATCGCCTTCTTCAATTCCTGCCGGCTCTCTGAGAACTTCGCCTGGACGAGATGAAGGGTGAGACCGCGTTCCGGATGCTGGTGCAGATGGAACGCATCGAGGCCGAAGTCCCCAGCTGCTCCATCGGCAGTGCGGCCCGTTGCCTCCTGACCGGCGAGTTCGAAGCGACGGTGGAGCCACCACGCGGGAAAGGCGTCGGCGGCGGACCTGCCGAAGCCATGATCCTGGTGGAATCTGGAAACCTCAGCCCGGATGCGATCGATCGTGTCCATGCCGCATAGATTACATTTTGTCCCGGCTGCTCGCGAAGCAGGGGACGGCAGGTTTTCGCGAGACGGTGCGCAAGCAGGTAGGTGCGCCGGCTCGTCGAGGCGAAGGCCATCAAGTTGAGGTTCAAGCCGCCACAGGCCAACAGGCCCAGGGCCCCCCCGTCCCCCTCTCCTGGGAGGGCGGCCTGGGCAGGCTTGTGCCCCAAGAGGACTTGGTCCAAATTTGGTCCGACAAGAACCGATTTGGTCCCCCCCCAAGGCGAGCCGCGCCTCCTCGTTGGGAGTAGGCTCGGCTCAGAGCGGCGGGTTGCTCTGCATGAAAGCGGCGGGAATCGAACCCGCCGCCTGGGACTTCCAGAGGGGGGCTGGCGGAGTCTCGTGGGAGCCTGGCGGTAGCCTGTACCCTGGCGCAGTGTGACCGGGGAGGGGTAGGTGGGGGAGCGCGGGTGGGCGTACCGGCGGAGGCGGCCGGAGGGGACGGTGCTGGCGGCACCCAACGCAGTGCGAGCCATTGTGCAGCACCTGGCACGGCCCACTGGGCCTGCGCTACTGGCTGCAGCGCAGGGGCCTGCCCAGCACGCGGGGTGTTGAGCCTCGAGCCCGTCACGCGGCCAAAGACGCCCACACCCGTGCTGCCTCCCCCTGGGGGGCCACCTGGGCCGGCGTGTGCATAAAGGGGCTGCACCGCCTCTGCACCGGCACGGCGCACAGCCCGCGTGGCACCCGGCAGCAGCCCTCCTCGACCCCTCGCTTCCAGCCAGCATCGAGGAGGAGCTCCTTCAGCCTCTCGTCAACCGCCAGGCGCAGTTCCTCGTCGTCCGAGGCGGAGAATCGCCACCTCTCCGTCGAACGCTCCTTCTCCCAGGCGCGAGAGATGGAGCGCCTCGGGGCCTGCATGCAAGACGAGATCGTCCGCGTCCAAGAGCCCGTTCGCGTTCCCGTCCGAGTAGAAGGCCCCCACGTGCTGGAACTGCCTCGCACCGGGGTACCGCACGGCGAGCAGATCGCCCGGCCGGACGTTCTCGCCAATGGGCAGCGCACGAGCCGGTGCGCCCTGGCGGAGCTGGACCGTGGCCGCCCTGGGAAGCTCCTCCACCAGCGCGGCGACGTTGTAGTCACGGTCGAGAGGCTTGCCCATCCAGCGGGCGCGCGCGGCCATGAGCACGTCCGCGCAGTCCACGCCGATGTAGTTGTAGCTCTGGTGCGGAACGGAACCGAACAGGCCCGGGACATTGAAGAAGGATGTGAGGTAGCCCAGGTACCCCTCCCCCTCGCGGATGGAGATTCGGAACACCTTGGGCGAGAGACCGCGGTGATCGCTCTGTTCGAGCCCCGGAGAGCTCGAGGTGGCGCCGCCTTCTTCCACCTCGGCCTGGAACCAGAAGGTGCCCACGCCTTCCACGTAGTGGGGCGCCTTGGCCGGATGCGGATCCAGCTCCTCGCCACGGAGGACTCTCCCGGAGGCGTCGAGCGGATTGATCTCCCAGTGGCCGCGCAGGCTCCGGAGTTCCTCGCGGAGGTATGGAATCTTCCCCCAGCCCGTCCACGCGTACGGGGAGGGCTCCCAGGGGTGGTTGGCGTTCTTGTAGTAGCGCGAAAGGTCCGCGTAGATGCGGTACCAGCGAATGGAGGCGCCTGGGCGGGGAGCCACACGCAGGGTGACAGCCTCTCCCTTGCGTGGCGAAATGGACACCACACGCATCCACCGCCCGGAGCCAACGCGGGCCTCGATCGAAAGTTCTCCAGCCCAGGACGAGAGGGCGGCCAGCAGGCTCACCGAGAAGAGCAGCGCTCGTGGTAGCATGGGCCACACGGTAACACCGTCAGATGAGCGTCGGTGCCAGGCTCACGCCAAGCGCAGGTTCGCGGGTAGTCGGACCTCGCGGACACCACAGCGCCCACCGTGAGCTGTCCGGCCAACCACGGCGAGATGGCCGACACCGTGAACTACGGGCTGCTCAGGCGCTACTGGGCGAGCGCTGAGCAGCCCGGCCGGCCGCATCAGGCCTGCGGCGCCATCCAGACCAGGTTCCACAGGTGGCCGTCGAGGTCCTCGAAGCCCTGGTCATACATGAAGCCGCGGTCCTCGGGCGGATGCGGAGTACGGCCGCCGGCGGCGACGGCCTTGGCGATCAGACTGTCCACCTCTTCCCGGCTCTCGCAGCTCAGGCAGATGATGACCTCGTTGGCCTCCTTCGCCTGCACGACGGGCTTGTCGATGAGGGTCTTGAAGAACGCTTCGGTCATCAGCATGGCATAAATACTGCCATCCACGATGACCATGAACGCCGCGCTCTCGTTGCTGAATTGTGGATTGAAGCTGAAGCCGAGAGCGGAAAAGAAGGCCTTGGATTTGTCCAGGTCCTTGACCGGCAGGTTGAAGATGATCTGCTTGTTCATGACGTCCCCATGTCGAAAGGTGAGTTGAATAACGGGTCCTGCATCCGGACGACGAATGATGACGCATGAAATCGACAAGCGCGCGAAAAGAATTTTCGCTGCGATGGCGCTCACGAGACCGCTTCGCTGTTGCGCCACGCCGACAGTTCTCGCACACGGTCGAACCACGCCAGCAGATGCGGGTAGTCGCCCAGCGGCAGGCGCGCCTGCTCGCGGTACATCAGCGGCGCCGCCACCGCGTAGTCGGCCAGGGTCACGGCTTCGCCCACCAGCCAGCGGCGGTAGCGAGCGTGGCACCCCAGGCAGCGGTCAGCAAGCGGCACGGCGCACAGCCCGCGTGGCACCCGGCAGCAGCCCTCCTCGACCCCTCGCTTCCAGCCCTCCCCCTCAACAGGTCCCCTATCCCGCCTATACGCCGTTGATGGCCACCTTGATGTCCTCCTTGTTCACGCCCGGGATGTCGGCCTTGACCAGATACGCCTGGTCGTTCTCCTCCACGTCCATGCGCATGCGTGGCGCACTGTCGCCGCTGCGCACGACATCGCGCAGCAGATCGTCGAAGTCGCGGAAGGGATCGAAACGCGCCAGCTCACGGAAAGGATCGAAGCGCATCAAACTGTTTGCCATGGTTTGCCTCCTCTCATGAAAAAAGCGCGGCAAAGGCCGCGCCGTCCAAGCATGATGAGAAGCGAAAGAGGCGGAAGTTTGAGATGTCTCAAACGCCCGCCCTTGACGCGCGCCTCAGCCGGCCTTGGGCACGTTCAAGCCCAGCACCACGGCCGGGCGGGCCAGGAAGGCGTCCAGCACGCGCTTGACGTTGCCAAAGCGCGAGAACTCCACCAGCTCGCCGGCCTCGTAGAAGCCGACCAGATTGCGCACCCAGGGGAAGATGGCCATGTCGGCGATGGTGTACTCCTCGCCCATGACCCAGCTGCGGCCCTCCAGGCGCTGGTCCAGCACGCCCAGCAGGCGCTTGGACTCGTTCAGGTAGCGGTCGCGCGGGCGCTTGTCCTCGTACTCGCGGCCGGCGAACTTGTGGAAGAAGCCGACCTGGCCGAACATGGGGCCGATGCCGCCCATCTGGAACATCACCCACTGGATGGTCTCGTAGCGCGCGGCCGCGTCCCGCGGCAGGAACTTGCCGGTCTTCTCGGCCAGGTAGATCAGGATGGCGCCCGACTCGAACAGGCCCAGCGGCTTGCCGCCCGGACCGTCCGGATCGATGATGGCGGGAATCTTGTTGTTTGGGTTCAGCGACAGGAATTCCGGCGTCATCTGGTCGTTGGTCTCGAAGCTGACCAGGTGCGGCTCATAGGCCAGGCCGGCCTCCTCCAGAAAGATGGATACCTTGACGCCGTTCGGCGTGGGCAGCGAATACAGCTGGATGCGGTCCGGCGTCTGGGCCGGCCACTTCTTGGTGATGGGGAATTGCGACAGGTCGGTCATGGTCTTCCTTCGTGTGCGGTGCAAAAGGCGATTATCACCGAATCGCGCAAAACGCGCCGGACACGGCCTTGAACCGCCATTCCACACGGCTGGGTGTTGGACTCCACCTCATCCCACTGGCCCGCTTCCGACGCACCCCTCTCCATCAGAGAGGGGTGGGCGGGGCGTCCAACCTCCGGCCGCCGGGGAGCCCGGCGCGGACCGCGAGGAGGGTGGAGAGGGCGCGGTAGGCGGCCTCGCGTGCCTCGGGCTCGGTCTCCTCGCGCATCCGGTGCAGCAGCCGCGGCAGCACCCGCTCGTCCCAGGCGGCTGGCTCCCAGCGCTCGAGCAGGACCGTGGCCCGGTGGCGTATCTCCGAAGTGAGCCGTGCGTCACACCAGGGCCCGGTGCCGGCGTCGAGGCGGAGAGGCCCTGGAAGGTCAGGCGTCCGAACCACTCCCGCATCGCTCGCCGGTAATGCGCCTCCAGCGCCTCCAGGTCGGCAGGGGGGCGCGTCGTGTCCTCGGGAGTGTCCGCCATGAGCGCGGGTTGTGCCGCCCGGAACACGCTAGGGCACGTAGACGGTGTTGATGCCCGGGGCCGCCGGGTCGTAGAGCACGACGATGACGTCGCGGCTGGGGAGGAAGTCGAACTCGTACGCGCTGTCCAGGGAGAGACGGCCCTCATACCGCTCGCCGCGCGCGATGAAGCTCCAGCGCAGCTCCGTGGGCGGTGGCCCCTTTTTGCGCACCGGCTTTCCGTCGCCGAAGTACGTCACCCGCGCGAGAATCGGGATGCCCACGCGGGCCGCGCGCGACTCACGGTGGTTGGTCCGCACGACGAGCAACAGGCCCAAGGCGCCCGCGAGGGGGAACAACAGCGCCAGCCCTCCCAGGCGCCCCATGGGGGAGAGGGTGGTGCCACGGATACGGGCCGCCTGGCCTCCGCGCCACTCGAGGACCACGCGCTGGCCCGGCTGAAAGCTACCGCCCGGCTCGCAACTGCGCCCCACCAGCGCGCCGTCCTCCGAGTGGAAGCGCGCGCAGTACACGGGCGGACGGGGCCTGCGCTTGCGCATCCCCACCTCGACCGAGTCGACGACGCCGGGGACTTGGAAGGAGTGCAGGTCCAGCAGCAGGTCCCCCACGGTGCGATGGGACTGGAAGAAGGCACAGACGAGCCCACCGGCGAGCAGGGCGAAGAGGCTGGTGTAGAGCACGACGCGCTGGGGGCCCGCGAAGGCGAGCACCAGGCGCCGGGCCTCCTTCGAGGGCACGCGCGGCGCTCTCGGGACGCTCGCGACCAGGGCACGCGCCCGCTCGAGGTCGTCGGACGGCACATCGGCGAAGGCTGCTCGGTTGCTCTCGGGAGGTGGGCCGGACAGTGGCAGCAAAGACATGGGAGGCCATTAGACCAGACCTTCTCCTCTCCTGCCTGGGGGACCAGAAATGGCCGCAGTCTCGCGCCTGGAGCGAAGACGCCCGTGCCGGAGCGCCGCGATGCCCTGGAGTGCGTAGAGCACCTGCCGGTCGGGCGGGACTCGTGAATCGGAGATGAGCATCTCCATCTCGTCACGGGTGAAGACCGCAGTGGCTCGCCAGGTCGGATGATTGCGTGCGGAATGCCGCGGAGCTGGCAGAGCGGCTGCCCCCAACTCCCGAATGACGACCGCTGGAGCCTTGAGTAGGCTTGGCTCCCTATGAACCGTGTGCAGACGTGCGGAATGGCCGTCATTTCCCTCCTGCTGGTGGTCTGGTCATCGGCGGCTCTGGCAGCGGAGGTCCGCGTTTCGCAACTCCCCGAGGATGCGTACTTCGTGCAGGCGACCGAGGGAGGCGAGCTCTGGGCCGTCACCGACAAGCTCTGGCGCATCAATACGGAGGGCTCTGCGGAGGTCGTGAGCACACCAATGCGCGTCGATCTGAGCGCGTGGGCCGGGTCGAAGGTGGGGCTGTGGATCGCCTCTCCCACCGGGGCTGCATTGCTCGAGCCGAGCGGGGAATGGAAGGTCATCTCGACCGAGCAGAGCCCGGGGGTGCATGGATTGGTCCCGTTGGGCGGGAAACAGGTGGCGGTGGTGCGCGATCGCCCCGGAGCTGAACGGGGTGACGAGGTCCTCTTCGTCGATGCCGGCCTCGCGCGCGTCACCCGGACCATGGTCTTCCCGGATTGCACGGTCAATCCGGTCAAGTCTGACGGGAACGGAGGGTTCTGGGCGGAGCTCGATTGGAAGAAGCGCATCGAAGAGAGGCCCACGACCCTCCTGCGAGGCCTGCTCCACATGTCGAACGGAAAATGGACCGCGTGGACGACGTCCGGAACGTGGCCGAAAGAGCTCGAGGCCCCGGCGGGAGTCGAGCTCGTTGGAACCACCCCCACCTGGTTCACCCAGATGCAGCAGGACGGGGCGCTGTTCGCGGGAATGGGTGGCGCGGGCCTCTTCGCGACGGAAGACGCCATCTACCGAGTGAGCCCAGAGGGCCGCTCGGAGGCCGTCGTCTCGATGACGTCGGTCGGCGGAGGCCTTCCCACAACGCCCGACTCCGTCGCCAAAGACCTGTCCGGACACGGACTCCTCATTGTGAGGTTTGAAGAGCCCGACAAGCTCACGCTGGCGCACTGGAAAAACGGCGAACTTCATACTGAGCGGATTCCGATCCCCAATCGAATCGCGAAGGATGACTCGGTCGTCTCCACCCGCATGGTTGCCGCGTCCGGAGGTGTCACCTGGGTCCTCTTGAACGGCGCGCTCGCCATGAAGCGGAACGGAGCCTGGACCGTGTTTTCGTCGACAAAGCTCGGGGCCGCTGAGGAGCCGCTGCCGCCGGGTCCGGAGGGGACTGAGACTTCGGAGATTCCGGAGACGACGAAGGCCAGAGAAGCCAGGAAGGCCAGGGAGGCCACGCTCACCACGGTGGGGTGGGCGGTGGTCGGCGGCTCGCTCTCGCTCGGAATCGGCACCTTCTCCGGGAGCGCGGTTCGTGGGGAGCGCTGGTGGGCGACCGGCGCGCAGACCCTGGCGGGCTCGCTGCTGGGGACGCTTCCGGGCCTGGAGGCGCTTCGGTACTCGCCGCTCACGTCCCATTGGGGCCCCGGCATGGGCGGAGCATTGGCCATGGCCTCTTGCGTGGGAGGGTTCACCCTCCAGCTCGGTGCGACCGCCCTCGGAACCTGGGCGACCGGCGAGCTCGGCCTGAGCCCGACCCGAAACCTGGGGGCATCACTGGGCGGAGCGTTCCTTGGAGCCCTGGTGGGCGCCGCCATCGGGCTGGGAGTGGACGCACTGCTGCAGAAGGTGTTCCCGTACAACGAGGCGCTGCGGTGGTCGTTCGCCATCGGCCTCGCGGGATCGGGCGCGACGGTGGGCTACCAATGGCTCGGTGGCGGACCACGGAACGGGTCGTGAGGCGCCGCGCGAGCACCGCGCCGGGTTGCCGCTCTCCCATCTCGTCGGGCTCGAGTTGCTCGGCACCCGGACGTACCTGAGTGGAGTGGTGCTGCTGCACTACGCCGTCAAGCGCTGAGTGCCCACCCAGGAGCGACAGGGCGCCACGGCGTGGACGTGGCGCTCATGCCTCGATCTTCGTGCCGTCGATGCCGCGCGGAGTGCGCAGTCCCATCGCGAACCACGCCGCGAACAGCCGCCACATGAACGCCACCGAATGCGTGGCATAGGCAGGCACGTTTCCGTCCAGGGGCGCGCCATCGGGGCGGTCCCGGGTCATCACCCGCATCTCCACCGGCGGCGCACCGGGGATGCGGTTCCGGTACAGGCTCAGCCAATGGCCTTTGTTGAATTCGAGGAACATCGCCGAATTGCAGCAGGTCGCCACCACCCGCCGCGTCGGCGAATCGGGCTTGAGGCGATATTCCTTGAGCTGCGCCCCACCGCTCGTGCAACGCACGCGGTCCTTGCGATGGAGCACGAAGCTGGTGCCGCCATCGGCATCGAGCACCGGTGCCGCGCCGGGAAGCGCCTCGATCCGCCGACCCGCTTCGCGGCAGCTCGCGCAATCACATACCGTGGTCAGGATCGGCGCACCCGCCGCCTCGAATACCACCTGGCCGCATGCGCACGCGACGAGATGGGACCTCCCCGAATCAACGCTCATATCGCCTCGTCCTCAAGTCAAACCAGACCGTACTACACTCCCTCCCAGAAACCGCCGCTCCAGAGCGGGTAGGCTCACCCGAGTCCTCGTGAAAGCGCGAAACTCGAACCGAGGGCACAGGCGGAAACGAGGGCAAGGAAAAAGCCCAGAAACCCCTCGGGATTGCTGGGCTTCTCTTGTGGAGGCGGTGGCCATGCGACTGGCGAGGCGACCTGGTTGCGGTACTCGGTTCAGATGCTGAAGAACGTGCGGAGGGTGTCGTTGCGGAGGATTTCGTCGACCACCTTCGAGCGGCTGACCTGGAGCGGGTGCTCCAGGAAGACCCGCTGGTGGAGCTGCTCGACGGTGTCGATGACCTCCGACGACCCGCTGCGCGTGAGGGCCTCGATCCTGTCGACGTAGTCGGTGTTGAACACGAGGTGCTTCGGGTCCACCGCGCCGCTGCGCACATAGCCCCGGGTCTTCTTGTCGCACCGACACGGGTTGGCCGCGTTGACGAGCCCGCAGCGCTGGTTCATCCAGCTGTACAGGTCCTTGCGCGCCCGGGAGAGCCGAACGCGGAAGTTCCCCGGAGAGATTTCCAGCAGCTCGCCGCCGAGCTGATGGTCCACCCCGAAAAGCTCGCCGAGCACGTAGGTGATTCGCTGCTCACGGTCCAGGCACATCAACATGCCCGTCGTGCACCGAATCCGCAGCTCTTCGACCGTACTGGCGGCGTCCCGCAGCTCCTGTGGAGTCATCGCCTCGTCCGGAACCGCTGCGATCCGGGCGAAGTACGTCTGGAAGTCGTCGACCAGCACCTCCATCCCGCGCCGGCGGCTCTTGAGGAGGTGATTGACGGTGAGCTGGTAGAGCCAGGTCCGGAACGCACTCTCCGCCCGGAAGGTGCGCAGAGAGGTGATGACCTTCACGAAGACCTCCTGGGTGAGGTCCTCGGCGTCCTCCCGCCGCCCGCACATCTTCAGCGACAGGTTGTAGACGAAGGGCTGGTGCCGGGCGACGAGCTCGCGCAGCGCGTCCTTGCTGCCGTCGACCGCGCGCGCCACGAGGCCGTGGTCGCCGTCGGTGTCGTAGCCGGGGTGGAAGGGATTCTCTTCAAGCGGCGTCATACCTGGCGCAGGCCTCCGTCGACCGCGAGCTCCGTGCCCGTGACATACGACGAATCCGGTGCCGCGAGGAACAGCACGGCGCGGGCAATCTCCTCGGGGCGGCCCCAGCGCTTCACCGGAATCTGCGCGGTGATGCTCGCCCCCGCGGCCTCGAGCTGCTCGGCGGGGAGTCCCAGCTTCCCCCACAGCGGGGTCTCGATGGCGCCGGGGCACACCGCGTTGACGCGAATCCCTCGCGGTGCCAGCTCGGCGGCGGCCACGCGGACGAGCGAACGGAGCGCCGCCTTCGTCATGCTCAGCACGCTCGAACCCTCGAAGCCGATGCGGTTGAGCCACGACGTCGTCACCACCACCGACGCGCCGTCATTCAGGTGTGGGATGGCCTGCCGCAGCGTATTGAACGTCCCCTTCATGTTCACCGCGACGAGCTCGTCGAACAGCGCCTCGGTGGTGTCGGCCAGGGGCATCAGCTTCACCACCGCCGCGTTCGCGAACAGGATGTCGATTCCGCCGAAGCGCTGGCGCGTCTCCTGGAACAGGCGCTCCAGGTCGGCCCCGCGCGTCACATCCCCCCGCACCGCATGTGCGTTCGGGCCGAGCGACTTCACCGTCTCCGCCAGGTCCTCCTCCGAGCGCGCGAAGACAACGACCTTCGCCCCTTCCTCCGCGAGCAGCCGCGCAGTGGCGAGTCCGATTCCGCTGGTGCCCCCGGTGATGACCGCGACCTTCTGAGCGAACCTCTTCATGTGCAACCTCCCGTGTTCGAGTTGGAGGTTGGACCCACGGGCCTCCAGGGTGTTACAGCCGGAGGCGTTGGCGGTCCACGCTCTTCGAAGAATCGTGAGTGAATCCAGGCACTTCAAGTCCAGCGAGGCGTGCGGGACTGGCACCTGCCGCCACTTGGACCTTGGATTTGAGCGACTCACGCTTCCACCCGGGCGAGACGGGGAGCTGGTGGTGCAGGCGCGCCACGTGTTGCTGTCCCCCGAACCGGGGCAGGCTCAGGCGGGCTCCGGCGCGCATGGAAACGTCCGCACGTCGAGGTCGCTCCCCGGACACCTTCTTCGTGAACGCGGCGCGCCCATTGACCGGCCCTCTTCATCTGTTATGTAGGCGCCTACGCATGAGAGGGGTTGGCGATCATGGATTACGTACGAACGAAAGCGGGCGCGGCGCTCGGTGCACGTCTGCGCCGGCTTTCCGAGCGGCTCGACAATGACGCGGCACGCGCCTATGCGGCCCAGGGTGTGGAGTTCGAGCAGCGCTGGTTCGGCGTGCTGAACCAGCTTGCGCTGAACGGGCCCATGAGCGTCGGCGCCCTGGCGGAGGCGCTGGGCATCACCCATGTCTCCGTCAGCCAGACGCGTGTTTCACTGGAAAAGGTCGGCCTCATCCGCCAGGAGCCCGACGCCTCGGACGCCCGTCGGCGCCTCTTGTCCTTGAGCCCCAGGGGCAAAGCCCTCGCGGCCCGACTCGCGCCCTTGTGGGCTGCATTCGAGCAAGCCTCCCTCGCGCTCGACGCGGAGGTAGGTGGCCTCGGCGATGCCCTCGCTCGATTGGAGGCGGCATTGGAGCGGCAGTCCCTCTTCGAGCGAATCACCGCTGCTTACGATGCCAGAGGCAGGCGATGAGGTGGTCGAGACGCGAGCTCATGGCCGCCTCGCTGATGCTCGCCTGCGTTCCGCGGTCCGAGCATCCGGTGCAATCGGCCGTACCGGTTGCCGCGCCCGGAGACTGGCTGGAGAGGTGGCTCGCCGCGTTCAACGATGCGCGTGCGTCGACCTATCCGGACTTCGTGAAGGCGCACATTCCCACCCTGGTCCCGTATCTGGACGACGACCTCGGGCTCCGCGAGGCGACGGGTGGCTTCACCCTGTTGCGTCGAGAGCAGACAGCGCCGGGGCAGGTCACAGCCTGGGTCCGAGATCGCAACTGGGAGCGCGTCTCCAAGGTCGTGCTTTCCATCGGCGATGGACGCATCGACGATCTCTCCTTCCTCGGTGCGCCTCCGCCCGACGACTTCGCCATTCGGCGGCTCGGCGAGCACGAAGCGTTGACCCAGCTTCGTCAGAAGCTGCGAGTGGAGGCGGCTGCCAATCGCTTCTCCGGTGCGGTGCTGGTCGCGAAAGATGGGGTCGTTCTGCTTCGGGAGGCTTACGGCTCGCGGGATGTCGAGAAAGGACTCGCCGCGACGCCTGCCACACGCTTCTGCATCGGCTCGATGGGCAAGATGTTCACGGCCGTTGCCGTCCTGCAGTTCGTACAGAACGGCCGACTTCGCCTGACCGACACGGTTGCGTCGCTCCTGCCCGCCCATCCAGACACGGCGCTCGCGCGGCAGGTGACGGTGCAGCACCTCCTGACGCACACCGGCGGCACGGGGGATTTCTTCGGTGCCGATTACGACGCGCATGCCGCGGAGCTCCATACTCCGTCCGACTTCATCCGGCTGTTCGGGACACGGGAGGCCGCATTTCCACCCGGCTTGCGCTGGGGCTACAGCAACTTCGGCTTCATCCTGCTCGGCGCGATCGTCGAGCAGGTGTCGGGTCTGGCATGGAATGTCTATCTGGAGCGGAATGTCTTCCGCACCGCGGGCATGTCGTCGACCTCACCCCTGGCGTCCGCCGGTAACACGGCGTTGCCCTATACCGGCGCCGCGCGGACGGGGCTCAAGCCGCTGCCTTTCTACGTCGGTCTGCCCGCCGGTGGTGGCTACTCGACGATTGACGATCTGCATCGCTTCGGCACCGCGTTGAGGGAAGCCCGGCTGCTCGACGCCAGGCACCTCGCCATGCTCACGACCGCCAACGTCCAGGCAGGGAATGCGCAGTGGTCGCTCGGCCTGCGCGTGGCGGTTCGCAACGGTGAAGCATGGTACGGCCACGGAGGCAGCGCACCGGGCGTGAACGCCGACTTCGCCATCTATCCCCAATCGGGGTACGAGGTGATCGTGCTGGCCAATCGCGGGCATCCGCACGCCTTCAATGTCGCGGACTTCATCGGCACCCGGCTGCCGCGCGTGAATCGTTAGAAGCCGAGCTGGACCAACAGCTGGAGGTTCAAGGCGGCCCTCGGTGTGCCGAATGGCCTCAATCCAAGGGCCCGCGCCTCCGCCGGCTAGAGCAAGCAGCCGTCCACGAGGGGGACCCGCGCGGCGCTCGGCCTTGCTGGCCCCGGCAGCGGCCCTTCTCGGCCCCTCCGCTCCTGCCCTCACCCTCTACATGGCTTCTCTCCCGCCTATACGCAAATGATGCCCAAGCGCGTCATCCGTGATCTGTTCAATCGAATCTCCCGACAAGAGCCCTACGCCTGGGAGAGAACACAGTCGCGACTGGGAGTGAAGCCTTTCACACAAGCCTGGAGGAGTGTTCAACGGGCTCCATTGCGCATGGGAATGAGGAGGAAATGGCGCCGGCCTGGCGGGGGAAGAGAACGTGGCGCGCGCGAAGGCAGAGGCAGAGAAAGCGCAAAAGCTCGCCGAGCTTGAAGCCGCAAGGAAGGCCGCCGCAGAGCTCGCAGCGAAGGTCGCAGAGTTGGAAGGGTCGCTCAAGAACCCGCCGAAGTAGAGGCCGCCTCCGCAACCGCTCCCGCAATCGCTCGGGATGGTGATGCTCATTCTCCGCAGATTCCGAGGCGCTCAGGCAGCAGCAGCGGCAGATGGAGACTGGGTCCGAGGTCCGTTGTGCTCAGGGTCGCGGTGTCCGAGATACCGGGCCGGAACGCCAAAAGACGGGCAGGGGCCTGCCTCGACATCACCTCCCGAAGCCGTATTCCATTCCACGATGGCATCGATCCTGTATTGACGACCTGACGCTTCTCCGTTAGGGCCAGTGCTGCGCGCGGCACCTCACGCGTATACAAGAATAAAGGACTAGACCCAAACATGCGTTACCTTAAAAGCGCTCTCTCCTACCTTACGATCCCGATTCTCTCCGCCCTGCTCCTCGCAGGCTGCGCCAACACTGACCCCTCCGAGGCCGACAGCCACGAAGGCGACGAGACCGTGGGCGAGAGCCATGACGCGCTCACCGCCGAGCAGTGCAACTACTTCGATGTCAACGGTCAGGTCCAGCTCTGCCACAAGACCAGCTCGACGATTCATCCCTACACGATCGTCCGTGTTAGCGAGCAGGCGTGTATCAACGCGCACAGCGCTCACAACGGCGACTACGTCACCAGCCTCGACCCGACCTCGCCGCTCTACGACCCGACGTGCAGCGGCCAGGGCTGCCTGCCCGTGAACGCGCCGTGCGACGCCACGGTCCCCTGCTGCGACGGCCTCACGTGCCAGAGCGGCACCTGCGTCGACGTCAACGAGTGCGCCGCCGGTACCGACAACTGCAACGAAAACGCCACCTGCACCAACACCGTGGGCTCCTTCACCTGCGCCTGCAACGCGGGGTACGAGGGCGACGGCGTGACCTGCACCAACATCGACGAGTGCGCCACAAGCCCCTGCCTGAACGGTGGCACCTGCACCGACGGCATCAATAGCTACACGTGCGCGTGCGCTCCCGGCTTCACCGGCACCAACTGCGAGACCAACATCGACGAGTGCGCCACAAGCCCCTGCCTGAACGGCGGCACCTGCACCGACGGCATCAATAGCTACACCTGCGCGTGCGCTCCCGGCTTCACCGGCACCAACTGCGAGACCAACATCAACGAGTGCGCCGCAAGCCCCTGCCTGAACGGCGGCACCTGCACCGACGGCATCAATAGCTACACCTGCGCGTGCGCTCCCACCTACGAGGGGACCAACTGCCAGGCTTGCTCCGGCACCCTCGGGGACTGCAACGGGAACTCGTCCGACGGCTGCGAGGTGAACCTCCAGAGCGACGCCGATAGCTGCGGCGCCTGCGGCATCGCGTGCGCGACGGGTCAGATCTGCTCGAGCGGCACCTGCCAGGCCGCGCCCACCGGCCAGGTCCCCGGCACGCCGGTCAGCTCCCCCGCGAACCACAACCCGCTGGCCCCGGCGGTCGCCGATGTGAATGGCGACGGCAAGCTCGACATCCTGGTGGCCAACGCCGAATCCGGGTCGATCCTGACCCCCTCCGGCTCGCTCTCCGTTTTCCTGGGGAACGGCGACGCCAGCGTCCAGTCGGAGGTCAACTACGGGAGCGCCTCGCTCTCCAGCAACGCGGTCGTGGCCGTGGACGTGGACGGCGACGGGTGGCTCGACGCCGTCACCGTCAACGGCCAGACCAACCTGCTCCTCACCAACGGAAACATCAGCGTCTACAAGAACCTGGGCCCGAGCGCGCCCGGGACCTTCGGCGCGCCGACGAGCTTCACCACCGGCACCCCGGGCTCCGTCCACCTCTGCACCGGGGACTTCGATCACGACGGGGTGGCTGACATCGCCACGACAAGCGTGACCCTGAGCCAGGTGAGCGTGATCTTCGGCACCGGCGCGGGCAGCTTCGGCGCGCCCACGCTCATCGGCATCCCGAACACCGGCGGCGTGCAGTCGACGATCGCCTGCCGTGACCTGAACAGCGATGGCTTCTCCGATCTCGTAGTGACGAGCCCCGCCAGCGCACGCCTGTCGATCCTCATCAACCAGGGCAACGGCTCGTTCGCCGCACCAGTCTCCTACACCAACGCCGTCAGCGGCCAGACGGCGGGCATCGCCTTCGGCGACGCCAACGGCGACAGCACGCTCGACATCCTCTCGAACGGCGCGGCCGGCCGGTACCTCTTCTTCTTCAAAGGGAACGGCAACGGCACCTTCGCGAGCGGCGTTCAGTCCGCCGCTGCGGCCACTACGGCCACCAACTCGGCGCTGGGCGTCGTGGCCGATGACTTCAACGGCGATGGCAAGCTCGACGCCTACATCCTCGTTACAACGGCCTCGGGCGGCGTCCGCCCGATGACCGGCAACGGCAACGGAGGCTTCACCTCGGGCACCGTCGTCACGACCGGCGCCTCGCCTGGCCTCAACGCCATCGCCACCGCGGACATGGACGCGGACGGGTACGCCGATCTCATCCTGACCAACAGGGGATCCGGCACCGTGACCGTGGTCCCCAACGGACTCTGAGTAGCTGTCCGCGATACCGGGCAAGCGGGCGCCATGGGGCGATGTGCCCTGATTTCAGCGCGGTCTCGGTAGGAGAATCGGTGCGCCGCGTGTTTCGCGCGCGGCGCACCGAAAGACGCGCAGGCGCCTGACCCGACCTCACCTCCACAGAGGCCGTATTCCACACTGGTGCAGGGCCACGCGGCGTGCTCGGCTCAACGTGGGGCCTTCCGGTTGCGATGCGTCCATCTTTGAAGCTGCCCGAGCGGCAACATCAGCCTCTGTGGGCAACAGCCGCTCGATGCCGGCGCCGTGGATGCCTTCGTGGCATTCGTGAACCACGCCGGGATGGCGGGGCGCACCGTCGGCGGGACGAACATCCAGGTGACGCACTCCAATCCCACGCAGTGACCGGGCTGCCAGCCTCCCCGAGCGCGCGCTCCGGGTCTCCCGACTTGCTCACAGCCTGAACCCACCCATGCCCGCCGGCTCAGGCGGAGCAGCACGCCACTGCCGCAGCGACAGTGTCTTCGAGCGTGTCGTGGATCGGCACGCCGCCCTGGTGGGCGTGGTAGCGGATATGGGAGCTCGAGAGGGCACCGGGCGGCATGCCCAGCACGATCCGCGCGGGCGCCCTCGCCAGCTCGCGACTCACTTCGGCCCGGGTGGTGAACCCGGGCAACGGATCCCCCTCGGGGGCGAGTTGGAACGGCATCCAGAACAACACGACGGTGGCCTGCTCGATGCCAGCGGTCTCCCACCGCAGGATGTTGTAACTGGTCGTCCTCATGTGGGGCACCCCGCTGGCGTCGGCGCCAAACACCTTTGGCGCGGTCTCGGCGAAGGGGGTGGCGCGAAACTCGGGGAGGATCACGGCGCCGCCGTAGCCACGCGCCCCGAGCAGTTCCAGCGCCTGGGCGCGCCAGGGGTGCGCGAGGACACGCAGCTGCGCAGCTTCCGGAGCGCGCGCAAGGGAGGCATCGACGTGTTCGCCTGTCCGCGGAGTGGAGGCAGGCGAAAGGTGCTGGCGTATGTGAAGGGAGGGGGTGGAGTGCGAGCGATTGTGGAGCACCTGGGCCTGGCCACTGCAGGTGCGAGGCTGGCCCCGGCGCGAGGGCCCCCCCAGAGCGCGTGGTGTTGAGGCTCAAGCCGTCACGCTGCCCCACGAGCCCACGCTCCTTACCGCCCCCCCTGCTGGGTGGGCCGCTTGGGCCGGCGTGTGCCTGAAGAGGGCTGCACCGCCTCGCCACCGGCCCGGCGCACAGCCCTCTTGGCTCCGTCAGTGGCCCTCCCCTCCCTCTCCCCACGCTTCGCCACCGGCCGCTGGCGCATGAAGGGGAGTGATACGGTGCCCCCATGGATACTTGCTCCGACGCCGATTTCCTCTCCACCGCAGCCTCGGCCTCAGCGCTCTCTCTTCGTTCATGAGAACCCCGGGCTTGTCGTGGGCACCGCGCGTCATGGCCGTGCTGTGGGCGGTGCTGCTCGCAGGGTGCTCGGCCTCGGGGCCGAGGGTGAAGCCGGAGGCACTCGCCCCAGCTCCCGCCGTGTGGCCGCTCGACGTGCAGGATGCCCAGGTCGCCTTGCTGGAGGTGTCGCATCTCGCCCCGGGAGACCGGGTGGAGGTGAAGTCGCAAGGGCCAGAGCTCCAGGTGTCCCTGCGTTTTGCCCATGGAGTACGGGTGACACCGCTGGTGAGAAGTGTGAGCGGAACGACGCCCGTCCTCTTGAGGAGCGAAGACTCCCATTCAGGGCAAGGATCGCGCCCCGGCTGACTATTGGAGAGTGTCCATATTGGAAGCGCTCGGCCCGAGCTGCACTTCAAGGCAGCCAACAAGCGGCTGTACGAGGCGATAGAGGCCGAGCCCGACCTGGCGCGGCGACTGGGCCTCTCCCGTGAGGAGATCGCGCGGCTGTCCCATACGGCAGAGGCACCAGAAGGCTACGTCTGGCACCACCATCAGGATGTAGGAAGAATGCAGCTCGTAAGGCGGGAGGTGCATCGACTTGCAAACCCACACACAGGCGGCATGTCCATTTGGGGTGGCGGACACCCGAGGTCCGCCAGGAAGGGAGAACGTTAGCATGGAAGTCCGTTGGAGGGACTACGTCTGGAAGGGACCTCGTCCTGTCGTTGGGCCGGACGAAATTGAAAAGCTCGAAGCGGCCTGGGGGGTGAGATTGCCAGAGGAGTACAGGAGCACCGCCCACCTGCGCCACGGGATGGCTCCAGAGCCCAATGTCTTCGATATCGGAGAGGGAGCCAACGTCTTCAACAACATGCTGACCCTTACCTCGGGCAGGCACGAGAGCGCGTATGCCATCTCCACCACGTACGAACTCATCAAGCCCTACGTCCCGTCAGGCATCTACCCGTTCGGTACGACTCCAGGAGGGGAGTACCGGTGCTTCGACTATCGAGAGAACTCACCCGGGCAGCCTGGTGTCGTCCTGGTGACGATTGAGATGGAAATCTACCATGTCGCCGACAGCTTCCGCGAGTTCTTGGAGGGTTTGCACGAGGTGCGCGACTGATTCATTGTCGACGCGATCGAACTGCTCGTACACTGTTACCGCGCCCCCTCGATAGGAAAGGGCGCGGCTCAAAACGGCGGGTTGTTCTGCGTGGAGGTGCGTATTCCGGCCATCGCGATCACTCGTTCCGGACGAAGCCGATCACCTGTTCCGGACGAAGCCGATCATCGGAGCGGAGCGACGCTGGTGCCCCTCACTTCTCCGGCTTCGGCTCGGTCGTCAACTTTCCATGCTGCTTGCGGATGGACTCGCCCATCAGCTTGATGCGGTGGGCGTTGTGGACCACCCGGTCGAGGATGGCGTCGGCGACGGTCGCATCACCGATGAGCGCGTGCCATTGCTTGGGATCGAGCTGGGAGGTGATGACGGTGGAAGCAGTTCCACACCGGTCCTCCAAGACTTCGAGCAGGTCCCTTCGCTCGTTGGCCGTCAGTGGCTCCAAGCCGAAGTCGTCGAGGATGAAGACGTGCGCCTTGGACAAGCGCTGCAGCACCGTGCGCCAGGTGCCATCGGCCCGCGCCTGGGCCAGCTCGTCGTAGAGCCGGGAGGCCCTGCGGTACACCACCGTGTAGCCTTCGCGGCACGCCTTGTTGCCCAGCGCGCACGCCAGGTAGCTCTTGCCCATTCCCGTCGGCCCGGTGAGCAGGACGTTCTGGTGGGCGGCCACCCAGCGGCACGAGGCCAGCTCCACCACCTGGGCCCTCGTCAGCCCTCGGGCGTGGGCGTAGTCGATGTCCTCCACGCATGCCGGCTGCCGCAGCTTCGCGTTCTTCAACCGCAGGGAGAGCTTGCGGTTCTCTCGCTGCGTCCACTCGGCGTCCACCAGCAGCCCGAGCAACTCGGACGCGCTGACGTCCTGCGTGGGAGGCACGTCCAGCCACCCCTCCAGGTAGCTGGCCATCCCCAGCAGCTTCATCGCCTTGAGCTTCTCCAGTGTCTGTTTCATCAGCATGGCTTTCCTCTGTGTGAGCGAGCTCGGCGATAGCGCGCGGCGGCGCGCACCGCGCGACGCCGCGCTCCCCCGGGGCAGAGAGCTCGAGGACTGCCCGAGGGGGAGGAAGACTCTCACCTCAGTGGTAGTAGTCAGGGCCGCGGATGTTCTCGTGGACGGGCAGCGCGGCGCGCTCCTCGGCCACCGGCTCCACGGCTTCCAGCTTGTTGCGCAGGATGGCGGCGACGCTGCCGTAGGTACAGGCACGATGCCGAAGCGCACGCGCGCACGCGCGCTCCAACCGCTCCGGGCCGTACTTCTCCTTCAAGCGGATGAGGCCCAGGCAGGCGCGGAACCCCTGCTCGGGATGTTTGCGCCGACGCATCAGCTCCTCGGCCAGCGCCGCAGTCGAGGGGCCCACCTTGGCCGCCCACTCGAGTATTCGCGAGGGCGTCCACTGCGCATGGGCGCGGTGCGAGCTGGGCATGTGCTCGGGCAGCGTCGTCGGCCGCGGCCCGCTGGCGCGCGGGTGGCTGGCGACGCGACGGCCTGCGAGGAAGACTTCGACGCACGCCGTGGTGGCGCGTACTTCCACCTGCTTGCCCACTAACTGGTACGGCACGCTGTAGAGGTGCTCGTCCACCTCGATGTGGTAGTCGATGTTGACGCGCGCCTTCTTCCACCACGCCAGCTCGTAGCGCTCCGCGGGCAGGGGCTTGAGCGCGGGCCGGTCCACCTCCTCGAAGAGCTGCCGCCGCGACTTGCCCAGCTTGCGCATGGGGCGCTCGTTGAGCTTCTCGAGCAACGGACGCACCGCCTCGCGCACCTGCTGCAACGTGCTGAAGCGCTGGTGGCGCAGCACGGCCAGAATCCACCTCTCGGCCAGCAGCACCGCGGCCTCCACCTTCGCCTTGTCTCGCGGCTTGCGCACGCGCGCGGGAATGACGGCGAAACCGTAGTGCCGGGCCAGCTCCGCGTAGGTGGGGTTGAGCTCCGGCTCGTACCGGTCAGGCCGCTGCACTGCCGCCTTGAGATTGTCGGGCACCACCACCTGAGGCACGCCGCCAAAGTACTCCAGCGCTCGGCTGTGGCAGCCCACCCACGTGGCCAGGTCCTCCCCCAGCACCGGCTCCACGTAGGTGTAGCTGCTGGCGCCCAGCACGAAGAGGAAGAGCTTCACCTTCTGCCTCTCCCCCGTCTCGGGCACCACCAGCTCGAGCCCATCCCCGCTGAAGTCCACGAAGCCCTTCTCTCCGGCCCGGTGCGTCTGCCGCATCGTCACCGACAGTTGCGCGCACCAGCGCGCGTAGTGCTCGCAGAACTGGCTGTACTGGTAGCCATCCGGGTGCTGCTCCCGGTACTCCTGCCACAGCAATTGCTTGGTGACGTGCTTGCGCCGAAGCTCCTCGTGGATTCGCGCGAAGTCGGGCTCCGGGCGATTGAGCTTCGGCTTGTGCTCGTCGGGGAAGAGCAGCTGCTCCAGAGCTGCGTCATCGTCCAGCTCCGCCGGCAGTGGCCAGTTCAGCCGCGCCAGCTTTATCCGGCCCAGGTAATCGCTCACCGTGCTCGGTGACAGTCCGCAGCTGCGCGCTATCGCCCTGCCGGTCAGTCCCATTTCCAGGTGTAGTCTCAGAATCTCTCGTAGCTTCCTCATGGACATCCTCGGTGCGGCCAGGTCCTCCTCCTTGCGAGGGAGGCAGCCTGCTTCCATGTGACGTCCAGCGTCTTCTCCGCTCCCATGACTCCGGGGATGACCCCTTGGACTGCATCCGTCATCCCTACGTCCGTGTCACCGATCGGCTTGCTCCGGAATCGGTGATCGGCTTGCTCCGGAATCGGTGATCGGCTTGCTCCGGAATCGGTGATCGCGATGGTCCGGTGCACGCATGGAGGCGGCGGGAATCGAAGCCGCCGGGGGCAGAGCCGCCTTCCCATGAACTCAGAGTCACTCTCCCGTTTCCCCTCTGAAAAGCGGACGCCTACTCGTCCAGGCACGTCCATTCGCGTCCATTCGGTTTGGTCCTTTTTTGGTCCCCTTGGGCGCCTCACTGAATAGGAAGAAAAAATCACACAGCCTAATTCGATTCATTCTCAAGAAAAATACCACACCAACATACACCAATCAGGAAGACGCATCGCACATCACACAAAAAAGCGAACTGATTACCACTGCTCGAATGAGCAGGTCGCAATACCCCTTCTGAACTCTCTCGGGCAGCAAAAACTGCGGTCGCGTTCGCTTCAAGCTAGACCCTCCGCATGGTTCAGCAGGTACACTTCAGTCGAACGCTCTGCTGGAGACTTTCTATGGCCCCTAAACTTCCGAAGATTCCCGACCCTGACACCCTCGTGGCCGACGGTTTTTCTTTTTCAGACCGCAACCCGAACTCGCGATACCGTGACTTCGCTTATTTATCTCTAGAGCTCGGACTGAGAGCATTTTGCGGAACATATGAGCCTATCCGAATGGACTTCAGCCGCATAATTGGAACAAGCACAGTTCAATATTCCGACACCCACTACCCAATCACCTACGTCGAGCGCGCCACGGAGACAATACTTCACTTTCAGCATTTTGCAGAACTGATATGCAAAGAAATCCTCAGAAAAATACACCCACTCCTCGCCCAAGAAAACAACTCCGTCTCCATCATAAAAGCCATTAAAGGAAAACTAACTGACTCCGATATTTCCGAACTCGGACTAAAGAGCCATCAATTCAGCAACACCGTTCAATCCATTACCGATCTAAACAAAGCAAAGTTGCTACCAAGGGCGGTAGAAAAAACCATACTACCCCATCTAAATGCCTTGAACAAATTGAACTATCTCCGGAACAGGTTGTGGCATCGAGGAACTTTCTCCTTGCGCTACCAAGCCCTAGACCAATTCGTTGGATTCCACCTGCTCCCGTTTGTTCAGGCAATCATGCGCTCGAAGTTGCTAAAAAAGCCAAACTGGCTACTCAGCCTTAAGACAAACTCGGGAATCCACCCACTTCGGGCAATGGCATCTTCATTCAAAGCAGGATACAATCCCAAGCGAATCGCAATCCTCAAAGAACTCGCGAGAGCGGCATACGAAAGTCCAATTCGTGGGCATGCGTTCTCAATAGGCGATGACGCCAGGATCAAAGAGTTAGCAATCGCCTCAGCGGCGTCTCGTCCGGAAGCGGAGTCGGTTGTTGACTGTCCGGTTTGTGGAGTAAAATCACTGGCCCTTGTCGAAGATACTTATGATTCAGAAGATCCCGACGATGGCCCGGCGGGCGTGTATGTTTTTGAAGTCGAATGTGACTGTTGTGGCTTCTGCCTATGGAGCGATGTTGGTACTCCTAGCGCCGTGGGGTTGAGTCTTCCAAAGTATTGGAAACACCGGAACTGGAGATAATTGCCGTTTCTTTAGCGAGCGCCTCTTCTAATCACCCAAGCCATCCAAAGGCCCCACAATATGACAAATAATTCTGATGACCACATCGACTCATCCATGCGCTCCGTCCTCGAGGGACTCGAGACACTGCGCGACCCCGCTTTTGAGGCACTCATCAAAGAGCGAGTAAACCACCACACACTTAAAATCGCTCCAGAACAAATCACACAGGACCGAGCCAAATGGATTCTCTATATTGAGGCAATGGCGTCAGAAGTGGGGGGCGTGGAGCGGCCAGACGTATTCAACGGCTATAAATTCACGGTGCCTCGGGATTCTCGACCGGCACGCCGGGATGCAATCGCTCGGTTATTACATGTTCACTACCATCACGATAGCGTGTGCGGTTATCTGACGCGGTTGGCAAAGGAAGCGCACGGAGGCACATTTAGCAACCACTTGCCAGCGCCGGGCTGTCCCTCATTTTCTCTGGTGTTGCGAGCTGGTTGCCCTGTTTACGCCACTGTTCGCGCTGGGTCAACCGAAGTTGGCAATGTACGAACAAGCCAAGCTTGGCAAACCATAACCGACTTGGGACTTACTCCCGGTAACTGGGAGCACATCATGTCTAACGTCCAAGGAACTCCAGTTCGCGTTCGCTGTTACTGACGTATTTCGGAGTTCATCCACCCCTGTTGGGCCCACTAATAGTGCGGAGAGGAAGAATGGATGGTTTTTATTCGAGGATATAGGCAATACCGCGCCGAACTGTCCCCATCAGCACTGGGCCCTGTTCTCCGAGGGAGTGTCCCCCTCGGAGAGGATTTTCTTTAGACGCTCTTATCCACTTACTCCTCCACGCGTGCTCGGAGTTCTTCTTCCGTGATACCAATACTTTGCTGCGCCCGACTCCCAGAGACATCAGCTGGAGCCAAGTCAATGACACGTGGATAAATGGTCCAATCCTCGCGTCGCACCGCTGATGGCATTTGCACGAGTCCACCTCCGAGCCTGAAGACGACGTAGAATGCCTCGCGTACTTGGCAGTTCGAGCCCCAAAGTCGTCCCATAGTTTCATTCATCTGGTGGATGCCGCGCACAAGATATTTTCTGGGGTTACTATCGGAGTACTGCTTGGCTTCAACGTAGAGGCGCTCCCCGAGCACATCTGGTCGCAGCCCGGCGGTGGGCACTTCGGTAATAGGGTTGAGCCCCTGATCAAATAGATAGCGGGCTAGTTCTTCAGTCAGAACTGCTTCTACATTTGATCGCCTGCCGGTGCCTGCCGGCGCCATCGCCCCCTGAGCAATCTCAAGTAACCGTCGACGGTCATGCCATTCACATCGCACCTTGAATCGTTCGAAAATAGCCAGGAGCGAGCGCGTAGTCCCAATGCGCATCCGAAATCCTTGATAAACGCGCTCCGCCACAGCCTTTAGCTTGCTTACCGCTTCGTCGAGTTCCTTACGTACGTCATGAGTGGCTTCGGGCCTTTCGTAGAGGAACTTTGTCATCATGTATGCTTCCGGTAAATCGGCGCCAGAGCGAATCAGCTCCACCAGTAGAGTCTCCCCTTCCAATACGGTGGAGTCGAGCTGAGTATAAAATGCCTCCAGGTACAGGAGTGAGGCACCAGAAGATGTCAGCACTGCATCGGTGAAAATACGCCAAGCGCGAACGTGGTCCCTTCGAGCAATAGCAAGTTCTTCATTCAGCACACTGAGGCTTTCGCGCATAGGCTCTGTCACGACTGCCTGACCCTGTGGCGGGCCTTTCTGGGGCTGCGAATAAAGAACGTCCCGGATCTTCCGATAAAGGATTTTGCTGAGCTGTGCTGGACGGCTTTGGTCGTCATGCACTGCGCCGCCAATGGCGTCGGGGCCTTCGCGCCCTGCAACATAATCGAACGCAGCGAGGCTACGATGCCAGCGCGAATTGTCTCCTGTGTCGAAGTCTTCGGGGCGCGGCGTCGCGCTATCATCATGTTCGGGGACAAGAGTGACAAAGCGCTGGCGCAATTCCTTGAGGCGATCGACCGACTTCGTACAGTGTTGCTCGAATTCGGTTTGGTACCCGATTGCTTCACGCCTTTCATCGTTAAAAATAGCCGCAAGACGCGGTTCCCGGCGGAGAGCATCAAGTGTGCGCCGCAACTCACGGATGAACATCTCTCCCGATTGGCGGTTGAGGAACTGAAACTGTCGGTCAACGAAATGGATAAGTTCTTCGAGCATGGCGAACCCAGAGGTTACCCTGAAAAGCATCTAACGAAAATAAGTACTGAGGACCTTCCTCCTTGGTGACGCCTCGTTCGGAGAGGATTTCGGTTAGGCGCTTCAAGCCAACAAAAAGCCTAGCGCTTGGTCTTCGGATTTTGAACGAAATCAAACCCACAGTTGGTGCACGACCATAAATTCTGACCCTTGATCTTGCGAACATATGTGTGTAGGCAGTTTTCCAATTGATTCGCCCTCTCTTTCATCGCCGCAAGCTCTGAACATCTGTGATTAGCTCCACTGCTGTAGTGCGTTCTGCATGCCGGACAGTATGTGTCCCTCATTTTTTATCCTTTTCGAGAGGCGGTGCATTACGCACCGTCTGCACGCTGGACATAACATACCCCTCCGACATTGCCGATTCCCGGCCATGAAGCAGCGTCGCACCTCTTCGTTCCACGACAGAATTCCCCACAAAGATGCAGCCACGAGTGACAATCGACCTTCAATTTTTCAAGCAAACTCTTAATGTCCTATACTTTGACTGGCCGGAAAAGTGATGTTTCCCAGTGTAATGGTGCGCATTTCTTGTGCATCCATCAGCGTGAGGGTGCAGGGGCAGCCGAGTTGCTCCTGTGCCCTCGCGATGCCTACCACCACAGAACCGATGTCTCCAGGATTGATGGCCGCCTTCTGCCATGCAGAAAACTCTACCTCCGTGCCCTTTGAGCTCTTCAATATGACCTTCACCGCCACCCATAACTCGGTGCCTGGGTTGAGAAACTTTAACCTCACCGCAACACCTCCTGTATGACTATAACTCTTGGCCGCCTCCACCGTTAGCGTGTTGTTTGAGTACTGCTTCAAGTCGTTGAAAATGTCCTTGGACTGAATTTCCCCAGTGCGCTCCAGCCATGCGGCGCCCATGAGCCCCCCTGGCTCCATGCGCTCAGCAAGCAACCGCGCCTTCTCCTCTTGGCACTGGTTCGCTTCGGCCCGCGCCGCAGTGGCGTCCCTCTGGAGCGCATCCGCCGAGTGCGCATGGCGGAACACTTCCACCCGCCGCGCCCCTCGTGCCGAATGCCCCACCAACCAGAAGGTTGCGTTCTCTGGGGATGACCCATCCCGGAAGCTCACCGACAGTTTCACCCGCTCTCCCGGCAAGAAGCTCCGCTTGGGGTAGACTGTCACGAAGGCTCCTCCTTGTGCAAAATCCACGGAGCGGTTGTCAAAAAGCACCACCGCCTCGGAGGGCAGCAGCGCATCAAACACAAAGGTTGTCGGCTCGTCCGGATTAACGCACACGCCGTGGACCAACTCGGTGGGCTCGGCCATCAAATCAATTCGAGAGGACGCTGAGCACTCGAAGACGCGAGGCGACTCGGTGGCCTCAGTGGTGCCAGCGAGGAGAGCGAGCGTCAAGAGCGTGCCAGGAGACAGTGTAAGCACGAGAAACCAACCTCCAGAATGTAAGCAGGGCCGCGTCCAACTGCTCGGGACGCGACGCGGCGGCGCTTGGCTCGGGCTGCGCCAGACCAACACGAGGGCGCTATTGGAAACGGTTCGTTCCCTGTATGTACATGCGGTTAAATACCTTGAGGGTTTCCGGCTTGCTTCCGGGCGCGGGGCACTGGCCCACACCCACGGGGCAATCCGGAAGTCCTCCGGGCATGGCTTGCACGACGGGGACATAAATCTGTATGCAAACTGGGTACGTCTGCTTGTCAGGTGTCTGCGCCTGAGTGAACCGTCCAAAGTAGCGGTTTTCTCCAGCAATCAGTGTCCCAGTCAGCAACGTGCCCACGGGGAGCTTCCAGGCCGAACTGCCGAACTCGTCCCGAGTAACGTACACGGCAAAGGGACCTTCTTTCATAGTGCTTGGCATTTCTCCCGCATGACCCTTGTGGCCTTGTAGTACGGCCGTTGTGTCCGGCCCACCACCACGAATTTCAAACGTGGTGTGTGACTCCTTCCACCCAGCGGGACAGTCCAGAGACGCGGCCTCCGGTCGCACCTGGGCGCTAGTGCATCCCAGAAGCACGACGGAGCAGATACCGGCCGCCGTGCAGACGCGTTGAGGGGTAGGTGTACAACGCGACGTTCTGCTCTTCTTCTGTGTGGTGGGCTTCTTTTCGGGCGTCAAGCGGGAGTCCTCCTGGCGGAGCCTGGCGGTAGGTGTGGACGCGGATGATTGGACCCTCACGGGCGCCGCGCTCCTATCAGCTTCGGCCGGGTTGCCCGGCGGCGCCACTTCGTGGAGGGGGACGGCGCTTCCTGCCTCTCTTCCTTGGGCGGCTGTGCCAGGTGAGGGCGTGACCTGCGTCGCTGGGAGAATGGGCGTTGCTTCCCAGACAGGTGCTGGCGAGCGCCACAGGCCCACTGCGAAGGCCACCGCCACGAGCACCGCCACCAACGCCGATGCCAAGGAAGAACGCTGGAGCCAGTCCCGCAGAGGCGCGGGTCCTGAACCCCCCGCGCCTCCCCGCCAGCGGCGCACACCCAAGGTGCTGCTGGGGGCGGGCTCGGCGGTGGCGTGGACTTTGGCGCCTACCAACTCCGGGAGCGCCGTCTCTCCGGCCACGTGCCCCGCAGGCGCCTCCGGGGGCGGTGCCGCCGCGGCTGCCTGCTCCTCTCCCGGGGTGACCTCTCCAAGGGACGCTTCACGCACGGCCTGCGCCGCTTGCCCGTTCAACTCGCCTACAAGAGGCCATTCCTCTTGGGCGAGCGGTTCGGCGGGCTTCTCCCGAGGCGGGCGCCCTCGCCGGGGCTCGTGGACAATCCACTCCCGAACGTCCCTCTCCTTCTCGTCCTTCGGCCTGTCCTCCTTCGGCTCCTCCACGGTCGTCACCCGGTGGGGCGAGTCGGGGTCAACCAATGGCAGGTCCCAACTGGCCTCCTCCTCCGCTCTCAGCAGCAGGGCTTCGACGGCGGTGCAGACTTCGTCATGCGTGGGGAAACGCTCCTCCAACTTCTTCTCCAACATCCGCAGGCACAACCGACTGACGGCCTCGGGGACTCGCGAATTAAGAAGGTGGGGTGGGCGCGGCGCCTCCACAAGAATGCGCTCCTGGAGTCCCGGTTGCATCCTGTTGCCAAACGGCAGGATGTCCGTCAGCAACCAATAGAGCGTCACGCCCAGGGCCCACAGCTCGTCCGTGTGGCTGTAGGTAAAGCTTCCCCCCGCCGCCACGTCCCTGAGGAAGTGCACGGCCTCGGGGCTTCGGTACTCGGGCGTCCCCGGCGGCAGCTTGCCGGGCTCGGTCACCGGCGGCGCTCCCTCCACCGCACTGATGCCAAAATCTATCAGCACCGGCTCCCCGTCCTCCTCGCGGATGAGGATGTTGTTCTCCTTGACGTCCCGATGCAGCACCCCGCTCCGGAACACTTCTCCCAGTGCTCGGGCCACCTTCAAGAAGAGCGTTACCACTTGACGCGTCGAGGGGTTGTCTCGCTCCACCCACTTGTCCAGCGTCAACCCAGGCACGTACTCCATGATCAGGCAGGGGTAGCCGCGCTCCGCTTCGGGCCACCAGTCATACCCGATGAAGCGCACCACGTTGGGGAGCGCAAGGTGAGCCAGGGCGGTGATTTCGCGCCGCGCCCAGCCGTCCAGCCCCGCCCGGTTGAGCACCTTGACGGCGAAGTGGCGCCCCCCGCGCGCCGCCTTGTAGACGAGCCCACTACCGCCCCGGCCAATCGGTTCGACGAGTTCGTAGGCACCCACCATGGCGCCGGGTTGGGGAAGGTAGTGGAGCACGCCGGAGACCTCCAAAGGCGCCCCACACTACCAGAATCCAACCGCTCCGGTTGGCTCGTGGGCGGGGATGCCCGCCATGAGCTTGGAGGCTGAAATCGAGCGGTGGATGCACTCCTCCACGGCGCCACCTCCCCACTTCTGAGGCACGCGCTCCACGTTCCGACTCCAGTACCTCAACGACCGTCAGTCCTCGGGCTCGGACTCCTTTGTGAACTCCACCTTGACGGAAGGCGAGTCCAGTAACTTGGCCACGCGGGCCAGGAAGCGGACCTTCTCATCCGGCCATGCCCGCAGGGTGCGCAGCAGTTTGCGCAGCTCGGCCCCCAAGGCCACCTCGGGCGGGGGCTCGTTCAGCGTCCGCGCCACATCTTTGGGACCGAGGCCCAGCAGCACATCCGTTGAAATGCCCAGCGCGGTCGCGATTTTGCGCAGGGTAGGGACGGCGGGCAGCATCATGCCGCGCTCGATTCGCCCGTAGACAACCGGCGAAATTCCCGCCGCTCGCGCGACCTCGGCTTGATTCATGTCTAGCCGTTCCCGGGCTTCTCGGGCGACCTGTCCGACCACTTTCATGAGTTCTTCGGGAATCATGCGTGCCGTCCTCCGGAGCTGGCCTCATCGGGAGTGGACCGAGACATGAGGCGCGTGGAACTTCCAGTGGATTGGGCGAGCGTGCTCGCGACATGCCCCACGGCGTTGAGTTGCGTCGGGGTCAGCCTCCGCAGGTGGCGCAGCAATCGCCGCATCCGGGGAGAATTCTCCTGCTTCTCCTCCACGGGCTCATCCAAGGGAGCGAACGCCACCCCCGAGGTGAGACCCAGTAAGGCATTGGCATCCATTCGGAGAACGGCGCACAGCTTGCGCAGCGTCGGCACGCTCGGTAGTAACAAACCTCGTTCCAGTCGGCCGTACACTTCGGTGGCCACGCCGAGCCGCTCGGCCACATCCGCTTGGGTCATCCGGGTTCCCGTTCGCGCTTCCCGAGCCACTCCGCCCAGATGCTTGGCCAATACCTCCCGGGTCTTGGCGCCGCCGGGGGACCGACGAGCGTCGCGTTTGAGGCTGGGCTTGCGTGGAGTCTGTTTAGCCATGGTCGAGAAACCCTTCCGCCGAGGGCAGGACGCCCCTCTCAATAGTCTGGGCCGCCAACAACTTCCGCTCGGCCGCCTCGTTCAAAATCGCCTTGCACTCCGCCGCCATCTCCAAGGGACCGAAGCCGGAGACGCATGACGTGCGGAGGTAGAATCTCAAGTCATCGCGCAGGTCGGCGGCCGTGCGGTAGCGGAGGTCGGGGCTGGGATGAAGGGCCTTGCGCACGATGTCGCGGAGCGGCTCGGTGACCCGCTCCGTTTCGCGCTCCATCTCCTCGGGCCCAAAGGTGAGGACGCGGTTGAACAACACGTCCAGCCCAATCCACGTCGGGCGTTCGGTGCGCAGACCTTGCGGAAAGCGAGTCGCGGGTCGGTTGGGCACGAGCCCGTAAGGGTCCAACGGGTAGCTGGACGTGAGCATTTCCAGCAGCACCAGCCCGAGCGAGAAGATATCCGCCCGGCCATCCAACCCTCTCGGCGACAAGGCCGCCACTGGGTTCTCATGGGCCGCGAGAAAGGAGCGCAGTAGTTCCGGGGCGATGTAGGCTGGGTCGCCCCGCAGCAAGTCGAGGGGTGTGGCCAGACGCCCCGCCAACTCGGAATAGGCTGCTCCAAAGTTGCACAACTTCACCCGGCCCTCCGCCCCCAAGCGGATGCGCAGCGGCCCCACAGCCCGGTGCACGAGGCGCAGCGGCGCCCCCTCTTCGTCGTCGCAGTGGTGCGCGTACTCCAGCGCATCCGCCACCTCGGCAGCCACGTAGGCAGCAAAGGCCGGAGAGAGACGCTGGTCCACGAGCGCCGCCGCATGCAACACGGTCATCAGAAAACAGCCCGGCAGGTGCTCCAAGACGACGTAGGGCGTTTCCTTGTGCACCACGAAGTCATACACCCGGGAGATTTTAGGGTGATGCAGGAGGGTCGCCAGGCGCACCTCTTCCCGCGCGCTGCGGCGGGCGTCCCGTCCAGGAAGCATGCTCACTTGCTTGAGTTGCACCAGACGGCGAGGTCCTCCCGAGGCGGGCCGACGCCACGCCAGGAACAGCGGGTCATAGTCCGGATGATGAACCAGTGGGTCCGTCACCTCGTAATGCTGGCCGCCCGCCTCGAAAGTGAAGCGGAACTCATCTGGCTGGTGTGCGTGGCGACGAGGGCTGTCGCGCCGTGGGGTGTCTCTGGGCGTGGAAGGCATGGGATTTCCTGTCATTGAATCGAGTGCGAGCCACGGGAAGGTGTCCACCTCCCCGAGAGGGGCTCGCGTGGCACGGAACACCTCGGCGCGTGGACCCCTGCGTCAGCGCAGGAGTGCGGCGGCACGGCCAGCACGGTGGACAGGAGGAAGAGGCACCCGCCATGGGCAACACGAGCCCCTCTTCGGCACGCCTGGGGAGCGTTCGACATGGACACCTCGGGGAGGAACCGCCCAGAGCGGATGAACTCCCTGTATTCGGGAAGGAATGAACTCTGAGGTAACATGCGGGTGCGGAGAAAGGAAGCGGATCCGACGGCGGGGGTGAGGAGGAGCACCCGACCTGCCGGGGCGGCGGTGGGTGGCGCTTGTGGGGCCGCTGTGCGTCCTCACTCGCTCGGGTGCCC